>DFHU01000015.1:25743-36094 GCA_002373045.1 Pseudoselenomonas ruminantium | reverse complement strand
TTCTCACTCATGCAACAGCCCCTTCTTATATTGCTAATTTCAGCAAACTGAAATTACTTTAGTTCAACCGTAGCGCCAGCTTCTTCGAGCTTAGCTTTGAGTTCTTCAGCTTCAGCCTTAGCAACGTTTTCCTTAACAGCAGCCGGAGCGCCATCAACGAGAGCCTTAGCTTCTTTCAGGCCGAGACCCGTAGCTTCACGAACAGCCTTGATAACGTTGATCTTCTTGTCGCCAGCGGAAGCGAGCATAACCGTGAACTCGCTCTTTTCTTCAGCAGCACCTGCAGCAGCGCCACCAACAGCAGCAACTGCAACCGGAGCAGCAGCGCTAACGCCGAACTTTTCTTCCATAGCTTTTACGAGCTCAGACAGCTCGAGGACAGTCATGTTTTCAATGGCTTCCATGATTTCTTCTTTAGTCATTTGAATATACCTCCAAAAATCTTTCTTGTTATTTCTTCATTAAAAATTATATAGGATTCGCAGATTATGCGGATTCCTTCTGAGCGCGAACAGCGTCAAGCACATAAACAGCATTGCGAATAACACCCTGCAGTACGTTGACCGTATTGCTGATCGGAGCATTCATGCTGCCCAGCATCTTGGCGATGAGTTCTTCGCGGGACGGCAGTTCAGCCAGAGCCTTGACTTCGTTAGCGTCAATAACCTTGCCTTCAACCGTACCAACTTTAACCGTCAGTACTTCGTTTTCATCGAGCTTGTTCTTCTTGATGAAGCCGCAGATAACCTTTGCCGGAGCAATAGCATCCTCAGAGGAGAATGCGAAAGCCGTAGTGCCCTCAAGATGAGCATCGAAGCCTTCGATACCTGCTTCTTTCGCTGCCAGGCGGAGCATCGTGTTTTTAACAACATGGTACGTTACACCAGCGGCGCGAAGTTCACGACGGAGCTGCGTGTCCTGAGCAACCGTAAGACCACGGTAGCTGGTCAGCACAACACCTTTAGCATTCGTCAGCTGATCCTTAAGTTCAGCAACGATAGCCTGTTTCTTCGTCAGATTTGCCATTTTTCTATTACACCTCCTGCCTGTTTAGAATTATTAAAGCCTGTAAAAAAACCTCCGGCTGCGTCCGCCGGAGGTAGAATTTTCAAAGTTCATCTGCTCCGGCCTCGGCAGGCGACAAAAAATCGTCGTTAGATGATAAATATCAAACCTGCTGTCTACAGCCATCGTTATACAGTTGTCGGAACATAACGTTCCTGAGACCGGAGCCTCGTCTGAACCGAACTCTAAAAATTAGAGCTGAACAGGGATGCCAGGGCCCATCGTTGCGCTAACCGTGATGGAGCGCATGTACTGGCCTTTAGCAGCCGCCGGTTTTACGCGGTTCAGTGTATCAATCAGGGCCTGGAAGTTCTGCTGGAGCTTCTCAGCGTCGAAAGATGCCTTGCCGATCGGGCAATGCACGTTACCGGCCTTATCGGTGCGGTATTCGACTTTACCTGCTTTAATCTCGGATACTGCCTTCGTGAGGTCCATCGTAACCGTACCCAGTTTCGGGTTCGGCATGAGGCCGCGGGGGCCTAAGACCTTACCAAGACGACCGACAGTGCCCATCATGTCCGGAGTAGCTACTGCGACATCGAAGTCGAGCCAGCCGCCCTGGATCTTCTGGACGATTTCATCGGAACCAACGAAGTCTGCACCTGCAGCTTCTGCTTCCTTAACCTTTTCGCCCTTAGCGAAAACGAGTACGCGCTTGGATTTACCAGTGCCGTGCGGCAGTACCATAGCGCCACGTACCTGCTGATCAGCATACTTCGGATCTACGCCGAGACGTACGTGCAGTTCGATGGTTTCATCAAACTTCTTCGTAGCCGTCTTTTTAACGAGTTCCATAGCTTCAGCAGCCGTGTAGAACTTGCCAGCTTCAACGAGCTTGCAAGCGTCCTGATATTTCTTACCAGCTTTAGCCATTGTAAGTTTTCTCCTCTCGTGGTAATAACGGTTATTGCCTCCCACAGGGGCGAAATGCTGCTAAAAATTAGTCAACGATTTCGATACCCATGCTGCGAGCCGTGCCCTCGATCATGCGAGTAGCAGCCTCGATATCAGCAGCGTTGAGGTCTTCCATTTTGCTTTCTGCAATCTTCATTGCTTCAGCGCGGGGCAGTTTAGCCACCTTGTTCTTGTTCGGTTCACCAGAAGCCTTTTCGATCTTAGCAGCCTTCTTCAAGAGAACTGCAGCCGGCGGAGTCTTCGTGATGAACGTGAAGGATCTATCCTCAAAAACCGTGATTTCAACCGGAATGATGAGACCAGCCTTATCTTTGGTTCTTTCGTTGAATTCCTTACAGAACCCCATGATGTTGACACCAGCCTGACCAAGTGCCGGACCTACCGGAGGAGCCGGATTAGCTTTGCCTGCAACAACCTGAAGTTTTACAATCTTAGAAACTTTCTTTGCCATTTGATTTCACCTCCCAAAAAGGATTTACAACAGCTTCAATCAGATGGTTTCCACCTGGTCAAAGCCAAGTTCAATCGGGGTTTCCTCGACGAGAACCTTGAGACGACCTTTTTCAGCGTCAATCGCTGTAATCGTGCCCGTGTAATTCTCGAAAACGCCCGAGTTGATGCGAACCACATCCCCGACTTCTACATCAAGTTCGGGTTTGAGCTCTTCCTCGCCCATGGATTTCAAGATACGTTTCGCTTCAGCATCGGTAAGCGGTATCGGGTGCTTTTCAGAACCAACAAAACCGGTAACACCGGTGGTGTTGCGCACAACGTACCAGGAATGCTCATCGACAATCATGTCAACCAGCACATAGCCTGGGAAGACTTTTCGCGGAACGACTTTTTTCTTGCCGTCCTTGATTTCGACCTCATCCTCAACGGGAACCACAACATTGAAAATCATGTTGCTCATGTTGGCCGTATGAATCAGGCGTTCGAGATTGGCCTTAACCTTGTTCTCATAGCCCGAATAGGTATGTACAACATACCATGCTCTGCCGGGATTATCCTGCCGCAGATTCATCTCTTCGTTTGCCATGCTGCCCTCACTTAGCTTACCGTAAAATGATGTGGAACAATCTTGCAAAGATGGTATCACAGAACCAAATCAGCGCGCAGACAATCGCCACGGCAATACCGACAACCACGGTGTAGTTGGCCAGTTCTTTCTTGGTCGCCCATGATACTTTTTTCATTTCGGCGATTACTTCGTCTATGAATTTCTTCACAGTTACTTCACATCTCCGTTCAATCCGCTAGAAGCGATTATTTCGTCTCTTTGTGCGTCGTATGTTTCTTGCAGAACTTGCAGTACTTATTGAACTCCAGACGATCCGGGTTGTTCTTCTTGTTCTTGTTGGTACGGTAGTTACGGCTATGGCACTCCGTGCACTCCAACGTGATATTGTTGCGCATCTCTATTTACACCCCTTACGCTCAGAAACTATGACTCTTTCATAATGTCACTAATACAATTTAGCACACTTGCAAAAGCCTGTCAACATAAAACCCTTGACAAGTTAAAATTTTCTTAGCGACGTATTTATATGTATAAAACATAAGCAAGATTAAAAGGTCACGCCTTTTAATCAGCCCTTGCACTGAAATTAACCAATCAGCCTGCATCTTCGACTTGGCTTCTTGGATTTCAGTAGCAAAATAAAAACCCCTGCAACAGGGGTTAATTAACAAAATTGGTGGCGGCAAAGAGATTTGAACTCCTGACACTGCGGGTATGAACCGCATGCTCTAGCCAACTGAGCTATGCCGCCATATATGGAGCTGATAACCAGGATTGAACTGGTGACCTTATCCTTACCAAGGATACGCTCTACCGACTGAGCTATATCAGCAACATTAACATTTGGTTGCGGGAATAGGACTTGAACCTATGACCTTCGGGTTATGAGCCCGACGAGCTACCGACTGCTCCATCCCGCGATAAACTTTATCATATCCTGTCAGCCTTGTCAAACTCTTTTTTTCAAAAAGTTTTAATCAAATTGGTTGCGGGGACAGGACTTGAACCTGTGACCTTCGGGTTATGAGCCCGACGAGCTACCGACTGCTCCACCCCGCGATAATCTTTGCTTTGAAACGCTTTCGCATTTCATCGCTGCGCCGTATCGGCGGCTGACAATAAAAGATTATAGGGCATATGGGTTTAGTTGTCAACACCTTTTTTAAAGTTTTTTGAGTTTTTTCGAGAAAAGTTCTAGACACAAGACGGAGGGAGGGGGCGGGGATAACTTTCGGCTGCTTAGACAGGCTTGCCAAACGCTGCCGAAAGCCATCCCCGCCCCCTCCCTCCTCACTGCCCGCCTGAACTTAGCACTACGATGTAACGCAGCACTTTGTACGAACGAAGCCGTAGGGGCAGATGATGTTTTTCCGACGCGTTTGACAAGCTTGTCTAAGCAAAGGAAAAATATTATCTGTCCCTACGGCGCCTTTACACCAAGATGTAATACGCATATCAACGCAATAAGCCTGTGGGGACTGGTGATGTTTTCCGCAGCTTTTGACAAGCCTGTCTATGGCGAAGGAAAATATTACCAGTTCCCACAGGCGCCTTTGCTCCACGCTGTAATACGCCTATCAACGCAGTAAGCCCGTGGGACTGGTCGTGTTTTTCCGCAGCTTTTGACAAGCTTGTCTATGGCGAAGGAAAAATATGACCGGCCCCACGGGCGTCTTTACACCACGATGTTGCATAACCGACTACGCATTAAGCGCGATGACTGGTGATGCCTTTCCGCAGCTTTTGACAAGCCTGTCTATGGCGAAGGAAAGGTATTGCCAGTCACCGCGCGTCTTAACATATAGATGTCAACAAAAACTCGGTGGCTTTATGCTTCTTCATTCACCGGCGCTTCCTCCGGAAACAGATAGCTGTATCTCTCTTTGAACTCAGCCGGCTCCATGCGATAAGCATTGGCCAGTCCCGGGTCATCCAAATCGCCTTTTTCGAGGCGCATCATGAGGCCGCGGGCAATCTGATAATGTACGGAGTTGATATTCACCTTGCGCACCATCGTCTTGCCGGTAGCCGGGTCTTTGATATCTTCAAAGCGCATGGGCACAGCCTTGTTGTCCTGAATGGAAATCAACGCACCGCTATCGCCGGACATCAGGAACTGTACAGCAGAGTAACCGAGCTGACGGGCATAGTCGATATCGTAAGCAATCGGCGCCGTGCAGCGGAGTTCATAACCGATTTCTTTATCAATGATGCTGACTTTGATGCCCAGTTTCTTCACTTCAGCCAGCACAGCCTGTTTGAGGATTTCACCAAAGTCCAGTTCGCTGTAGCGGATATGGCCATGTTCGTCCGTTACCACCGTGCCGAGTTTCTTGAAGTCTTCCGGAGCAATCTTTTCGATAACGCCTTCGGCGATAACAGCTACGCCGTAGTTCTTGCCGGTCAGATAACGTTTTACGATTGCACCCGTGATGATATCCACGACCTGCTGGAGCGGAATCTTATCTTCGGGGAATTCCTCGGGGATAATGGTCAGCGCTGCGCCGGCACTTCTGCCCATGCCCAGTGCCAAGTGACCTGCCGTACGGCCCATGGCAATCGTGAAGTACCAACGGTTATTCGTCGTGCGGGCATCTTCCATCAGGTTTTCGACTTCCTGCGTACCAAAAGCGCGAGCCGTTTCAAAGCCGAATGTCGGAATCCCCTCCGGCAGCGGCAGGTCATTATCGATGGTCTTCGGAACATGTACCACATTGATGGTGCGGCCCATCTTGCGGGCATAATCGGAAACAGCAGCAGAGCTATACGCCGTATCATCACCGCCGATGGTCACCAGATGCGTAACGCCCAGTTCCGTCAGCGTTTCCACAACCGTGCGCAAATCCGATTCCTTCTTGGTCGGATTGAAGCGGGACATCTTGAGAATGCAGCCGCCAGTCAGATGAATGCGGCTGATGTTCTTCGGCTCCAGACGGACATAATTCTTCTCGCCACGAGCCAGGCGCGAAAAACCATCATACATGCCCAATACATCCCAGCCCTGACGGGTTGCTTCATTGACGACACCGGAGATAACGCTGTTAATGCCGGGAGCCGGTCCCCCACCACAAACCACAGCAATTACATTTTTGATACCAATCATGAGAAAATCCCCCTTTGTTTAGTCTACATTGATACCAATTCGACTAAAAAGGGGGAATTCCTGCTACAATTTAGAATTTTTCAGGCTTTAATGCTTGCCCATATGCGAACGCTTAGTGGCATTGGATTTATTCCGGACTTTTGCCCGGCGGCTGCGGTCATTGCGCCCCTTGTGTGCCGCACCTTTGCGGTTGGCATACTTCGAGAGCGGTTTTGCCTTGGCCTTTTTCTCCTGCCGTTCCTTCTTGATTTCATCCATGATTTTGGCCTGCTTCTCCAGACGCTTATGATGGCGCTCGGAATGTTCCTTGCGAATCCGGCTCTTGATGCCGGCTTCAATGCGGCGCAGCAAATCATACTGACGGGCGTTGACAAAGGTCACGGCCTTGCCGTCCTGTCCTGCTCTGCCCGTACGGCCAATGCGATGGATATAGCTTTCCGTATCATGGGGAATATCGTAGTTAAATACATGGGTTACGCCTTCGATATCGAGGCCGCGCGCCGCAATATCCGTGGCGCAGAGTATCTGCAGTTCGGCCTTGCGGAACCGCTTTAAGACCAATGCACGCTGTACCTGCGACAAATCGCCATGCAGCTCATCCACCAGATAGCCACGGGCGGCAAGTGCCATCGTGACCATATGGGCGCGCTGTTTGGTATGGCAAAATACCATCGCCAAGTACGGATTGTCGCTGTTGATGCATTCGCACAGGCGGTCAATCTTGTTTTCTTCGGTCGTGTCGAGGATTACCTGCTCAATAGCATCGAGCGTGATATGTTCACTCTTAATCTGAATATTTTCCGGTGTTTTCATATACTGCGCGGCCAGAGCCTTCACTCTTGCCGGCATGGTCGCCGAAAAGAGCATAAACTGGCGGTCGCTGGCCGATGCCTTTAAGAGCACTTCCACATCTTCGATAAAGCCCAATTTCATCATTTCATCGGCTTCATCGAGAACCACCTTGTTCACGCGGCTCAGATTGATGGTCTGACGGCGCAGATGGTCCAAAAGACGTCCTGGCGTGCCGATGATGAGTTGGGGCTTACGACGCAGTTTCTGCTTCTGCCGTTCAATATCCTGCCCGCCATAGATGACGAGAGAAGAAATGCCCGCAGCTTCGCCCACCACAGCAGCGACCTTGGCCACCTGAATGGCCAGCTCGCGGGTTGGTGTTACGACCAGTGCCTGTGCCACTTCGGCCTGCGGCTTGATTTTTTCTAAAATCGGCAATAAAAAGGCCAATGTCTTGCCTGTGCCGGTCTGTGCCTGCACGATGATATCCCGTCCCGCCCGCGCAAGGGGAATCGCCTTCTCCTGCACCGGCGTAGCCTCGCGAATGCCGCGTTTGGCAAGTGTCTCACAAATATTTTGGGAGATTCCCAATTCCTTAAACATAGTCATTACGACGAAAGTACCTCCGCACCTGTTTCCGTAATCAAAATCGTCTTTTCCCACTGAGCCGACAGTTTCTTATCCTTCGTGCGCACCGTCCAGTTGTCCTTGGAATCCACGTACACATCTTTTTTGCCCTGATTGATCATCGGTTCAACCGTCAGCACCATACCCGGTACCAAAAGCATTCCTGTCCCGGCATTTCCCTCATGCGCCACAAAGGGTTCGAGATGGAAATCCTTGCCTACACCATGACCGCCCAAGTCCGTAACCACCGAATAGCCGTTGGCATGGGCATAGTCACCGCAGGCTGCACTGATATCGCCTAGGAAATGCCAGGGACGAGCCGCAGCAATACCTCTTTCCATACACTCTTTGGTTACCCTGACCAAACGCTCTGCCTCCGGTGAAACTTCCCCGACCATAAACATGCGGGAAGCGTCGGCGTAGTAACCATCCAGAGTGGTAGTGATATCCACGTTGACAATATCGCCCTCTTTGAGAATGGTCTTTTTCGAGGGAATACCATGACAAACCACGTCATTGATGGAAATGCAGCAGCTCTTGGGGAAGCCCTCATAGTGCAGGCAGGACGGATAGCCGCCATGCGATTCAATGTAATCCTGCACGGCTTTATCCACCGTGGCCGTATCCACACCGGGCTTTATCAGGGAGGCTGCCACATCAAGAGCACCATCATTAATCACGCCTGCCGCCTTGATGCGGGCAATATCTTCCTTATTGTTGATGATTTTCTTCGGTGGGCGCACCTGTCCCTTAAACACATCAAACTTGATTTCCTTGATGCGTTCATCAAAATCCGCATGGCATTTCTTGTACTTCTTGCCGCTGCCACACCAGCAAAGTTCATTTCTCTGCATAAAATGCACAATCTCCTTTAATTCTTTTACCATTCTATTCACAATACGATCCTAGTCATAAAATACACAATATCATATTATAACGCCATTATACATATTTTGCTACAGATATTTTTTTATGACCAATTTGACCTGTCAGCTGCTAATATGTTATACTAGCCCCAGTTGTGTTTTAAAGTTGTTGAGGGGGTTTTTTACTTTGCGACTATCTAAACCATGCAGTCTGTTGGCTGCAGCGGTACTTTTTCTAGGCACTGCAAGCGCAAACATTACAGAGGCAGCCAGCTTCCATCTTGGGGATACCGGAAGCGACATTATCGAAATCCAGCAGGCTTTGGCCAGCCGCGGCTATGATGTAGTCGTGGACGGTGATTATGGTCCGGCAACCGAAGCTGCTGTAGCGGAATTCCAAAAAGACAATCATCTGGATGTCGATGGCAAAATCGGCAGCAATTCCTATCAGGCACTTTTCCACCGTGCGATGCCTGTTATCACCAACCATCAATCCTACTTTGCCGGTGCTAACGGCATTATTGACCTGGCGCAGCAGTTTTTGGGCGTCCCCTACGTTTGGGGCGGTTCTTCGCCTAACGGTTTTGACTGCTCTGGCTTTGTCCAGTACGTCTTTGCCCAGAAGGGCATTCACCTGCCCCGCACGGCTGACATTCAGGCTACTGCCGGCCGCCCGGTAAGCAAATCCGAGCTCATGCCCGGCGATTTGGTTTTCTTTGCCGGTGATTATGTGAACATCTCTCATGTCGGCATTTATGTAGGCAATGGACAGATGATTCACGCCTCCAGTTCACACGGTATCGCCTACGATTCCCTGTCCCGCGACTACCGCGTAGCCCATTACGCCGGAGCCTGCCGGGTACTCAATTAATATAGCACGAAAAACTTCCGCCCTCCCGCACGGGAGGGCGTTTATATTGACAAGAACTTATCATTGTTATATAGTAGTCGATATGCGGCAAGCATAGAAAATCAAAGGATGTGTCCATTATGAATGTATGGATAAAGCGGCTGGCGCTAATCGTGCTGGCTGTGATACTTGCAGGCGCAGCAATTTGCACCTACATCATGTACAGTGCCAAAAACGCTGTACCGGTACTAAACTACCATCAGATAAACGACCGGGATGAAAACGCCCTCACCGTCCACACCGACCAATTCGAAGCACAGATGAAGTATCTGGCGGACAACGGCTATCATACCATCACGCCGGAAGATATGGTTGATGCCTGGGAAAACGGCACGGAACTTCCCGACAAGCCGGTCATCATCACTTTTGATGATGGTTATGCCGATAACTACCGCAATGCTTATCCCATCCTGAAAAAATACAATCTAAAGGGTACAATCTTCCTGATTTCCGACTACGTTGGCACCTATCCCAACTACCTGACCTGGACACAGGCAGAGGAAATGCAGGAAAGCGGCCTGATAAACTTTGAAAGCCATACCCTTTCCCATGAGCAGCTGGACAGCACCAGCCCCGAAGAAACCTGGAATCAGGTAGATGGCTCCAAAAAAGCCTTGGAATGGCATCTGCGCAAGGAAATCAACTTCCTCGCCTACCCCTGCGGCTCCTATGATGAAGAACTGCAGCGCATGGTCAAAGATGCCGGCTACCAGGGCGCCTTCACCGTAAACTACGGACTGGCCGACAAGCAGGACAATCGCTACCTGCTCGACCGCGTGCCCATCTTCGGCTGCACCAACCACACGCTCATGCGTTTTAAGATGCGCCTAAGCTACACGCCCATCTTCGCCCCCCTGGCCCGCTTCCACAAAAATCTGTTGGACGGCGGCCATACCTTCATCGCCAAATTCATTCCGACACCGTAAAATCCATGAATACGAAAAAGACGGGACTGTTGCACCGAATCGTGCAGCAGTCCCGTTTTGTTATTTCTTATCGTTGCGCGTTACATCCTTACCATAAATCGTCTTAAAATCATCCCGCATGGAAAC
>DFHU01000015.1:16073-25616 GCA_002373045.1 Pseudoselenomonas ruminantium | reverse complement strand
CCAAATCATCACACAGCAGGAAGAACGCCGCACTCTTGTACTTATTATTGTTCACCGTGTAGTTCAGCATACTGGTATCACCACTGGAGTTTCCAAAGGCCAGCACCGGCTGCTTGCCAATTTCTCTGGCGATTGCCTGCACTTTATTCATTTGCAGATTTTTGATGACGAATTTTCCCCGAACCAGCGAATCGCCCTTTTTGTAGGCATAATCCAGCCCATTCTTGTCCCCCTGATGGTCTGCTTTTATTTCGATATCGGTACCGATGATGTGATTTTCCGGGATATGCAGGGCATCACAAACGAGAACGCGCACCAACTGCCGCTCAGAACCTGAAACCACATACACCTGGAAGCCATTATTTTGCAGGTATTGGATGGTTTCCACCATGGGCAGGTAAAACGCCTCGCCCCACTTCAAGTTGCTCAAGCCCTCCACCGGAGTTTCCATGAAATTCCGCACGTAGGCCGTATACTCAGGATAGTTCATCCCCTCAAACACAGCTGCCTGATGCGGTGCACTGCTGCCAAGCTTGTCCCCGGCGTCCTTGCTGCGAATAAACCGTTCCAGCCCCAAGGCAAATTCCCTGTCCGCCGGGGATGCCTTATAGTTCTTGTCGTTGACGGCCCGGTCGATAAACAACATGCCATCAAAATAATAAGGAGCTGTCTCACAGAGAAAAGTCCCGTCCATATCATAAGTGGCAATGCGGTCTTCCACGGGAATGAAATTCTTGCTCTTCGGATTGGTGACATCCTTCACATAGGAAACCAACGCCTGATAAGATGCTGCGTCCTTATTCCAATACTGGAAGTTGCTGCCCTTTTTATTCACGGAAATCTGCGCGATTTCTGACCGCGACATCGCCTCGGTGCAAGGAACCTCTGCCATAAAACCAAGGCTCAAAGTTACGGCCAAAACAGCGGTACACATTTTTTTACATTTCATACAAAATCCTCCCCATTTTATGCCTGATCACTTTATCTAAATTTCCATTCATAGACATATAATATTCTACAAGAAAGTCCGCCACTCCTGCATAATCAATAACAGAAACAGCCTGTAAGTTACCACACGCGCTTGAACTGCATAGATGCGGAAATATCCTTATATCGATAAATCCCTCGGCCATACGAGCAGTCATAGCGTTTACGGTATAAAGACCAAAACAGGGAGACGCAATAAAGCCCGTGTGGGCCGGTAATGTTTTCCGCAGCTTTTGACAAGCCTGTCTATGGCGAAGGAAAGGTATTACCGGTCACCGGGCGTCTTATCACTACGATGTAAACCGAACCTTAATTATGCAGTTTGAAACGTAAACTCCCCATCAGCAAACCCAATATTCACGGTATCGCCTTCCTGCACTTCCCCGCGGATAATGGCCTTGGACAGTGCCGTTTCCACCGTATGCACCAGCAGGCGGCGCAGAGGTCTTGCCCCAAAGTTGGGGTCAAAGCCCTGGTCAGCCAGCGCCGTAAGGGCATCTTCATTCCAGCCCAGGGTGATTTTGACCTGACGTTCCAGCCGTTCGCCCAGTGCTTTCAGCAGAATACCGGCGATATTCTTCACCTGTTCCTTGGCCAAAGCCTTGAACACGATGATATCATCCACACGGTTCAAGAATTCCGGACGGAAATAATCCTTGAGGATATCCTTGACCGCTGTCTGGGCTTCTTCATAATCCTTGTTGAGGATTTCGTGGGAACCCAAGTTACTGGTCATAATGATAACCGTATTCTTGAAGTTCACCACGCGGCCCTTGCCATCGGTCAGGCGGCCATCATCGAGAATCTGCAGCAACACATTGAACACATCACGATGTGCCTTTTCGATTTCATCGAGCAGGATAACGCTGTAGGGACGACGGCGCACCGCTTCGGTGAGCTGGCCACCTTCATCATACCCCACATATCCCGGAGGCGCACCGATAAGGCGAGCCACGCTGTGTTTTTCCATATATTCGCTCATATCAATGCGAATCATGCTGCGCTCATCATCAAAGAGCGCTTCGGCCAGCGTCTTGGCCAGTTCCGTCTTGCCTACGCCCGTCGGGCCAAGGAAGATAAAGGAACCAATCGGACGGTTGGGGTCTTTGATGCCCGCACGGGCACGCAGGATGGCTTCGCTGACAGCCTTGACCGCTTCATCCTGGCCGACTACGCGCTCATGGAGCACATCTTCGAGATGAATGAGTTTTTCCCGTTCACCCGTGAGCATCTTGCTGACGGGAATCCCCGTCCAGCGGCTGATGACCTTGGCAATATCTTCCTCGCCCACTTCTTCTTTGAGCAGGGTTTCGCCCTGGGCACGGGCGGCGATTTTTTCCTCTTCCTCCTTTAACTGCTGCTGCAGCTGCGGGAGTTTGCCGTATTTGAGTTCCGACAGGCGGTTGAGGTCATAGGCACGTTCCGCGCTTTCCATCTGACTGTTAACCTCGTCGATTTCCTTCTTGATGGCCCGCACGCGCAAAATGGCCTGCTTTTCGCTATCCCATTGGGCTTTGAGCGTGTTTTCCTGCGCCTGCAAATCGGCTTTTTCCGCCGTGATTTCCGCCAGTTTTTCCTGTGAAGATGCGTCCGTTTCCTTCTTCAGGGCCTGTTCTTCGATTTCAAGCTGCATGATTTTGCGGCGGATTTCGTCAATCGGTGCCGGCATGGATTCGATTTCTGTACGCAGTTTGGCGGCTGCTTCATCCACAAGGTCAATGGCTTTATCCGGCAGGAAGCGGTCGGAAATATAGCGGTCAGACAGAACTGCTGCCGAAACCAGCGCCGCATCGCGGATGCGCACACCATGATGTACTTCATAGCGTTCTTTGAGGCCACGCAGAATGGAAATCGTATCTTCCACACTGGGCTGGCCGACCATTACCGGCTGGAAGCGGCGCTCCAAAGCCGTATCCTTTTCGATATACTTGCGGTATTCGTTGAGGGTTGTCGCACCAATGCAGCGCAGCTCCCCACGAGCCATCATGGGCTTCAAGAGGTTGCCCGCATCCATAGCGCCTTCGGCGGCACCGGCACCGACAACCGTGTGTACTTCGTCGATAAAGAGCAGAATCTGCCCATCCGATTTGACGATTTCATTGAGTACTGCCTTCAAGCGTTCCTCGAATTCACCGCGGAATTTTGCGCCAGCAATCAGAGAGCCCATATCCAGCGAATAAAGAGTCTTGTTTTTCAGCGATTCCGGCACATCCCCGGCCACAATGCGGCGGGCCAGCCCTTCGACAATCGCCGTCTTGCCTACGCCCGGTTCACCAATCAATACCGGGTTATTCTTCGTGCGGCGGGAGAGAATTTCAATCGTACGGCGGATTTCCTCGTCACGACCAATTACCGGGTCAAGTTTTCCCTGCCGCGCGGCTGCGGTCAAATCCCTGCCAAATTTTTCCAGCGACTTATAGCCTTCTTCGGGATTCTCGCTCGTGACATTCTGCTTGCGGTATTTTTTGATGGCACCTTGAATATTACTCTTGGTCAGCTTAAATTCCTTGCAGATGGACTGCACATCACTGCTGCCATCTTCGGCCAGACCTAAAAGCAAATGTTCCGTGGAAAGGTAATCGTCCTTCATGGATTTAGCAAATTCCTCGGCCCTTGCTAGTACGCGCACCATATCCATGCCCATGGAAAGGCGGTCGGTGCCCCGAACACTCGGAATCTTGCCCAGTTCCTGTTCCAAACGGGCTTTGAGCATCGGCAAGTCCGTCTTGCATTCATTAAAGATATCCGTCAGGAGTCCTTCCGGCTCCTTGGCCAGTGCCAACAGCACATGCAGGGAAGTGATTTCCTGATGGTAGCGCATCGCCGCCATCTGCTGGGCAGCCTGCAAAGCCGCCATGGTTTTTGCGGTGTATTTTTCCTGTCCCATAATATTTCCTCCGTAACTTCGCGGTCAACTTACAATCATCATCTTTAAGTCTTATTATACAGGATAAAGTCAAAAAGTCAAATACTATTTCTGACTTTTTGACTTTATTTCTAGTCTTATCGCTCATTTTCATGTATAATGGAAACCATGATACATAGGAGGATTGCAACATGACACAAAATGAATTTCATAAACTTGTCCATCTAGTAATGGAATCAAAAGCCCAGCCGCCCGAAAACCTCTTTGCCGGCGGCATGGACAGCTGGCGGGCGCGAGCAAGGCTTGCCCACTTCCTCGCCATGGACGAAATTGACAAAAAGGATGAGGCCAGCGAACTTTTCCACAGCGTAGTCGAAGCTGATTATAATGAGGAAAACAGCGAAGACGTCGAAGAATACGCCTTTGCCCTGCAGAAATTAAGCGCGCTCGAAAAAGAACAGGGGAAGTTTGACGAAGCGCTCTCCCATATCAATACGGCGATTGAAGCTGCCGAAGGCACTGATTTTCTCTACAAGTATATCCTGCGCGGCGAACTTTGGGCTGACCGTTGGAACCTGCTGCACAAGATGGACCTCACCGCCGATGCCGAAAAGGAAGTCGATGAACGCATCGAAGCCTACAAGGACATCCCCATCGAGCACAACAGCTACCTTTACTATGGCTACCGTTTCAAGGCCCAGCTGGCTGCCGCCCGCGGTGTAACCCTCGTGGCCAAAGATTATATGCACATGGCGATTCACGCTATGGAGATTCCCGAAAAATATCAGGCAGGCCTCGAAAAAGCCTTTGCCGCTGACCATGATAATGCGGCGTGGATTCTGACTGAAGTGGATAAGGCCACCCCGAACCCGGATATGCTGCACTGGGATATATAATTACCACCACAGATTCGCAGGTATTGATTATACCATATAGAAAAGCCCGGTACGACTATTTTCTTCACTTAGACAAGCTTGTCAAACGTTACGAAAATAGTCGTACCGGGCTTTTGCGTTACTATCCCCTTCTCATTTATGCGTTATCGTTATTCCCGGAATGGCAGGCGGCAAAAGTGCGGCTGCTTCCTTATCCACGATAACTGCCACATCACGGTGCAACTGCAGAATGGAAGCCGGCGCCTCCGGTGTCACATCCCCACAGACGGCCTTGCGCACCGCTTCGGCCTTGTTGCGGCCATTGGCCAGCAGGATGACATGCTCGGCCATCATAATCGTCTTGATTCCCATGCTGATGGCATAGCGGGGCACTTCAGCGGCACTGGCAAAGAAACGGGAATTGGCCTGAATGGTTTCTTCATCCAACTGCACTTTATGCGTGGTTGCCGCAAACTTTACATCCGGTTCATTAAAGCCGATATGGGCATTCTGCCCAATGCCCAACACCTGCAGGTCAATGCCGCCTTTGGCTTCAATCAGCTTTTCATAACGCTGTCCTTCTGCTGCCATGTCCTCGGCCATACCATTGGGCAGGAACACATTCTCGGGGCGGATATTGATATGACGGAAGAAATTTTCCTGCATAAAATAGTGATAGCTCTGCGGATTGTCCGGACTCATGCCGATGTATTCATCGAGATTAAAGGTCGTCACTTCCGAAAAATCCAGGCCGACGCTCTTATGTACAGCCGCTAACCGCTCATACATGGAAACGGGCGTACTGCCGGTAGCCAACCCCAAAACGCTGTTCGGTTTCAGATAAACCTGTCCGGCTACAATGTTGGCTGCTTCCACCCCCATCTTTTCATACGAATCCGTAATGATTATGCGCATAACATTCGCCCTCCCTGCATATCTATTTTATTTTTTACAATTATCATAGCACCATTAGCTAAAAATGCCAATTCTTTCGTCCAGGCTGCTGGGAAATATTTGGGTGAATATACCACAAAAGGAGTAGATTGTTTTATACTTTATACTTTGGTGGTATTGTGTAAAGCATTATTCAATCGTATAATATTTTTTGTCACTTGGGGAAGTGATGACACATGCCTTTAAGAAACAAAATGGGGAAGCTTTGCAGTTAAAGGATTATATACGGAAGACGCAGGTTCTGAATCAACCTGCGTTTTTTCGTGTATAAAATTATGCGTCAAGACTGCTTCAATTGCCGCTTCTTCTCCCTCCGTTCCTTGAAGAACCGCTTCATGATACCGGAGCATTCTTCCTGCAGGACGCCCGCAGTAATTTCCGGGCGATGATTCAAATGCTCGTTGCCGGGAATATTAAAGACCGACTCGCAGGCCCCTGCGCGATTGTCGGTGCTGCCATAGACGACCCGATCCACGCGGCTCATCACGATAGCCCCGGCACACATGGGGCAGGGTTCAATGGTAACGTAAAGCGTCAGGCCCGACAAACGCCAGCGCCCTAAATCCTTACAGGCCTGTTGGATGGCGATAAGTTCTGCATGGGCCGTGGCATCATGCCAGATTTCCCGCATATTGTGCCCGCGGGTGACAATCTCTCCCGTAGCGTTGTCCACCAACACCGCACCAATGGGTACTTCTTCCAAATCATAGGCAACCTGTGCTTCCTTTAGCGCCTCCCGCATATAATAAACATCATCTTTTACGCATTGTTCATCAGCCATAAATAAATTTGCTCATCCCTTCTTACATGTTCCTAGCGTAATCTTACCCTAACCGAAGCTTTTCCGTCAATAAAAAATGCCGCAGCCAGCCCCAATCCCGCGAGCATGGCTACGACAATCCAACCACTGTGTTTTGCGTAAGTACCATATTGTTTTATCTCCCATTAACCGCTAACATCAATCTTCCCTTCCACGCCACTCAGGTCAACCAATTCCCGATAAAACAGGGATTGTGTCGGCTGCGTGGACAACTCCAGCCGATAAGCATTCGGCATTCCCAGTCCCGCCTCATTGGACGGACGAACCTCCTTTTCCATTTCCTTGTTCAGTGTATGCGCAAACGACTGCTTATCCCGCTTGCCATCCTGATAGCCTTCTTTTCGCTCGAAGGAACGATTCACACTGGAATCTATACCTTTAACCCGGGCGACGCGCTCAATACGGTTCAACATGACAAACACCTCCCTTGCCATAGGCCGCCCTTCTTATAGAATATATCGTCATGTTTTAACCGAAACTTAATAGTTTATGAAAATAAAAATAAGACCCACGGGCTTTTTTGCGCCAATGGGTCTTATCGTTTATTTCAGTTGCTTATTTCAGTGCATCACCGAGTTTGGAGTTGGTGTTGCGAGCAGCAGCTACGCTTTCATCAAACTTAGCTTTTTCGTCGCCTTCCAGCTTGTACTCAACGATTTTTTCCATGCCGTTCTTGCCGAGGATAACGGGTACGCCGATGCAGAGGTCTTTTTCGCCGTATTCGCCATCGAGGTATACGCAGCAAGGCATGAGCTTCTTGGCATCGAGAGCGATTGCTTCAACCATAGCAGCTGCAGCAGCGCCCGGAGCATACCAAGCGGAGGTGCCGAGGAGACCAGTCAGCGTAGCGCCGCCAACCTTCGTCTGAGCTACAGCGTCATCCAGCTGTTCTTTGCTGAGAAGCTGGGTAACAGGAATGCCACGATAAGTAGCCAGGCTCGTCAGAGGAACCATGGTCTTGTCGCTGTGGCCGCCGATAACCGTGCCGTCGATGTCCGTCGGGGTTGCCGGATAGCCAGCTTCCTGCAGAGCCTTGGACAGGAAATAACGGAAACGGCTGCTGTCGAGCATACCGCCCTGACCGAGAACGCGGTTGCGCGGCAGTTTGGAATCTTTGAGCGTCAGGAACGTCATAGCGTCCATCGGATTGGAGATGATGATGAAGATAGCGTTCGGAGAATATTTCAGCGCCTGGTCAACAACACCTTTGACGATTTTTGCATTTACGCCGATGAGTTCTTCACGAGTCATGCCCGGTTTACGCGGCATACCGGAAGTAACAACCACAACATCGGAACCTTCCGTCGGTGCATAGCCGTTTTCGTCACCGATTTCAGCCGTAACGCCCGTTACCGTGGTGTCAAAGTTCAGCAGATGTGCTGTCTGCATGATATCCATAGCTTTGCCTTCTGCAAAACCTTTCTTAATATCCACGAGCATAACTTCGCTGCAGAAATTCTTTACTGCCAGCACATTTGCTACGGTAGCGCCTACGTTACCTGCACCAACAACTGTTACCTTCATAATCAAATGCCTCCTTAGAATTAGAAAGCGATTGCCAAAAGTCTGTCAATTCCATAACGGAAACCGCTTTCGGTATGGCTAGTACGATGAATCACACTTATGATTCATTACGTGATAATTATAACAAAGTGAGTTGAAAAAATCAATAATAAGCGGTAAATATTTTTATTATTTTTTATCATATCATAAATTTATTTAATAGTCTTATGACCTGCTAACAAGAAAAGCAGCCGCTTACATTTCCTTACTTGCCATAAAATCTTAACAAGGACAGCATATTGTCATTCCACTTTTTATCGCCCGGCAACTGAAAGATAAAATTGCCCTGTTTGTCCTTGGTAAAGCAAATCTTCCCCGCTTCATCCAAGGATACAAAGCCCGTCTGCGAATAAGAAAACAACTCCGGCTTTACAGCATTTACCACGCAGAGGAAATCCCACATCTTTTGCCCCGTATTGCAGTTCTTGTTGAGATAAACCTGCAAGATAGGATGCACAGTCATGTTTTCTAAATCCTTCATGACCAAATCCGCAGGATATTCGATTGCTCCGCCCACAGGACTCGGTGAGAGATACACTTTTACCTCACGAGGCCACTCGGTCAGAAATCGTCTGGCCAGGGGAATATCATAACGCAGGTTGTAGCCAGGGTCATCATTTTTCTCCAGCTTCGTCGCCATAAAATAAAGGGAATCCACCTTGCGTCTTACGAGCTCTCTGCCCGGTAAATCCGAATACTCATCCGGCCCTGACTCCAACAACTGCACCAGACTGGATACGAAGCCAATGGCAACGATTTTTATCGAATGGTCTTTGGCCTCAGCCAGTAATTTACGGTAAAGCTTATACCCCTCCAAATTATCCTGCATATTCTTGTCCGTGCGGGCAAACATCTTGCTGCCGTCAGCATTTTTTAAGTCATCCAGCATACGGTAATCAATATGAATGGTGCTGTTTACCACACCCTGCCGTTCCACACCAATGGGAATATCCGGGAAACCATAATAGGTATTCAGGATATCCGCCAAATCGGCAAAACCGTCCCCCTGACGGTCCACCACGATGCCCTTTATATCGACCTCACCACGCTTGGCCATCTTATAGAGCAAATCCATAGCATACAAATCATCGGTCGAGTTGCCAATATCCGTATCCATAATAACCGGCTGCCTGTACACGGACCGGGCATCACCATAGCTTGCCCCGCTCAGCAACAAACACACGATGAAACAGCATGTTTGCAAGCAAATGTAAACATTGCGCATAGACTTCATAATCATTGCCCCCTTTTGCCAGTGTTAATACTTATGTATTTTTTTCGCCACCAAAAAAACATTTCCTTCCCAAAGTTATACACATCAACACTTATTTATAAAAAAATAGAGACTGCACCTTTACAGCCCCTATTTTGAACTAGTCAACCTGACCGATAATCAGGTGAAATTTCCAACTATCCTATTGTTCTTCAAACATATCTTTGCCGACACCGCACAGCGGGCAGACAAAATCCTCCGGCAA
>DFHU01000015.1:0-15948 GCA_002373045.1 Pseudoselenomonas ruminantium | reverse complement strand
GCCGCAAACCGTGCAAACCCAAGTCTTCATCGAAAGCCCTCCTAACACCTAACACCACGAACCCATAAATGTATATCGTCGCCCGGCACCAAAGAAAAGTACCACAGCAACTCTGTTACTAGTTAGGAATTTCTAGCTGACTAGGGCCAAATCCTGCCAATAAAGAAAATATTTTACTTGGTCAATCGTGACTTGACTTCCTCATAGAACGCATAAGGCACGGCCATATTACCGTTCATTCCGCTTCCCATCTCAATTCCAGGGCGGTTTGTTCCATGAAAGTCGGTCCCACCCGTAGGCAGCAGGTCATATTTCGCTATCATCTGCGCCGCAAACTCCGCATCTTCTGCCGAATAATTCGGATAGAACCGTTCCATACCATCAAGTCCCAGCCGGTGCAATTCCACAATGGCCTGTTCCTGCTGCTGACGGCTGTCCAAATTCCCCAGTCCAATGTTCTTATGAAAATGCGCCAGCGAAGTCACGCCGCCCGCCTCGTGAATAATCGGCAGCGCTTCTTCGGCGGTAATATTGTAGTTAAGCCCCAGCTCTACCACAGCCGGGTCAAGATAATTATCCCACAACGGCTGTGCCCTGTCATAAAGATGCAGGGATACCAGATAACGCATCACCGCATATCTGTCCAAAAGGTTCCTATAGGTAAATTTCTGCACTTTTTCCAAACTGATATCAACGCCCTTGCGGCGGACGAACTCGATAATATCCTCAATCCGGCCTTCCTTGATGGCACGGATTTTCTTATACATGGACTGAAAACCGGGATGCATTTCGTCAAAGCCCAGACATACCACATGAATTTTAAGCCCCTTAAAATCCATGGTCATTTCCATGCCATTGATAAATTCCACACCGGCTGCACTTGCCGCCGCAGCCGCTTCTGCGCAGCCCGCCATCACATCATGGTCGGTCAGGGCAAAAGCCGCAAGCCCCTGTTCCTTAGCGTGCTCAGCCAGTTCTCCCGGCTTAAAACTGCCGTCAGACACCAGCGAATGAACGTGCAAATCAATCTTCTTCATAAATCTCCTCACTATCCATCTATAAAAATTATTTTCTTCTTAATTCTGCCTGTGCCGCAAAGAAGTTATACACCGCTTCAGCCGCCGGTTTATTCATACCCGGCGCCAGTGCCAGTTCCTCAACCGTTGCCGCCTTTATCTTACCTATGCTGCCAAAATGGCTCCATAGTGCCTGCCGTCTTTTTGGCCCAATGCCGACAATATGGTCGAGCACCGACACCAGATTGCGCTTGCCCCGCAATTTGCGGTGATAGGTAATGGCAAACCGATGAGCTTCATCACGAATCCGCTGAATAAGATAGAGCGCCTGACTATGCCGCGGCAAAACCACTGGCTCAGGATTTCCCTCCGTGAACACCAATTCAAACTGCTTGGCAAGGCCCACCACAGGCACATGCTTATGCCCTGCCACATTGCGGATAATTTCCAAAGCCGAGGATAACTGTCCCTTGCCGCCATCAATAATAATGAGGTCAGGCAGCTCCTCTTCCGGCAAATCCACATAACGACGGGTCGTAACCTCCCGCATGGAGAGAAAATCATCCGGCTTGCCCTCGGTGCTTTGAATCTTAAAGCGGCGATAATCGCTTTTCTTCGGCAGGCCGCCTTCAAAGACGACCATAGAAGCCACCGTTTCACTCCCCTGATTATGGGATATATCAAAGCATTCCATGCGGTCGGGAGGTTTCGGCAGTCCCAGATAACGTCCCAGTTCCTCCACAGCCCCCAAGGTCTGGTCATTGGCCTGCTTGATACGGGCTGCTTCATCATGGAGATATTTTTCCGCGTTGCCTACGGCCATTTCCACAATATCTTTTTTCGTCCCCCGCTGCGGCAGGATAAGCTGGACTTTGGCCTTCTGTTTTTTATCCGACAACCATCTTTCCAGCAAATCCTGTTCAGACTGCGGAATTTCCAATGGCAGCAGAATTTCTCTAGGAATAAAGGTCGCCCGATGATAATACTGCTGCAAAAAGGCCGCCAAAAGCTGCCCGTCACTTTCATCCTCGCTGCCCTGCAACAGAAAATGCTCCCGGCCAACCATCTTGCCACCGCGAATCATAAAGACCTGTACGACCACGCCGATTTCCGAACGCGCCAGCCCTACAGCATCCTGGTCGCCGGAACCCGTGACAATATTCTGCTTTTCTGCCACTTTCCGCACAGCGAGCAGTTGGTCACGCAGACGCGCCGCCACCTCAAAATTAAAGCTCTCTGCCGCCTGTTCCATACGCAGCTGCAATTCGCGCTCCACATCCTCCGTACGGCCCTCCAAGAACAGCAAAACCGCCCGAATCATGGCATCATAATCGCCTTTTTCCACTTTGCCTGCGCAGGGTGCCAGGCACCTCTTGATATGATACTCCAGACAGGGCCGTTCCTGCAAATGCTTGCAGGTGCGCAAGGGAAACAGCCGCCGCAGAAGTTTGAGGCTCTCATGTACCGCCGTGGCATTGGTATAGGGGCCAAAATAACGCGCCCCATCTTTTAGGATTCGCCGTGTGATGAACACACGGGGAAAATCTTCCTGCACCGTCACTTTGACATAGGGATAACTTTTATCGTCCTTCAGACTGATATTATAGCGGGGGCGATGCTTTTTTATCAGATTGCACTCTAAGATAAGTGCTTCCACTTCCGAAGCCGTCATGATTATCTCAAAATCGGCAATATGCGATACCATAGCCCGTACCTTGGGACTGTGGTTCTTGTTCGACTGAAAATACTGCCGTACCCGGTTCTTCAGCACAATGGCCTTGCCCACATAAATAATCCTGCCTTCGGTATTCTTCATTATATAGACGCCCGGTTTATCCGGCAATAATTTCAATTTTTCCGCCACAATATCCGTCATAAACTCACTTCCCTGCTTTTCTACTTTCTATATTACCACACTATACTATACAAATATGAAAATTTCTTGTATACATCATTCATTATTCTTTTTGTGCATAATTTCAATACCCTTACTTTATTATTGACCCTTCAATAAAATTATGCTACAATTCATAGCATAGTTGCTTTGGTAACAGGTCTTAATACCTGTTGATGTACAACTATATACAATAATCAACAATAATATAAATTGAGTTGTAAAGTTTAGGAGGTAATCCTATGTTCAAACGCATTTTAATTGCTAACCGTGGCGAAATCGCCGTACGCATTATCCGTGCCTGCCAGGAACTGGACATTGAAACCGTTGCTGTTTATTCCGATGCCGATGCCAATGCCCTGCATGTGCGCCTTGCGGATATGGCGGTAAACGTCGGCCCTGCTGACGCACTGGAAAGCTATCTCAATAAAGACGCTATCTTAAAGGCTGCCCGTGAAACCCATGCCGATGCCATTCATCCCGGTTATGGTTTTCTCTCCGAGGATGCAGACTTTGCCGAACAGGTAACGGAAGCAGGCATCACCTGGATTGGCCCCATGCCGGAAACCATCCGCCTTGTCGGTGACAAGGACATTGCCCGTGCCTCCATCGCGCCTTCCGGCATCCCCATGGCTAAAGGCAGCGACCCCTTGACCAGCAACGAAGAAGCCATCAAGGTTGCCGCTGAGGTTGGCTATCCCGTTATCCTGAAGCCGGTATCCGGCGGCGGCGGCAAGGGCATGTGCGTGGCCCATGACGAAAACGACCTCAGAAACATCCTGAACCTCTTGGTGGACATCACCAAAACCAAGTATTACTTCGAACACTATATCGAGCGTTCCCGCCATATCGAAGTGCAGATTGTGGCGGATAACTACGGTGAAGTTCTCCACTTGGGTGAGCGTGAATGTTCCCTGCAGCGCCGCAACCAGAAACTTCTGGAGGAATCTCCGTCCATCGCGCTGACGCAGGATATGCGCAACCGCGTAGGCCGTCTTGCGGTAAAAGCTGCCAAGAGCGTGCACTACTCCAATATCGGTACGGTTGAGTTCCTGCTTGACCTTTCCAACAACGAGTTCTATTTCATGGAAATCAATCCCCGCATTCAGGTGGAACATGGCATCACCGAAGCCGTTACGGGCATTGACCTCGTACGCACGCAGATTCGCATTGCTGCCGGTGAAGCTCTGGAATTCACACAGGAAGATGTAAATTTCACCGGTCACGCCATTGAGTGCCGCATCAACGCCGAAGACCCGGAAAACAACTTCATGCCCTGCCCGGGACAGATTACCTTCCTGCACGAACCCAGCGGCCCCCGTGTCCGTTTCGACTCCGGCGTAACCGCAGGTCTTGCTATCGAGCCGTACTACGATTCCATGATTGCCAAAATCATCGTCCATGGCCGCACCCGTGGTGATGCAATCAAAATCATGGAACGTGCCCTCAAGGAATTCCGCATCGACGGCGTAAAGACCACCGTTTCCCTGCACAAGAAAATCCTCAAGGATACCTACTTCCGTACGGGCAACATCGACACCCAGTTCATCAAGAAACGCATGGATGCCTATGAAGCAGCCCCGAAAGATACCAAGGATATGAACGAAGAAGAACTCGCCAACACCATCAGCGAAAGCATGTATTTGGCTTAACAGCAAAAAGCGTCCGCAAGGGCGCTTTTTTGTTATTAGTATTTTTTATAACACATTAATATTTTGTATGGATTTTTTTATCAAAATCTCTTGCAATTTTTTTAGTACCTGCTATAATATATTTCTGTTAGCAGGTACTAAGATGTACCATTAATTATTCGGAGGTGAAAAACAACCATGCGTGATTGCGAAAAGATTCTTGACCAGAAACTGGGCAGCCGTGAATTTGCTGAAGCTTTTGAAGCTACTTCCATGGAATATGATTTTATCGACCGTATCGCTGCTGCTTGCGCAAAACTTTCCAAAGCTGAAAAAGGCGAAAACTAATTCCCTGCATATAGAGCAAGACAAAATGAGGCCAATGTACCGTGATGTGTACATTGGCCTCATTTTCATTTATTCATCCGGAGCGTCAGCTAAAAATTCATTAACTGCCCGATAGATGGCCGAACTTTGATAGCCCCGCCGAAACAGGGCTGCCAACAGTTTCTGCTTATCCTGACTGCGCTTATACTTGCTCGTGAGAACACGGAGAGCTTTTTCGTATTCGCGTTCCCCCACCATTTCCCGGTCAGCGGGAATGCAGGACTTGACAAGCGATGAGGGATAGCCCTTCTGTTTGAGCTTTTCGCAAATCTGCCGCACGGAGTAACTGCTGTCCGTGTAGAGATAATTAAACCGCCGCGGGCAGGATTCCGCATCATTTAAGTAATGCTTCTCCTGCAGGCGGGCAATGGCCGCTGAGGCTTCTTCCTCCTCATAACCTTTTGCCATGAGTTTTTCAAACAGGCGGTTTTCACTGTACTCCTGACGAGCCAGCATATCCACCGCTGTCACCAGAGCAGGCTTTACCGGCTTACGCCTCTGCTGCCCATAGTTCTGATTTCCCCACATGGATTAATCCTCGTCAATATCATCGCTGGTATCAGCAGGTGCGGCCTTCTCCAAAGCATCGGCATCCGTAGCCAGTTTTTCGCGGATTTTGCCTTCGATTTCTTCCACCATGGCCGGATTTTCTTCCAGAACGGCTTTGGCCTTTTCCTTGCCCTGACCTAAGCGGTTGCCCTCATAGGAATACCATGCACCACTCTTGTCCACGATATCCAGTTCCACGCCCATATCGATAAGGGTGCCCAGACGGGAAACGCCTTCGCCGTACATGATGTCAAATTCTGCGGTCTTGAACGGAGGCGCAATCTTGTTCTTGACAATCTTTACTTTCGTGCGGTTACCGACTACATCAGCACCCTGCGTAATCTTTTCGCCCTTGCGCACTTCCATGCGTACGGAGGAATAGAATTTCAGTGCACGGCCGCCGGTGGTCACTTCCGGATTGCCATACGTCACACCGACTTTTTCACGAATCTGGTTGATGAAAATCGCCACGGTCTGTGACTTATTGATAACACCGGTCAGCTTACGCATGGCCTGGCTCATCAGGCGGGCATGCAGGCCAACATGGCTGTCGCCCATTTCGCCGTCAATTTCCGCTTTCGGTACCAATGCCGCTACGGAGTCTACGACAATGATATCGATAGCGCCGCTGCGTACCAAAGCATCTACGATATCCAGAGCCTGTTCACCGGTATCCGGCTGGGAAATCAAAAGTTCATCAATATCTACGCCCAGTTTCTGCGCATATACAGGGTCTAAAGCATGTTCGGCATCAATAAATGCCGCAATGCCGCCATTTTTCTGGGCTTCGGCAATCATATGCAAAGTTACCGTAGTCTTACCGGAAGATTCCGGGCCATAAATCTCAATGATACGGCCACGCGGAATGCCGCCTGTTCCCAGAGCAATATCAATCGGCAGAATTCCCGTGGGGATAACCTCCACATTCATCTGTGCACGGGCATCGCCCAAACGCATAATCGACCCTTTGCCAAAATCCTTTTCAATCTTTTTTAAGGCACTGGCCAGAGCCGCTTTTTTGCTATCGCCCTCCGTTATGCGTCCTACCTTGTCTTTATCTTTGTCTGCTGCCATTCTATCTGCATCCTTTCTTTCATTTAAAAAGCTACATTAATTATATAAAAGATATCTTCTTTTGGCAATATTACATAAAACAAGGCCACCAGCCTATAGGCAGGCTGATGACCTCTAGTATTAAAATCTTATTTCTGATGGCGAACTACTTCGACCTCTACGCAATCCAGCGGCCCTGAAATAGGCACAGATGGCTTACGAATTCGCGCCATAGCCGTTTTGAAATGCGGATACTTCTCCAGCAGCTTATCGCCAATAGCCGCCGATAGAGTGCCCAACATGGTATAACGTTTGTTTTCCGTAATATCACGTACGATATCATAGACAGCAGCCGTATCCACGCCATCTTTGAGGTCATCCGTTTCCACCAGTTTGTCATCCTGAGTCTCAATTTCCACATCAATGTAGAATTTCTGCCCCTGTTCGCGTTCATATTCATAAACGCCATGGAAACCATAGAACATCATGTTGAGAATTCTCACTTTTGCCATTGTGGTCACTCCTATCATTATAAATCAGCTTACCTGTACGATGGATTACAGGACTCTTTCTAAAGGAGTATTTCGCTAACTCAAGGCAAAATCCTGCTAACTTTACAAAATATTCTTCTTAATCTCCAAACATTTCTTCCCATTCGGCATAGCCATAAACAAAAAAGATAAGCAACACGACGAATAAATCCCCCATGTCCTTTCACCTCCGGATAAGAAAAATAGGAGAGGCTATGCCTCTCCCTAAAATGTCATCACATCACCCGACGGGCACCAACATAGCAGCTGCCCCAATAGGAGCTGTCCAAAGATGCTACGCTAACCCCGACACTAGAGGATGCATGAATGAACTGACGGTCGCCAAGATAGATGCCCACATGGGACACACCTGGACAATACGTCGAAAAGAATACTAAATCACCAGGCATGAGCTCACCAGCAGGTGAACCTACTTCATACTGAACATCTGCCGTACGCGGAAGATGTACGCCAGCATGAGCAAATACATACTGTACATAGCCGGAGCAGTCAAAACCGCTGGGGCTGGTACCGCCAAACACATACGGCACACCAAGGTACTGCATGGATTCGGAAATAATGGTACGATTGATGTAATTGCTGCCGTGGGATACTACTGGCATGGATTTGCCTAAAAGAGCCGAATAGGTGGACGGCCCTACCTGTCCATCTGCAGTCATCCCGTGGGAAGACTGGAAACCTTTAACAGCTTCAGCTGTTGCCGGACCGAAGTCCCCATCAGCCGATACATCGTAACCAAGACGGACCAATTGTCCTTGTATCTCAGCTACTTCCGTGCCCTGGTCCCCTACGCGGAATGCAGACGCACTACACACAGAAAACATGGACATCAGGATCATGGACAGCGCAAACACACGCTTTGTTGCTTTTTTAAACAAAAAGCCAACTCCTCTCTCTGTTCGCTTACGAGGTTAGCTGCCGGGCTCGGGTAGAGAAGACCACCCGCTCCATTCCTTACACTGTCAAATAATGTAATCATGAAGTTCGCCCCAAAAACTTGGTTCCCCCGCTCCTGGGCTGGATTCAGCTTAATCCTATGTATTTTTTGTAACACCCAATTTATATAATACGACAAAAGTCGTCGTATTCCTGCAATTTTTTTAATAAGATTTTAATTTTTGCACAACTCTAAATAATTTTCAGTTTCTTTTCAGAATTCATGCTGACATGAAAAGTGGCTGTCGTTATGACAGCCATCTTATTTGCATTTAGGTTGAATAAGCAATCAATAAGCCGAGTTTTGTTCCATCCGCAAGCGGAGGCGACAATCATTTATCTAGGCACGGCAGTTACCTGCCGGCTCAAGCGACTCAACCCGGAAGGTTCCGCGGGCCGCATCATCCCTTCCCTATTTGGTCTTGCTCCGTGTGGGGTTTACCCAAGCCAGCCAGTCACCTGACTGCTGGTGCGCTCTTACCGCACCTTTCCACCCTTACCTGACAAGTCAGGCGGTCTAAATCTCTATGGCACTATCCCTAAGGTCACCCTCGCTGGACGTTATCCAGCACACTGCCCTATGGAGCCCGGACTTTCCTCATCTGGCTCTAGGCCAGCCGCGATTGTCTTGACAACTTATTTCAACATGAAAAAGTATAGCACTTTAAGATTAATATGTCAAATCAGGTGCTAAATTCTGCTAAATTCATCTTACATTACAATTCCACTTGTACCAATTTACAGAATTTGCTAAAATTACTTTGTAAAGTGTGGTCACATGACCTTTTCTTGTTTGTTATTTTTTTATATAATAACATTATCGTTTAGAATTTATTTTACAGAAAGAAGGAATTCAACATGGCAACTCCTCATATTGGCGCTGAAAAAGGCGATGTAGCAGAACGTATTCTGCTCCCCGGTGACCCCCTGCGGGCTAAATTCATCGCTGAAAACTTCCTCGATGATGTAAAGCAGTACACTTCTGTACGCAATATCTTAGGCTTTACCGGCAAATACAAGGGGGTTCCGGTTTCCGTACAGGGCACGGGCATGGGCATTCCCTCCATCTCCATCTACGTTCATGAGCTCATTCACAGCTTTGGCTGCAAAAAGCTGTTCCGCGTAGGCACCTGCGGCGGTATGCATACGGATGTAAAACTGCGTGATGTAATCATCGCTCAGGCAGCCAGCACGGATTCTTCCATGATTCGCAACATCTTCGGCGGCAGCATCAACTACTGCCCCATCGCGGACTATGACCTGCTGTCCAAGGCCGTAGCCAACACGAAAAAGCTGAACCTTCAGGCAAGGGTTGGCAATATCATCTCTGTTGACCGCTTCTATGATGATGAGATCGACAACGACAAGCTGCGTAAATATGGCATTCTTGCTACAGAAATGGAAGCAGCAGCCCTCTACACGCTGGCCGCTGAAGCCCATGTACAGGCACTGGCTCTCTTCACCGTCAGCGACCACCTCGTAACCGGCGAATCCTGCACCGCAGAAGAACGTCAGACCACGTTCAACGACATGATTAAGATTGCCCTCGAAACGGCTATCGAAGACTAATCAGCGCTGATTGATTCGCTTTACAACGAAACGGATAAAGCCCGGCAAGATGATTTCTTTGCGTCAAACACTAAAGAAAAAGTCTTGCCGGGCTTTTCTGCAATATATATCTTTATGCTTCCTGCAAGAAGGCCATATAGCCTTTCTTCACTTCATATACATCAATCTTGCTGGTCACTTCCCAGGGCGCATGCATGCTCATCACGCCTACTCCACTGTCAATGACCTGCATGCCATAAAGGCTCATGATGTAGGCGATAGTGCCGCCGCCGCCCAGGTCAACCTTGCCAAGTTCGGCCAGCTGATAGTGCACATTATGCTTATCCATCATGGCCCGCAGCTGTCCAAGGTACTCGGCGTTGGCATCGTTGGAGCCGGATTTGCCGCGGGCACCGGTGAACTTGTTGAACACCATGCCTTTGCCCAGATAAGCTACATTCTTCTTATCATAGGAGCTAGCATAGAGCGCATCATAGGCACTGGACACATCGGAGGACAGCATCTTGCAGTTGGCGAGCAGACGGCGCAGGCCAAGTTCACTGTAAACACCGCAGGCATTCATAACTTCTGCCACCGTATTTTCAAAGAAACGGGACTGCATGCCCGTAGCGCCTACGCTGCCGATTTCTTCCTTGTCCACCAAAAGGCAGCAGGCCGTGCGCTTAACATCCTTCATATCCAGCATAGCCCGCAGGGATGTATAGGAGCAGACACGGTCATCCTGCCCATAGGCCAGAATCATGCTGCGGTCAAAGCCCAGTTCTCTGGCCTTGCCAGCCGGCACCAGACAGAGTTCTGCGGACTGGAAGTCCGCTTCTTCCAAACCGTATTTGTCCTTAATCAGCTGCAATACGCCATCTTTGACGCTTTCCTTATCGTCCTTTTTCAGCGGGTAATTGCCCACGAGAATATCGAGGCTTTCCCCCTCGATAACCTTCGCCGCATTCTTTTTCATCTGTTCCTGCGAAAGATGAATGAGCAAATCCGTAACGCAGAATACCGGGTCGCTTTCGTCCTCACCAATGCAGATTTCCACCACGGAGCCGTCTTTTTTCGCCACGACACCATGCATAGCCAAGGGAATCGTCACCCACTGATACTTTTTGATACCGCCGTAATAATGGGTATCCAGATAGGCCAGGCCCCCATCTTCATAGAGCGGGTTCTGCTTGACATCCAGACGGCAGGTGTCGATATGTGCACCCAAGATATTCATGCCCTGTTCCAATGGTTCCGTACCGATGTTAAAGAGCACTACTGCCTTTTCCATATTGACGGCGTAGACCTTGGCGCCTGCCGTGAGTTTTTCGCCGCTTCTGATGATGTCCGTCAGATTGCGGTAGCCGGCAGCTTCCGCCTGCTTTACCGCTTCCTTGACGCTTTCCCGCTCGGTTTTGCAGATGGTCAAAAATTCCCGATAGCCTTTATTCAGGGCTTCTAATTCCTGTTTTTCTGCATCGCTGTACTGGCTCCAGAGGGAGTCTTTTTTTTCTTCGCTCATTTCGATTTCTCCTTATCTTTATGCTTTCAGCAGATATTCGTTGATGATATGGATAAAGTCTTCGCGTTTTTCGGCCTTGTTGAATTTATCGCGGAGAATTGCACCGTGGGTTATGCCGCGCGTATACCATGTGGCATGTTTGCGCATTTCCCGCGGGCCGATATAATCGCCCTTGTATTTTAGGAGCAAGTCCAGATGCCGGATAATGACCTCCGCCCGCTCCTGCATGGTCGGCTTGGGCAGGATTTCGCCCGTGCGCAGGAAATGGGTGAGCTGCTTAAAAATCCAGGGATTTCCCTGCGCGCCACGGCCAATCATCACGCCGTCAGCGCCGGTAACGTCAAGAATCTTTTGCAGGTCCTGACAGGTGCGCACATCACCGTTGGCAATGACCGGCACCTTGACCGTTTTTTTGACCTCGGCGATGATATCCCAATCGGCCCTGCCGCTGTAAAACTGTTCGCGGGTGCGGCCATGCACAGCAATGGCATCAACGCCTGCCGCTTCGGCGATTTTGGCGATTTCCAGCACGTTTACGTGGCTCTCATCCCAGCCCTTGCGCATTTTCACCGTGAAGGGCATCTTCACGGCCTTGCGAATAGCCGTGAGAATGGCATATGCCCTGTCCGGGTCACGCATCAGCGCCGAGCCTTCGCCGTTCTTGACGATTTTCGGCGCAGGACAGCCCATATTGAAGTCCAGAATATCTGCCGTGCCCAAATCCTCCACATATTTTGCCGCTTCCGCCGCCATTTCCGGCGTACTGGCAAAAATCTGCATGGCAAGCGGGCGTTCCCCCGGTTCCGATTCGAGCATGGTCAGCGTGCGCTCGTTGCGGAAGTGAATGCCCTGCGAGCTTACCATTTCCGCATAGCAGAGGGGGCAGCCCATATCGTGGGCGATAATGCGGTAAGCCGTGTCCGTAACCCCCGCCATCGGCGCCAAAAATACCGGTTCGTTAAATGTAAATTTTCCTATCTGCATGGCCATGGGTTAAGCGTTCCTCTCCTGAGGTTCCCGCTTGTCCGCATTGCGCTCGTAGAGAGCCTGCAGGCCCGTCAGCGTCAGGAAATGGTCAACCTTGTCAATGGTCGCGGATTCCTTGGCAATCATGCGGGCAAGGCCGCCCGTGGCGATAACCTTCATGTCCTTGCCAAATTCTGCCTTTATCCGGCGCACGATTTCATCAATCTGCCCCACATAGCCAAAGATAATCCCTGCCTGCATGCCCTGAATGGTGTTGCGGCAGATAATCTGCTTCGGCGGAACCAGCTCGATACGCGGCAGCTGTGCCGCCGTCTGGAACAGGGCATCGGCGCTCGTGCCAATGCCGGGCGCAATCACGCCGCCCATAAAATCGCCATCGTCCCCCACCACATCATAGGTGGTCGCCGTGCCGATATCAATGACAATCAGCGGGCCGCCATACTGCTCATAAGCGCCGACTACGTTCACGATACGGTCAGCACCAATGGAGCGGGGATTTTCATAATGCAGTTTAATGCCCGTCTTGATGCCGGGGCCTACAACCAGCGGCTTTAGGTGGAAGTAACGCTCGCACATCTTGACCATCGGCACTACGAGCGGCGGCACAACCGAGGAAATGATAATCGCATGAATATCGCTCATGCTGATGCCCTGATAGCGGAACAAATCATTCATCAACATGCCATATTCATCCCCGGTCTTCTGTCTGTCCGTGGAAATACGCCAGTGCTTCATCAACTTCTTGCCTTCATAGGTGCCCATGACAATATTGCTATTGCCGATATCCAAAACTAATAACAAAGGATTTCCTCCTAATAAAATTCATTTACCACTTGCCACTGCGAGGACGGATGGATACGTCACCGGCCAATACTTTTTTCCGGCCATCTGCGGTATCCACCAGCAAAGCGCCATCTTCATCAATATCCACTGCGCGGCCAAAATAAACCTCGCCGTCCCGTACGCCGATAACCTTGACTTCCTGCCCGAGCGTGATGCTGTACTGACGCCATTCTTCCAGCACCGGCGCAAAGCCCTGCGCCTGCACCCGTGCATATAAATCATCCATAGCCCGAAGCACTGCCTGAAAAAATTTCACGCGGGGCAAGGGTTCGCCCTTCATCATGCACAGCGATGCTGCCACGTCGCGAATATCCTCAGGAAACTCCGTCTGCTCAATATTAACGTTAATCCCCGTACCGATGACGATATAATTGATGCCGTCCATCTCGGCACTCATTTCCGTCAAGATGCCCACGAGCTTTTTATTCTCATAAAGCAGGTCATTGGGCCACTTGATACCCGGTTTGAGATTAAACTCCGTCATGGCTCTGGCCACCGCCACCGCCGCCATCAGTGTACATTTTGGCGCTTCCTGCGGCAAAAACTTTGGCCGCAGAATAACGGAAAACCAGATGCCCTTGCCCTTGGGCGAAAAGAACCGGCGTTCCAGCCTGCCCTTGCCCCCGGTCTGACATTCGGCCACCACCACCGTACCTTCGGCTGCGCCCTCACGCGCCAGCCGCTTGGCTTCGTTATTGGTGGAGTCAATTTCCTCATGGCAGATAATGTTCTGACCGATAACGCTCGTCTGCAAATCGTGAGCGATTTCCCCAGAGAGCAGCGCATCCGGCGCTTCTTTCAGCACATAGCCCTTGCGGGCATGACTTTCGATATCATAGCCCTGTGCCCGCATTTCCTTGATGTGCTTCCATACCGCCGTCCGGGAAACGCCCAATTTATCTGCCATTTCCTCACCGGATATATATTTATCCCCGCTTTCCCGCAGGATTTGTAAAATCTTATTCCGCATGCCATCCCCCTTATGGATTGGTCATTTTTTTCACACTATACGATTATACCGCCAATAGACAAATTTTGCCATAGGCAAAAAAATAGGAATGCACAGAATCTCACGCCCGCATGACGCGAAATTCCTTGCATTCCACTTATCGTTTTTCTTTAATTACCTTGCAAATGCCGATTCACAAAATCCCGGATTCCCCCAAAATAAGCCTCCTCAGAAATGTTTTACCCCCTGCAAGCCCTTTTGGCTCAGCGTGATATTGGCGGGCAGATTTTCCACCGTATGCGCCTTGATGAACATCGCGGCAGTTTTACTCTGGAATTCCTTTGCTTTTGCCGATTGCTGATAATGCTCATAGGCGGCCTTATCCCGATAAAGTTCCATGGTATGAATGATGTTCGGATTATCGTGTTCAGCCGTCACAAACATCCCCATGACACCATCATCATCCCTTACCGCGCGTACAGCTTCTGCCGTTGCCAGCTGCTGGTATTCGGCCAGTTTTTCCGGCGCTACTTCATAGCGGTGCATATAGACAACCGTCGCTGTGCCGCTGTCTTTCTGCTCCAAGGCAATGCCGTTAGCCTCCATAATCCGCAAATTCTTCAGCATCGGCAGCCTTGCCGCCCGGTATTCCTGAAACGCCTCGCTGGTACTGTGAATGCGATAGGCTTCATAGCTTTCGTAAATTTCCAGCAGCCGCATTAAATCATGATTCTTCATATCAATGCCGCCATAAAGCGCATAAGTGCCGGCTTCCTTGGCTGTCTGAGGCCCGACGGTTTTGGCGCCGATTGCGCCCATGGCCTGCATAGTACCCGGCGTGGATTCCAGTACAGCCCAATGTACCATTGGCATATTGCCTTCCGGCGTGCGGATTGGATGTGCACCAACAACTGAACTAGCCATCAATATTCCTCCCAGACAGAACATTATGCCTTTTTTCCAGCCCCATGCCCCTAAAGCAATTTTCGGCAGATTTTTCATGTTCTTTCCCTCCATAAACAATCACGGAAAATTAATATTGACATCATGTCATTATTATAAACAATAAATGACACGATGTCAATATAGCAAAAAATCATTTTATTATCCCTTTGTCTGCCCAGCTTCATAAACTTCCTTTGCCATGCGGAAAGCCGCCCAAGCCTTCGGCCAGCCTGCATAGAAGCCCAACTGCGTGATAGCTTCGACCATTTCCGCCTGTGTCACACCATTGGCTTTTGCGGTCTGGATATGGTACTTCAAAGAACTGTCGATGATACCGCTGGCCACTAATGCCGAAATCGTAATCAGGCTGCGGTCATGCAGGGAAAGAATATCATTTCGCGACCACACCTCACCAAATAAAATATCATCATTGTAACGGGCAAAATCCGGTGCAAATTCCCCCAACGCATCCCGTCCTGCTGTCTGTACGATTTTCTTTGCCATATTTTTTTCTCCTTCCTGATTTGCTGCCATAACCGGCATCATATTCGCTGCCAAAAACGCTGCTCCGCAAACTGCGGCGACAAGTTTCCTGCCCATGTTTTTCATACCATTTCCTCCTCCAATGTAAACAACGGTTTAACTTGCTTATAGTATAGCTTCAGGGCATTTACCTGTCTAATACCTATTTTACATTTTTATTCATGCTTTTTGAGCATTGATAAGGTGGAAGAAATAGAACACATCACCGGTCATGTACTGGCCTGGAAAAAGAACCATGCCTTCTCAGCCGCCACCGCCAAGTTCCTGGATTTCGTACAAAGCAAATACGATTCTGCCATCAACTAAGCGGGGCTGACCGGTCAATTTGACGGTCAGCCCCGCTTATTCATCTTCAGCTTTTCGATTTTATTTTCCGCCCTTTCGCCATGGGCATACGCCATCCTTACAGCCATCATCACTTTGCTGATAATTGCCGTTATCGGGCGTATCACTCTCCGCCGCCATGGCCGGAACAGCTGCAGCCATAAGCAGCATAGTCAGCAGCCAAACACAGATTTTCTGTTTCATCTTCAATCCTCCTTCTAAAAACATAGTCAAATATACTCGAAGATACATATCTAAGCACATTTAAAC
>DFHU01000003.1:88807-101022 GCA_002373045.1 Pseudoselenomonas ruminantium | reverse complement strand
CCATATTGGGAATTTTTCACGCTAGACACTCCCTTCCCTGTGCAAAGTGACACTTTTCATTGTAGTTATACGCCCCGAATACAGAAATTTCCTGCAAAATATAGAAAAAACTGAGACTATGCATAAACATAGTCTCAGTAAGGGGATGTAAAGGGATTATTTATTTTACCAGCATTAACCCCTGGTTAGGGTTCAAATGAAGCTTAATACGCCCCTCGGACACCATTGCCGCCTGACCTGTAAGCTGGTCTGTAAGCACAGTCCCATCAGCGGCGAAGGCTGCCGGCAGTTCCACGTCCGTGTCTTTGCCACGATTTAAAACAATCACCGCAGCTTCACCTTTATCATTGGTCCTGGCAAAAGCATAAACATCACCTTTTGCCAGCAGCGTCTCTACATCACCATGAGCGAAAAGCTGCTTATGCTGCTGCCGCACAGCAATAACCTGCCGATAGAATTCCACCAGGTCCTTGTCCTCCCGCCCCCAAGGGTAAGTGCGGCGACAATCCGGATCTGCACTGCCATAGACACCGGCTTCATCTCCATAATAAATGGTGGGCATGCCGGGATACCCCATCAGGAACATGGCCGCCAATTTCAAGCGAGCTTTTCCCAAACGGTAATTAAAGTCCTGTCTGGTCGCCTGCGCCACATTCTCCTGACCGCCGCCGAATTTATAAATTGCACGGACAGTATCATGAGAATCAACGATATTCATGAGATTATAGAGCGCTTCCTTCGGATAATTCTGACGCAATACCGTCAGCTCATCATCACAAGCTTCTGCCTTGCCCTGATTCAGGAACAAATCCCCAACAGCAAAGGAAAGCTTATAGTTCATCACCGAGTCAAACTGATCCCCCGTCAGGAACTGAGAACCATCCTGCCAGATTTCGCCTAAAAGCAGAGGTTCTTCACCTGCTTTGGTGCGAATGGATTTTACGTCCTTGCGCACATTGGCCCAGAATCCTGGTGGGACTTCCTTGGCCACATCAAGACGCCAGCCGGATAAACCATCATCAAACCACTTCATGATGACACCCTTCTGCCCGTTACGTCCCCGCAGCAGATAATCACCCAAATCGGATACCTGTGTCCCGGCTTCACTGCCGGGATAATCCGCATCACGGAATGGCGTCAGGCTGTCAAAGCCCTGCCAATCATGATAGGCATACTTCGCCCCCATGCTGTCCTTCGTCTTTTCATTACGGATTTCAAACCAGTTTTCCCAATGCCAGGGCGAGAATACTTGTCCTTCGGCTTCCAGCTGTTTCTTTGCCTCAGCCTTAGCCGCCTCAAGCTTCATATGCTTATCATTCATCAAATCATAGATGCGTGACCAATATTCATAAGCGCCAACCGTCTTGTACTTGCTATAACGGTCAAAATAGATGCTGTCATCTCCCACATGATTGAACACGCCATCCATAATCAAATGCATACCGCGTTTCTGCATTTCAGCCGCCAAAACATTTAATTCCGACAATTTCCCTAAGATGGGATCGATATTGCCATAGTCTACGGCATCATAGCGGTGATTCGAGCAGGCAGCCGACAACGGATTGACATAGATTGCCGTAATACCCAGTTTCTGCAGATAATCCAGCTTCTGCGTGATGCCGGCGATATCCCCGCCGAAGAAATCATTACATTCCCAGTTGTCTCCATCTGCCTGCGGTGACTTGCTGGCATTGGCCGGCAAATCCTTCCATGCACGATGCTGGATGGGCTGATTGCCTCTGGCCGTACTGCGGGCATTATCATTAGATGGATCTCCATTAAAGAACCGGTCCGGGAAAATCTGATACGTCACAGCTTCCTTGGCCCAATCCGGCGTATGAAAATCTGCGCGATAAACGGTCAGCTGGAAAGGCTTTGCACCACGGAGTTTCAAAGCCCCCGTATGGCCCGGCTTGTCATCATCACCATATTCTTTGGTGTCATCCAGGACGAATTTATAGCCATAAATGCCATGTTCCTGTGGATGCAAGGTAACTTCCCAATAATCGCGGCCATCACGGCTTTCCTTCAATGTCAGCGGATATTCGGTCTTGCTGCCAGCGGCAAAATCCGGATTGTATTCATCACCGCCGCTGGCTGTAATCTTTGCCTTATACAGCACTGCCTTTACCTTGGATACCTCATCTTTTCCTACAGCCAGACGCAGAGTCACAGGCGTACCGGTTTTGACCGCTTCAAAGGGTACACGGTAGGACTTGCTCCATGTGTCATGTATAACCGTTTTTTCCGAAATCCGCCCATCATCCGCAATCAAACGGTTTTCCTTGCTGTCGTAGTAAAATGTCACCGGGCCGTCTTTTTTGACCTCCACCTTCTGTGCCAGCGGCTTCTTCCCCTTCTGCTGAACTTTTACATCATAGGTGCCGGCCTTTAAATCCATGGTCTGCTGATAAAACTCCGCCAATTGTAAATCCCGCATGGCATTATCTTGCAGCTGTCCAAAACTCCCGCTGATTTTAGGCAGGCCGGCATCATCGAGCATCTTATAGCTCGTACTGTCAGCTATGGCATGGGTCTTATCATTATAGTAGAACGTAACCTTCTGCGCCTTGGGCAGAGTCAGCTGTACATTAGCTCCATCAAAATGACCGCCCAAACCATAATTTTCTGCCCAACTGCCACCAATGGCAATCTTATAGTAATAAGTTCCCGCCGGCAAATCCACAGTCAGGCTATAGAAGTCATGCCCCAAAGGCTTCATGCGGGTAGCCATATCTCCGGGGTCCCAGTCTTTCTGCGCACCGGCTTTCATCTGCACCGTGCCGGTCAGAATAATAAGCCGGCCTTCGGCTGCCTCTGCCTTTTTTGCTGCCGCCAAATCCATCTCCATGCCCTCATAGGTGACCGTTGTTTCATGACTCAGACTGTCATAAGTAAAGGTTACTTCTTTTTCCTCCTTCAGTTTCAGGCTCATATTATTGCCATCCCGACTACCGCCCGCACCATAATTCTCATTCCAGCTGCCGCCTATGGCAATCTTGAACTCATAAATTCCCTTAGGCAATTTCCCTTTGAACTGATATTTGCCATTGCCTATAGGCTGCATAATAGTGGCACCATCAGCTGGAGCCCAGTCCGTGCCAGCTCCCAGCTTGCTCTGCACAGTACCCACCAATACAACGTCAGCAGCACTAACCGCCGCAGCCTCAGCTACGGACACGCTGTTCAAAGAGAAGGCACAGTCCACCGGCATAACCACTGGTGTTGCCAAGAATCCTAACGCCAGCGATATGCCAATCGCCCGGCGCAAATATTGTTTACGACTCATCAATGTAGCTCCTCTCAAACAAGCGATTAGAAATGGAAGTCAAGCCAGCTGCGGAGAATGCGACGATTATGCGTGGTTGCCCCAGCCCAGCTGTTGTTGGTGTTCTCGGTAAGATTTGCATACATGGTTTCCCATTCCACATTCTTCCAGGGAACAACTTTGAAACCATAATACCAGCCGCGTACACCATTAATTCCCGTTGGCTCTCTGGTTGCCCACTCATCATCATGTCCCAAATCTGCCAAACAGCCCAAATCCACCCATTTAGCATAAAGTCCGTAACTGCCGGGCTTGTTTATATCCGTCCCCTTGTATTCAATCTTTACTGCCAAATCCCTGTTGGCATGCCCCTTTTGCGCCCAGTTATTATAGGGCTTATTCACATCGGCGTCTGATTTTACAAACGAGCCGGTAATCGCTAAGTCCTTAACCGGTTTTACTTTCAAATCAATACCGTAGAAATTTTTAGCCCCTGAATAGAAACCGCTGTTGGTATCATTTTCATCCAGATTATGTTGAATAACCCGTGCATATGCTACATTGGCATCCACGTACTTACCAAGAGGTCCCCAAAAGTCCAGTACCGCAGAAATCGGCGCCCGATTGGTGTAATGTTTGGTATCGGTTACTTCATAAACGCCCGCCTTATTTTTTTCTACGGTCTCTACGGTCTGACTCCAATCAGCAGCGGGCTTGAAATACTGCGCACTGAACCACCAGCCATGTCCTTTCGGAATAGCATGATAAGTGGCAATACCATCCACCTGCCCGCCAAGGAGCAGGTTCTGCATGCCAATACCATTCCACTTGCGCCCGATATTGGTATACCAGTCATGATTCTTTCCCAAAGCCAGCTCCACCCAGATATTGGAAATAGAACCATTATGGTTGGCATCGTTATTGACATTATCCCGGTCTTCACCGGAAACCGCACGATTAACGGTATAAGCCTGTCCATCCTTGGTCTTGACGACCTGCGTAGTCAGATATTCACGGTCACGGAAGCGGGCATTTTTCTCCACGGTAAAACGAGCGGTCATATAAGGGTTGACCTTTAATGAGCCCTCTAAGTCCATATAGAAACGATTGTTGTAGTCTCCACCATAGCCATCATTTTTCAGGCCGTTATCATTGCCCATCTGCACTCTGGCCAGGCCATGCAGCTGAAACCGGTCAGCTTTTTCCTTCAATTCTTTGATATCCTTATCATGAGCATCTACGCGCTTTTTCAGCGTGTCAAGTTCGCCAGCATACTCTGCCGAAAGTTTGTCCAGCACAGCTTTGTCCCCAAAATTACCGCCGCCCTTCTGCATGGCCTTTGCTACGATTGCCGCCATTTCATAGCGGCTCATCGCCCGGCCACCCTGAAAGGTGTCATTGCCCATGCCCTCAATAATTCCTTCCCGGGCAAGGTAATCCAGTGCTTCATAACTCCAGTGATCCTTGGGTACATCCGTGAAACTGTCCGCATCAGCAGCGTAAGCCTGCCCCACAGCCCCCACAGTTAAGCATGTCAGGATTGCGGCAACTTTTTTGCTCATTCTCATAACCAAAGCTCCCTTTCTCTAATATTAATATATAATTATATATTGATATGTATGTATAAAGCCCCTCTGCAAAGAGAAGCCTTATTCACTTGTCCGCTTTTTACAAATTTTCCACGAGCATCTCCCCCACAGAAGCATACACTGCCCGCGCCCGCTTTTTAATGACCTCCCTGGCTGTATTCACGGTAAAGCCTGCAAAGGCTTCGAGCATGGGCAAATCATTGCTTTCGTCACCAATAGCGCAGACCTCGGCCTCCTGCCATTCCATAAGCTCCAGCAGCTTTTTTATGCCCTGACTCTTGCTTACTCCCGCGGGCGTAATATCCACGCTGCAGCCATTGGGATAGGCATGAACAAACATACCATACTTTTCGTTGATAATGGCGCTGGTTTCGTCTGCTTCACCGGCTTCATGATAGCCCAGACAGAACTGATGAATCTGCGGCAGAGCCATAATGTCCTTTTCCTCTATCTTGACTATCGGAAAATCCCATTCCAGAGCCTCCCGCATAATCCATGAACCTTCCCGCTCATGGTAAAGATAAGTCTTGTCCACGGCGGAAAACGCAAAGTGGAAGGAACGGCGCACGGAGGGTTCCCGCACGATTTCCGTCAATATTTTCAAGGGAATACTGCCCTGCCACAGCGGTGTGCCGTCAGCGCGAAAGATTATGCCGCCGTTATTGCAGACGGCATAATCCGATTCAATGCCGTAGTGATTAAGCTGCGGCATCAGCATGCCATAGTCCCGTCCGCTGACCACGCCAAATTTATTGCCAGCCGCCCGCCAGCGCTTTATTCCCTTCACGTCTTCAACAGCAATGGTTCCCTTTCGGAACAACGTTCCATCGTAATCACTGGCACCTATCTTCATAAACGTTCACCTGTTTCCTTGATATAAATTACGGCTTCATAAGGCCGCAGGCTTCCTTGCTGACTGCCAGGAATACTGCCGCTGAGCAGACGCGCCTCCTCCAGCTCCGGCAATTCATAGTTTTGTCTCTGCCCGCTAAAATTCACCAATGTATAGACCATCCGGCAGCCGAAGCGGCGCCGAAAGGCCATAATCGCAGGGTTGTCTGCCAATAGTTCCATATAATCGCCCTGCTGAAGAACACTTGCCGCTTCCCCGGACTGGCGCAGGGCGGACAGCTGCCGATACCAGGACAACACGGAATCCTCTGCCAGCGCTTCACTTTCCACGCACTGGCAGGCGTAATCCTCATGCACAGACAGCCACGGAACCCCCGCGCTGAATCCGGCATTTTTCCCTCTTGTCCACTGCATGGGCGTACGGGCATTATCCCGGCTGTATCGATGAACTATCGTCATCGCCTCTGCCGGACTTTTTCCCTCTGCTAAAGCCAGTTCATACTGCCCATGAGAAGAAATGTCGTTATAAGCCTCAATATTCTCCCATGCCGTATTGCCCAGCCCCAGTTCCTGCCCCTGATAAATAAACGGGGTTCCACGCAGCGTCATCAGCACGGCAGCCATAGCCTTTGCCGCCAGCTTTTTATCGGCCTCTGCCGGAAAATAATGTTCCACGCAGCGCATCTGATCGTGATTTTCAAAAAATGCAGGATACCAGCCGTTGTCCGCTGTAGCATGCTGACTTGCAGACAATACCTTCTTCAATTCAGGGATAATCTCCGGCGTATACCCCGTGGCATGGCTCCAAAGCTCCCCATCGGGAAATTCCAGATTCATATGGGAGAATTCAAAGAGCATATCAAAGGCGCCCTTTTCCCCCACCCATTTATCCAATTCATGAGGCTCCACACCATTAGCCTCTGCCACGGTAAAAATATCGTGGCCGGCAAAAACCTGCTCCTTAAACTCATAGAGAAAATCCAATATTCCCGGAGTATTGGCAATCATGCTATGAATATTGACCATACCGTCATCACTGTCCGGCTCACCGTCCACAAACGCCTCCGGCTTCTTGATGTAGACAATGGCATCGATGCGGAAACCGCCCACGCCCTTGTCCAGCCAGAAGTTGGCCGCATCATAGAGCGCCCGACGCACAGCGGGATTTTCCCAGTTGAGATCCGGCTGTGCCGCGGCAAAGGTATGCAGATAATACTGCTGCCGCGCTTCGCACCAGGTCCAGGCGCTGCCGCCAAAGATGGAGCGCCAGTTGGTCGGTGCCGAGCCATCCGGCTTGGCATCCCGCCAGATATACCAGTCTGCATGTTCGCTGTCCCGCGAGCTTGCCGAATCGATAAACCACGGATGCTTATCGGAAGAATGGTTATAGACCAAATCCATCACCATGCGAATATTCCGCTTCTTACCTTCGGCAATCAACTCCTCCATATCGGCCATCGTGCCATACGATGGGTCAATGGCCGTAAAATCGGCAATATCATAACCATTGTCCACCATGGGCGAGGGGTATACCGGCGTCAGCCATATTGCCCCGACGCCCAGAGTTTTCAGATAGTCCAATTTGGCTGTAATGCCTTTGATATCCCCTGTGCCACTGCCTGTTGTATCGAGAAAACTCTTGGGATAGACCTGATATACATTTGTTTTCTGCCACCATTTTAGCTTATTCATGTTACTGTATCCTTTATCTAAGAACATTTCCTAATCCGTCAGTTCAAAAAACCAGTACCGGCGTTTCGTTGCATTTGACTTCCGCATCTTCATGTTTCTGCATCTGCGGATAATCCGTGCTGTTGGTCACTGCCATGATAACCGTGGTCTGATAACCGGCATCCTTAATCACCTGCTGGTCAAACTTTATCAACGGCGTACCGGCCTTTACCTTATCACCAGCCTTGACCAAAGCCTCAAAGCCCTGACCATTTAACTTCACCGTGTCAATGCCGATATGGATAAGGAGTTCTGCACCATTCTGCAGGCGCAGACCGATGGCATGCAGGCTTTCCTCCATAATCATGGTAACTTCTGCATCGGCAGGCGCAACTACGGTATCGCCCTCTGGTTCAATGGCAATGCCATCGCCCATCATCTTCTGGGAAAACATATCGTCATTGACTTCGCTCATATCCATCAGTCTGCCGGATACACAAGCGCTTAATTTCATGGCCAAACTATTGTCCAAAGCAGCCGTTTCTTTTGCTGCCGGCTGCGCTGCCGTGTTGTCAATTTTCTCGCCCTTCAACAAGGCGTCAAAATAGCTGCGTACCTGAGGTACAGAAAGACCTACGATAACCTGAATGGCCTTGCCATTTTTCACGAGCCCGAAAGCACCGGCCTTGGTAAATTTGCCCACGGCGGCAACCTTGTCCGGATCGGCAACCGTTACCCGCAGACGAGTAGCACAGTTGGTGACTTCCCTGATATTATCCGGGCCGCCCAGGCAATCAAGGAACACCTTAGCCTTGATGGCCAGCGCATTATCGGCCAGGCCCATTTCTTCCATTTCCTTCTTGGCCTGATATTCAGCCTTGGAGAACAATTTATCCTCCACATCATCAGCCGTACGGCCGGGAGTTGCATAATCAAATTTCAAAATCAACGTACGGAAAACCACAAAGTATATCGCGGTAAAGCACAATCCCACCACAATCTGCATGATATAGGTTCCGGCATGATACTGGAACAGCGGAATCCAGTTCTGCACAAAGGCATCAATCAGGCCGCCGCCAAAGTTGCCGGCCAGTCCCAGGGCATAAAGTGCCGAAGACAGGCACGCGGAAAGAACAGCATGTACCAGATAAAGCAGCGGTGCCACAAACAGGAAGGTAAATTCCAAAGGTTCCGTAATGCCGCAGATAACGGCTGTAAGCGTTGCCGGAATCAAAAGCGCTGCCGTTTTCTTGCGTTTTTCCGGCTTAGCACACATGTAAATAGCCAGTGCCGCACCGGGCAGGCCAAAGACCTTGGAGCTGCCATGCAGAGCAAAGCCGCCCTCCGGGAAAAGTTCTGCCAAAGACTTGCCACTGACGGCAAAATCATTCAGATGCTGCAGCCAGTAAGCCTGAATGCCGCCATCGCAGACCGCCGGGCCAAAGATAAACGGCAGATAGATGAAGTGATGCAGACCTGCGGGAAGCAAAATGCGTTCCGAGAACGTATAAGCCCAAACACCGACCAAACCGCTGGTCTTCAAAAAATCCTGGAACTGCATAATGGCATGCTGTACAGCCGGCCATACCATGCAGAAGATAAAGGCCAGCGGAATCATCACCGCAAAACCTACCGCCACGACAAAAGCAGGCCCCTTGAAAATCCCCAGCCAGTCGGGAATATTCGTATCATAGAAACGGTTGTGCAGATACGCGGTCATGCAGGCGATAAAGATGGCACCGAGCATGCCCATATCGAGCGTCTTGATATTGGCAATCATGGCCAGCCCCGTCCCTGCGCCTGCTGCCTGACTATAATCCACGCCGAAATATGCCCCATGCAGAGTCAGGAACCCGGCAATAAAATAGTTGAACAGCATGTAGATGACGAAACCTTCCATCGCGCAGCGGGCTGGTTCCTTCTTGGCAAAGCCGATAGGCACGGCTATCGCAAAGAGAATGGGCATCTGGGCAAATACCGTCCAGGCTCCCTGTTCCACCACAAACCAAAAATCATACCATACTGTGCCCTGAGCGGCTATACTCCCCAATATGCCCTCATTCTTACAGATAATGGATAATGCTACCGTCAAGCCAAAGAATGCAAACAGGATGACCGGCGTATACATCGCGCCGCCAAATCTCTGCATTCCCTGCATCAGACGATCTTTACTGATTGTCATTGTAATGCCCCCTAATTCATTATGATTTAGTATTGCTTCGCTAATTAGAGAATAGCGCAAAAAACCCGCGAACACAATAGTTTCGCGGGTTTTCGGCACATCGCCCTGCGCCTGTATTTTGTTTCATTTGCCGTACTTTGGTACATGGCTGGCTGTGCGCAAGGCTATTTTTCCTTGCGCCGCAGATACATGCGATATTTCACAAACCATACCTCAATCAACATAAAATAGGGCATCATGGACTGAAAAGCCGTATGCTCGTCCTCATTGTCATAGAGCTGGAAACGGGCCGGCGACACATACAGATTGACGGTGGACAAACTGGCTAGTGTATTATCATGTAACTTGGTAATCGAGATAAACGGTACATCAATAAGCTGTAAATTGCGGGCAAAATCCACCACCAGCGGCGTTTCCCCGGACAGCGAGACAAAGATAAAGAGGTCATCTGTGGTCAGGGTTTGGGCAATAGAAGAAAATTCCTCCCGCCCGCTGATTTCGTAAATCAGCACATTGTCATAAAAGAATAAGCGCTTTAATTCCTGCGCCACGTTGCTCTGCACATAGCCGGAGGCAAAGATAAACACCCGGTTTGCCTCATGAATCAGACGGCTCGCGCTGTCAAAATTGCGCTTAAATACCTTGCTGGCCGTCTGCGTGTAGAAATCCTGCAAATCATGCAGCACATCTTCCCGATAATACGACTCAGCACCTTCCTCCATTTTCAGCACAGCCTTCAAATCCCCAAAGCCGTCAAACCCCAGCTTTTGGGCAAAACGCACAATCGTGGTAGACGACACCGCACAGTTTTTGGCCAATTCGTGAATGGAGATATGCCTGGACTCTGCCCGGTGCTGGACAATGTATTTATAGATGACCATATCGGTATCATTCAAGCTTTGCCGATGTTTGTTGATGATTTCTTCCAATTGCATATAAATCCCCCCAAATCTTCCCTAAGTATAGCAAAATCACGGGCATTTCGCCAAATATTTGCCGTGAAATCCAACTAAATCCCCATTCGTCCAAAGTGGCCGTCAACACTATACTAAAATCAGCAAAAGCTTAAGGGAGGATTGAACGATGTACAGCCTGCAAGAAGAAAATGAACTCATCCGCCTTGCCCGGCAAGGCAGTACTACTGCCTGTGAAAAACTGCTAACTGCCTATACTGGACTATTCAAAAATATGCGCCACCGTTATGCCCACGCCCCCAGTGGAAAACTTCTGTCCGACGATATACAAGGCATTTTACAATTAGCCTTTATGGAGGCCATCTATGCCTTCGAACCTGCACGCGGCATAAACTTCGCCGCCTTTCTGCAAAGCCGTCTGCATGGGGCCATATACAAAGCATTCAAAAACACCTGCAATTACAGCAGACATACGGCCCATCCCACACTTCCGGATGGTGATGACCATTTCGCTTACTTCGACAATCTGGAAAATCATCACCCATCCCCGGAGCGCCAACTGCTTGCCCGGGAAAAACTCCAAAATATCGTAAAGGAATTAACGGCCGCCGAGAAAGAATTACTGCATCTCATCTATGTGCGTGAATTGCCGCAAAAAGCTGCCGCACAGCTGTTGAATATCACACCACAGGCCGTAAGCAAACGAAAACGAAACTTAATCACCAAAATAAAAAAACTCGCCTAAGCGAGTTTTTTTATTTACATTAATTTACAGCAGCCTTGTAAGCAGTCCAAGCCTGGAAATAAGGCAGGAGATCTTCCTTCCAGAAGAATGCATTGGTCTTCGGTACATAAACAATGTCCCCATCCTGCACAAAAACATTCTGTGTTAAGTCATGACGGCGGATAAAGTTCTTGATATTCAACTGCCGATAGTACATCGTACCATCCACTACGCGAATAACCTGCACTTTGGTGCTGCGTCCATATTTAGTAATGCCACCTGCAGCTGCAATTGCCGCATAAGCATTCAAATTGTCTATCCCCATATTTTTTATACCCGGTGAAGCTACTTCTCCCATGACATAAACTTTACGCGGGCCATAAGATTTAACCGACAGGTACATTTCCGGAATTTTTACATAACGGCTCAATTTATTCCGAATAAGTTCCGTTGCCTCGTCCAAAGTCAAACCAGCTAACTTCATGCTGCCAATATAAGGCAATGAGGCTTTGCCATCCGGACCAATCTGTACAGAATCCGCCTCACCTTTTTCATTAGCCGAAGAACCTGTCGTATAACCAAGACCATTGGGAAAGCCCAATACACTCAGTACAATGACATCATATTTGGCCAAACGATAATCGCCCGTCAGCTGTCCAGTCTTCAAGCCAGCGGTGGTAAACACATCCGCATTCTCTACATAGGCATCCGGCATTGGAACAACCGTTTCCGTATTTTTCACTTCCACGGACTTATAACCAGCAGTTTCACTCATCACCGCGCCAGCTTCCGAAGCAGCCTGCACGGAACTCCCCGTAAGACAAAGCACTGCTGCCAGCAGGCAACTGCAAAACAACTCTTTTCTTGCCATTATGACACTCCCTCAAAAGTCAAATTCATCTAATCCACTCAATTATAACGCCTAGCACTCAGCCTCGTCAACCAGTATTCCATCATCGATGGCAGGTAATTTTTCTGCATGCAGGAAAATTACCGCTGCGCAGCGAATAAAAAA
>DFHU01000003.1:0-88680 GCA_002373045.1 Pseudoselenomonas ruminantium | reverse complement strand
CTATGAAGAAGGAACGGTTTATGAAGCGCCAGCGGCTTTGGGGGCTGACGGCTGCTGTTTTGTCGGGGCTGGCAATGCCGCTCACCTATGGTCAGGCGGCATCACCATATCTGGCGACGGAATACTCTTATTATAACGGCAAGCCCTTTGCGGAAATTAAATTTATGGCACAAAATTATGGTATAGGTCGTGACGGTAGCTGGCTGATTGACCGGCCAACGTATGAACTGCCGGCAGCGCTTAGACAGGCAACCATGTCCAGTACCGCTTACTGGACAAATATTCTGGGAGGCGGCGCAAGAAATCCCGCTCCCTGGCAGATTTTTGTTAATACAGACGATAAGCAGAATGCGTCAGCCGGAACCCAGACGATAAAATCAGATGGTGTAAAAGCAGCCTCGCAAAGCTCTGATAAGGCCGCCTTTTTATTAGGCGAGCATCTGCAGGAGGGCAAGCCCGTAAATAAGCTGACCTATGAGGCAGCTGTTAATGACGTTTTACCCAATGGCCAGTACGTCTTTAGCGAAATAACAGTAGGCACATACATGGGGGCGGAACGGACAGGCGCGATTAAGGGCTGGTGGGTGGACACAGACACTATACTGCCCACCAATGAGCAGGCGGCAGATTTTGTCGGTACATTTCGTCATGAGCTCGGACATGCTTTAGGGATTTCCCTGGCAGATACGAAAAATGATGGCAAGTTTTATATCAATAGCGGCGTTGCTAATAAGAACAGCTGGACGCTGCATCTGGTGGACCAAAACGGCAATGCGGCGGCACCGGGAAAACCGATTGTGACCTCGGCAGCTGTCCCCAATAACACGGATGTGGCGAATTATTTTGTGGTGGATAAGCAAATCACTGCCGATGGCAAAGGGTATGCCTATTTTGTGGGTGAACATGTGACGGAAGCACTGGGGGGCGCGACTTTCTTTGGCCGCTCGGCTCTGCCGGTAAATGGCTGGGAAGACAATACCTTTGAGGGCTCACATTTGCAGACAACGGGCATGATGAGCCACCGTTCCTACAGCAATTACACGTCCTTTATGGAAGTGGAGCTGGCGGTTATGCAGGATTTGGGCTATAAGTTTGACCGCAAGGCGTATTTCGGGCGGTCAATTTATGGCAACGGCGGAAATATTGTAAACAATCAGGGGTTTTTCCAGCGCAATGCGGCAGGCACGGCTTATCTTGATAATACATACAGTACCGTGCCCCTGGGGATTGGCCTGCATATCTATGGCTCAGACAACACGGTAACACAGAATGCCAATATCATGACCACCGGTACAGGTGCAACAGGTATCAGGATAGATGGCACGGGCAACACGGTAATCGTGCCGCAGAATACAGAGATTCATGCTGATGGCTTGCGCGGCAATGGCATTCTGGTGGCCTATGGCAGAAAGCAGACCGTGGAGCAGGCAGGTACGGTGACTGCCAGCGGCGAAGGCGGCACGGGTGTGCGGTTTGACTTCGGCTCAAGTTCCAACGGGGCATCAGACGAGTATCGTGGCTCCTATATTCGTTATAAGCGTAAGGTGAGCACTGACGGCACAATTAGTGAGGCTGAAAATCTTCCCCTGACAGATATGAATGCCAATACCTATAATGCCAATAAGGATGAGCTGAACGGCCCCTTGGTGGAAAACTACAATCTGTCAGGGACGCTTAAGGGTGGCGAAAATGCCATTTATATCAGCAAAAATGCGTTTGTCAAAAATATAAATATCAATAAAGGTGCCAGCATCAGCGGTAATATCACCTCTAATTGGGGACAATTTGAGACGCCCGAATGCGAAAGAGCTTATAATTATGGTGGGCAGAACCGTCCCAATCTGTATATTCAATACAATGGAAAAGAGGGGGAAGAAGGCTATGTCCACGGCTATTATATCCCCGATTTAGTGACCAACCTCAATTTTAATGCGGATATGGTCTATAGCGGCAATATCACCGGCGAAGACAATATGAAAATGAATGTTAATGCCGGAACTTTAATCTATGAAGGTCAGGCAAATGTGGTAAACGTACAGGTAGCCAAGGATGGAACACTTTTTGGGGGAACCTATAAAGTGAACCTCATGGAAGACGACCGACAGCTTACTGATTTTCCTAGGGATACAACTACAGGGCAGCTTATCAATAAAGGCACTATCGGCGCAGCGGCAGCTGATAAAAATATGACCATAAATGGCAAACTGGTATCAAGCGGCAATTTGCAGGCCTATGGCGGCGGCGATGGCGGACAGATAGTCGTCAATGGTGCAGCGGATGTTGACGGGTCAACGGTTACGGCTGCTGGAATGCTGCCCGGCGAGACGAAGACCGTTCTTACGGCGGAGACTATCAACGGAACGATTGCCAATGCCGATACGGCAACGCCGGTCTCCGGCATGCTCAGTGCCCAGGGTAAACTAACCGGCAGCAATACGCTGGCTGCTGAAACGATGGCTGCCAACAATTTAGGAACTGCGGATGCTGTAGTGAACGATACCTATAATGCTGTAATAACCATGTATAACGGAATGGGCAATGAAAAATTCCAACAGGACGAACTGCGCAAGCTGTTTTCCATGAATCAGGAAAAAGCAGCCGGCGCCTTAAAGGATATTTCCTCACCTAACGCTGTGCAGGGGATGACTATGGCGCAGACCAGCACAGTGACGAGCCATATCATTTCTTCCCGGCTGACAGAGGCTTTTGCCATGCAGAATGTTGATATCCATGTTCCCGTGTCTAAGCTTGCCGATGACAAGACGGAAACAGTTGATGAGGGCCTGAAATTACAGGCACAGGTTGACCGGCCAGTGGAAAATGGCATCTGGTTCAAGACCGCCAAGAATTGGGGCGAACTAAAGGGCGGAGCAAATTATCATGGCACGACTTTTGCTTTGGGCTATGATAAGACTGCCGGAAAAAACTGGCGTGCCGGCGTTTTTGTCAGCTACGGCAAGAATTCCTTTGCGGCAGGTTCTGCCAGCAGTAAACTGACGGATACCCGGCTGGGCGTATACGGCGGCTACAAGCGTGGCGCGCATGAAGGTTTTGTATACCTGAATCATGGCTGGCTGAAAAATGACCTGAGCCGGGGCATAACCGGGATGGGCATGGCAGAAGCTGATTACAACAGCCATCTGTTGGAACTGGGCGGCGAGTATAAATACGACTTACAGGCTGGCAAGGTAAAGACATGGCATGTGAGCCCCTATGCCAATATGCAGCTCTCCCGGTTATGGCAGGATGGTTATCAGGAAAGAGGTGTAGGAGTATTAGGGCAAAAGGCGAACAGCGCAGCCAATACATATTTTGCTATGGGGCTGGGGCTGGAGTTTAAGCGCTATTTGAACAAGGGCAGCTATGCCATGCGCATCGGCGCAAGACACGCTTTCAGCGGTGCAAATCCCCGGGTTACGTTTGGCTATCTCGGTGGAGGCCCTGCCACCTATGAGATGGTCGGACAGCAGGATAAGACACATATGGTTTTGTCTCTGAATGGTGAAGCAGAATTTTCACCGGGCTGGACGTTGTCCGGTGATGCCGTTCTGACACGCGGCAGCCACGATAAGGATATAATGTGTGCCCTGACTTTGCGGCGGATGTGGTAAATACAGACAGCCGCAGGATATATACAGGAAGTACATATTACATCATCGAGGGCAAAGAGGTTGTATTTGCCGGAAAAGTTTTTTTCACAAGATCCTGCACACTTTCCCGTTCGACAAAAAGCAGCGGCATATCCAAATTCGTCAATTTCGCATCTTCTCCCCGCAGGATATTGAGCAGATAACTGGCGGCCTTCATCCCCATAAGTTCATAGTCAAAGGCTACCGTGGTAAGCGCAGGATAAACTACCGCGCCCACATCGTAGCCGCCAAAGCCTGCCACGGATATTTCCTCGGGAACCTTGACCCCCCGCTCATGAAAATAGCGCAGTATTCCCAGACTAATATTATCCGTAGCCCCCACCACTACGCTGGGGGCTATTTTGCATATTTCCTCTGCCTGATTATAGGCCGAAAGAAAATCAAATCCGGTTTCCACAAACTCCACTTTCGCATCTGTCCGGCCTTCGCAAAACCCTGCCATAAAGCCTTCCTTACGCTCAATGCCCACGGCTTCATCGCTTTCCGTCACACCGGCAAATACCGCATGTTTATGCCCCATCTGCCGCAAATACACCCCCATAAGGTGTCCGGCAGCGGCGTCATCAATTTTTAAGCATTGAACCGCTGAATTTTTCTGCCCTGTATAAAGGATAGGCAGCCCCCATTCTTGAGCACGGCGTACATGTTCGGCAGTAAGTCCTACGGAATCAACCAAAATGGCATCTACCCCCTGCTGCTGGAGCTTTTGCATACTTTCCAGTTCTTTCTTCTGCGAAAGCTGACTCACCAGCAGAATGCTCTGATACCCTTCCGGCTCCAGCACCCGTGTAATACCGGAAAGCAATTTGCCGACAGTCACCGAATCCATACGGGGAAGCACAATGCCAATCAGCTTGCTTTCTCTGGTCTTCAGGCGTTTGGCAAAAAAATTCGACTGAAAGCCGGTTTTTTCAATTGCCTTGCGCACCTTGGCCTGTTTTTCCGCACTGATATAGCCGTTATTCAAATAGCGGGAAACCGTACTTTTGGAAACCCCCGCCAATTCCGCGACATCTTTGATGGTTACTTTTTGTTGTTCCATACATATCCCCAAATCTGTTTTCGTTACGTTTACAATTACTATATTAGGAGATTTTATGGAAAAAAGCAAGAAAAATGTGGAACTAATTCCATATATCAAATATTCGGCAGCTGCCAGTTGATGGGTTCCTGACCTGTGCTCTGCAAAAATTCATTGACCCTGGAAAACGGACGACTGCCAAAGAACCCACGGAAAGCCGACAACGGACTGGGATGCGGTGATTCCACGATAAAATGCTGCGGATTGGTAATCATAGCCTTCTTGCGGCGGGCAGGAGAACCCCAGAGGATAAACGCCATCGGCTTTTCCCGCTCATTCAGCAGGGAGATAATCTTATCCGTAAACGTCTCCCAGCCCTTCCCCTGATGCGAAGCCGCCTGATGGGCACGCACCGTAAGCACTGTATTCAAGAGCAATACGCCCTGCTCCGCCCAAGGCTTTAAGCAGCCATTATTCGGCACCGTACAGCCTAAATCCGTAGAAAGTTCCTTGAAGATATTGATAAGTGACGGCGGCGGCTCCACGCCCGGCTGCACCGAAAAAGACAGCCCATGCGCCTGTCCGTCCCCATGATAGGGGTCCTGCCCTAAAATAACCACCTTCGTATCGGCGTAACTCGTATAATGCAGGGCATTAAAAATCGAATACATATCCGGGAAAATCTGCCGTGTGTGGTATTCGTTAATCAAAAACTGCCGCAGTTCCCGATAATACGGCTTAGCCATTTCGTCCCGCAAAAGGTCAGCCCAGTCATTATGAAAAATCTCCATTTGTTTACCAACTCCTATTCGATATAAAAGGCGCGGACGTGGGAGACAGGGCAACGTTGCGCTATGACTGCTGCCTAAAAAAATTTTTTGTCTCCCAATTAATCCTTTGCAAAGATTAAAACGCGCTGCGCTTGAACGGTAAATCTTTGCAAAGGACGGGGCGACAAAAAATTTTTTCTTAACGGCAGCAGTCATACGCTCCTCTTATACCCTGTCTCCCCCGCCCGCTCACTGCCGTCTTTGATGGCATCTTGCTCCAAATGCCAATGTCATCCTAGAAACGCCCGTACAAAAGTTACGCTGGCAATGCCGCAGGCGAGCCAAACCGAAAAGTATCTACCCGCGCTCACCCCAAAATTCACGCGGGCAAAGCCGCTCAACGGCGAGCCCAACCGAAGCCCAGCAAAGCAAGTGCACGACCAAACTGCCACGCATTCCCAAAGCATGCCACTCCGCTGTAACAGGGGCAGGGGCTGGCTGTTTTTGCCCCTGAGCGACTGTTTTGCGCAGCAAAACTGGCCTGCAACGAAAACAATCCATGCGCCAAGATGTAAACAAGCCGCAACCCATAAAGGTGCGGCGCACTCCCTAAAGTGCCGTTCCGCCCATGCAGGTCATTTAGCGATGGGGCAAAAACAGTCAGCCCCTGCCCGCAATAACCTGACAAATGAAAGCCCGCTCCGAGCCTCCCTTGCCGCCTCGAAAAAACCTTCGTAAGCCGGAAAGAACGTATCCGCCGCGAACTTCCCCGCAACCTCCGTCAGCCAAATCTCCTTCGCATAAGGCAGCAACAGCGCATAAATCGCCCCGCCCCCCATGCAGATAAACTTTCTGTCCGGTTCATCCATTCGCAGTTTCCCCAACAGCGTCCAAAGTTCGGCCAGATTGCGGCATACAAATACATCATCCCGCACAAGGCTCCGGGATAACACAATATTTATCCGCCCCGGCAAAGGCCTCCCCCCCGGCAGGGATTCCAAGGTCTTACGCCCCATAATCACGACCTGTCCAAGGGTTGCCTGCTTAAAATGAGCCATATCTTCCCTGCTGTGTACCAGCAGTTCTCCATTCCGCCCAATGCCCAGCTGTTCATCCACACAGGCAATCATGGACAAGGGATAAGGCTCACTGAGTTCAGCGGCAGGATGAATTTCCTGCTGCTGAATCGTTTTTTCCTGACACCAATCTGCCACCGTGCGCCCCTGCACCACTAAGTCCGGCGCAATATCCCGCAGGGGCATAAGCACAAACGCCCGCTCCGTCACATAGGGATGGGGCAGTTTTAATTCTTCCGTATCCGAGACAACATCTTCTGCCCAGAGCAAGTCAATATCAATCGTGCGTGCTCCCCAATGTTCATGGCGCACCCTTCCCAAGTCATATTCTATCTGCTGGGTCTTATGCAAAAAACTTAGCGGCGATAGCTTCGTTTCTACCATCGCCGCCGTATTAATAAATGCAGGCTGCTCTAGATTTCCCCAAGGCGCAGTCTCATAGAATGGCGCTACCGCTTTTAAGGCCGTCTGGGGCAAACAGGCGATTTTTCGCAGAGCCTCCCGCAAGGATTCCCCACGATTTCCCAGATTTGCCCCCAGACTCAAATAAATGTTCATATCAGCTCCGCGAACGCACTACGCTGATGGCAGCATCCGTAAACCGTCCCGGCAATGGTGCATGAGGCTTGTGTACCGTAACCCGCACTTTTTCCACCAAACGGAAATCCTGCAAAATGGTCTGCGCGATTTCTTCACCCACAACTTCAATGAGCTTGCGCGGTTCGCCTTCCACGATTTTCTTGGTCACATCATAAACCTCTGCATAATTCACCGTAGCCGCCAGCTTATCGGATTTGCCCGCTTCCTTCAAATCCAGATACATGGAAATATCCACAATAAATTCCTGGCCCATCTGTCGTTCACTAGGCAAGCAGCCATGATAACCATAGAAATTCAGGCCCGTCAGTTTAATCTTATCCATTTTTTCCGCTCCTTAAAATAACATCCGTCATCCGGCACATCCGTACAATAGGCTTCACATCATGCACGCGCACGATGGATGCGCCCTTCATAATGCCGACTACGCAGGCAGCCCCCGTGGCCTCCATGCGTTCTTCTACAGGCAGGTTCAACATCTTGCCGATAAAGCTCTTGCGGCTGGCGGCGAGCAGCAGTGGATATTCTTTTCCCGCCACCTGCAAGATTTCCTCCTGCCGCCGCAAAACCTCCACATTCTGCTCAGCAGTCTTGCCAAAGCCAATTCCGGGGTCAAAGATAAACTGTTCCGCCTGCATGCCAGCCGCCTTGCCAATCCGCAGGGACTCCTGGAAAAAGTCCTGCATGGAACCAATAATATCGCCGCTGTATTCCGTTCCCTGCTGATTGTGCATCACCACCACGGGCAAACCGAACTCCGCCGCCACTTTGGCCATAGCCCCCGGTTCAGCCGCATACTGCAGGCCCCAGATATCGTTGAGGATATGCGCCCCGGCCTTTGCCGCCACCCGCGCCGTTTCCGCTTTGAACGTGTCCACCGATACCGGCACAGGAGAATTTTTCAGGATTTCTTCCAACAAAGGCATAAGCCGTTCCATTTCCTCGCTGGCCGGCATCGGCGTAAAGCCCGGACGGCTGGATTCAGCCCCCACATCAATGATATCGGCACCATCTGCCACCATTTCTTCCAGGTGGCGCAGAGCCTTATCCCGCGTATTGAATTTGCCGCCATCAGAAAACGAATCCGGTGTGATATTGAGTATGCCCATGACCAGCGTTTTTTCGCCCAAGGTTAAACGCTTGCCATCAGGGAATGTGTATTTACGCTGTACCGTCAAGCTTTTTCTCCTCCCAAAATCATCCATGCCTGTTGATAAAGGGCGGTATCTTCCTTAAATACGCCATTGCATTCCGAAGTCACCGTGCGGGTGCCATGCGCCAAATCTCCCCGCATGGTCATGCAGAGCTGCTGGGCCTCCACGATGACCAGTACGCCGCGGGCCCCCAAATCCTTCTGCACGGCCGCCGCAATCTGTGCGGTGAGCCGTTCCTGCAGCTGGGGCTGATGGGAGAGCTGCTCCACCAGTTTGGAGAACTTGCTGAAACCTGCCACCCGTCCTTTTTCCGGCAGATATGCAATGCTGGCTTCACCAAAAAACGGCACCAAATGATGTTCGCACATGGAATAAAACGGCACATGGCGCACCGCCACAATGCCATCCGAACCGGCATCAAAGGTTTCGCCCCAAATTTTATCCGTTTCCTTATCTATCCCATTAAAGAGGAACTCATACATCTGCGCCACTCGTGCCGGTGTCTTTTCCATCCCTCGTGCCTTGATATCCACGCCTACGGCCTCCAAGAATTCAGCCATGGCCTTTATCGCCCGCTCATTTGCCAAAAAAAAACCTCCCCGCAACTTTCTCCCTATAATATACTACAAACCTCCTCTATAAGCTAGATTTCTGTAGCATTTTATCCGCAGCTGCGCTATGATGATAAGGAATAGTTTATTGGAGGTTTTTTCTATGACAGACTTGCTTGATGTTCATACCCATACCATTGCCAGTGTTCATGCTTACAGCACCCTGCGGGAAATGATTACCGCCGCCAAGGAAAAGGGGCTAAAGCTTATCGGCATTTCCGACCACGCGCCCTCCATGCCCGGTGCCTTCCATGAATTTTACTTCTGCAATTTCAAGGTCATTCGCCGCGATGCCTACGGCATTGACTTAATCATGGGCGTAGAGCTCAATATCATCGACTTTGCCGGCTCCACGGACTTACGTCAAGAATTTTTGGATCGCATGGATTATGCCATTGCCAGCCTGCATGACCCCTGTATCCGTCCTGGCACCCGTGAGCAAAACACCGCCGCCCTGATTGGCGCCATGAAAAATCCCAAGGTAAAGATTATCGGCCATCCCGACAATCCCAAATATCCCGTGGATTTTGATGTGCTGGCCAAAGCCGCCAAGGAAAACCATGTGCTGCTCGAATGCAACAACAGCTCCTATGCCCCCGGCGGCAGCCGTCAGGGTTCCCGCGAGCTGGCAGGAGAACTGCTTGCCGCCTGCAAGAAACACGGTACAATGGTGATTATGGGCAGCGATGCCCACATTGATTTGGATGTTGGCAATCATACCTGCGCGCAGGAACTCATAAAAAAATACCAGTTCCCGGAGGAACTGGTGATAAACAGCAGACCTGAACTGCTCAAAGAATGGATAGCCCAGTAAATATTATTTTCCCGTATAGCGGTAAACTTCCGTCCAGCCGCGCCCATGGGCGCTGTAGCAGTCGATTTCGCCGCCCTGGTCGCCGGTGCTCCAGTCTCCGCCCTGCCCATTTTGCACGCCTTTGGCCTCTACCGTCCAGCCGTTGCCTGCATAAAAGGCCACGTGATGTTCCGGGTCACAGAGAATATCGCCCCGTTTCAGATTATCTTTTACCGCCTGCCATGAATACTTGGTAAAGCCGCCGATTTTCTGCAAATCCGGCCAGATGGTATCTGCATCACCGCTATACTGCCTGCCGTTATAGCGCCTGCTATAATCGGGATTTTGCTGCCATGCTTCAATGATGGGAAAGCCCGCCTGCTCCAAGGCATGATAAATCAGCGACGAACAATCATAGTCCGGGCCTTCCCGTGACCCTGTATACGGACGGCTGGCCGTGGCATTTTCCTTTCCCTGCGAATACCCATGCCGGTTATCGGCAGCAATCTGCATAGCCCAGTCCACCGCCTTTTCTACGGGATTAACCGCAGCAGAGGCACTGCCGCTCATCAATAAAAAAACAGCCAAGCCCGTGAACAAACCATCGACAATTTTTCGCATATTGTTTCCCCCTGTAAATGACGCTATACAATAGTATAGCGTCATTTACGATATTCTGCATGAAAAACTGTACAAAAAATGCCGTCACGCTTGTAAATACATGACGGCAACAAAGTGAAGTGAAGGGAAGGGATGTGTATCCGTTATGATTTTGTAGTGTCTGTAAGCTTTATTTTTCGGTACATCGCATAATATACCCGTTCCTGTTCCACATAACGGTCAAGATTGCATAACAGCACCCTGACTTCTTCCTGCATGTCTTCGTCCCAACGCTTTTGCTTATCGTATTCCCTAAGCGCAGCAACTGCCTGTAAGATTTTTCCATGAAGCTGCCGATTATCATTTTCCGTCATGTCCAACACCTCTTTAGCTGTCTCACAAGGCCTGACTTCCCCTTTTGGAAAATCCCTCTGCACATCTCCTATATGCCGAAATTTTGTTTGATAATATCGCTCTTCCTCGTCAGCATACTGTTTCAACCGGTCACACAATTCCAGTATCCGCTTTTTACCGTCATCGTCCAAAACGATTTTGTCACATTCGTTTAGCTTACCGATGATGCGCATAATCTGCAGATGTGTGTCGGCAATATCTTTTGTTTTCATGATACCTCCTTACATCATCTGTGAATATGTACACTATATAAATATATAGTTCTCCCCCCCGTGGATTCACCTGCGTTCTCTAAAAAATTTTTTGAAAAAACAGCATTGCGCGCTCACCTATACACTGTGGATATGTACGCCGTATATGTATATAGTTCTACCCCCCCCCGGACAATCCTGCTCGATTTATAATTTTTTTGTCTAAAAATCACTAAAAAAGAGGAGCAATCATCTGCTCCCCTTCATTAACCAGCAATCAATTTTTACTGTGCCGCTGTCGCTGCTTGCGGCGGATTGTTATTATCCTCCATCGAGCGCTTGGACGAAAGCTTGCTCTTTTGTTCCGTAATGAGTGCCTGCATGATGATGAACACGCAAAGCAATGCACCGACCACAATCTTCGTCCACCAGGCCGACAGGGTTCCCTGGAAGCTGATAAAGGTCAGGATTACGCCCTGAATCAGCACACCGATAAGGGCACCGGGGATAAACCCTACGCCACCGGTCAACAGCGTACCGCCGATAACCGAGGACGCAATGGCATCCATTTCCATGCCCAGACCATGCAGGTTATACCCCGTCAGCATAATCAGACTATAGGCCAGTCCGCCCATGGAAGCACAGAAACCGGAAATGGCATAGACCATAACCTTCGTGCGAAATACGGGCAAACCCATAAGGGCTGCCGAGGATTCACTGCCGCCGATGGCAAATACCGCCCGGCCAAATTTCGTAAAGCCTAATACGATGGCGGCAATAGCAATCATAATAAGCGCCACCACCGCGCCGATGGAGATAAAGCCCACGCCCAGGTCAATGCGGTAGCTGGCCAGCGCCACCCAATCAGGATTGACTATCTGAATCGTATCCTGCGAGATAACCGCCGTGAGACCGCGGCAGAAGAACATGCCTGCCAGCGTGATGATAAAGGGCTGCAAGTCAAATTTCGTGATGATATAGCCCTGTACCGCACCAAACACCGTGCCCATCACGAGTACCAACAACACCGCCAGCCCCAGCGGAATGCCGGTATTGGCCAAAAGCCACGCCAAAACCATGCAGACCAGCGCCAGCACTGCACCAACAGAGAGGTCAATGCCTGCGATAATCAGCGTAAAGGTAATACCAATCGTGACGATAATCAGCGCCGCATTATCGATAAAGAGGTTCAGGAAAACCTGCGGCCGCATAAAGCCCTTGTAAATGGCCATGCCCGCTCCATAGAGAATCACAAAGAGGGCCAAAGTTACAAAAAAGGAGAAATACTTGGAAGCAATCATCTGATTGAGTTTGCTGGTCATAATTGCTTCACCGCCTTTCCGATTACTGCTTTGGTATCATTTTTCTGCTGGGAATGGCGGGAAGCCTTCCACTTATCAAACATTTCCTGTGCCTTCTTGGACTGAATCAGGCAGATGATGATAACGGCTGCGGCTTTTACTACCGGCAGCTGGTCAGCAGAAACGCCCAAAGCGTACATGGTGGTGGTCAACGTCTGAATGGTGATGGCACCGATTACGGAACCGCCCACATAGAACTTGCCGCCGGAAAGCAGCGTACCGCCCAAAGCTACCGCGAGAATAGCATCCATTTCCATATTCAAACCCGCATTATTGGCATCTGCTGCCCGAATCAGAGAGCTTTCAATGAGCCCCGATACCCCAGCGCAAAGACCGGAAAAAGCATACACAAGGAAAATTACCATGGTAACATTGATGCCTGCATATCTTGCCGCCGTGGGGTTAATGCCTACCGACTGCACAAACAGGCCAATACTGGTTTTCTTCATCAGCACAGCTACCAAGAGTACCATCGCCAGAGCGATAAATATATTGGTCGGCAATGGCATATTGGGCAGGAAGCCGGCAATATACTCAAAGGGTTTGTAATAAACCGTGATAATCTGCCCTTCGGTCATCAGCTGCGCCACACCACGGCCAGCCGTCATCAGAATCAGCGTTGCCACAACGGCCTGAATCTTGAACTTCGCGACGAGCAGGCCGTTCCACATGCCGCAGAGCACGCCGACACCAACCGCCGCCAGCATAGCCAATGTCATGGGCATTTCAGCTACGCCGTCGCCACGGCCGCCAATCAAGGTGCAGACCACAGCTGCCGAAATGGCCACAACCGCACCAACAGAAATATCAATGCCGCTGGTCGCAATGACGAACGTCATGCCCAACGCCAAAATGATAAGCGAACAGGAACGGTTCAGAATATCGACCAAACGACCATATAAATGACCATCCTCAGTCATCTGTATCGTCAAAAAACCATCGACAAACAAGGTATTGAATATGAGCAGTACCGACAGTGCCACCACGGGCAGGAAAAGGGAACTGCCACTAAATTTTTTCAGCATGTCCATCAGGCTGCACCTCCTGCAATGGCCTTCATCACGCCATCCGAACTGATATCCGAACCAGTAAGTTCTGCCACTTTGCGCCGATCACGCATAACGACGAGTTTCGTACAGGTACGCACCATTTCGTCCATTTCCGAGGAAATAAATACTACTGCCATGCCCTTCTTCTTGGCCAGCGAGATAGCCATCTTCTGAATCTCCGTCTTCGTGCCTACGTCAATGCCGCGGGTCGGCTCATCGAGAATGAGCAAATCAGGCTGCGTAGCCAGCCAGCGAGCGATAATGACCTTCTGCTGATTGCCGCCCGAGAGGTTCTTCACGAGCTGTTCGCGGCTCGAAACCTTGATGCGCAAAAGCTTGATGCAGTCATCGGCAATCTTGACCTGCTCCTCATAGGGAATGTGGCGCAGGATACCGTCTTTGGCCTGCATAGCCAGAATGATATTTTCCCGCACCGACAAATCGCCAATAATGCCGGACAGCTTGCGGTCTTCGGGGCAGAACCCGATTTTCTGCTCCATGGCATTCATGGGATTCTTCAAATGCAGCTTCTTGCCGTTGATAGAAAGCGAGCCTTTATTGATTTCGTTGATACCGAACAGAAGTTCTGCGGTTTCCGTGCGCCCGGAGCCTAAGAGTCCGGCAAAGCCGATAACCTCGCCCTTGTGAATCTGTACATCCACTTCATTGAGCTTGCCCACCGCGCCAATGCCCTTGGCATCTAAGAATACTTCGTCGCTCGGTACGCTCTTTTCGGCAAAGTTATCCATATCCTTGACTTCGTTGAGGTCTTTGCCAACCATCTTGGCGATAAGTTCGAGACGGGGCAGTTTTGCCGTTTCATAAGCGCCTACCAGCTCGCCGTTACGCAGTACCGTGATATGGTCGCAGATTTCATAAATTTGGTCGAGGAAATGAGAGATAAAGATAATACCTAAGCCCTGCTTTTGCAGCTGCCGCATAATCTTAAAAAGATGGGCAGTTTCTTCTTCATTCAGGGAAGATGTCGGCTCGTCCAAAATCAGAATCTTGGCATCCACATCCACAGCGCGGGCAATGGCAATCATCTGCTGCAAAGCCACGGAATAGTTGTCCAAAGTCTTGGTTACATCAATATGTACATCTAATTTAGCCAGCAGTTCTGCCGCCCGCTGATTAATGGTATTCCAGTCAATCATGCCAAACTTGCGCGGTTCACGGCCAATAAAAATATTTTCCGCCACCGTCAGATTCGAGCAGAGGTTTACTTCCTGATAAACGGTCGAAATGCCGCAATCCTGTGCATCTTTCGGGGTCTTCGGATTGATGGCCTTGCCATTTAAGAAAACCGTTCCACCATCTCTGGGATATACGCCGGTCAGCACCTTGACCAAAGTGGATTTGCCGGCGCCATTTTCCCCCATCAGGGAATGAATTTCGCCTGCATGCAAGGTAAAGTCCACATTGGATAGTGCCCGCACACCGGGGAATTCCTTGGTGATATGCCGCATTTCCAGTAGTGCCTGTGCCATAGATGTCACTCCTTATGCGCTAATCTAATATAGGTATAAATAAAGCCGTGTCCGCACACATACGCTGTACGGGCACGGCCTTGCATTTACTTGAATCTCAGCTTAGTATTTGCGTTCCGGCAGGGTCTTTTCTGCTACATCAGCAGGGAAGACACCTTCGTCAACATAAACCAGTTTGTCAACTTTTTCACCGGCCAAAATCTTCTTAGCCGTTTCCATCAGGAGTTTGCCCTGCAGCGGGTTGCATTCTACCGTGCAGTTTGCTTTGCCTTCAATCATAGCCTGGAACATACCTTTTACGCCATCAATGGAGATAATGGTGATGTCTTTGCCGGGTTTGAGGCCAGCTTTTTCGATTGCCTGAATAGCACCGAGAGCCATATCATCGTTATGAGCAAAGAGAATGTCGATTTTCGGACCATAGGATTTCAGGAAAGATTCCATAACTTCCTGGCCTTTCTGACGGGTGAATTCACCGGTCTGGGATGCAAGGATGTTATATTTGCCAGCATTCGGGGATTTTGCCATAGCATCTTTGAAGCCTTCCTGACGGCGGATAGCTACGGAAGAACCAACCGTACCTTCGAGAACAACTACGTTGTACTGGCTGCCACCATCACGCGGGGTCTTCTTTTCTTTAGCCATGTATTCGTCAATCCATTTGAATACGTTGTTGCCTTCTTTTACGGAGTCGGTACCGATTTTGGCAACATAGAGGCTGTCATCGGCGAGTTTCACATCGCGGTCAACAACGACAACCGGGATTTTGGCATCTTTTGCTTCTTTGAGTACCGTATCCCAGCCCGTTTCTACGATGGGCACGAAAGCGATAATATCTACGCCCTGTGCGATAAAGGAACGAATAGCTTTAATCTGATTTTCCTGTTTCTGCTGTGCATCCGAGAACTGCAGGTTGATGCCAGCTTCTTCTGCTGCTTTCTTGATAGATTCCGTGTTAGCCGTTCTCCATTCGGATTCCGCTCCGATCTGGGAGAAGCCCATGGTAATCTTCTTGTCACCGCCGCCAGACTTACCGCTGTCTTTGGCCTGTTCACCACCGCCGCAACCGGCAGCTACAATCATCATAACGCTTGCTAGTAATAATGCTATGAGCTTTTTCATCTCATCGTCTCCTTTGCTACATCATGATTCCGCATGTGACTCCTGCACCGATCTCTTGCCCTGCCCCCTTTGCGATTAGCCTTGCGCAGTTTGCTGCTGCAATCCGCCATCTGTTCTCGTGCACACATTAAAACGCACACAATATAGTCTTTTAGCAAAACTCAGACAATTAAACATAAATAACGCCATTGCTCAGCTTAGCCACAACTTTTTCTATCTAATACGATACTCTTTTGCACCGTATTTGTCAATATGTTTTTATTCTTTATTTTTGTTCGAACACATTTTTTATCGTTTCACTCTCGGGCGCCTTTCCATTGCAATGTAAGACAAACATCCGGCTACGCAATAAGCCCGGCGACGGATAATGCTTTTCCGCAGCGTTTGACAAGCCTGTCTAAGCAGAGGAAAAGTATTATCCGTCGCCGGGCGCCTTACTCCTACGATGTAAACCTTAGCAAATCTCCACCAAATTCATGCCCAGCATCACGCCTAAATCATGAATCTGTTCTTCCGTCAAACGGAAGGAAAGCACCGTATGATGACCGCCACCAGCCTTAATCCATTCCGTGGAGCCCTTCTTCAGGCCGCATTTCGGCGTCCAAAGCTGTTTTGCTACCGGCAGATGCGGCGTTTCCGCTTCAGCCTTGCGGCAGTCAACCGGATAGCTGATCAGACGGAAGCCATCGCGGAAGTCAGCCACCGTCACATCGACAGCTTCACCGTCAGCACCGGTGAATACCAGACGAGCCGGGTCATCCTTGCCGCCGATATCAAGCGGATGTACCTCGACTTTCGGTTTGTCGCTGGCAATCGTCGGGTCAACTTCGAGCATATGCGCACCGAGAATAGCTTCATGGCCTTTGCGCAGGTCAAGCGTATAATCTTCCATAAATACCGTACGGTCATTATGCGCCATGATTTTTAAGAGACGAGTGAGCGCAGCATGTTTCCAGTCGCCTTCAGCGGCAAAGCCGTAACCATCACGCATCAAAAGCTGCGCAGCCAGCCCCGGCAGCTGTTTGAGGCCCTTCAAATCCTGGAAGTTCGTGCAGAACGCATTGTAGCCTCTGTCATCCAGGAATTTCTTGATGCCCAGATATTCACGCAGCTGATAGCGTACAGATGCCTCAAATTTATCCTGCGGGTTGTCCTGCGGATTGAGCGTGTACATTTCGGAAAGTTTCTTGTATTCTGCATCAATATCTGCTTCAGAAACAGCATCTACCTCATCCACGAGGTCGCCTACCGGCCAATAGTCAACCGTCCAGCCGAGCTGAATCTGTGCTTCTACCTTGTCACCTTCCGTAACGGCTACATCACGCATGGTATCGCCGAAACGGCAAACACGGATATGGAAGCTTTCGTTATAAGCTACAGCAACATCCTGCCATGATGCGATTTCCTGCTGTACTTCCTCATCGCCCCAGTACCCATAGACAATCTTATTGTTGATATTCAGGCGGGAGTTCAGATAGCCGTATTCACGGTCACCATGCGCACTCTGGTTGAGGTTCATGTAGTCAAAGTCAATCGTGGCATAGGGAATTTCATTGAGATACTGCGTAGCCAAATGCAGCAGCGGTTTCTGCAGCAGTTTCGTGCCGCGAATCCAGTTCTTTGCCGGCGAGAACGTGTGCATCCAGGTAATCACACCAGCTACTTCATCATGGTAGTTGACATCCTTCATAAACTGCGTGATGCCATCAGCCGTAGTCATAACACCTTTACAAACCACCTTATACGGCAGCTTGCCGCTGGCATTCAATTTGTCCACAATGTCCTGCGCATCGCGTGCCACATTCTTTAACTGTTCCTCACCATAAAGGAACTGACTGCCAGCCACAAACCAGAATTCATAATTTTTTACTTCCAACATGCTAATACTTCCCTTCTATTGATATCGACTAACCAATTAATTATCAGCCACAAGCCCACCAGCCTGCTGCTCAAGCGGCAAGCCCGCCTGATAGTTGGCGATGAACTTTTTGCATCCTTCCACACCTGCCGCATTCGGCGTCAGCGTGGTGCTCTGCGGATTCTTGAACACCTTGCTGTCGAGGAAGTCCGGCAGACTTTCCTTAGCACCTTCCTTGGCATAAACCGCCAGCACTGCCATGCCCCAAGGGCCGCCCTCACTGGCCGTATCCATTACGGTAATGGGAATTCCCAGGCTGTCGGCGAGTACCTGCTGCGCGATGACCGGCGTCTTAAAGAGACCCCCCTGCGCCACCATCACATCGGTCTTGACGCCTTCATCCTGAATGAGCACATCCATGCCGATTTTCAGCGGTGCAAACGAACCATAAAGCTGTGCCAGCATGAAGTTGCCCAGATTCATATGGCTGTGCGGCGTCCGTACAAACAGCGGGCGTCCAGCTTCCACCTTGGTGATATTTTCCCCGGACAGGCAGCTGTAATTCACGAGCCCGCCAGCATCCTTATCGGCACCGACTGTCGTATTAAAGAGCGTGCTGTAGAGTTTTGCCGGTGTCTGCTCATGGCCGATAGCCTTGGCAAATTCGCCGAACATATTGACCCAGGCATTGATATCCGAAGAACAGTTATTGACATGCACCATGGCCACATTGGCACCATCGGGGGTTGTTACAATGTCAATGTCCCGGTGTACAGCCTTCAAGGGTTCATCCAATACATTCATGGAGAACGCCGAAGTACCGACAGAAATATTGCCTGTGCGCTTGCGCACGCTGTTGGTCGATACCATGCCGGTGCCAGCATCGCCTTCTGGCGGTGCCATGAGAGCTCCGGCCTGCAAGGTTCCGCTCGGGTCAAGAAGTTTTGCCCCGGCTTCCGTCAGATGGCCAGCCTCCACGCCAGCCCGCAGGGATTTCGGCAGAACAGCGGTCAGATTCCACGGCATTTTGGCGACTTCCGGCAGGTTGTCAAAGATTTTAACCATGCCCGCATCATAATCGCCCGTTGCCTCATCAATGGGGAACATGCCTGAAGCATCGCCTACGCCCAAGACCTTTTCCCCACAGAGCTGCCAGTGAATATAGCCTGCCAGCGTCGTCAGGAAATCAATATCCTTGACATGTTCCTCACCATTTAGGATGGCCTGATACAGATGGGCAATGCTCCAACGCTGCGGAATATTGAAATTCAGCGCTTCCGTCAGCTTGTCTGCCGCAACGCCAGTGATGTTATTGCGCCAGGTGCGGAAAGGAGCCAGCTGTTTGCCGTCCTTGTCAAAGGGCAGATAGCCGTGCATCATCGCACTGATGCCGATGGAACCAATCTGCGTGAGGGACACATGATAGCGGCTCTTTACATCCGCCGCCAGCTCCTTAAAGCAGGTCTGAATGCCCCTCCAGGCTTCGGACATTTCATATGTCCAAATGCCATCTACCAGCTGATTTTCCCATTCAAAGCTGGCACTTGCCAAGGTTTCGCAAGCCTCGTTCACGAGCACGGCTTTAATGCGGGTGGAGCCCAGCTCCACCCCCAGTGCCGTAGCACCGCTTTCGATGCATGCCGCATTTTTTACCAAGTCCATAACCAATAGCCTCCTAAATGATGATGGTTATATATTAGCCCATATTTGTCGCCGGGCAGGCTTCATCTTTTTTTCCGTGTGCAATCCCCGCTGCTTCAATTTCTTCCAGCGTTGCACCACGCGTTTCCGGTACACAGTTCCGGATAAAGGCTACGCCCAACAAGCAGATGCAGCCAAAGATGGCAAATACGGCGGCCTGCGAAATGCTGGCGGTCATAATCGGGAACAACAGACCAACCAGGAAAGAGCCAATCCAGTTAAAGGAGGAAGCCATACCAGAAGCACGGCCGCGGATTGCCAGGGGGAATATTTCACCAACGATAACCCAGGTAAGTGGTGCTCAGGGAAGTATTCGCAGCACCTAACGTGCTTCATCTATTTTGCCATGACGAACCAAAAAGCGCGGGGATTCCGGCAGGCGCAGCCGCGCTGGAGATTTTCTTCTCCGCCAAACCAGAGGAACCCATTGACATTGTGTACTAATCTCGTTTCTTTGTTATGAGTAAGTATTTTGTGTCCGAGCACATTTATAATATAACATTGCAAAATCGCTTTGTCAATCTTTTTATTGTTTTTTATTTGTGTTTTATTTATGTTTCTTTATGGTATTTTCAGTAAATTCTTTTTTTAGCCGGCGCCGTTAGAAAAAAATCGGTGCCGGCATAGTGGTCAATGGGTGCAATTGCTGGTAATTTCCTTGAGGTATTTAATGAGCAGGCGTTCATCATCATAGACCTGACGGCCCTTCTTGGTGACGATGCCAGAGTTAATATAGAAGGGCTGTTCTAGCGGAATGACGACCAAATCATCGCGCTGCAGGATGGCCTGACGCGTCAGAAAGGTTGAACCAATCCCCGTCCGCACGAGATTTTTGATGGTATGCAGATAAGGGGAATAATGTACCACCTGCGGCTTCTGTTCAGCCTTGGCGTACATATCATGTACCATCCGATAGACAAAGAAGCTGCTATCCAATAAAACCAAGGGTTCTTCCAAAACATCCTTTATCGTGATGGATTTTTTGGCCGCCAACGGATTTTGGGGACTAGTGACCAAACAGCATTCGCAGGCAAAGAGCTTTTCATAGTTCAGCTTCTGGCTGAATCCATCTTCATAGTTGGTAAAGGCAATATCGAGTTTCTCCTCCTCGACCATATGCAAGGCCGATATGCCGCCGGATTCGATAATGTCCAAACGAATCTCCGGATGCTGCCGGCGGAACTCGCCTAATATCCGCGGTAAAAACTGTGTTCCCAACTGAAGGGGCATAGCCATGCGGATATGGTTGCGATTGTGCGCCATATCCTGAATTTCATCATCGAGCTGGTCAATTTGGTCTAAAATGTGTTTGACTTTGCCAAGTAATTTTCCACCTTCATTAGTAATGATAATCTTTCTACCTTCTCGATGGAAAAGATTCAAACCGGTCTCCGCTTCCAAAGTCTGCATGGCCACGCTGATGGTCGGCTGGGAAACATGAAGATGTTCTGCCGCCTTGGTAATATTCTGCCATTGGCATACTTCATAGAAATAACGCATCTGTATAAGCGTCATTGCGTTTCACCTCTTATTTCTATTTTTATACCTATTATAACATATTTATTCTTCGGAGCTCCTTTATTTAAGGCATTGTATGGCGACAAATCAGGACATATGTCCTTGCTTATTTGCGCTTATTTCATATATAATTTAATCGAATTTTTCGTGATTATTATCAATATGAATACTTATAGGGGTAATCATTATGTTTGGAAAACGTTCTTGCAAAACCTTTGCTTTAGCTGTATTAACGGCTGCTATCACATCCGGCACAGCATTTGCCGGTAATCTGACGGTATTTTCGACCTCCGATATTCACGGCAGTATCGTCGGCTGGAATTACTTCACCTCCAAGCCTGCCGATGTCGGCCTGGCAAAAATCAGTACCATCATCAAGGAAGCCCGCAGCCAGAAAGGTGCCAATGACGATATTCTCGTCATCGACGGCGGCGATATTCTTCAGGGGACACCGCTGGATACCTATATGGTGCAGCATCCCAACGAATGGAAGACACATCCCATGTTTGATGCCTTCAACACCATTGGCTATGATGCCATTGAGCTTGGAAACCATGAATTTAACTTTGGTTTGGATTTCCTCAAAAAAGCCATTGGCAAAAATAAAAATGTCCTTGCTGCCAACGTAATCGACAATAAGACCGGCAAAACCTGGAAAGCCGTACAGCCTTACCTCTTGAAGACCGTCAATATCGATGGCGAAAAAGTAAAGGTCGGCATTATCGGCACCGATACCCCCGCTATCCCCATGTTTGAAGATCCTTCACACTATGCAGGGGTACATTTTGTCGATCAGGTACCGGTATTCCGCCAGTGCATCAAAGAACTGCAGGCCAAAGGCGCGGATATCATCATCGGTATCACGCACTCCGGTGTGCCTCGTGATGACCGCGGCGGCGAAGAAAATCAGGTAGTCGATATCGCCAAAGCCTGCCCGGAACTTTCACTGCTCATTTGTGCTCATAACCATGTCGTCATTGATAACCAATCCGGCGTAATCGGACCGGATGGCACCAACTACCAGAACTCCGTCATCAACGGCGTTCCCGTAATTGAAAGCGGCAAAGACGGCAAATTCCTGGGCAAGAGCGTACTTACCATCAACAAAGAAAATGGCAAATGGAAAGTAAATAACGTATCTACTCAGGCACTCTCCATGAAGGGTGTAGCAGATGACCCGCAGATTGTAAAACAGGTCGCCCCCTGGCATGAAAAGACCCTGAAACATCTGCAGACCGTAATCGGCGAGGCTTCTGACACCTACCTGGGTGCAGAGTCCAACCATCAGGACTCCGCTATTGTCGATCTGATTAATGAAGTACAGCGCCATTATGCCGTCACGCAGTTATCCGCAGCAGCGTCCTTTAACACCAGCCAGAACATCAACAAGGGCAAGATTACCCTGCAGGATTTGTCCGGCCTCTACATCTATGAGAACTATCTCTATGGCATCGAAATCAACGGGGCTGAATTACGCAAATACATGGAACACGCAGCCAGCTTCTATGGCAAGTCCCCGGACTACAATTACGATATGATGCAAGGCGTGGATTACACCATCGATTTGACCAAGCCTGTCGGTCAGCGTATCACCAAGCTGCAGTATCAGGGCAAGGATGTAAAAGACACCGACACGTTCACCATGGCCATCAACGACTACCGCATGAATGGCGGCAGCGGCTATATTGAAGCTATGGGCTATACCAATGGCAAAAAACCAAAAGTTGTCTTTGACTCCATGCGCAAATATGGCGATGACGGCCAGATGCGCAGTCTCATGATTCGCTACGTTCAGGAAAAAGGCACCATCACGCCAACCTGCGACCACAACTGGAATGTAATTAAATAAGTTACCCTTCAAAAGCCCTGATATCTTCAGGGCTTTTGGTATATACATAGATTAATTTTATAGGAAAAACTTATACGCTTATCAAAAAACCATATTTTACAGGCCATATTTTCTGTGGCATAATATCACATATCGAAGACATGAGATTATATAAATATTGTATATTCTCTCTTCCTTTCCATAACACAACATCACATCCGAAGAAGCCAGCTCAATCCCCTTGGGCTGGCTTTTTTCTGTCTAAAAATCGCTGTATAATAATAGTGATACAGAATAAATCATTACGGAGGCCCTAGTTATGAAATTTTTTCATCTCTCCGATTTGCATATCGGCCTGAAACTCATCAACCACGACCTTAAGGAAGACCAGGAATACATTCTGCAGCAGATAGTGGAAACAGCTGCCCGCCGTCAGCCGGATGCTGTCGTTATTGCGGGGGATATTTACGACAAGGCCATTCCTTCTGCTGAAGCAGTTACCCTTTTTGATAACTTTATTACAAAACTCAGCGCAACTCTGCCTCATGGAGAAATTATGCTCATATCCGGCAACCATGACAGTGCTCCACGCCTCAATATCTTCCGCCCCCTGCTCGCCCACCATCATGTACACATGGTGGGCCTTCCTCCGATGAAAGAAGACGAACACATCACCTGTGTTCCCCTGCAGGATGAATATGGCCCCGTAAATTTTTACCTGCTCCCTTTTGTAAAACCATCCATGATCAAGGACATCACCGGAACAGACGAAAACGGCAATAATCTCTCCTATGATGCCGCCCTTCATGCCCTGATTGAACGGGAAAACATCGACCAAAGTATCCGCAATGTACTGGTAAGCCACCAATTCTTTCTTTCTACCGGCAAAACAGCCGCCGACATCCCCCAGGCAGATTCCGAAATCATTACCGTCGGCAATATCGATTCCGTAAAAGGCGACCTTCTGGAGCGTTTTGATTATGCAGCACTGGGTCATATCCATATCCCCATGCAGCTGAATGGCCGGGAATGCTACCGCTACTGCGGTACACCTTTGGCCTGTTCAATCAGCGAAGCCGGACAGGAAAAAGGCATCATCGAAGTCGAATTAAATGAAAAAGGTTCCGTCAAAACGACCAAACTTCCGCTTACACCACTTCGTGCGGTGCGGAAGATAACCGGAACACTTGCGGAGGTCACCGCATCCCCTTCCGATGATTTTGTCAGCGTTACCCTGACAGATAAAAACGATTTGGATGTCTTTGATATGCATGACCGATTGAAAGCAGCCTTCCCCAATCTATTGGATATACGGAGAGAACAACCACTGCGCCCCAGAGAACAAGCGAACATTGCTACCGCCGACACACTTACACCATTCGAGCTTTGTAAGGCATTTTTAGGTACCATTACTCCGGAAGAAGAGGATCTATTGACTGACCTTATCAATACCGTTCAGGAACAGCACTAAAGCGAGGGAGGAACAATATGAAACCCATAAAATTGACCATGAAAGCCTTTGGCTCCTATGGCGAAGAAACCACCATCGACTTCACCCGTCCCAATCAAAAACTATTTCTGATTACCGGCGATACCGGAGCAGGAAAGACCACCATATTTGACGCCATAACCTATGCCCTTTATGGAAAAAACAGTTCCCTGATGAATTCCAAAAACGGTATGGAAATTCAAAGTCAATATGCTGATTTCAGCCATCCTCCCTATGTCGATTTTACCTTCAGCGAAATACAAAACGGGCAGGAATGTATCTATAAGATACATCGTGAGCTTCATCATCTGCACAAAAATAAAAGCGGCAAAAACGCCTATCGGCCCATAAGTGAAAGAATCACACTTCTCCTCCCTAATGATGAAGAATATCTGGGCGACATCCAAAAAAAGATTAACGAAATTGTCGGTCTGACCAGAGAGCAATTTATGCAGGTAGCCATGCTGGCTCAGGGCGAGTTTATGAAACTGCTGCGCACAGAATCAAAGGATAAAAAGGTTATCTTTCGCCAACTTTTTAAAACCGAAATATATCAGCGCCTTATTGATGAAATAAAAACACGCAACAAAACCATGCAGGGCGAACTAAATCTCATCCTCAAAAAATGCCAGTCCCATATCGAGACTCTGATTCTGCCAGATACCCTTCCGCCCGAAAATCCGCTGCCATCGCTAAAAGCACGTCTCTGTCAGACTTCGCCCAATATCGCAGAAATGGAAACCCTGCTTCAGGAACTGAATGCACTCATCGAAGAACATCAAAACGAAGTGCAAAATCAACAAAACCACTGGAATGAACTATCCAGGCAACGTGACCAACTCAATGCAAGAATCGCCAAAGCCCAGGAATTAAGCAAGACTTATACCAGTCTTGACCTTCTGCTGGAACAGGAAAAATCCCTTGCTGCCGAACAGGAAACACAAATAAAGAACGAACAATTAGCACAAGGTATAATCCATGCTTATGAAATAAAAGGCATTTATGACCGTCTGAGCGACAAAGAAAAAGATTTCCAGAAAACCCAAGAGCAAAAAGAGGAAACAGAAAAACTGCTGCCCCAGCAGGGCAAAATGGTTGAACAGGCACAGACAGATGAACAAAATGCACAAGCCGATGCCCAAAAAACAATTGCCGCTTACACCGCTATAAAAAACAAAGTAGATGATGCCCTAAAACAAATGCTGGAGCTGGAGACTGCCCAAAAAGAATTGACGGCAGCCCAAAAACAATTTACAGCGGCTCAAAAAACACAGGCCAATACCCAAAAGGAACAAACTGAATATACGCAAAAACTGAACCTTTGGCAAAAGCGCGTAAGCGAACTTGGCCATGTAAAAGCAGATTTAGCCAAGACCGAAAGCCGTCAGGAAACACTCAGGCAATGGACAGCAACCTGTACATCCCTGACCCAATTACAGGCCCAACTACAGCAAGCCGACAAAAAAGCCAGTGCGGCCCGGGAAAAATTTCTGCAGGATCAGGCAGCATATAAACAGGCACGCGAAGAATACGATCATGCCCATCAGCAATACCTGAACGATCAGGCCGGCATACTGGCAGAAGAATTAAAGGCCAATGCTCCCTGCCCTGTCTGCGGCTCACTGGAGCACCCGCATCCCTATGTTCCACAAAACAATAATAAAGCGATCGAGCGTGGGGAACTGAACGCCTTGGAAAAACGCAAAAATACATTGAATGATGCGCAAATCCAATCGGCCGGCAATGCCAAAGGTGCCAATGAAAAGGCCGAAAGCCTGCGGGAACAATTCACACGCCAACTGAAGGAATTACAGAAAAGCATCACGGATATTGCCCATATCGAAATTCCCGACACCTTAGACGCTATAGAAAATATACTGCAGAAATGGCAGAAAAAAATCACCGCAGATATTACAACATTTTCTGCGCAGACTGCTGAACTCGACCAAATTCAAAGCGCATTAGCCAAGAGCACCGACGAATTAAATCACCTGCAAAAAGCTATGGAACAGGCATCTGCCGCTGTACAAACTGCAGCCGGCAGCTGTCAAAGCATTCAGGGACGTATTGCCACGCTCCGTCAACAGCAAACCTACCCCGATAGCCAGACCGCACAAGCTGCGCTCAGTCAGGCCGAACAGATGCGCGACAAAGCCCATAATGTGCTGACAGACGCTCAAAATACGACCCGAAAAGCCCAAGATGTTCTGCAATCCTCAAAAACGATTCTTAGCGAGTGTCTTCGCAAACTGCCTTTACTGCAAAACGAAGTCGCGGAGCTGCAGGAACAATATAAAAAAGCCTGCCTGTCGCGGAATCTTACGGAGGCAGCCTGGAAATCCCTGACCGAAAATTATAGCCTGAAAGAAGGCAAAGACATCCAACAGGCCTGCCAAAAATACAACGAACAGCTAAAAACGTTGCAAGGACAAAAAGCAGCCCTGTTGGCCACAATTGGTGACCAAAAACGCCCGGATTTGCTCCCGCTGACCCAACAACAGCAGGATATCGACAACCTATGGAAAACAGCAGACCATTCTCTGCAAACCATGCGGCACCTGTTGCAGCAAAACAGTTCCATAGCCGCCTATCTGACCAAAAACCTTGCACAACGGGATGCAAAAATCAGTGCTGCAGCTGCGCTGAACAATCTTTGTGAACGACTTTCCGGCTCTGTCAAAGGCGAAGCCAACCTGGATATTGAAACCTATGTACAGCGCTATTATCTGGAAAAGATACTCTATGCCGCCAACATTCGATTCCGCGAAATGACCGGTGACCAATACGAACTGCGTCTTGCGGCGCCTGAGGATAGGAACAAAAAAGGCGAACACGGCCTCGACCTGAATATCCTCTCTACCGTTACCGGACAGGAACGGGATATCAAGACGCTGTCTGGCGGAGAATCCTTTATGGCAGCCTTGTCTTTGGCTTTGGGATTATCCGACCAGATTCAGCTGAGCAGTTCTGCCATCAATTTGGATATCATGTTCATCGATGAAGGTTTTGGCTCTCTCGATGACCATTCCCGCAGCCAGGCCATAAAAGTACTCAAACGCCTGTCCAACGGTGACAAATTGATTGGCATTATCTCCCATGTAACCGAACTAAAACAGGAAATCGACAACCAGCTTATCGTCCGCAAGGACAATAACGGCAGCCATGTTGCATGGCAAATCAGCTGACAGCACAGAAGATGTGGAAAGGAGCTGTGATAAATGCTTTCGCATTTCATCACAGCTCCTTTGTTTCACGTGCAACACTTATACAAACACGATATCCTTAGAACCAATATTCTACACGGCCGAACAATTTTTCTGCCTTGCGGTCATTTTCCAGCTGTTTACCGCGGAAATAGATTGCCTTAGCCTGAACGTTAGGCAAAATGGTATACTGTGCGCTAACTTCTATCCCCTTGGTATTATAGAAAGCACCATCACAGGATGGATACATGGAAGTGTTGCCACCTTGATGACGATACGAAACATAGGCACCCCATGACCCCTGCTGTAGTTTATTGGCCCCTTTATAGGCGAGATGCAAGACACCGGAGCGATTATAGTAATCTGCAGCTGTATTCTGCATATAAGCACCGGTCAGGGAAACATTTTTATCAAAGCGATAAGTTGCCGCTCCTTCCCAGATATGCGCATGCTCCTCGTCGGCCCCTTTGCTGTAAAAAGCATCCTTAAACATACGGCTCTTAAAGTGATAATAGGCACCCGTTAAAGACAATTTGCCCGGATTAACAGTCACCGCCAAACTTTGTATAGCGGCAACATCTTCATTTACTTTACGCCCCGTAGCACGTTTAAGCGATTCATCATAACGCAGATTATCTTTATTTATACGACCGGCACGGGCCTGTACCTTCACATTTTTGCCAAAATTAACTTCTATACCGGAAAATTGCGTGAAGAACATCAGATTTTTGTCATAATTGGTCGTATCGGGAATACGTCCTAATTTTACATTGAAATTCTTATAATTTCCCTGCACCCAAAGCCGTTTCAGGGAAACATTATCCGTAGTATCCTCTCTTACATCAAGTGAGGTGTCCAGACGGGCATGTACATTCCAATTATTATTGACCTTGGCTTTCGGTTCCAAACGCAGTAAAAAAGCTTCAGACGTAGAATCCGTCGTTTTTCCGTTTTTCCCTTCCGTCCGCTGGCTTGTGTATGTATAACGCGCTTCTCCCGACCATTTTACCACATCTGCATTTCTTTCCAGATTGGCCACGCGGACACCTAAATTATTTAATTCAACAGAAAACTCAGTTGCCAGCTTATCCACAAGCGCCTTATCAGCTGCACTGCCTTTACTGCTCGCCATGGCCTTAGCCACCATCTGTGCCATTTCATAACGTGTTATATTTTGTTGGCCACGATAATTGCCATCACCATAACCTTCAATAACGCCATCTGCGACTAAAGCAGCTACCGCATCATAAGCCCAATGGTCTGCGGGCACATCGGAAAAGGGATTGGCAGCGGCACTGACACCTGAGGCTGCTCCCATTACCAGACAGGCTGACAAAACGGATAAAACTGTTTTTTTCATAACCGGCACTCCTCTTTATCCTAAAATATTTATCACACCAACAAAGACATAACAAAGGAAGTAATCAATGCCACCAGCATCGGAATAGCGGTTCTCTTTACTACGTCAACCGGAGAGACATCCGCTACACCGGCTACCGCTACCACAGCCGCCGTAATTGGTGAAGCACTGCGGGCAATACTCGAAGCCATCTGCATAGGCGTAATCATCGCTGCCGGTAAAATAGCCATTTTAGCGGCAATATCCGGTACCAGTGCACCGAAAGAGTAAAACGGCGCATTCCCCGACCCCATAATAACAGCAGCTATTGTAACAATAAGAACCATCACCAACGTAATTCCGGTTGCGCCAAAACCGGAACTCTGCGCACCGCTGATAATCATATCCACAGCTCCGATTTTCGTCAGGCCAAAGGCAAACGTCTCACCGGCTACAATAAGCGTAATAACCGTAGCGAAAATTTTTCCCATCCCATCAAAGAATACTTTAATGCTGTCAAAAACGGTCTTTACGTCCCGCGTCCGGACTAATTCAAACAACATGGCCAAGGCAATGCTGATAATCATCGCCGTAACCACCGGCATCTTAATGGTAGATATACACAACTTGCTAAAAACAAGCACAAGACCTATAGGAAGCAAAGGTAAAATCGCATAAACAGCAGGTGGCAGGGACTCATCCTTTTCAGCAGGCACAAACGTCATCTGCTTAGCCTCTACGCCATCCCGCCGATCAAACCAGCGCTGTACAAGAAAATGCGATATGGCAATCGCAAAAATGGTAACCACTGCTATGGGAATCTGTTCACCAACAAAATAATCTGCTACATCCAAACCGGCAGTTTTGGCTGCAAACACAGCAGTACCGGATGCCGGACCTAAATCCAGACAGGGCGCTGTAGCAATGACTGCCGCAGCCGACAGGCGGCTGACCCCTAAACTGGTCAGCACAGGATACAGCGTGGCCATCAACAATACGCACAAGCCTGCTGCACTGGGGATAACGATATTCAGGAGCTGCCCCACCACATAGCTAGCCGCTAAAAGCAAATAAGGGGATTTCATCATACTCAATGGTTTTGCGGATAAATGAACAAGCACACGACTTGCCCCGATATGCTCCATATATTTGGCAAAACCGCCAACAGCCATAATCAGCAAACCAATACCTGCAGCCCGGGAACTGAAGGTGTCTTCGATGAATTTAAAAATATCAAACCAGACCATGCCGGTTGTTTTCTTTCCATCCAACAGGGGATGACCAATCAGAATGGTCATAGCCATCAAGAAGATGCCGCCGGCAAAAAGCACGGTCTGGGCATTTTTCTTTTGTAAAATCATGTAGGCCACGATTACAGTCGTTATCAGAGCCAAGGCCAACGCTAACATAAACTCTCCTCCTCTTTTACCGTTGACAGATAATATGCTGTATAATCCGGCACAGCAATTCGTAACGCGGAATGATACTATCCATTTCCAGATACTCGCCTTCGCTGTGGGCACCACCGCCTACCGGTCCCAGGCCATCAATCGTCGGTGTTCCTCCGGCAGCAGCAAAGCTGCCATCCGAACCACCACCACTGGCTGTCCAACCAAATTCCACCCCGATTTCCTGTCCGATTTCATCGATACTGCGGCAAAGTGCCATCGTTTTTTCTGTCGGAAGCATCGGTGGTCTTGTTATCCCGCCCTCTACAACAGCTGATGTGCCCTCCACATGAGGATGCCGTTGGAGTTCATCCATGACCCCTGCGACGCGCTCGATTTCCGTCTTGTCATAGTAGCGCACATCCACAGCCGCACCGGCGGCTCCCGGCACCGCGCTTATGCCTGTACCGCCCCAGACTTTCCCCACATTTACCGTGGTTTCTTTGGTAAAATCCGTGGCTGCCTGCAGGGCTATAATCCAATGAGCCAATTCCTCCACGGCATTTCTGCCTTTTTGATAATCCACACCGGCATGGGCAGCTACCCCCTTTATATCAATATGATAACGGGCAATCCCCTTGCGTTTGTGAACCAGATTCCCATTGGCCCGCCCGGCCTCCAACACCAGCACATAACGGCTCTTTCCTGCCAATTCCGTAGAATATCCTGCCGAGTAGCGGGAGCTTATTCCTTCGTGGTCGCTGTTAAGAAACACACATATGGCAGCCTCCTGTAGTGCTCCTCGTGCCTGCAAATTAGCCAGAGCGTAATAGCCGCTTAACATACCGCCCTTACAATCAATGACCCCGGGACCATAGGCACGACTTCCCTCTATCCGAAAAGGTCGTTTAGCGGCTGTTCCCAAAGGAAATACGGTATCCATATGGGCCAACAGCAATACATCATAATGTTCGGCCTCTTTATTGACGATTTTCAAACAGGGTGCAATACTCTCTGACAAGCTGACTTCTTCAACCGACCAGCCTATCGATTCATACTTTTCCTTCATAAAAGCAGCAATCTTGCCGGCGCCTTCAGGCTCTGAGGAAACGCTGTCGATATTAACGAGCTTAGCCAGTTCGTCCAGATAGCACTGTTTTTCCAGCTCCATACCCAACTACCTCCTACAAAACTTTAGCTTGTAAAATTTAATGTCATGGCCACATCTTTATCATAATATCCATCAGATAAAATGTAAAATTCGCAATACTTCTAATTTTATTAGCCAATCTAATTGGACAAAATGCGACAAAACAGTATATAATGGTGGCGAACTCAATAAAACGCAGAAAGGTGATGTATCATGCTCTTGCGACAAATACAATATTTTATGGCTGTGGCAGAATCCCATCACTTTACCAAAGCGGCCAAACAGCTCTTTGTCTCCCAATCAGCTCTTTCGCAACAAATCAACAAACTGGAGGACGATTTAGGCGTCAAACTCCTTGACCGCATATCACATCCGATCACACTGACACCTGCCGGCGAAGAATTTTATCGCTGTGCAAAAAAAATACTTTCCGATATTAACCAACTTGAACTGCAAATGCAGCATTATGCCCGCGATAATCAGGGAACCTTGCATATTGGCGTTATTACCGGCCTGGGCAAGCTGCCGCTCACGGATATCCTTTCCAAATTCAATACCGAAATATCACCACAAATGCAATTTTCCCTGACCAATTGCCTCAGCAAAAAACTGTGCCATATGCTCGGTAATCATGAAATCGATATTGCCATTATGGCCGTTTCGGATGACTTTCCCACTGATGATTTTGAAATATTATCCTTGCAGCATGAGCCATTTCTGGCCATTCTGCCTGCTGCACATACGTTGAGCAACAATACGCAGATAAGCCTGCAGGAACTGGAAACCGAAAATTTCATCTTCCCTACGGCAGAAAATGTTTCTTATGATGTCTTTATGTCCGCCTGCCTAAAGACAGGTTTTACCCCCAATATTGTCACCTATTGTAACAACCCCGGCCAGCGCATTGATCTCGTCCAATCCGGATTGGGAGTCAGCTTGATATCCGAAAGCGGCTTTGCCTATTTTAATAACCACGCTGATGTTGTCTCCCGCTCCCTGACTGAACCATTTTACAAACATATCGCTATGGTACGACGGCGGGAAGAAAAACAGCCTCCGCTGGTTGATAAATTTTGGGAATATATCCGAATAAATTACGGTCAGGAAACAGTCTAGTGAAGTTTTCTTACCATAATAACGGATATTATTATTTATTTTCCTTGAAAGGAGTGCTTTATTTCATGAAGGGTTATTCTCTATTTATGGGGCTGCTGCTATTGGCCTGCATCATTCTGCCAACGCATTATGTCCGTGCACAAAATCCACAAATTCCCACGGGACTAAGTGCTTTTTCCCTGTCAGAATCAGCAGGTGTCAATACCGATCCACTAAAGGTATACACATATAAGCCCGCAGCCTGGCAGGATGGACGTCCTATCGTCGTTGTTTTTCATGGTTTAAAACGTAATGCAGAAGAATATTGTCAAGGCTGGAAAGAATATGCGGAAAAGCATAATTTCCTTATTGCCTGCCCGGAATTTACAGAAAACAAGTTCCCTGGCGTACGCTATTATAACTTCGGCAATGTTATCGACAATGACAACACCGGTGGAAATGTATTGCCGCAAAAACAGTGGATTTTCCCTGCAATTGACAACATCATCAAGGAAACAAAAAAACAGGCCAATGCCCATAAAAGCCGCGTCATCATTTACGCTCACTCTGCCGGAGCCCAGCTCGTCCATCGTTATGTACTCTTGAATAAAGGTACTGCCGCCGACCTCATTATTGCAGCCAACTCCGGTTGGTATACTATGCCAAATGAAGATATTTCTTACTCCTACGGTCTGAAAGGACTTTCTCTGACGAAAAAGGATTTCCGAAATGCATTTGCCAAACCTGTAGTTATCCTGTTGGGTGAAAACGATACGATTCGCTCCAAAGTTCTTCGCAAGACACCGGAAGCAGATGCACAAGGCCAAAACCGCTTAGAACGCGGACGTAATTTCTATAAACAGGCTCAGCAAAAAGCTGCCAGCCTTGACTTAAAATTCAACTGGCAGCTCATCACAGTTCCCGGTGTCGGTCATGACGGCACAGGCATGGCAAAAGGGGCAATTCCCCTTATTGAACCTCTTGCCCGTTAAAAAGTTGTAATTAAGATAATCCCCCATATTTATAAACAAACGCCCGGCAAAAATACCGGGCGTTTGTTTCACGTGCAACATTATGCTTTTGCCATTTTCACAGCTGCTTTTGCCAGTTCTTCGGTAGAATCAATAAAGGTTCCTTTGAGATTATACATTTCTACTGCCACAGGAACTTCCGTACATCCCAAAATAAAGCCCTCTGCTCCTTCCTGCTGCATACTGTCTAAAAGCTGACGCACAGGAGCTGTATCATAAGCCATATTGCTTGCCTTCACTCCGTCATAAATCAAATCATCAATCAAATGTTGTTTTTCTGCACCTGGTGCCAGGCATTCTATTCCCTTTGCGTTCAATGCCTTCTGATATAAGCCTGTACGGATTGTCCCACTGGTTGCCAACAGCCCGACCTTCTTATAACCACGCTTCTGTATCTCATTGGCAGCAGTTTCCACAATGGATAACACGGGAATTTTGATTTGCGGAGCAACTTCCGGCAAAAAATAATGCGCGGTATTGCAGGCAATAATGATAAAATCAGCGCCAGCCGTTTCCAAGCGCCGGGCACTCTTTACCATTGCCGAAACAGGCGATTCCCCCTGTCCTAAAATCGCTTTTGTACGGTCAGGAATTTGCGGAGCATTATCGACAACAATAGGGATATGCTCCTGATCGGTTTTCGCCGGAGTTGCCAAAATGATTTTTTTCATCAAATCCACAGTAGCCATCGGGCCCATACCGCCCATAATGCCGATAGTTTTCATCATTATCACTCCTGTCTAAAATCCCGAGAAATGCAACACCATTATTATTTGCTAAAAGCATAGCACAAGGCCAAAATATACGCAAAAAAATGTAATTACCAAAAATATTCAAACCGGCACGATTTTTGTTGCACGTGAAACAAAAATCATACAGCACTAGGAAAAATCACTAACTTCGGCGAATAAACAAGTAAGAAACATTAATTTTACAGCCAAGAGGTAAACGCCATGAAACCAAAAAATACAATCCGCCGCAGCGATATGCAAAATTGTATGCTCTGTGCATCTCCCGTATGCGATAAAAAATGTCCGCACAATTTACAACCGGCCAAAATTTTGCGCAGTCTTTGGTTTGGCAATGAAGACTTTGCCGCTGCCACCCTCCCTGCGGATAATCTCTGCAGCAATTGCACGGCCCCCTGTGAAACCGCCTGTCTCCGCCCCCATGCGGTACCCATAAAAAATCTCATTATGCGTCTAAAAAAGGAGGTTGCTCCCTGCCTGGAAATTTCCCTGCCCACTGATGAAAGCAAATTGCAGACAGACCTCTGCGGCATCCCGCTGGAAAATCCGTTTTTACTTTCTTCATCAGTTGTGGCCAGCACCTACGATATGTGCGCCCGTGCGTTTGCAGCAGGCTGGGCAGGCGCAGCTTTTAAGACCATTTGCAACTTCCCCATTCACGAAGCCTCTCCCCGCTTCTCTGCTATAAAAGGGTCAGATGGCAGCATTATCGGCTTTAAGAATATCGAGCAGCTCTCTGACCACAGCGTACCGGAAAACATGGCGATATTCCGCCGCCTCAAAAAAGACTATCCCACCAAATTTATTCTAGCCTCCATCATGGGGCAAAATGAAGCCGAATGGGAAGACCTTGCCCATACCTGTCAGGAAAATGGCGCCGATGCCATCGAACTGAATTTTTCCTGTCCGAACATGATGGAGGAAGGACTGGGTTCGGATATCGGCCAGATACCGGAACTGGTGGAACGCTTTACCGCAGCTGCAAAAAAAGCCACTACTATCCCCGTTCTGGCAAAGCTCACCCCCAATGTTGCCACGATGAGCCCGGCGGCAGAAGCTGCTCTGCGCGGCGGTGCGGACGGCATTGCCGCCATCAATACCATCAAGAGCATTATGAACGTCAATCCCCATACCTATATTTCCAGCCCTGCCGTTCGAGGACAATCCGCTGTCGGCGGCTACAGCGGCAATGCCGTAAAGCCCATTGCTTTACGTTTTATCGCAGAACTAGCCAAAAATCCTCACCTGAAAAACTTACATATCAGCGGTATGGGCGGCATCGAAACCTGGCAGGATGGGTTGGAGTTTTTACTATTGGGTGCAAATTCCCTGCAAGTCACTACAGCAGTCATGCAATATGGCTATCGCATAATCGAAGATTTGAAAACCGGACTTAATTACTATCTCCAGCAAAAAGGTTTTCGCTCCGTAAAGGAACTCACGGGCCTTGCCCTCGATTCCGTCAGCGATACCACCGATATACTCGAACGAGATACCATTCTTTTCCCCCAATTTGATTACAGCACTTGTCTTGGCTGCGGCCGCTGCGTTATCTCCTGTGCAGATGGCGGTCATCAAGCTATTCACTTAAATGAAAAACGCCAGCCGATTTTGAACGGGAAAAAATGTGTCGGCTGCCATCTTTGCCGCCTTGTTTGCCCGACGCATTCGATAATTACAGCCAAAAAACGGATAAGCCGGAAACATTGATTATCTGCTTATGTTTCACGTGAAACAAAAATATGTAGGATAATGCTCACATCATGGCGAATAATATAGTAGAGTTACTACATTTTAAAATTAGGAAAGGAAGTCTCTCGATGAAGAAAAAAATTCTGACTGCTATGAGCGGATGTTGCCTTGGACTTTGTTCCATGATGTTTTCACCGCTTCCGGTATTTGCTGCAGATAGCATTGCCATTACCGGCCAGCTCGCCACTCCGTCATATTGGACAAAACATACAGTCAATGGCGACAAAGTCTTGCTCACCCAACAGGAAATCAATACCATCAACCGCACAATGCGGGAAAAAAGTACCAGTCTGGTTGATTTAGCAGCCTATAACATCAACAAATCTGCTGCAGATGTAAAAGAAATGATACTGGCAGCCCAACAGGATTACCGTGGTGAAGAAACGCCCGGCGAAGCCTATGATGCGAATGGCAAGCAAGTCCCGACTGAACACTTCAAACAGGTAAAGGCTAACTGTAATCTTGAAGGCTTAACCGGCAATATCACTGGACAATACGCTTTAATCACAGAACGCACAAATATGCGCCTCCTGCCCACAGCCGATAATTACTTTGATGATGTGACCTGCCTCCACTACGACTCCATGCAGGCTACAGCACTCGACCCGGCAGAGCCCGTGATTATCCTCCATAAGAGTAAAGACGGTGCCTTTGCCTTTTGTCAGGCGCGCCATTATACGGGCTGGGTAAGCCTTGGTGCACTGGCTGTCACCGACCGCCAGCATTGGCAGCGCTATGTAAATCCCAAGGATTTTCTCGTCGTAACGGCCAATAAAAAAGTCGTTGCCGTAGGCGGCGCTTGGACGGTTCTGTTCCAAATGGGCAGCATTATCCCGCTGGCTTCGAATAAACTGCAGCCCCATGACACTTGGCTGGCTTATGTGCCCGTAGAGGTAAATGGTGTCCTGAGCGAAGCAACGGTAAAAATCACCGATGATGACAGCGTCCACAAAGGTTTCCTCCCCTGCACGCAAAACAACTTTATTCGTCAGAGCATGAAATTCCTCGGTGACGAATATGGCTGGGGCGGTATGGACGACAGCGTGGATTGTTCCTCCTTTGTCGCTGACATCTACCGCAGCATGGGCATTGAACTTCCGCGCGATGCCGACCAGCAGGAACTGGCCATGCCCCAGAGCCTAAAATTCGAAGGGCTTAATACGGCCCAGCGCTTTGCCAAGGTAAAAGAGGCACCTGTTGGTGCCCTCCTGTTCAAGCCTGGTCATGTGATGATGTACTTAGGTCAGGACGCGAACGGAAATCCCCTCGTCATCCATTCGGCCAGCAGCTACTTCACCTTTGACAAAGGCCAGAAACAGAAACACTATATTCGCAAGGTACTCGTATCGGATTTGCACTATCAAAACGGCAAAGCCGTCGAAACCATCGACGGCCTGACCAGCGCAGGCTTTTGCGCCAAATAAACCTATCTAAAGCAAAGAGGATTGCCCGTCATGAGCAATCCTCTTTTTGTTTCACGTGAAACAATATCTAATTTTAGGCTTTTGCGCCGGTAGAATACATCTTAATCGGTTCCGGATTATCCTCGATGCTCCAGACACCGCAGGGGCAGACACCGGCACAGATGCCACAGCCGATACATTTATCCGGGTCGGATACGTATTCCCAGCTGCCATCTGCCTTTTCGATGCGGGTGATGGCTTTTTCCGGGCAGGATTCCAGACACATCTTACAGTCGCGGCAAGTACCACAGCTTACGCAGCGTGCGTGGTCGTCCACGGGGTCACCGAGCAGGCAGTGATGGCATTTATCAAAGTACGCCTTAGACAGCCGCTCTGCCGGAATCTGCTGTTTCTGCGGGAAGGGCACAGCCTCCTGCCCCATCACATAGCGGTCAACATAGTAAGCCGCTTTGCGCCCGCTGCCGATGGCGTCTGTCAGTCTGCCCGGCTTGATGGTATCACCGGCCGTGAATACGCCCTTAGCAATGGACTGGTCAGCCTTCGGCACGAGCCAGCTCTTGCGGAAGAATTCAATGCCTTCATCCTCGGGCAGGAAGTCGAGTACCGGCTCCTCACCGATAGATACGATAACCTGATCGGCGGGGATAAAGGTACCGTCACTTCCGTATACGCCCTCGGCGGTAATCTTATTGGTGAAGAACGGCCAGACCAGCTTGCCCCCCAAACCTTCGACATAGTCGATTTCTTCTTTGAACGCTGCCGGTTTCTGTACGTCCACCGCCACTACCGTTTCTGCGCCCATTTCGTAAGCACCGCGGCAGGTATCCATACCGGAGTTGCCCGCACCGATAACGACGACATGTTTGCCTGTTTTTGGGTGCTCGCCACGGTTGATGGCCTTGAGGTATTCGAGGCCCATAGTCAGTCGTTCTGCGCCTTCCCATGGGAAGAAGCGGGATTTGGTGCCGCCTGTTGCCACAACAACAGCATCATGTTCATCGCGCAGCTGGGCAAATTTTTCTTTATCGACTTTATAATTGGAAACGAATTTCACGCCTACGCTTTCAATGCGTTTGAGTTCAGCTTCCAAGAGTTCATGGGACAGACGGCCGCGCGGGATAACCTGTTCCAGCTTGCCGCCGATATGTGCCGCTTCATCATAGACCGTTACATTATGCCCCTTGCGCGCCAACTGCCAGGCTGCTGAAAGGCCTGCTACACCGCCGCCGATAACGGCGATTTTCTTGCCCGTCTGTACGGAGGGCTTTGCCACCGGCAGGAAGGCCGAGCGATAGCCCAAGGCGCCAATCTGAATCGGCTCATCAATACTGCCGCGGGTACAGCCATCCATACAGGGATTCGGACATACGGAACCGCAGACCGAGCCAGGGAATGGCGTATACTCAAGTTCCAGCTGGAAGGCTTCGTCAAGCTTGCCCTGACGAATCAGGTCAAAGCGGCGCTGGGTCGGAATGCCCGTAGGGCAGTTGAATTCGCAGGGTGCCGCAAATTTGGCATTATCCCAGCTCGGTACACGCAGACGGTAAAGCCCTGTCGACAACGTATTATGCACCGCAAAATCATCATGGGCAACATCGGAGAAAATACCGCCCTTAACCCATTCATTCAAGCGGAAGGCCTGCATGGACGGCTTGTTGTTGCCCTTGGCTGCCTTTTCCGCAAAGGTCAGCGGCGTGAGCTTCTGCCATTCCTGCCAGTTGGTGAGTTCACCTTTCAACTCCGTACGTTCGATATGGCTCAGAAAATCGTCCATACCGCCCTGCAGGAAGGCAATATCCTCATCATCTAAGGGCAGGCATTTGATATCTGCTGGGAAATCATCTACATTGCCGCGGACATAAACGACACCGCCGACCATGCCGACACAGGCACGTTCACCGAGCACAGAGGAAAATTCTGCACTGTCATAGCCGCAGACCACAGCACGGCCGCCGCCCATAAATTCAAAGGAGAAGGAACCGGTATTCTTGAGTATCCATAGTTCCGGTTCTTCGTAAAGCGGGTCATGCTTCATGAGTGAGCCGGTACGCGTACCGCTGCGCCCGCCGATAAAGATTTTGCCGCCGGAGGAGCAATGGCCGGCCGTATCACCGGCATCGCCCTTGACGGTGATGATACCGCCAGCGTTAAGCCAGCCAACATCCGCAGAGGTTGCCCCCTCCACCACGATTTCCGTTCCCGGCAGACACATCGAGCCTGCACGCTGACCGGCATTGGTGATATGGAAATGCAGCGTCTTGCCTTCCGGATGCCAGAGCGGGCCGCCAATATCATGCTGGCCGGAAGCCGCTACTTCAAATTCCGTTTCGCCCTGCCGTACGGCTTCTTCAATAGCCAACAGCAAGTCCTGGGTGGACATACGGTCATGTCCCTTCATGGTATTAATCTTGAACATTACGCTATCCCCCTATTAACATACATACTGAATGCCGAGCTGGTCGGCCACGGCCTTGTCCGTGGATACCAATGCATCGCTGCGTCCGATAGGCAGCGAACTGTTGCCGATAGGCGCCATAAGCTTTTTGAGCTCGGAATCGAAGGCCAGTACATAGTCCACAATCTTCTGTGCGCCCTTGTCGATATCCAGACGCTTGACCAGGCGCGGGTCCTGCGTGCAGATGCCCATGGGGCATTTGCCCGTATTACAGGAGTTGCAACGACCCTGCTCGTTGCCGACACAGCCCAGAAGCTGAATGAGTACCTTACCGACGAATACACCGTTGGCGCCAAGGCACATGAGCTTAAAGGCATCGGCTGCCGCATTACCGGTCATGCCGATACCGCCGCCGCCGTAGAGAGGAATCTGCCCCTGCAGGCCCTGTTTGACAGCCGCCAGATAGCAGTCACGAATCTTCGATACCACCGGATGGCCCGTATGGTCGAGGGAAACCTCGTTCGCTGCACCAGTCCCGCCCTGAATGCCATCAATGAAGAAGCCGCCGCAAATCTTATAGGGGTCACGCAGCAGGTTGTTGTATACCGATACAGATGTTGCCGAAGCCGCACACTTGATGCCGACCGGCACGCGGAAACCAAACGCCGCATTCATGGACAGGTGCATTTTCTGTACCGATTCTTCAATGGAGTACAAGCCCTGATGGTTTGGCGGCGAAGCCAGGGTTGCCTTCGGTACGCCACGGATAGCCTGTACATGTTCAGCAACTTTCGCGCTGGGCAAAAGGCCGCCGTCACCGGGTTTTGCCCCCTGACCGATTTTTATTAAGATACCTGCCGGGTCCGTAACCATATGCGGCATAGCCTTGATGATGCGGTTCCAGCCAAAATGACCGGAAGCAATCTGAATGATAAAGTATTTGAGATACTCCGATTTCAGAAGTTTAACCGGCATACCGCCTTCACCGGAGCTCATGCGTACTGGCAGACCGCATTTCTCATTGAGATAGCCGACAGCCAGAGCCACGGCCTCCCAAGCGCGGGTGGACAGAGCACCAATAGACATGTCGGAAAAAATCAGCGGATAAATCCAATCCACAGGCGGAGTCTTGGCTTTTTGCACCAATTTGCCGTCCTTTATCTCAAAGGGCAGGTCCTTAGCCGGCAAAACCCGGCCAAACGGAGCGCGGATATCGAAGGTATGACGGGCGGCATCCAAAGAAGGGTCCGTCATCTGCGAGATACGCCCCACCACAATGCTGTCCAGCGTGCGCTGGGCATTAAGATTGGTGCGCCCGCCCCGCTTGATCGGGCCGTTATCCTTCGAGAGCAGGGTCTTGCGCGTATCTGCATTTCTTACCGGACGAATGGCATTATTGGGGCAGATTTTTTCGCACATGCCACAGCCACGGCAGAAGTCCGTAAGGCTGGCTACCTGCTTGATGATGGGTCTTGCGATATGCGTATGTTTCGGTTCCGGCTGGCTGCCCTCAGAAACCGTCAGCGACTGCTTCTGCACCTCTACCTTGATGGCCTTGAAGGAACAACCAGCCACGCAGCTGCCGCACATGGTACAACGCTCTGCGTGATATTCGATTTTCCACGGCAGGTCATTGACGCCGATATCCTGTGTTTTTACTGCTTCCATCTCTGTACCTCCAGGTCATTGTCAATCACGACAATCTCACGTTCATTGGGATAAATATCCTGCGACTGGTCACGGTTCGGCATGATTTCGTTGATGCCGCAAACCTCTGAGGAAATCGCCACCATGTTTTCATCACGGCCCACCACTACCGGACGCAGCTTCTTGGAATCACAGCAGGTAATCATACGGCAGTCCGGCAGCACGCCGATAACCGTATTCGGACCGTTGATTTCCAAGTTGGCCAGGGACTGACGTATGGCCACCAGCACATCCTTATCCTCACGCTGCTCGCATTCTTCAAAGGGCAGCGGCGTAATAACGTGCTTATAATAGGTAAGCGGCCATTTGAGCTCATGGTGCACATAGTGCAGGGTATTCAGGAAGCACTGGGAATCGGATTCAAAGCCGATATAGCCACGGTGCAGGGAAGACTGAAATTCCTTGTTCTTCGTATAGAAGGTATTTTCGCCGTTAGCACAGAGCGTATAGCCCTGTAGGAAGAACGGATGCGCTGCATAGCGCACGATATCATAGTTCGTATTCTGACGGCACTGCGCCACGATGGATTTAGCCACGAGGCAGCCATTATCGTCCCAAAGATGGAAATAGGTCGCAATATCCGCTGGGTCGCCGATTTCCTTCAAGGTCAGCACATCCGGCCAGAAGGAATACACAAAACCGGCATTGTTCTCCGTGAGAATTTTGCGCAGAGCCAGCCGCGTATCGAGCAAGAGATTTTCCTTCTCCTCTTTACTCATATGACCAGCTTCTTCCGGATAGTCATAATTGCGGAAGATATAGTAGGGCATTGCCTTGATATCGAGTCCCGGACGCTTATCCGGAACCGGAATCCACTCAGCCAACGGCACAAAGTTATGCGCATCCATATAGTCCTCAACCAACTGTGCACCACGCTGCGTGCAAGCCAATGAAAGCAGGGGCTTATCCTTGTAATTGGAGAAAATGCCATAGAGGTCCTGCATGACCATGGCAAAGCCCGAATTATCATGGCCTTCCTGCTGTGGCAGCATCAAATGAAGGGCCTTGGAGGGCTGAATAGGCACCTTGCTTTTTATCGAACCAATTCTGCACATAACTGTCGCTCCTTTGCGAATGTATACAAAATATTACATATCTGTCCTTACTCGATGTATTTTTATTACAACATATTTTACATTATAAGAACTTTGTAAACCTGTGTCAATAAGATAAAAGTCAGAAATATGCATTTATAATCACCATAACCCCTGTAAAAAGCGCATTTACGCCTTATATTTATGTATTTTTATGCAACAAAATGTATTTTTATAATTTTCCCCATTTACACTGTGACAAATAAGTTATACTTAAAAAGGCAATAAAAAAGCCCTATGCCAGTAAATGCATAGAGCTTTTCCTATTATAATGCTTTTGTTATGTTATGTATTTTTTTACGGTATACAGGAATACAATGCGCTTCCGCATGCTCGCGCCTGTTCCTCAAGTATACATAATACTTATTCCTCAGCCTCAAAAGAGTCCAATCCTTCGCGGTCATAATAAACGGCATTCTGTCGATGTACCAGTCCCAAGGAACGATAAAAATCATCATCCAGATTGCCTTTTTTGATGACCTTAAAAGCGATGAGAAATGCCATAAACACGCCATCCCGCATACCGTCGATAAACGGAACCTCCACAAAATCACCACTTAGCCCCGGTGCTAAAATCAGCTTTACCTGACTTTGACGTTTGGCCAAATAATTGTGCAGCTCCGGAGATAAGTTGCGGAATAAGCGTTCACTAGCGCCATCCGACTGGCTGAAAGCCACCGAAAGGTCCTGCTTATGATGCCCCTTCTTTTTTTTCTTCTTGCCCACAGCTCCGCTGACCGCTTTTCCCTTTGCCGGTGTCAGTAGATAAGGCTCCATAACATTCGCGGAAGGCAGCGCAACCGTCTTGTTTTTTCTCGGCCAAATTTTTCCGGGAAACTTAATTAAGTTTCTGGCACCCGTGAGCAGCTTTTCCTGCCAGCTCTCCACCGGCCGGCCCAGCTGCTGAGCGACGAGCTTATCCAAATCAATGGTTTCCACCGCCGCAGATTCCCCTGGCTCAATCCGCTTAATTGCCTGCTTCAGCCCGTCTACCCCGCTTACAGCCGCCGCATAGATAATCAGCTTCTTCTTGCGTTCAGCGGCCAGATACGCCAGTGGCGCAAAATCCCGGTCATTAGAAAGTATCGCGACCTTCTTCACCGAACGCCGCAAGCAAAGCTCCCGCGTCCCCAGCATAACCAGCCAGGTATCTGCTGAATCCTTCCCCACCATACTATTTACAATGTGAAACTTCGGCCCTTCCAAACGCAAATAATCCGTCCCCGTCTTAGCCCGGTTGCCCACACAATAACATTCCCGCACCTTAAAATTCTGGCAGAGCCACACATAAAGCGGCACGCCCCACTTAGGAGAAGCATTTTCCGCGTCAATAAATACGACTAAATCCCCACTCAACGACATACAACCGCCCCAATTTCAGGTTAGAATTTTTCTTAATATTCTATAGACATATTCATTATACATCATCAAAGGACTACAAAACAAGCAATCCCCTATCCAAACGAACAGCCACTATAACACCTAAAGGAAAATCTTCTATAATACGAACTAAGCCCGAGGAAACTGGCGGTATTTTTCGCAGCGTTTGACAAGCCTGTCTAAGCGAAGGAAAAATATTGCCAGCTCCCTTGGGTGCCCTATCACAACGATGTAAATCCGTCTATGTCCACAAACTAAGCCCCAGGGGACTGGCTGTGTTTTTCCGCAGCGTTTGACAAGCCTGTCTCAGCGAAGGAAAAATACTGCCAGTCCCCTGGGGCGCCTTATTGCCAAGATGAAAAATCCAATGCAACAAACTAAGCCCGCGAAGCTGTTGTTATGTTTTCGCAGCTTTTGACAAGCCTGTCTATGGCGAAGAAAACATAATAACAGCCCCGCGGGCGCCTTTATGCTATGATGTTAACCAAACAAAATTTAATGAAGATAGGCTGATGGATTTACCGCCTGCCCATTAATCCGCACCTCATAATGCACATGCGGCCCCGTCGAAAATCCGGTACTGCCCATATAGGCGATTACCTGTCCCCGGCGCACATGCTGTCCGGCAGTTACCGCCACCTGCATAGCATGTCCATAGCGGGTCATAATGCCATTGCCATGGTCGATATCCACCATGTTGCCGTAGCCGCCATCATTCCAGCCTGCCACGCGCACAACACCGTCAGCCGTAGCCAAAATCGGCGTGCCCATGTCATTGGCGATATCAATGCCCGGATGGAAATCCGAACCATTCCAGCGCAGACCATAAGGCGAGCTTACTACACCACGCGCTGGCCAAATGGCTGGCGTAGTGCCTCCAGGCAGATTAATGCTGACTGCCCCAAGTTCCTTCTGCCGCTGGCTGAGTTCTTCCTTCAATGCCGTAAGGGACTGGCGTCTGACCGCCAAGCCCTGCTCAACCAAGGCCAGGGTATCACTGACATTTTGCACCGTAGGCGTGCTGATTGGCCCACCCTGGCCATTATGCGTTTCCGGGTCAACACTTTGGTTGCCGTCACCATTGCTGGAATTATTTTCCTGCATGGGCTGTGCCCCGGACAAACGCCGAATATCTTCTTCCAGCTTCTTGAGCTGGTTCATATCTTCCTGCAACGCATTCGCTTTCTTGGCCAACTGCAAAAGTTGTTCCTGCTGAATGCTGTTTACCTGACGCAAATCCTCAATCTCGGCCGCACCATTGCGATTGACAAATGTGCTGTACACCGCATAGCTGAATGCACCGACAAAGAGCATTGCGCCCGCCAATAAGGAAATCACACCGTATTTAAACAGCGTACCTGGCAGGCGGATGGTCTTTGTGTCGCCACCCTGTGGGGGGATAAATTTAATCGTATACTCCTCCGCAGCAGTCTTATTTTTTTCATTCTCTGCTGACATTTGAGCCTTCCTTTCTCAAAAATTACTTTGCCTTGCTCATTGCTTCCTGCAAAGCCTGTTCTTCTTCCTTCGTCATGGGATAAGTGGATTTGCCATCCTCAATGGGTTTGGCATAGCCACGGGAATCCTCACGGCCAAAAATGCTGGACATCACGACGCCATTGTTATGTGAATCCAGCATGGCCACAGCGTAGCTGAGGTCGCTGCCCATATCCTCAAACGCCCGGAAACGCACCATGCCCACGCGGGTAACAGCCATTTGCAAAAGCTCATCAATGCGGCGGTTTTCTGCATCCAGACGCTTATTTTCTTCCACCACATGACGCACTTCATCAATATGCCCCATGAGCAGACGTTCCAGATTATCGCCATCCACGCCACTCATCATCTTGCGATAGCGCTTTTTCATATAGCTGAGTGTCCATGCCTGCTTAATCATGATGCAAAGCATAATGAACATAATAACGGCCATAATCACCACCAAAAATGGCATATTATCGCCCATAAACTTCATAAAATAGTTGATATCCATGCTAAATTCCCAAACTCCCCTATGATTTATACCGTAAATTTACCTGTCTGTGAAAACTGACGCAAAGCATCCATCTTGGCCTGCTTGGTGTTCTGCTGTTTTTCCAGCATCGTTCCCATAATGCGTTCCAAGTCTTCCGGCGAATAGAACTCGATTTCCAGCTTGCTCTTTTTCTTCCCCGTCTGAATTCTTACCTGTGTACCAAACATCTGCGTCAATTTGTCCACTGCATCGCGGATGAAGACATCCTGCTCTGGCTTTTCCTTGGCACTCTGTTCTCCACTGTGTTCATGCAGCAAGTCCGGATTTTCCAGCAGTTTCTTCACGAGTTGTTCCGACTGGCGGGCGGAAAGTTCCTTGCTCTGGATGTAATCTGCCGCCTCCAGCTGCAAATCCTGATTTTCCAAGGCCAAAAGCGGTTTTGCCTGCCCCATGGACAAACTGCCGTTAGCGACATAAGCCTGTACCTGTTCAGCCAGGTTTAAGAGACGCAGGAAATTCGCGATATGCGAACGGCTGCGTCCCACTTTTTTCGCTACGGTTTCCTGCGTGAGGCTGAACTCTTTCATCAAGCGTTCATAAGCCTTGGCTTCTTCCATCGCATTTAAGTTTTCCCGCTGAATATTTTCAATCAGGGCAATCTGCGCGATTTCCTCATTGTTGTATTCCCGGACTTCTACAGGCACTTCCGTAAGGCCGGCAAGTTTTGCCGCCCGCAAACGGCGCTCCCCGGCAATCAGCTCGTAACGGTTCTCCGCCACTTTGCGCACCAGCAAGGGCTGCAGCACGCCAAATTCCTTAACGGAATCCTTGAGTTCCTCCAAGGCACTTTCATCAAATTCCATCCGTGGCTGATAGCGATTGGGCTGAATCGCGGTAATGGCGATTTTATGTGCCTTTCCTACAGCTGCGCTTTCACTGACCGGTTTAGAATTCCCCAATAGTGCCCCTAAGCCCTTGCCCAGGCCGCCTTGCTTAGCCACAAGCAATCACCTCTTTCGCCAACTTCATATACACTTCCGAGCCCTTGGATTTCTTATCGTAATAAATGATGGGCTGACCAAAAGAAGGCGCTTCACTCAGGCGTACATTGCGCGGAATCATGGTCTTGTAGACCACCGTATCAAAGCTGTTTCGCACTTCGGCTACGACCTGTTCAGCAAGCTTCGTACGAGAATCGTACATGGTCATAACCACGCCTTCCAGCTTCAAGTTCGCATTCAGATTGCTGCGCACGAGTTCAATGGTACGCATAAGCTGTGCCACGCCTTCCAACGCATAAAACTCACACTGAATCGGCACCAATACCGAATCGGCGGCCGTCAGCGAATTAAGCGTCAACAGCCCCAGCGACGGCGGGCAGTCGATGATGATGTAATCGTAATTATCCCGCACGGCATCCAGCGCTTTTTTCAACCGCGTTTCACGGGAGATAGCTGCCACCAATTCAACTTCGGCACCAGCTAAATCAATATTCGCCGGCAGGATATCCACCTTGAATTCCGTCTTCTGAATCACATCCATTACCGGAACATTGTCGATTAACACCTGATAGATTGTCTTGCCCTGCAAGGTCGACTTATCCACCCCAAAACCACTGCTGGCATTGCCCTGCGGGTCACAATCCACCAACAAAACCTTTTTCTTCTTGGCCGCCAGACAGGCGGATAAATTCACCGACGTCGTGGTTTTACCCACACCGCCCTTTTGATTGGCAACCGCAATAATCTTTGCCAAAATCATTCACCACTTTCTTACACTGTACTATAAGTTACAGTAACGCTTGTGTATTTTCCTTAAAATAAGTATAATTGTTACATTACAGGTTTTATTTTGGACAGATGTAAATTTCATCCCCGTCCAAAAACAGCATACCTATATAATAATATGAAATGCCAAAAAATGCTATTGTTTCACGTGAAACAATGAAAAAAATTTGAGGTGGTGAGTCAATGCCCGTTTATAATGCCCCCCTGCTTTCCATTGATGCAGCCGAAGCCCGCCGCTATGCAGGCCTGCAAAAAGCTACTGATTTTGACGAAGGAAAAATCCTGGAAGCCTGCGAAGATACTCGCCTATTGGCAAAGCCTAAAGGAATCTGGGAGATTTACGATTACGATTGTGAAACACAAACGATAAACGCCCATCCCCCCTGTCCGCTGCAAGGAAAAAAAATCGGCCAACATCTGGCTGGCTGCGAAAAGGTTATTGCCTTATCGGCTACCGTAGGCGAAGATATCGAAGAAGATATCACCAGACGCTTTTCGAGTGGGGAATACAGCAGCGCTGTCCTCATGGATGCGGCCGCCACAGCTGCCGTGGAACAACTTGCCGATGGCATGGAAAAAGCCATCAGTCCCAAGATGGCCGCGCAGGGCTTTTTACTGAAATGGCGCTTCAGCCCCGGCTATGGTGACTGGCCACTAACGCAGCAGCCGGAATTAATCCGGCTGGCCAAGGCCGAACAAATCGGCGTAAAGCTCACCACCTCCATGATGCTCACGCCACGCAAGAGCATTACCGCCCTCATCGGACTCTACCGCAAACAGGAAAGCAGTACGGCGAAGCACAGCCCCAAGGGTTGTGCCGCCTGTACGCAAAAGAACTGCCCTTCCCGCAGAAAATAAATCTCCCAGAACAGGAGCTGAATGTATGTGTAAAATTGAAATCTTTGACGGTGCCATGGGTACCATGCTGCAAGCCGGCGGCCTTCAGCCCGGAGCCTGCCCGGAACTCATGAACATCGAAAATCCCGAAGTGGTAAAAAATATCCATCGAGCCTATATCGAAGCCGGAGCCACCATCATTGAAACCAATACCTTCGGTGCCAGCCCGCTGAAATTAGAGCACTATGGCTTAACCGACCGTATGGCAGAACTCAACACAGCCGCTGTAGCCATCGCCAAAGAAGCAGCACAGGGAAAAGCAAAAGTCGCCGGTTCCATGGGGCCAACAGGCCGCTTTATCGAACCATTAGGTGATTTGGCCTTTGATGAAGCCTATAATAACTTCTTCGCACAGGCGCAGGCCCTTGCCAAAGCCGGTGCCGATTATCTCATCATCGAAACCTGCATCGACATTCAGGAAATGCGCGCCGCTTTGCTTGCCGCCAAAGATGCCTGCGATATTCCGGTAATCTGTCAGCTTTCCTACAGCGAGGATGGGCGTACAGTCACGGGTACTGACCCACAATCGGCCGCTATTCTCCTCGATGCCATGGGCGCAGACATCATCGGTGTCAACTGCTCCCTCGGCCCGGAAGAACTCGTGCCCATCGTCAAAACCTTGGCAGAAAACTGCACCTGCCCCATCAGCGTCCTGCCCAACGCCGGTATGCCCTACCTCAAAGACGGCCAGACCGTCTTTCCCATGGGGCCGGAGGATTTCGGCAAATGGGGCGTAAAACTTTTGGAAGCCGGTGCCAGCTATTTAGGCGGCTGCTGCGGCACGACCCCCGCACATATCCGGGAACTAGCCAAGGCTGTAAAGGATTTGCCCCTGCCGGAGCGCCGCCTGCCGGCCAAAAAACTCTGGCTGACCAGCCGCAGCAAAAGCGTCTGCATTGATAAGAGTCTGCCCACCCGCCTGATTGGTGAACGCATCAACCCCACGGGGCGTAAAAAACTGGCCGCCGAAATCCGCGAAGGCTCCCTGCTCGGCGTGAAAAAAGAAGCCGTCAATCAGGTCAAAGCCGGCGCTCATCTGCTCGATGTCAATATGGGGGTAGGTGGCATCGACCAGGTCGCAGCTATGGCCAAGGCCGTCACCGAAATCGCCCAGCTTACCGATGCCCCGCTGGCCATTGATACCAGCGATGCCGAAGCCTTGGAAGCAGGCCTCAAAGCCTATCCTGGCCGCGCCCTCATCAACTCCGTAAGTTTCGAGCCGGAACGCATTGAAAAATTCCTGCCGCTGGCGAAGCGCTACGGTGCTGCCATTCTCTGCCTGCCCATCACGCCAGATGGCGTGCCCAAAACCGCCGAGGAGCGCATTGCCGTCATGCACCAAATCATTGCCGCCGCCAAAGACGCAGGTTTGGACGATGGCGATTTTCTGCTGGATGCTTTGGTAATGACCGTTTCCGCCGATAAAAATGCCTGCTATGAAGTGCTTATCACCCTGCAGATGTATCGGGAGCGGTTCGGCTATCCGACAACCATGGGCCTTTCCAATATCTCCTTCGGCCTGCCCAACCGCCCGCTGATTAACAGCACCTTCTTCGCCATGTGTCTGGCGGCAGGACTCGACGCCCCCATCATGAATCCCTATGACGAATCCATGCAGAACGCCCTGATGGCTTCTGCCGCGCTCTTAGGCGATGACCCCAACGGCCTTGCCTACAGCAAAAATGCGGCCAATCTGGCCGCACCAAAAGCCGCCGCTACCGCCAAATTGACGGAGCAGACACCGCTGGAAGCCATCAAACAGGCTGTAATTGACGGCGAAAAAGACGAAGTCCCCATGCTGGTCGAAAATGCCCTCAACGCCGGAATTGACGGCAACACCATCACGGAGCAGGCACTGACTGCCGCCATGACGGATATCGGCGTGGACTTCGGCGCAGGCCGCATGTTCCTGCCGCAGGTACTCCTATCTGCCGAAACCATGCGGGCGGCCTTTAACAAGCTCAAAGAGCTGACACCGGTCAATCAGGCCCCAGAACAAGGGACAGTCGTCATTGCCACCGTCAAAGGCGATGTGCACGATTTGGGCAAGAACATCACCGGCGCCCTGCTGGCTAATAGCGGATTTAAGCTAATCGACCTCGGCAAAGATGTGGACAGCACCGATATCGTCAGAGCCGCCATCGAAAACAATGCCGATATCGTCGGCCTCTGTGCACTGATGACCACCACCATGGTGCAGATTGATAAGGTGATTGCCGACCTCAAAGAAGCCGGCTGTGCCGCCAAGGTCATGGTCGGCGGTGCCGCCGTTACCCAGGAATATGCCGACAGCGCCGGCGCCGATGCCTATGCACCAGATGGCGTAAAAGCGGTCGAACTGGCCAAAGAATTAGTAAAAAGATAACAAGTTATACACAGGTTTATCCACATAATAAGGATTTTCCGTGGATAACTTGCACAAAAAAGGGCTGTAAAGTTCATTGCTCCTATGCAATGATTTCTTTACAGCCCTATTATTAACTTCTCTAATGAATTAGAACAGCACTTTTGCCAGATGCAGATATTCCGGGTCAAGCTGTTTTTTGTTGTTTACGGAATCATGCAGGTCGATGGATACTACACGGCCCTTGCTGAAACCAAATACAACATCAGACAGACCGGAAATCAATGCCAGTGCAGCCTGCTCACCGAGCTGGCTGGCGCGCACGCGGTCGATAACCGTCGGCGAACCGCCACGCTGAATGTGACCAAGTACCGTTACACGGGTATCGAGTTCCGTCTTCTTGGCAATGAAATCGCCGATTTCCTGAGCATTGCCTGCACCTTCAGCAACAACCACGAGGATATAACGCTTGCCCTGAGCATAAGCGTTCTTCATATCATCGCAGAGCTTGTCCAAATCGAAGGGTTCTTCCGGTACGAGAATGTACTCTGCACCACCGGAAATACCGGCAACCAGTGCCAGCCAACCCGAGCTGCGGCCCATTACTTCCATAACGATGACACGACGATGGGCCGAAGCCGTGTCACGTAACTTATTGATGGCATCAATGATGGTGTTCGCTGCCGTATCGCAGCCAATCGTGTAGTCAGAACCCCAAACGTCGTTGTCGATGGTGCCCGGCAGACCTACGATAGGAATGCCCGTTTCCTGCGACAACAGGGACGCACCGCGAAGCGACCCGTCACCGCCGATTACGCAAAGGCCCTGAATCCCACGGTCAACGAGGTGCTGATAGCCGAGCATACGGCCTTCCGGCGTCTTCCAGCGTTTGCAGCGAGCCGTTCCGAGGAACGTACCACCGCGCTGAATGATATCACCCACGTCTTTGGACTGCATTTCAAACATCCGTTCTTCCAGCAAGCCATGATAGCCGTCTTTAATCCCCCAAACCTTTACCCCTTCGTAAAGAGCCGTACGCACAACTGCACGGGCTGCCGCATTCATACCGGGGCTGTCGCCGCCGCTGGTCATGACTGCAATGCTTTTTAACATAATCGAAGTTCCCCCTTGAATTATAAGCAATCTGCGGTCATTTTGCTGGCCGCAGGAAAAAACAAACCTCACTAATCCCTATCATACCATAAAAAGAAGAAATCTAACAGAAATTTTTTCGTCATTTGCTTAATTAAAAATGTCCTTGACAAGCGCATATTATTCATGTTAAATTCGTTGTAGTTGATGCTGTGCGACTGACGGAAGTGGATAACCACAGGGAGCACAGGGAAGAAAAGCCGACCGTCTGGGTGAATGCCCGGATTCGTGTCGGCTTTTTGCGTTATATGGAGGAGATTTACAATGACGGAAATGGAACTGAAATACGGTTGTAACCCCAATCAGAAACCGGCCAGAGTTTTCTGCGAAAAAGGTCTGCCCTTCACGGTGCTGAATGGCAAACCAGGGTATATCAACCTGCTCGATGCCTTTAACAGCTGGCAGCTTGTGCGTGAGCTCAAAGAAGCCACCGGCCTGCCTGCCGCCGCATCCTTTAAGCATGTCAGCCCGGCTGGCGCAGCTGTTGCCGTTCCCCTTTCCGAAGCTTTACAAAAGGCTTATTTCGTCGAAGGCGTAGAACTCAGCCCTGTGGCTACAGCTTATATCCGCGCCCGCGGTGCTGACCGTATGTCCTCTTATGGGGATTTCGTCGCCCTCTCCGATGAATGCGATGCCCAGACGGCCAGCTTCCTGAAGCGCGAAGTTTCCGACGGTATCATTGCCCCCTCCTACTCCGCCGAGGCTTTGGAAATCTTGAAATCCAAGCGCAAAGGCACTTACCTGGTCATTCAGATGGATACGAATTACCAGCCGGAGCCTTTGGAACAGAAACAGGTCTTTGGCATTACCTTTGAACAACAGCGCAATGACATCAAGATTACCGCCGACTGTCTGACGGAAATTCCCACGGTCAACAAGGAACTGCCGGAAAGCGCCAAGCGTGACCTCTTGATTTCCCTGATTACGTTAAAATACACCCAGTCCAATTCCGTCTGCTATGCCAAGGACGGTCAGGCCATCGGCATTGGCGCAGGACAGCAATCCCGCGTACATTGTACCCGCCTTGCCGGCAATAAGGCCGATATCTGGTATCTGCGCCAGTGCCCCAAGGTGATGAACCTGCCCTTCAAAGAGGAAGTTCGCCGCCCGGACAGAGATAATGCCATTGATGTATACGTTGGCGAAGAAAGCGAAGACCTCTTAACCGACGGCAACTGGGAACACCTGTTCACCGAAAAGCCGGCACCGCTTACCAGCGAGGAAAAGAAAGCCTGGCTGGCTACGCAGACCGGCGTTGCCCTTGGCTCGGATGCTTTCTTCCCCTTCGGCGACAATATCGAACGTGCCCGCAAGAGCGGTGTCAGCTACATTGCCCAGGCCGGTGGTTCCATTCGTGACGATAATGTTATCGCTACCTGCGACAAGTACAATATGACCATGGCAATGACGCATATTCGCTTGTTCCATCATTAAATGCTTACCCCGTTCTTACATACTATATACACACAGCAAAAATCGCCGACGGTTCATCCGCCGGCGATTTTTGTCGTTAGTCGATTACAAGGAAATACGGAAAATATCTTCCAAAACATCCCGCACACTGGTATGTGCCGGCCAGAACTGATTTTTCTTCTTCATAACCGCCATCACTTTATGATAAATTTCATCTTCCAACGAGCCGGACACGATATTTTCCCAATTATGTACGCTATAAGCACGTTCCTTAATCGCATTGTCCGGACGGCCTGCAACTTCCAACTCGCTCAAAAACTGTATCTGCTGCTTATCGGGACGCAGATAATAATGCTCCAGATAATACTTCTGCGGATAGCTGTACTCCTCATCCGGCGCTACCTTCAATAAACGAATCCACACATCCAAAATCTTCTCGGACTCTGAATAGGGGATATCCCGCCAACGGGCATTTTGCGAGTCCAGGTAGTATGCAAAACCATTTTCCTCAAACAGATATATATAGCGTTCCTTTTTTTTCTCCTGTGAACCCGCATTCTGATCGTTTTGCTGTCGCTTTTTCTCTAAAGCCTTAGCCAAGGCACCTTTTTCAGAACTGCTGTTGTCCTGTTTGCTAAACCAATCGTCTGCCCGGCTGCTATCCGTCTTTATCTCACCAGTCGCGATTTCCTTCGGCTCTGCTTCTATTTCTTCTGCTGCCTGAGTAGTCATTGGCATCCATAAGCCTACAACCGTCACAAAAACAGCTGCCCATCTTTTCCACGTATCCATTTTTCCACCTCTATTCCCAGCTAATACCATCTTGTCTTTATTATTCTCCATCCGTCAAAAATATCCTTTTACACAGGCTAACGAAAAAATAGGCAGGGATCTTCTCCCCGCCTAATACTAAAAATAAAATTCAACCTTGCCAAAATATCCCCGCCACTTAGCGATTACTTCATCACTACGAGCCTCAATGATACGCATAATATCACAAAATCAACGCTCACTAACCTTGATATCGTCCATTGCTTCTTTCATTGCATTGGCTACAGATCGCTCCAAAACCCGGCCATTGATATGTCCATTATGCGTTTTCCCGCTGGTTGCAATATCATTGCGGTAAAGGTAATTACCACTCTTCACATCAATCAAACGAACACGCAGCCCTACATTCTTGGTTACTGTGTTGGTAGTGAACTACTCCCGCCTATAGAGGCGTGAGCTTCCTGATTCTACGAGAACTGCGAATATATTCCAGAGGAATATATTTGTCTTACACTCTCTCCACAGGCGTAACTTCCCGCAGTCCCTGCGGTAGTTGTGTACTTGTCGGCCTTTTGACTTAGCACTGACCGCCTAATAATGTTACCACGTTCGCGCGGTAGATGGTACACGCACCTATAGCACCTGCTGGTAGCTTACTGCTTGGTTTTCGCGTTTCAGCTACGTAACGCAATTTCGCAGGTCTTCTCCTTTCCGTTATTGTCGTTAGGTATATTATGGCACAAAAAGAGTGTTAGTATGGCTCAATTACTTACGTAAATTCGCCATACCCGCCTTCATCCCACACCTAAGAGGAAGGAGACTTCTGGCGGGTTAGGTTAAACAACACATAGTCATGTCCCCAATCCGTTTGACTTAAATTTAGAGTCTGCTCCATCCCCTTTATATAGCAAATTATTTTACTTCAATAGCTATATCATTCATAGCCTCTATCATTGCCTGATCCACTGCTTTTTCCATCAGTCGACCATTGACTCCACCGCCACTAAAACGTGTACCATGCGTTTCGCCTGCTGTAACAATGTCATTTCGATAAGCATATTCACCATTATTCACGTCTACCAAGCGTACTCGCACCCAAATATTACCCTTATTCGTGGTGGAATCAAAAAAAACATACCCATGCTTTTCATGTTTCAGCATACCAACATTCATGGTTACCACAAACACATAATCATAACCATACTTACGTCCTGCCTGTACAAAATCTTCCCTGCGCAAATCTGCAAATCCTCTTGGCTGTATTCCAATTGGCATATGGTCAACATCTGTTCGTGATTGGACAGTAGTGGTTGTACTATTTTCATTTTTCGTCCCTTGCATAGCCTGACCAATTAAATTATCAGCTATAACTCCTAACGCAGCTCCGGCAGCTTCATTACGATCTGTGTTATGTGCTATTCGTGCCCCTGCTATTGCTCCTGTTACTGAAGCAATACTAAATCCGCTTGCCGAACGATATGGTTGCTTGTTCGTATTTATCGTTGCATTAGGTCTGGTATCATAAAATCTTTCTTCTTCTGTCGACAAAAGCCACGTCCTAATGTCCGTTCCCTTCATCAAGGCGAATTCCTCAATAGAAAATTTTTGACGCAAGCGGCTGTATATACGATTTTTTACCCTTTCTTCTACAACCACCTGCTCATCACCATTAATTACCACGGCAATCCGAGTACGTTGATCTTTCTCGACCCTTCCATTTGGATATATAATCTTATGTGCCCTATTGTATATATCAGATGGCTCATAGTCCTTTGCTTTTTTCATTTCACGTTCTGCTGTTGAAAGAGTAGCCTTAGCCTCTGCTATGGCACCAAAAGCAAAGCCAGAATAAACAGGACTCAGAATCTGCCCCCCGCAAATACAAATGCCCATTGCTAATGCAATCATCAAATTCTTCTTTCCCATCTTTTTAGCCCCCTCACAAATCCCTTTGTATTGGTAAAATCTACGGTCATTTGCACCCTATATTATATCCTAAATTTTCACAAAAGTCCATTTTATCTTTTTGCGCAACGAAAAAAGCCGCCCTCGACCAAAAGGGCGGCTTTCTCATGTCCTAACAGCGGACTTCGTGCGTTGCTGACAGCCAATCTGCAACGCCATTAGCTATGAAATATTTACCTTGCTTATATTGTAGCACACAGCAACAGAAAATGCTATAATTATTTTGCTGTGCACCTCTCAGCGGAAGGGAGGGTAAGCATATGAAATATTTACCACTGTTGCGCGACTTCCTGCTTTCTATGCTTGCAGGATTGGCAGCCAACTATCTGTTTACCGTGCTGGTGAAATAGCACAGCCACCAGTAAATACCTCGGGCACAAGCCAGCCGTAGAGGGAGATTAGCCGTCCACGACCAATGGGCGGCTTTTCGTTTACCATAAATCAAAAAGCCGCCCTCGACCAAAAGGGCGGCTTTCTCATGTCCTAACAGCGGACTCTGTGCGTCACAAGCGGTCAACCAGTAACGCTGTCAGCAATGAAATTCTTAAACCTACTGTAATTATAGCATACTGCACGAAAAAATGCTATAATTATTTTGCTGTGCACCTCTCAGCGGAAGGGAGGGTTAGCATTGAAATTTTTAAGCCTTTGGCGTGACTTCCTGCTTTCTCTGATTGCAGGTTTAGCCGCCAACTACCTGTTCACCGTGCTGATGAAGTAGTACAGCCATCAGTAAATACCTCGGGCAAAGGTCAGCCGTAGAGGGAGATTAGCCGTCCACGACCAAGGGCGGCTTTTCGTTTATCCTTTTTTCTTCCCCGTCTGTGATGCTTCGGATACGCCTTTTTGGATATCGGCCATATTGATTAGTTCTATCGCCGATTTGCGGACATCAGCGGGAATAACCAGATTTTCATCCTGATTTGTGTTCTTGTAGGTCATATAGAACTTCAATTCGCTGAAATACCCCAGCGATTCCATCATTTCCCGCTCGTCATTGCTCAATTTGACTTTGCCTGCGGCCATCTCGTTGATGACATTTCGGGCATAAGCTCTAAGCAGCGGGGTTAAATCGGTGCTGATGGTAACGGTCTTGCGGTCAGCCTTGCTGATAACCCAGTCTACGGTTAAATCCGTGCCTTGCAGGGCTTTTGCCAGATTGGCCAGCAGTTCTTTTTGTTCCTGTTTTTCTTTGACCGATAGGTTGGCTGGCCCACTTAAATACTTTTCCGAAACCTGCATCATTTTGCCTGCGTCCATGACAATCCGCAGGCCCTGCATTTTGTCCGTATCACTTGTCAGGGAAACATTTTTTACCGCCTGCATGCTGTCATCAATAAAGCTTAATGACCCGGTTTTCCATGCATTGGCCAGCTCCGGTGGAAGTCCCGGCAGGGATATTTTGCCCCATTTATACTCTCTCTGGGCATAAATGCTCAGAATCCCGTCTTTTTGTTCCAGATAGAAGGGGATATCTTCATGGCTGGTAACATTGTTGCTCGTTTCGGTAAAATCCCAGCTCATATTGCCATACCAGCGCATACTGCCATCACGAAGAATCTTGCCATCGGCATTCAGTTCCCAATGATAATTGGGGCCAAACAAATCCACATTGGTGGAGGCTATCCGGTCATCATTGATGTTGGCCAGGCAGGCTTCCTTGTAAAGCCATGCTGCGTCCTGTTCTGCCGCCATGGCCGGACTGCCGCTCCATAACAGAACGCCACAGCCTACGGCAGCAGCAATTTTTTTCCACATTTGCATTCACTCCCTTAATCGCTTTATCCTTCGCTTACATAACTGCGCTCATTCGCAGGAATCTTATCCCACGCCACGGCGTTGACCGCAACATTATTTTTTAACCCCCATGCGGCGGCAATTCCTGCTGCTTCCCCCATGCTCATGCAGGTAGGCTGAATACGGAAAGAAGCCTGCGCCGCAAAGCTGCCGCTGGCACAGCGGCCTACCACCAAAAGGTTGGACAGTTCATTCGTCACCAATGCGCGATAAGGGATTTCGTAGTATTGGCCTTTTTTCAACTTTTCAAAAAGGTCAAGCTTAACATCGTGAATGTCAACGGGGTATGCCGTGCGGCAGACTGCATCGGGAAAATGATGGGCTTTCGTATAATCCTCAACATCCATGTAATACTTGCCACGAATGCGCCAGGACTCCCGTACACCAATCATACTTGCCTCGCGGCTGATGTATGCTTTTTCAAAGCCGGGTATATTCTTGATGAAGAAGGCCGACAAATGCCGCATCATCCGGCGACCAAAGCTTACCGCCTTGCTGGACGAAACCGCATCCGTTGCGCTGAACGACAGGGGCGGCATCTCCGGACAGTTCATCGACATAACCGCAGGCTTGCCCGGAATCGAAAAGGCCTGAATATAGAGGATATCGTCCTCAGTAACTTCGCCCCGCGCCACGCCATCTTTGAAGAATTTTTCGTTCTTTTTCCACTTGGCAAATTCAAAGAAGGGCGCACGTTTTTCCTTTAACGCCTCTTCCACGATGGTTACAAACTTTCCATGCGTATAATCGTCATGCAGTTCCTTCTGGAAGAAGTTAAACACTTTTTTGACATCAACACCGCCCATTTCAAAGCGCAAACTCATGGGCTGGTTGCGGCCTGTCGATTCCGAGCCTTTTTCTGCGGGAACCCCGGCAAATCTCGCCAGCAGAGCATCCCCTGTACCATCGATGAACACCTTGGCGGTAATTTTCGCCAGCCCCTCCGGAGTCTGAATAACACAGGCGATGATTTTTTCGTCCTGCACCACCGTTCCGACCAGTGCGGCATTATAAAGAATATCGACCCCGGCTTCAGCACACATTTCATCATAAACGAGCGCCAGATATTCCGGAACATATTGTCCCCGTCCACCGCCATAATAAGTGTCCGTGTCAATGCCCAGTGACGGGGAAACGCCCTGACTTTCCATACGCTTGTTCAAATCCGTGATATATGGCGTATCGCTGCCATCGACAAAGGTTGGCATACAGGGGAACACACAGCCCTGAGTTGCAAGCCCCCCAAGAGAAATGCCGCGTTCCACCAGCACCACTTTTGCTCCCTTACGGGCAGCGCTGATGGCAGCAGCAGTACCGGCAGAACCGCCCCCAACCACACAGACATCCACATTAAAAATTACAGGCAATTCCACTTCCGTAAAATTCATTGCCGTTGTCGATGATGCGACAGCCTGTCCAGTTTCCATGCTACTCCCCAGCAATGTTCCTGCGGCTGCTGCCCCCATCAGCTTCATAAAGCTGCGGCGCGACAGGGGAATCAAAAATGATTTATCCATAGGGGTATTCATCTCCTTCTGTCCCAAAATAAGTAGGATAACGGTATTATAAAGCCCCTATTCGCTTTGAATAGGGGCTTTTCCTTCCTTAATTCAGCCATTGCATCCGTAAATTTCGCTAAATTTTTGCTAAACCTGTTTATATCCTTTACACTATGGGATTTTTAGTCGGTGTCCCGGCCTTGCGCGGATAGGATTTCGGCGTGGGCATGGTCTTGGTGATGGTGATAACCGCCCGCTTATCGTCCAGCTCCGGCAGTTTTACCGGACGGATTTCCGTATGGCTGCCGCCCATAACCTTGATGGCCTTAACCGCTTCTTCCGCCTCATCATTATACTGCATTCCTTTAAGGGCAATAAAATGACCGCCTTTTTTTACAAAGGGCAGACAGTATTCGCAGAGAATTGGTAATCTGGCCACGGCTCTGGACACCGCAATATCAAAGGCTTCGCGGTATTTCTTATTGCGGGCGCCTTCCTCGGCCCGGGCATGGACGCAATCTACATCCTTTAGCCCCAGTTCTTCCACCACAGTCTGCAAAAATTTAATGCGCTTGTTCAGGGAGTCCATTAAGGTCAGCTTGATTTCCGGGCAGAAAATCTTCAGGGGCAGGCCGGGAAAGCCTGCGCCGGTGCCCACATCAATAACGGTTGTACCTTCCTGAAAGAGGTTTTTATCATAGGCCGTAATGCTGTCGATAATATGCTTGATGGCAACTTCCTTCGGTTCAGTGATGGCGGTGAGGTTAATCTTTTCATTCCACTCCACCAGCAGTTCAAAGTAGCGGTTGTACTGCTCCATCTGCGTATCGCTAAGGCTTATGCCGTATTCAGCTGCCGCTTTTGCAAGTTCTTCCTTAAACATCGGCTTTGCCCTCCCCTGCTTTTCTGCGCTGCTGTTGTTCGAGCCAGATAAGCAGCACAGAAATATCTGCCGGCGATACGCCGCTGATGCGGCTGGCCTGGCCTACGGAGCGGGGACGGATAGCCTTTAACTTCTCCCTGCCCTCGTCACGCAGGCTAGGCACTTCATCATAATCGAGGTCTTCCGGCAGGAGTTTTTCTTCGAGTTTTTCCATGCGCTCGACCTGTTCCAGCTGTTTTTTGATATAGCCTTCGTAGGTGATGGTGATTTCCACCTGCTGTTTGACTTCCTTATTGAGTTCCGGCAGGTCAAAGAGCTGCGCGAGTTTATCATAGTCCAAATCCGGACGGCGCAGGAGGTCATAGAAACTCGTCGCATTGCGCACCGGTTCAATGCCTGCTGCCGTGAGTTTTTCCGTGATTTCCTTGGTGGGGTTAATGCTGTTCTTGCGCAGATAGTCCAGAGCTTCATTGATGGCATTCTGCTTTTCGGTATATCTTGCCCAGCGGTCATCTTTGACCAGACCGACGCGGCGGCCGAGCGGCGTCAAGCGCTGGTCGGCATTGTCCTGCCGCAGCAGCAGGCGGTATTCGGCACGGCTCGTCATAATGCGGTACGGTTCATTGGTTCCCTTCGTCACCAAATCGTCAATAAGCACGCCGATATAGGCTTCACTGCGCTTTAACACCAATGGTTCTTCACCCTTAATCAGCATGGCGGCATTGATACCGGCGATAATGCCCTGTGCCGCCGCTTCTTCATAACCGGAAGTGCCATTAGCCTGTCCAGCAGAGAAGAAACCATGAATGTTCTTAAATTCCAATGTCGGCTTTAACTGGGTGGGGTCAATGCAGTCATACTCAATGGCATAACCGGCGCGCATGACCTTAGCATGTTCCAGTCCCGGAATGGTGCGCAGGAAAGCCAGCTGCACATCCATGGGCATGGACGTGGACATCCCCTGCACATAGACTTCGTTGGTATGACGGCCTTCCGGCTCTAGGAACAGCTGATGGCGTTCCTTGTCCGGGAAGCGCAGAATCTTCGTTTCAATGGATGGGCAGTAACGTGGGCCGATACCTTCGATAATGCCGTTGGCCATCGGGGCACGTTCCATATTATCCCGCAGGATTTTATGGGTTTCTTCGTTGGTATAGGTCAGGTAGCAGGGAATCTGCTCGCGGGTCACTTCATCGCTCATAAAGGAGAAGTTGCGGCATTCCTCGTCACCGGGCTGAATTTCCATCTTGCTGTAATCGAGGGTGCGCGCATCTACGCGGGCGGGCGTCCCCGTCTTAAAGCGCATCAGCTTTACGCCGACTTCTTTGAGCGAATCGGAGAACTTCACCGCCGCCCTTTGACCTGCCGGGCCGCCCTCGTAGGTGTGCTCGCCGATAATGATACGGCCCTTGAGATATGTACCCGTAGCCATAACGACAGCTTTGGCCGTGTAGATTTCACCGGTTTCGGACTGTACGCCCGTAACTTTGCCGTCTTCGACCAACAGTTTGTCGATAAGGAGCTGTTTAACATCCAGATTTTCCGTCTGTTCGCAGGTTTCCTTCATGGTGAACTGGTAGAGTTTTTTATCGGCCTGTGCGCGCAGGGCATGGACGGCCGGGCCTTTGCCCGTGTTGAGCATGCGGAACTGAATGCAGGTCTTATCGGCATTGACCCCCATTTCCCCGCCCAAAGCGTCCAGTTCCCGCACGAGATGGCCTTTGGCCGGGCCGCCTACAGACGGATTACAGGGCATCATGGCAATATTGTCCATTGAAAGCGTTGTCAGCAGGGTATTACAGCCAATGCGGGCGGCCGCGAGCGCCGCCTCTACACCGGCATGACCTGCCCCCACTACGATTACATCATAAGAGCCGGCAACAAATACGTTTTTACTTTCCATTTTCCTTACCTTCTTATTTACCAATACAGAACTTCGAGAAAATCTCATCAATGATATCTTCGCCCACCGTATCGCCGGTGATTTCGCCTAATTTTTCCCAGGCAGAGCGCAGGTCGATGGAGATAAAATCCAGCCCCATGCCCGCTTCAATGGTCGTGAGGGCCGCGGCTAAATGAACATCTGCCTGCCGCAGAAGATTGGCCTGCCGTTCATCGCTGACAAAACTGCCTTCATCAGCCGCCACCGCACCGCCGTAAACCTTATCCTGAATCGCCTGCACCAGCGTATCCAAACCATGATTTTCCTTGGTGGAAATTTCAATAACCGGAACATTTGCCTTGGCAGATAATACCTCTGCCGTAACCACGGATTGCAAATCGCTCTTATTGAGCAGGACGATGGCATCCCGTCCGGCGAGCAGGGAGAGGATTTCCTCATCCTCGCTGTCCAGCGGTCTTGAGCCGTCAAAAAGAGCCAAGACCAAAGCGGCCTCGCTGACCATCTGCCGCGCCTTTTCAACACCGATTTTTTCCACGACATCTTCCGTAGCCCGAATGCCGGCCGTGTCGATAATGCGCAGAGGCACGCCGCCCACATTGGCGTATTCCTCAATGGAATCGCGGGTAGTGCCGGGAATATCGGTGACAATCGCGCGTTCCTCCTGTAATAAAGCGTTGAGTAAGCTGGACTTGCCGACGTTAGGCTTGCCGACGATAGCGGTCATGAGCCCATCTCGCAGAATACGGCCTGTACCGGCGGTTTTGATGAGTTTGGCTATATTGTTGCGCACCTCAACCACTTTTTCGGCTACACTTTCCGTTACCACATCATCGACTTCATCTTCGGGAAAATCAATGGCCGCTTCCAAGTGCGCAATCTGGCCGAGAATCTCCTGCCGGAAGGATTTTATCTTTGCCGAAAACGCACCGGTCAGATGGCCCGTTGCCATTTTCAGCGAACGGTCGGTCTTGGCCGTGATGATATCCATAACCGCCTGTGCCTGCGATAAGTCCAGACGGCCATTTAAGAACGCGCGCTTGGTAAACTCGCCGCCCTCAGCTGGTCTTGCGCCATGCGCGTAGGTCAAGGCCAGTGTCTTGCGCAGGGGCATAACACCGCCATGACATTGCAGCTCCACGACGTCTTCCTTTGTATAGGAATGGGGCGCCTTCATAATCAGCACCATAGCTTCGTCGATGACCTGACCAGCTTCGTCCACAATACGGCCATAGACAGCCCGATGGCTGGCATAGTCGCTAAGCGCCTTGCCGCTGGCAGGCCGGAACATCTTTTCCGCTACAGCTATTGCCTGTTCTCCGCTCAGACGGATAATGCCGATACCGCCCTCACCCTGGGCGGTGGCAATAGCACTAATCGTATCTCCTTGCATAATCTCACCTACTCGATAATAGTAAAAGGGCAGCCTCAATAATGAGACAGCCCTTTCACAGCTCTCTTAGCAAAATTGCTTATTAATCTTCGTTGTAACGTTCCTGCGCTTCATAATCGCGGCGGCGGGAACGACGGCGGCGGGGAACAATCACCACATAGCGGCGTGGTTCCTCCCCGGCACTGTAAGTTGACACACGGCGGTTGTCCTGCAGAGCCATGTGAATGATTTTACGCTCATGGCGGTTCATGGGTTCAAGATGAACTTCCTCGCCGATACGGCAAGCCTTTTCGGCCAGATGACCAGCCAGACGCATCAAGGTTTCCTCACGGCGGGCGCGATAGCCCTCAATGTCGATAATCACGCGGACGCGGTCTTCGGCCACACCGCGATTAGCGGCAAGATTGGTCAAATACTGCAGAGAATCCAACGTCTGGCCATGTTTGCCAATCAGGATGCCTAAGTTTTCCCCTTCAAGGTTAAAGACAACGCCTTCTTCGCTGTCGCTCTGCTGCCAGTTCACTTCGAGATTCATGGCAGCAAAAACTTCCCGCAGGAAGTTCTCGGCCCGCGCCAGCTGTTCCGCAGCGGAAACACCAGCCGCCTTTTCTTTAGCAGAAGTTTCCACCTCAACGGTCTCAGCTTCCACGCCAACCGGCTCTACAGCTGCAGGTTCCTGCTCAACAGGAGCAGCCGTCTGTACAGCCGTTTCCTTCTTCGTCACCTTGATTTTGGCCGGTTTTACACCAAACAAGCCCAAAAAGCCCTTGGAAGGTGCTTCCAGAACTTCATAGTCCACTTCATCTTCCGTGCAGCCCAGCTGACGGAGCGCGGAAGACAGTGCGTCTGCAACGCTTTTCCCCGTTGCCTCAACTACGCTTGCCATCAGGCAGCCTCCTTTTTCGGTGCGGTGTTGTCACCGCGATACATCCACCACTGCTGGACAATCTGCACAACGTTCATCGTTACCCAGTAAAGTACCAGACCAGAGGGGAAATTGATGCTGATCCAGCCGATAAACAGCGGCATAATGAACATCATCATCTTCATCTGTGGATTGTTGGAATCCGTCGTCGTCATCTTCTGCTGGAGGAAGGTTGTCAGAGCCGACAGCACGGGCAGAATATAGAGCGGGTCCGGGTCAGACATACTGGTCATCCAGAGGAAATAAGCGGACTCCGGCGTCGGATAGCTGAAATTGTACAGGGAATAATACATGCCCATGAGAATCGGCATCTGAATGAGCAGCGGCAGACAGCCAGCCAACGGATTAACGCCGGCATCCTTGTAGAGGGCGCCGATTTTCTGCTGCATCATCTGCGGGTTATCCTTGTATTTTTCCTGAATCTTCTTCATCTTCGGCGACAGTTCCTGCATGGCCTTCATGGACTTGACCTGCTTCACCGTCAGCGGATAAAGCGCCATCTTGACGATAATCGTCAGCAGAATGATTGCCCAACCATAGCTGGCAAAACCTGCCGCACTGGTAATAGCAAAGAGCGTCTCCAGCACGAAGCGCAGGAGACTTTCAATCGGAGAAAAAATCGTGCTAAAAAATTCCAAACCATCACGTCCTAATCTAAATACCTATAAACCTTATGGAACTGGGTCGTAACCGCCCTTATGGAAGGGATGGCAGCGCAGGATGCGCTTTATCGCCAGCCAGCCGCCACGGCGTGCCCCATATTTCTCAATCGCAATGCGCGCATACTCCGAACAGGTCGGAATATAACGGCAAGTCGGCGGTTTCAACGGGGAAATAAAGTGCTGATAGAGCCAAACCAGCCCCAGCAAAAATTTTTTCACTTGAAAATGCCTGCCTTTTGTCCCAACTTCAGGAAGGATTTTTCCACTACCGGGCACTTGACATCGAGCATTGCCTGTCTGCCAACCAAAAGCAGGGCAATCCCCGGACGCAATTCATTGCTGTGCAGGCGGTAAGTCTCCCGTAAAAGCCGTTTTACCCGGTTGCGCTTTACCGCACACCCCAGTTTTTTTCCGGCTGCAAAACCGACTTTTCCCGCTAAGGCCTCCGACTCAAAGACATAGAGGACAAAATAGCGGTTAGCTAGTGACTTTCCCTGGCGGTAAACCCGCTGAAAGTCGTTACGGCGCTTGAGCATCCGCCGTCTCGGTAATTCAAACATACCTAAATTCACCAAAATCTATCTGAAAACTAAATGTTATTAATTAATCAAAGAAAAAGGTCACTTGGAAGTGACCTTGCTTTAAAATTTATGCCGAAAGCTTCTTTCTGCCGCGCTGGCGTCTTCTCTTCAAAACGAGACGGCCGCCTTTTGTCTTCATGCGCTCACGGAAGCCATGGGTCTTCTTTCTCCAGTGGTTGTTCGGCTGAAAAGTCATCTTCATTCGGTATACACCTCCTTAAACGGATATTATTCTGATTTCAGAAATTCGTATTCATCCCTTAGGCGAAGGTCGCCCTCGCACTAAGAATCACTGTAAATTATAGCCTAAGGCATGGGCAGTGTCAATATAATATCCACGCTTTTTTCCTTGTTTTCTGTGGATAATTTTCACCAATATCGTCCTATCCACAGAAAAACTGTTGATAACTTACGGTGATTTTGGTAAGATATTGTTGATAATTTTGCGGAAAACTTCACAGGCCTTGATTTTCGGGAGGATTTGACTCCCGCATTTTTATCCCATTTTCCCGCCTCACCCCTCGTGGAAGCCTTACTTATCCACAGCTGTGGATAATCATGTGGATAAAGTTATACACCTGTGGAAAAAAATCCAATCATACTTTATATGCAGAAAGGAACTTTCTAAATGGAGCAAACACAGCTGCAGGCTGTCTGGGCGCAGATTCTCGACAAGATGAAAGAACAACTGGCCCCCACAGCATTTAACTGGCTAAATCCCGTTGAGCCGCTCTCCCTATCAAATGATACTTTGGAACTCGGCACCCAGACCGAAATGGCCAAGGAATGGATTGCCGGACACTATCAGACCTTTATCGAGGATGCCGCCCGCGCCGTATTAGGTGCGCCCATCACCGTCCTGCTGACGGTACAGGAAAACACCGCGGCCGCGGCCGAGAATGAACCCGTACGCCGGCCAGCCAAAAAAGAAAATCCCAATCAGGGAACCCTCTTTCCCGAGGGAAAAGCTGCGGAGGAGCCTGCTGCCCCGGAAACACACTTTGTAGCGCCCGGCGACAATTCTTCCTTAAATCCCAAATATACCTTCGACACCTTCGTTACCGGCAAGTCCAACAACTTTGCCCATGCAGCAGCTATGGCCGTAGCCGATAAACCCGGCAAAACCTACAATCCCTTCTTTATGTATGGCGGCGTTGGCCTGGGCAAAACCCATCTCATGCATGCCATCGGCAACCGTGTACTCAAGAATCATCCGGAAATGCGGGTGCTCTATGTATCGAGCGAACAGTTTACCAATGAAATCATTCAGGCCATCCAGCAGGGTACCTCGGACAAGTTCCGTCAGAAGTACCGCAACATTGATGTCCTGCTGATTGACGATATTCAGTTTATTTCCGGCAAGACCAGTACGCAGGAAGAATTCTTCCATACCTTCAATACGCTTTACGATGCCCAGAAGCAGGTTATTCTGTCATCCGATAGACCGCCCCGCGAAGTAGAACGCCTCGAAGAACGCCTGCGTTCCCGTTTTGAATGGGGTCTGACCACCGACATTCAGGCACCGGATTTGGAAACGCGCATCGCCATCTTGAAGAACAAGGCCCAGAGCGACCATTTCAGCGTGCCCGATGATGTGATGGTCTACATTGCCAGCCGTATCGACAGCAATATCCGTGAGTTAGAAGGCGCCCTGACCCGCGTTGTGGCCTTTGCGTCCCTGACCAAACGACCGGTAAATACCGACCTCGTGGCCGAAGCCTTGAAGGATATCTTCCCCAATGGCAAGGCCAAGGAAGTTACGATGGATGTGATTCAGGAAATCGTCGCCTCCTATTTCAAAATCAAAATTGAAGACCTTCAATCGAAGAAGCGCACCAGAACGATTGCGTATCCCCGCCAGATTGCCATGTATCTCTGCCGGGAAATGACGGAAACCTCTCTGCCCCAGATTGGCCAGTTCTTTGGCGGGCGGGACCACACCACCGTTATCCATGCCTATGACAAAATCAGTCAGGACAAGGAAACCGACAATCGCCTTGGCGGCATCTTGAACGAACTGATTGACCGTATACAGAAGGTCTGACCTTGTTTAATCCACGCCCTCGTTTTACACAATGAGGGCGTGGATAAGTTTGTGGAAATACATCTTGAATTCCTGTTGGCAATTTGTGGATAAAGTTACCCCCTGTATAAATCCGTGGATAATGTGGATAACCCTCCCATATATTTTCAACACATTATTAACAGGCGACTTGTCGATAATCTCTGCCGTCATCCTCCTTTTCCACATTTCCACAGGCCCTACTACTACTACGGCTATTTATTTATAAATCTTATAGAGTAATATTAAAAAAAAGAAAGGACCTCGCCCCATGAAAATAACCTGTGTTAAATCTGAACTGTCCAGCGCACTTTCCATTGTCTCCAAAGCAATAGCCTCCAAGCCTCAGACCCCCATATTGGCTGGAATTTTTCTAAGAGCAGAAAATAATATCCTGGAACTTCATGCCACCAACAATGAAATCGGTCTGGTCTGCCGTATTCCTATAGAAATTGAAGAACCGGGACAACTTGCTGTCAGTGGACGATATTTTCTGGAAGTTATCCGCAAGCTTCCTGGGGATAGTCTGACCATCGCTTATAATCGCACTGAAAAAATCATCAATATAACATCCAATCAGGCAAGCTTCACTCTGCTCAGTATGAACGCTGCAGAATTTCCGACGGTCAAAGAGATTGAATCCAATGTACAATTCTCCATCAAAGACAACATTCTGCGTTCTTTGATTAAGAAAACAGTATTTGCCTGCTCGAAGGATGAATCCCGTCCAGTATTTACTGGCTGTTATCTGGAAGTTGCCGAAAACAAAGTAACCATGGCGGCAACCAATATGCACAGACTAGCTGTGAAATATGAACAGTTTGCCGAACCGCTGGGCAATATCAAGGTCATCATCCCGGCCAATATTCTGCAGGAACTTCTCCACAATATGACCTCGGATATCCCCACCGATGTACAGGTTAGCTGCAATTTCAATCAGATTAGCTTCGCCTTTGACAATATCTATATGACTTCTCGTCTGATTGAAGGTGCTTATCCCGATTACAACTACGTTATTCCGCCCAATCACGATACCTTAGTTGTTTTGGATTCTGCTGAATTCAATGCTGCCGTTGACCGTGTATCGCTGATTTCCAGAGCTGGCGATTACAACGTAATCAAGATGGAATTTGCCAACGGTCAACTGCATATTACTTCCAACAATCCGGATATCGGTAATGCTGAAGAAACCATCCCGGCCTCCATTGAAGGGCCGGAAGTGACGATTGCGTTCAATGCCCAGTATCTCACCGATGTGATGAAGATTATCGACAGCAAAAACTGTGAATTGCGCCTGACGAAGCCCCTCTCCCCCATGACCGTTAAAGAAGAAAAAGACGATGCCTTTATCTATGTCGTTACGCCGGTACGCACTGCACATTAAGCTTCAAGGAGGTTATCCACATGAAACCTGAAGATATTGAGATTGAAACAGAAGAAATCCAGTTAGACCAGTTTCTGAAATGGGCAGGCGTTCTGCCCTCTGGCGGGGAAGTCAAAGCTTTGTTGGCAGAAGGTCTTATCTATCGCAATGGAGAAAAGGAATCGGCACGCCGCCGTAAACTGCATGATGGTGATGTGGTGGAAATCACGGATCTTGGGGCTTGGCGGGTTCGTGTCCGTCAGTAATGGACATAGAATGGTATATTTATGCATATTTATTCATTAAGGCTGAAAGATTACCGCAACTATAGTGAGCTAAAGTTAACATTTGATCCGAATATCAATATTTTTCTGGGCGCCAATGCTCAGGGAAAGACCAATATCGTGGAGGCTGTTTACTATGCTTCACTAGGGCGTTCGCACCGCACGCATACGGATACAGACCTCATCCGTTGGGATTGTCCACAGGCTTTTGTACAGCTTCGCTTTACGCGTTTAGGCGTAGAAAATAGCTTGGATTTTCAGTTCAGCCGGGATAAGCGGCGTAAAATTTTCCTCAATGAGCATCCTATTCGCCCTAAGGAACTGGTGGGAAGCTTGAATACCGTTCTTTTCTCCCCGGAGGATTTGTTTCTCATTAAGGGAGCGCCGGCACTTCGCCGGCGTTTTTTGGACGGGGAGATAAGTCAGGCCAGTCCTGCGTACTATCATGAATTGAGCAAATACGGCAAAATCATCACCCAGCGCAACAACCTCTTGAAAAAGATAAGGGAACGCAAGGCCGGTGTGGATATGCTGGAGCTTTGGGATGTTCAGTTAGTCGAAAGCGCGGTGAAGATTACCCAGAAGCGTCTCGAAGCAGTCAAAAAGCTCAATATGCTGGCCAACCTCATGCAGCGGCGCATTTCCGGCAATCTGGAAAATCTGTCCATCGCCTATGAGATTCATGGTGCTGCAGGGGATAACGTGACAAGTGACCTCGTTTCATGGTATAATAAAGAGCTCGCAAGTCATCGGGAAATCGATATCCTCCGTGGTTCTACGGGGCGTGGCCCCCATTTAGACGATATCATCCTTACGGTCAATGGCATCAATCTGCGCTCTTTTGGGTCGCAGGGACAGCAGCGCACCGGCGTATTGTCCTTGAAGTTGGCTGAGCTGGAGTTTCTGCGCTCCGAGACAGGGGAATATCCGGTGCTCTTGCTGGATGATGTAATGAGTGAATTGGATGCGTCCCGCCGCAGTCAACTGTTGGATTTTATCCGTCGTGAGCGGATTCAGACCATGATTACCGCTACCGACAGCGCGTATTTTCCCGCAGAGCGTATGGGGACTTATTATCAGGTGGAGGCAGGGAAAATAACGAGGTAAGCTATGGCTGGCAATTTGAAGGCCCGCAGTCCGGGATTGGAACGTCCGGATAGTATTATCCGCAAGACAATCCACCATATGGGCAGCAGTTATGAAAAAAAATATTATATGCACTGGGTCCTATGGCACTGGCCGGAGATTGTCGGAGAATTTGTGGCCCGGAATACCTCGCCGCAGGGTATACGCAATAAGACACTATATATATACAGTGATAATTCTGCTTTGCGCAATGAACTGCAAATGATGATGCCACAGGTCGTGCAATCCGTAAATAACTATGCATGCCAGAAGATGATTGAGAAAGTGGCTTTTACCAAGCGCTGGGAAAAATCCGATAGCGAAGGCATTGAGGAAATCCGCTTGGCGCCCGCTGAAGTGGAAGAAAATCTGGGGCGGGAACGGTGCAAAATGCCGCTATCCCCTGCAGAAATGCAGGCGGCAGAAAGTTTAGGGGCGGAAGCCGAGGATGCAGAAATCGGCAAGGCTGTAAGCAATCTTTACCGCAAGCATTTGCAGCTGCAGAAATTGAAAATTTCCAAGCAATATCAAAAATGCCCGCAGTGCGGGCGGCTGATGGCACCGGAAGAAAGCCTCTGCGATGAATGCAGGCGCATAAAGCGGGATAAGATAACGGCCGCTGTGCGGCAGGTGCTGCGGGATATGCCCTGGGCAAGATACCCGGAGGTCAAGCAGTATGTGCCGGAATGTACGCCCAAAATCGTCAATGAACAGCGTTCGATTATGGTGCAGCAATTGGCAGCCGATACGGATGTAAACGATAAGACCAGCATGAAAGCCAAGACGCTCGTCATGCTCTACCGCTGTCTGCCGCCGGAACAGCTGAATGAAGACAATATCACCCGCGCGCTGTATGCCCTGCGGTTTGATATGCATCGTCCCAAGGATTATAAAACACCCAAGCGCTATGATGTCATCAAGCTGGGGAGGAGGTAACTGATGTTTCTCCATTTAGGCAATGGTATATCCGTGCGAACGAAGGATGTAATTGCGATACACGATTATGCGCTGTTTCAAAAGGGAACAGGCAGCGAATTTCTGAAGCATGAGCAAGCAGCCGGCAGATTAGAGAACACTCTGCCGTTAGAGATTCGTCAGGATGAGGAGGCGAAAAAGTCCCTCATCATCACCGATAAGAAAACTTATCTGTCCGCGATTTCGCCCTGGACACTGAAGCGGCGTTCGCAGATGGTTTATGATACAATGGATATGGAAAAGGATGCTGCGCCCCTTGCAGTATCGGAGTTTTTTACGGAATGATGGGAGCGTAAGATTTCATGGCAAATGATAATGAACAGCTGAATATAGAAAATACAGTACAGCGTGAGGATAACAGCATTGAGAGCGTAGACACCACTGGCATTGAAATCCATACGGATGAAAGCAGTGCCGAGGTAACGGCTGTAGATGCTGATTATGGTGCTGAACAGATTCAGATTCTCGAAGGTCTGGAAGCTGTGCGTATGCGTCCCGGTATGTATATCGGCAGTACTTCCGAGCGCGGCCTGCACCATCTCGTATACGAAGTTGTTGACAACTCTATCGACGAAGCACTGGCCGGTTTCTGTGACAAGATTGATGTGACCATTCACAAGGATAACAGCATTACCGTTACGGATAATGGACGTGGTATCCCTGTAGATATGCACGAAAGCGGTATGCCGGCTGTGGAAGTCGTACTGACGGTACTCCATGCCGGCGGTAAATTCGGCGGTGACGGCTACAAGGTATCCGGCGGTCTGCACGGCGTAGGTGTATCCGTTGTTAATGCCCTGTCCACTTCGATGGAAGTACAGGTTAAGCGTGACGGCAAAATCCATGAAATCTCCTTTAAGCGCGGCGAAACGGTGGAAAAACTCCATGTTACCGGCGAAACGGAAATCACGGGAACGCGTGTACATTTTGTACCGGACCCGGAAATTTTCTCTGTGACTACGTACAACTACGATACACTCAAACACCGCCTGCGCGAGCTGGCCTTCTTGAACCACGGTATAACCATTGTGCTCAATGATGAGCGTGGTGAGGAACTTAAGAGTGATACGTTCCATTTTGAGGGCGGTATCAGCTCTTTTGTCGAACATCTGAACCGCAAAAAGGAAAAAATCAATCCGGTGCCGATTTACTTCAACGGCATCAAAGATGATACGGTTGTAGAAATTGCGCTGCAGTACAACGACAGCTATCAGGAGAATATCTATTCCTTCGTCAACAACATCAACACCGAAGAAGGCGGTACGCATCTGGCTGGCTTCAAGCTTGCCCTGACCCGTGCAGCCAACGACTTTGCCCGCAAGCAGAACATCCTCAAGGACAAGGACGGCAACCTCTCCGGTGATGATGTGCGCGAAGGCCTGACGGCGGTTATCAGCCTCAAGGTTCGTGACCCGCAGTTCGAAGGTCAGACCAAGACCAAGCTGGGCAACAGCGAAGTGCGCGGTATTGTGGATTCCATCGTAACGGAAGGTCTGTCCGAATACTTCGAGGAAAATCCGGCCATTACGAAGAAGTTTATCGAAAAGGCCATCATGGCCGCCCGCGCCCGCGAAGCTGCCCGCAAGGCTCGTGAACTTACACGCCGCAAGAACGCGCTGGAAGTATCAAGCCTGCCCGGCAAACTGGCAGACTGCTCCGTCAAAGACCCGGAAATGGCCGAAATCTACCTCGTCGAGGGTGACTCTGCAGGCGGTTCCGCCAAGCAGGGCCGTGATAGACGTTTCCAGGCTATTCTGCCCCTGCGCGGTAAGATTCTGAACGTCGAAAAAGCACGTTTGGACAAGATTTTTGCCAACGCTGAAATCCGCACGATGATTACGGCATTCGGTACGGGCATCAGCGATGATTTTGATTTGGCAAAACGCCGCTACGGCAAAATCATCATCATGACCGATGCCGATGTCGATGGCGCGCATATCCGTACGTTGCTGTTGACGTTCCTCTATCGCTACATGAAACCGCTGATTGAGCATGGTCATGTATTCATTGCCCAGCCGCCTCTCTATCAGATTCGCAAGGGCAAGAAACATTGGTATACCTACAGCGATGAAGAACTGGCCAAGAAGCTCGACGAAGTTGGCCGTGACGGTGTCACCGTACAGCGCTACAAAGGTCTGGGTGAAATGAATCCGGAACAGCTCTGGGAAACCACTATGGACCCTGCCGGCCGTACCATGCTGCGCGTGGAAATGGCTGACGCTGAAGCCGCTGATGAGCTCTTTACGATTCTCATGGGCGATAAGGTTGAGCCGCGCCGCCAGTTCATCGAAGAAAATGCCAAACTGGTACGCAATCTCGATATTTAAGCAAATTTTAATTTGACTTTCCCATTTTTTATGCTATAGTAATAGCATAAATCCCATACAAGGGGAGTAGCTGAACGGTCAGATATCGTCACAATACGGTGCATCGCACCCGGTATGGCCGGCTATAATTTAGTAAGCAAGACCTTGTCTTACAGGTGGCCTGCGGGCGGCGTGTAGGGCGAGGTCTTTTTGGTATTTATTTTTGACGGAAAAAGGAGTTTGATTAGCTGTGATGGAATCTATATTTGCAGGGATGTTCAGCCCTGAATGGTTTGCGGCATTATCGGGGATTCTGCTTTTGGATATTCTGCTGTCGGGTGATAATGCGATTTTGATTGCACTGGCCTGCAAGAATCTGCCGGAGCATCATAAGAAAAAAGCCATCTTTATCGGTGGTTTCGGTGCAGTGTTTATCCGCATTGTATGTACGCTCTTTGCCACCAGCGTGCTGGCGGCACCTTATATCGAGTTTATCGGCGGGGCGGCACTTCTCTATATTGCCGTGAAACTGTTGACCGACCATAAGGAAAACAACGAGGAAGGCGAGGCTCCGGCAAGTTTTGGCGCAGCTGTGCGCACGATTCTGATTGCCGACTTCATCATGAGCATCGACAATATCCTGTCGCTGGCTGGTGTGGCCAATACGGTGCCGGAAGGCAAATGGAGCCTGATTATCTGCGGTCTGTTGATTTCCATTCCCATCGTATTGTTTGGGGCACAGATTTTCCTGAAGCTCATGCAGAAGGTTCCTGCCCTTATCTATGGTGGTGCGGCCATCCTGGGCTGGACGGCGGCAGAACTGATGGTGGCCGATAAAGGTTTAGGCATGTATTTTGCGCCTTATGCACTGGCGATGAAGGTTGGTTTTGTCGCAATTGTTTTGGGCATCGGTTATTATTTGAACAGACGCTATGCGAGAACAGAAAAGTTGGGAGTGACGGATAATGAATAATTTGAAGACCTTAATGCTGATGGTGCTGCTCTGCGCTATCATGATTTTTATTGGCGGCCTCGTGGGCGGCAAGGGCGGTATGATGCTTATGCTCATGATTTCTCTGGGCATGAATTTCTTTTCCTACTGGTTCAGTGATTCCGTGGTGCTCAAGATGTATAACGCCCGTGAGGTCAGCCGTGAGGAAGCACCGCAGCTCTATGGGCTGGTGGAAAATCTGGCTGCTAATGCCGAGCTGCCTATGCCAAGAGTCTATATCATTAACGAAGATACGCCCAATGCCTTTGCGACAGGCCGTAATCCTTCCCATGCGGCGGTCGCGGTAACTACGGGCATTATGCGGGCCTTGGATTATAACGAGTTGTCCGGCGTATTGGGGCATGAATTGGCGCATGTGAAGAACCGCGATATTCTGACCGGCACGATTGCCGCGATGATGGCTACGGTAATCACCTATACGGCACAGTTCTTTGCCTTCTTCGGAGGCCGCAGTGATGATGACGAAGGCGGCAATCCGATTGCGGCGCTGTTGATGGTCTTTCTCGCGCCGCTGGCTGCCAGCCTTATTCAGATGGCGATTTCCCGCTCCCGTGAGTATGAAGCCGACCATGATGGTGCCGTGATTTGTGGCAATGCCAATTATCTGGCTGATGCCCTTGAAAAAATCGAGTATTATGCCTTGAATGGCCGTCAGATGAGCAATGCTACACCGGCTACGGCCCATATGTTCATCATCAATCCGTTCAGCGGGATTGGCTCTACTATGAGCAAGCTCTTCAGCACCCATCCGCAGACCAGCGAACGTATTGCCCGTCTGCGTGCACAGGCTGCCGGCAGATAAACGATTTGCCGTAATAAAGATTCGTTGTAACTTAAAGGAGCGGTATAACCTTTTCTGTAGCGTTTGACAAGCTTGTCTAAGCGAAAGAAAAGATTATACCGCTCCTTTGGTGCATGATGTGTTATTTTATCCGTTTGTCGAATTCTTCCTGCGGCAGCAGCGTGGTCAACCCCATGATGGACAGGAGCTGGATAAGCGTGGTTTCTTTTTCACCGGTATTGCGGATGATATGATTGCAGATTTTCCACAAATCAAATTCCTTGTTATTTTCCGCATACTGCAGGTGGATTTTGATTTCATCGTTATTGCAGCCCAGGCGCAGGAGACGGTCTACGAGGGTCACATAGTCCACCATCAGATAGATGGTTTCCAGCTTTTTCTTAATCAGTTTGCTCATGGGCTTCAAGGCTTCGATTTCCAAAATCATTACGCTGATGGTATGGTCGCGCAGGGCATTTAAGATATCGTCCTTACGATAGCCATAGGATTCCCCTTTATGTGAAAATTCAATGACGAAGTCCAGCTTGTTGAATTCTTCGCGCGAAACAGTCTTGAAGAAGTGCTCACGGGGAATATAGTAACGGGTGTGCTTTTCTGTGCTGAAATCATGGGTGGTGTAAACCGGGATGAAGTGAATCCCCATATCCAGTAGATGGGAAGCCATGGTGGCTTTTCCGGAGCCTTGTGCACCCATCAGTGCGTAAATTTTGTTTTCCATGTCACACATCCTTATTATAAAATAGGCAATACAAAAGCGGGAACTACCGAACGTTCCCGCTTTTGCCGCCTCTATACCTTCTGCCTACAACAACATACTAGATGTCGTTGTTCTCCCTCTTTTATAATACAACACTTGCTGTTTGATTTCAATAGAAAAATTCATTTTCTGTAAATTTATGGAAAATGCAGGAGAAAAAAGGGATTGGGGGAGGAATGGCGAATATAAAAAGTAGCATACAACTACGCGATTTGGCAGAATTTTGAGCAATCTATGGGGGAGGAATTGCCATGTATTTTTATTGTGAGAAATGTAAGAAACCGTATCCATTGAACACGCATTCTTATGTTTGCGAGTGTGGCGGTATGTTCCGTTTGCATAAAGACCCAATGGATGAAGTGCATCAGGAAATTACGTTGGGGGAAATTGAAACGCCGCTGCTGCCGCTGAAGGTGGGCAAACTCGATGTGCTTTTGAAATTGGAGAATCTGCAGCCCACAGGTTCTTTCAAGGACAGAGGGGCGCATACGCTGATTAATGAGATTCATCATTTGGGCATCAAGAAAATTGCTCTGGATTCCGCAGGCAATGCCGGTGCCTCGATGGCCGCTTATGCCGCAGCCGCCGGGATTGAGTGTACGGTTTATGTGCCGGACGATATTTCCCCGGAAATGTCCAAGCAGATTGAGGCATATGGTGCAAAAATCGTCAAAGTACCCAATGGCCGCATGAGCACCTGTTCTGCTGTCAAGAAGGAGTTAGGCGATGCTTATTATGCTTCCCATGTGTATAATCCGCTGTTCTTTGAAGGTATGCGCCCCATGGCCAAGGAAATCTATAAACAGCTTGGCAACAAGATTCCGGAGTATATCTTTATGCCTGTGGGCAACGGCACGATGATGATCGGACTTTATCTGGGCTTTATGGAACTTGGCCGCCTGCCGCATTTCGTGGCGGTACAGAGTTCCAAGTGTGCACCGCTTTATGAAGCGTTCAAGGTCGTCGATGAGCAGCCGAAAAAGACCACGATTGCCCATGCTATCCGCATTGAACGCCCAAAACGCATTACGACGATGCTGGAAATCCTCAAACAGACCGGCGGTGATGTCGTGACGGTTGAAGATGCAGAAATCCTCAAGGCCAAGAAATATTTAGGCTCCAAGGGTGTATATGTGGAGCTGACTTCGGCAGCTGCGCTGGCTGGTGCCGAGAAGTTCTTTGCCGCAGGCAAGCCGGATAACTACAAGGTGGTTATTCCCATCACGGGCAGCGGGCTGAAACGCTGATTATGACCGTCAATATGGACAGGAGAAGAAGATATGCTGCATGGGATTATTGATATTGGCTCCAACACCATCCGCATGGCGGTGTATCTCATTGAAGGCGGCCATTTTGAACAATTGATGAAGCAAAAGAATACCGTGGGGCTGGCTTCTTATGTGGAAGACGGGATTATGCAGCCGGAGGGAATTGATAAGGCCGTGGAGACTCTTTTGGAGTATAAAAAGTTTCTTTACTGCTTTAAAATCACTCAGGTTACGGCTTTCACTACGGCAGCCTTGCGCAATGCGAAGAACAGCAGTCAGGCTGTGGGGGAAATTGAACATCGCACAGGGATAAAGATACAAGTCATCAGTGGTGATGAAGAAGCAACACTGGATTTTATCGGGGCAACGCACAGCCTGAACAATTCTTCGGGGCTTTTAATTGACATTGGCGGCGGCAGTACAGAGATTGTCACCTACCGGGACAGGCAGATACAGTATAAAACAAGCCTGCCCATTGGTTCTCTGGGCTTCGCCAAAAAATATGTAAGCGGCATTCTGCCAACGATGCAGGAGTGCATGGAAATGCATGGTGAGGCTGAGGCTACCATTGGAGCCTCAGCGGATTTTATGACCATCAGTGAAGCCGAAATCGTGGGCATTGGGGGAACATTCAAGGGAGCCTGCGCCCTGAATAATGAATTGTTTAACCTGCCGGCAGTCAACCGGCGGCTGGAAACGAAAAATATCCGTACGCTGATCAGCAACTTTGTCAGCGATATGGGCATGACCCAGAAGATGGCGGTTACGCTGATGCGCTCTGTTCCGGAGCGGCTGAATACCATTATTCCGGGGCTGATTATCGCCAGTGTCCTGTCACGCAGGTTTCAGAGTACCTGGATTACTTATAGTGATTCAGGCGTGCGGGAAGGCTATATATACGATAAGATTATCGGTATTTAAAAAAACGCTAAATCTGCGAAGTGTGGGCAGATTTAGCGTTTTTATGTATTCTTTTTTACGAATTGCTGTCTGTATTGCCTTCCAGACCAGCAAATTCGCCTTCGTCTTCACCGGCAATATGATAAGTATTGCGTCCTTTTTCTTTGGCAGCGAACAGTGCCAGGTCCGCTGCGTGGAAGAGGTGATTATAGGTCTTGCCATTCTGCGGAGATACGGCAATGCCGATGCTGGCACTGATGCCGGCATTCGTGTCCCCAATCGTGAGGCTGCGTGCCATTTGGTTGATTTCATTGGCCTTGCGCTTGATGATGGTCAAATCCTTCTGATGGTCGATGATGACGACGAATTCATCACTATCAAGGTGGCCTACTGTGTCATACGAACGGAAGATTTCCTTTAACCCCTGCGCGAATTTTTGCAGGATACGGTTGCCGTACTGGTGTCCGTCTTCCTTGGTGGCTTTTTTGAAGTTATCCAAATCGATGAGGAAAATTGCCATCATGCCGGGCGCGAAGGATTCCTCGTATTCCTGCAGGCGTTGGCGGCAAATGGCTTCTACAGCTGCACGGCTGGCAAGGCCGGTCAGCGCGTCGGTGTCATTTTCCTGTTTCATGTTGTGGCGCATGGCACGGATTTCATTGATGGCCAGAGCCATTTCACCGAGTTCATCCTCTGAGAGAATGCTGAGCTGTTTTTCATCATCATTGCCTTTGACGATGTCGGTGATTACCTGGCAGATTTTGCGAATGGGAACCGTCATGCGGGTGGCCAGAATATGGGCGACGATACTGACGAGCAACAGCAGAAGCAGGCCGATGATACCGACACGGACAACTTCCTCATTGGCAGCGTGGTAAACGACACTGGACGATTGAATCGTGGCAACGTTCCAATTGGTCAGCTGATTGCGCGAACAGGTGACGAAGTATTTTTCCCCGAGCAGTTCAATGCGGGCAATACCATTGTTTTCATTCATGACACGGACGATTTTCTTATAATAATCCGGGTCTTCGACATCCGCTGATTCAGGGCGGGAGTTGGCAATCACCTTGTTTTCCTGGTCGAGCACGAGGATGGAGATATCATCCTCGCTTTGGTTGGTGATGAATTCCTGCAGGTTGTCCAGATTCAAATTTCGCTGCAGCATGCCAATCGGTTGATGTTGGTCATTAAAAACCGGTACTTCCATAACAATCATCATTTGGCCGGTGGACATGCTGACGATAATGTCCGAAACGTAATCATGGCCGCTCATGGCTTCCTGAAAATGCCGCCGCTGGCTGACATTGACCAAGGGGGAATCGTCGCTGCGGAGCAGCTGCTGTCCTTCCATATTGGTGACCGCGGTCAGGTTGTTGTCGCGGAACAGATTATCGTTGCTGCGGAGCAGCTGCCGTAGGGCATTTTCATCCTCCGGGGTGCCGGTGGTCAGGTATTTTTTTATGGTCGGTGCATCGGCTATGGTATGCAGCGTATAAAAATTGTTTTGTAGTACATTGGTCAGGTGTTCGTTGACAATGGTATTGTTCAGCCAGCCGGTATTCTTGGCGTGTTGTTCCATATGGTCTGCCAGCCGCAAGCCACTGTAAATGAGCATGGTCAAAAAAGGGATTATGCCCATCAGGGTTAAAAGTAGGAATAGTTTTTTATGAATACTTCTTTTTCCCATAAAGCTACACCTCGGTTTTATTATTGTGTGATAATTTCAATATTTATAACATTATATCATAAAATGCGGATATTTTCAGCAAATAAAACGGCGGAATGGGGCAAAATATTTATTCCTTTTAGGGAGGTTTTTTCTATTTGTTCACGAATAGTATTCATAAATGCAGGTAAAAAGGGACTGAAAAAAGTTTTTCCAGCATGTCCTGTGTTAACGTGTAATTATTGCGAATTTTTCCGCAGGGTGATATAATTAAAAAAAAAATAATTAAAACAATATAGATAATTTACAAAGAGGGGTAAAAATTTATAGAGAAGTGAAGGGGATGCCAATGTTTTCCAAGCTAATGGATGTACTAAACGATTTACAGCCCAGACAGTTATTGATGCTGGCAGGGGGAACGGCGGTAGCGGTGTTTTTGGTGGTCTATATGGCGTTGAGTGGGATGACCGATAAGGCCGCAGAAGTACAGAAGACAGCGCCTGCTGTACAGACACAGACAGCTATGACACAGGTGGTGATGGCGAAAGATGATATCCCGTCCCGTACCGTAATTCAGGAGGATATGTTGGAAATCAAGGAAGTTCCCGTGGAAGCCGTTCCGCGGGGGGCGATGATAAACATGCAGGATGTAGTGGGACAGCCTGCTGCTTCGACAATCTATGCCGGGGATATTGTTACTCTGTCCAAGCTGATTGTGGACAAGACTAAAGTCGGCTTCGTAGGTGAAATTCCGGAGAACTGCCGGGCAGTATCGGTAGGGGTTAGTGAAGTTACCGGTGTAGCAGGGTTTGCAAAACCAGGCGATTACGTGGATGTAATTTTGGTGGAGAAAACCAATCAGGGAGCTACCAGCCGGTTCCTGCTCAAAAATGTCCTGCTGTTGGGGATTAATCAGGATACAGCGGCACAGGAAAAAGACGCTGCTAAGGACAAAGTGCGGACGGTGAAGCCGGCTACGGCTACGCTGGCGTTGCAGCCAGACGATATGCTGCAACTCATTTCCGCAGCGGCCATAGGGGATATTTATTTGGCATTGCGTCCGTTCCATACAGCAGATACAGGAAACTTTTTGGACACTTATACGCTGCGGTCCTCGAAAGGAAATGAAGTAGTCAAAGCCAATACAGCAGCGGCTGCGCCTGCACCAGCTGCGGCGCCGGTTTATTCGGCACCGGCAGTCCAGGCACCTGCGGCTCCACGCTCCTCTGGCGGCTTTGAAATCATTGAAGGCGATAAAGTTACTGCGAAGTGAGGGTGGACGGCTTGAAACGGAAAAATTTGAGAATCATTACAGGTTTATTGGCCAGTTTTTGTTTTTGGACAGCAAGTGTTTCGGCAGCGGAGTTGTTATCCGTTGGTGTACATAGTTCGCGTTATGTATCTATGCCGACAAGCATTACCCGCATAGCAGTGGGGGACCCGGAGATTGCAACCATCGTGAGAGTACCATCATCGAGGAAAGAATTTTTGGTGGTAGCACACAAGGCCGGAACCACGTCACTCTTCGTTTGGGGGGCGGATGGAGCACGTTATGAATACATTGTCGGTGTGTCTCCTGAAGATGAGGGGCAGGCCAAGGTTATTGAAAGTGCTATCGGCTTGCCGGGAGTACGGGTAAAGATGGTGGATGGTAAAGTCTTGCTTACCGGTACCGTGGAAAATCAGTATGAGCGCAATTATGCTATGCGAACCGCGCAACTCTTTGTGAAGGATGATACGTCAGGAAATCTTAGTGTAGGCAGCAATGCCAATATGCGTCTGCAGGCACAAACTGCGGATAAAAATTCGCGTTCCGGTTCAGTCGGGGGAAATACGTATTCCTCAGCCGGTTCGGTAATCGACCTGCTGCATCTTCGTCATCCTTCGCAGATAAAACTGGAAGCACAAGTAGTAGCGATTAATCCTACGGAAAATTCGGATTTGGGCTTTGTCTATGGCTCAGGCACCGGTTCAGACCTTATCAGTTCGCCTGGCGTGTTTTATGGCGGTCAATCCTATGGTTCAGGCGGCAGTACGACCTTCCGCAATAATCCATGGACATGGTTGACGGAACATCATAGTGATATCAATGTTGCCCTGCGGGCTTTGGTAACACAGAACCGGGCCAAGATTTTATCCCGGCCCAGCATTACGACCATGAGCGGTGAAGAAGCCGTTATTCAGGTTGGCGGTGAGATTCCCTATACGACCAGAGATAAAAATGGCAATCCTACGACGGAATTCAAAGATTACGGGATTATCCTCCAGTTCAAACCCTTGGTCGATGCGGAAAATCGCATTGTTTCCTCTATCCATACAGAAGTCAGCATGCCTAGTGGTGAGACGATAGACAACCAGCCAATTTTGGACAAACGGCGGGCGGATGCAGTCGTAACGGCAACATCCGGCTCGACAATGGTTATTGGCGGCTTGATGGATTCGCGTGAGTATAAGGTGGTTCGCAAATTCCCCTTCCTGGGTGATATTCCCATTATTGGCGAATTTTTCAAGTACACCTCGAAAAGCCGCAATCGGCAGGAATTGATTATTTTAGTTACGCCACGTTTGGTTGATGAGAATAGCGCTTCCAAGGCTGAAATGACCAACGATATGCATAAGTTCTATCAGAAAGGTCAGCAGGAGAAGGCTACCATGAAGAAAGTAGACCTCAATGAAGAAAGTGCGTCAGCAGAGAAAAAGACAGAAGAAGCTGTTGAGGAAAAGGCATCTGCGGTGAATCGGGAGGGGGATGATTCCCGGCAGGTAGCAGCGGAAATGGCCAGTGAGTCGGTTTTGGATAAATACCTGAATCGTGATGTCCTGAAGAAAAAATAAGGAGCGCTGCAATAGGGGAAGGGGGAGTTGATGACATGGACGCAACGAGCAGTATTATTATCTCTGTTTTCAGCACTTCCTCTGGTAGTGGCAAAACCGTTACGGCAATCAATTTGGCAGCCGGACTGGCTGAGGAAGGGTATCGGACATGTTTGGTAGACCTTGATTTGCAGTTTGGTGACGTTATGGGCTATCTGGATATGGTAAGTGATTTTACCATTGCCGATGCCCAACGGGCTATATTGAGGAATGAAGAAAAATTTAATGTAGATGATTACCTGACGGAATACAAATGTGGCGATACAGCTTTTTCGGTATTGCCGCCGCCAAGGGAGATCAATGATGCTTATTTAATCAGCGTGGAGGCTGTCGAAAAAATCATCGGCTCGATGAAGGGATTCAATTTTGTTGTATTGGATTTGACTTCCGTGTTCAGTACTTTGAATCTGGCTATGCTGGATATGAGTACGGTCATTAATTTTGTCGGTGTGATGGATTTTTTACCGGCGGTAAAAAACTATAAAGTTGGTTATGATACGCTTCTGCGCTTTGATTATGAGGAAAGTAAGATTTGTCTGGTCGAAAATAAGGCCGATTCAGACAGATATATCAAAGCAAGAGATGTCGAGCGACTATTGGGCGCCAAGATTTATCATCATTTGCCCAGTGACCCGCAGGCCATTACCTATTCTATCCGTATGGGAAAGCCACTCATGTATTGTGTACCCTTGTCACCGTTGACCCAAAGTTATTGGGAACTGGTGAGCAGATATACAAATCGAACCAAGAAGTCCAGAATAGCTTCGCATCCGGTGCAGGAAAGGAAGGGGAAAAAGAAACTTCTTTCCTGGCTGTTTGGGGATGATGACTGGCTGACGGCGCAGAATATGAAGTGAGAGCTGGTGACCAAGGTGACTTATCGCGTAATACTTGTAGAGCGGGACAGGGATATGTTGTCCCGGATGGCGGGCATACTCAAGGCTAATGATGCTTTTGACCTGGCTGCAACCTTTCATGATGCGGATACGGCCTATGGGCAGAGCAGTGTTTTTCGTCCCAATTTGTTTTTGATTAATGTGGATGAACCTGGGGCTGTGGAGATGATACCTCGATTTATCAAGTCTTATCCGCAGGCACAGATTTTGGGAACTATGGGGCAGTGGAAATCTACTGTTGCCGAAGCGATGCTGTCAGCGGGGGCTTGTGGTTGTATTTTAAAGCCATTCAATTCTACTGATGTCTTAGAAGCCTTGAAGATTTATAAACGTCGTGGACAGGCTTTGCCAACGCGTACATTGGCATTGTTCAGTCCTAAAGGCCATTCGGGCCGTACGACATTGGCAACGGTGTTGGCCATTGAGCTGGCCCAAAAAAGTGGCGAATCCGTAGGGATTATTGATGCGGATTTGCAGTTTGGGGACGTGGCGATGTTCTTTGATGCTGTTCCCCGCCATAATGTGGTAGAGGCAACGCATGATATCAATCTGCTGACGCCGGCGGCATTAGAAAATTATTTTCATCCGGTAGGTAAGGGCGTATGGATTATGAGCGGCCCTTTGCAGCCAGAACATGCCGAACTGGTGGAGGCTAACCGCCTGATTGAAGTGGTGCGGATGGCAGGTTGTCTGTTCCGCTATGTCATATTGGATTTGCCTGTGGGCTTTAATCCGATTTCGCTGGCCTTGGCCGAATGTGCGGATACGGATATCCTGATATCTATGCTGAATAGCGGGCAGGAAGTACGGCATATGAAGCGTTCGCTAAAGATGTTTCATATGTGGGATGCCTATGGAAAGCGGGTTTACACGATGTTTTCCGGTGTACATAACTGTACCGAAGACCATAAGCGCAAGTTGGAAGGAGAACTGGGGCGCTCCGTAACATTAATGTTGCCGGAGGAACGGCGAATTAAGGATGTTACGGGCAGTGGGCGGCTCATGAAGGATTTGCCGGAAGACGCACCTTTTGTTGAGGCGGTAGCTGATTTTGCCTTTGCGCTTATCAGTGACCGGAGGTGAGCGCAATGATTATTCTAGCAGCAATAGTTGCCGCTTTGGCTGCCTTTTTTCTCGTAATCTTGATTGCGGTATATTTTCAGCATGTGTGGCGCATGAGTATTTTTTATCGTCTGCGTCGTCATCATATCATTGAAGCTGGACAGACTTTGGATCAGCCTTATCTGGAGCGGATGCGGCAATGGCTGCATAAGGTCGCGGCTCCCATAGCGGAACATGGGCCTATACAAGCTTTGGATTTCCGGATGCGGCAGGCAGGAATTCCCCTGTTGGGCGGCGAATTTTTAGTATTATTATCCGTTAGTTCTTTGGCGGCTTTTCTGATTGGTTGGATGCTTACCTTGGAACTGGGAACAGCATTTCTATTTGGTGGGCTCGTTGCCGCAGCTATTTGGATTTTTGTAGCTTGGCGGGCATATAACCGCCGTAATGCCTTTACCGAACAGCTAGGGGATTGCCTGACAACGATTGCCAATGCTTTGCGGGCAGGTTATAGTTTCCCTCAGTCGGTAGAGGTCGTATCTAGAGAAATGGAACCGCCTATCAGTGATGAATTTGCCCAGGTGTCCCGCGAAGTTTCCATGGGTGTGCCGTTGGAGTCGGCATTGGAGGCTATGGGCCGCCGAGTAGGTAGTATGGATTTGGATTTGGTGATAACCGCAGTGTTAATACAGCGGGAAGTCGGCGGCAATTTGGCGCAGATTCTCGATAATATCGGCGATACCATTCAAGAACGCATTCGCATGAAGCGTGAGATTTTCGCATTGACGGCACAGGGAAGGTTGTCGGCATGGGTATTGTTGCTTCTGCCCTTTGGAATGGCATTGTTTTTGTATATTGTTAGTCCGGAGCAGTTAATGATACTGATTGATGACCCTCTAGGGCGTTTGGCACTGATAATTTCGCTATTTTTAGAGTTTATCGGCTATGTGGTCATTCAAAAGATTGTCCATATAGATGTATAATTTTTTATTAATAATGTTTTATTTTAGAAAGGATGTGGATGATATGTTACAGCGTATTGAAAAGCTTTGGTCGGAAAAGGGTCAGGGCATTGTGGAGTATGCACTGATTCTGGCATTTGTGGTGGCTATTGCCGTAATAGCTTTGGATAAGAATAGTGGTATAGGGCAGAGTATAAAGCAGTTGTTTACGAATACAGCTACACAGATAAATGATGCAAGTCAAAGCACTAATAGCGGTACTGGTGGCGGCAGTACTGGCGGCGGCAGCACTGGTGGCTAATAGCGAATATTAATTTATGCAGTAGGAAAAGAGCTTCTTGATTTTTGGGAAGCTCTTTTCTTCACTAGGTTATTTGGGCGGGGAGGTGATGCAGGTGAACAGACAGAAAGGCCAGTCGGTCGTGGAGTTTGCGCTGATTATTCCCCTGTTTTTAATTTTGATTATGGGCATGATATATGGCGCCTTTGCCTATGCGGATTATATGCAGTGCACCACCTCAGTCCGAGAGGCGGCTAGAAATATAGCCATACAGAAGGACGCTCAAAAACGGGAGCAGAAAAAAGCGGCCCTGCTCAATAAGTCCTATACACCTGCGCTCTACAAGGCAAAGCTTTATACAGAAAACTATAAGGCGGAAGTACACGAACCAGATGGAACAAATACCGGTTATGTTGAGGTAGAGGTGACGATGAATCGTAAGGTAAATATCATCGTTTTGCCGGAGACTTTGGGGCCAGTAACATGTACCATGCCGATAGAACCTGAGGTAAATAGTGGAAGTTCAAGTGGAAATACATAAAAGAGAATATAAATAGGGATATTGATTTTACGCTGAAGCAAACAAGGTGGGGATGATATGTCGCTCTTAAAGCGTTTGGGCAGAACGAAAGAACAAGCAATTAAGGAAGTAGAAAATCGAGGGACAAATCTGTCCGTGGAAAACAGTCCGGAGCAGATATACGGTGACAGCACAGCTGCGCGGCAGGTAAAAAGCAGCACCATGGATGCAAGTCAGACCTATTCCCGCCTGAGGGAACAAAAAAGTTCCGAGCATCCGCAAATGGCTTCTGCTTTTGCGGCACGCCGTTCTGCTGTGGTGCAGATTGACCAAATTCAGGAATTGCGTTTGGCGATTCACCGTCGTATCGTGGATGAAATGACGGTGGCTGAACAGCAGCTCATAGCACAGGGCAAAGACGCGCGAGAACAAATCAAGAATTTGATTGCCACCTATCTGGAACGGGAAATGGTCAATAACAATTACAATTTGTCCCGCGCAGAACGCATGGTGCTGGTGGATGATATCTGTGATGAACTTTTAGGCTTGGGGCCATTGGAACCGCTCTTGAAGGATAATACCATTACCGAAATTATGGTCAACGGGCCGAAGGATATTTTCGTGGAGCGCAATGGTAAACTTTTACTTTCTGATACACGTTTTTATGACGACAACCATTTGATGAACATTATCGAGCGTATTCTTGCGCCGCTAGGCAGACGCGTGGATGAAGCCTCGCCGCTCGTTGATGCGCGACTCGCGGATGGCTCTCGTGTAAATATTATCATTCCGCCGTTGTCGCTGATTGGGCCAACGGTGACGATTCGTAAATTTTCCAAGAACGCACTTTCTGTGGAGAATTTGGTGGAATTGGGGACGCTGAGCGAAAAAATGGCGTTGTTTTTGCAGGCTTGTGTTAAGGCCAGGTTAAATATTTTGGTTGCTGGCGGAACGGGGTCCGGCAAAACAACGACCCTTAATGTTCTGTCCTCCTTTATTCCCTCGAATGAACGCATTGTCACCATCGAAGATGCGGCAGAACTCAGATTGCAGCAGCGCCATGTGGTTACGCTGGAATCCCGTCCGGCCAATATCGAAGGCACAGGCGCGGTGACCATTCGCGATTTGGTGCGCAATGCTCTGCGTATGCGTCCTGACCGTATTATTGTCGGTGAAGTTCGTTCCGGTGAAGCCTTGGATATGTTGCAGGCTATGAATACCGGTCATGATGGTTCCATCACCACCGCCCATGCCAACAGCCCGCGTGATGTGCTGTCCCGCTTGGAAACCATGACCTTGATGGCGGGGATGGAACTGCCGGTGCGGGCGGTGCGCACGCAGATATCCTCGGCAATCAACCTCATTATTCAGCAGTCCCGTTTGCAGGACGGCAGCCGTAAACTGACCCATATTACCGAAGTGCAGGGCATGGAAGGCGATACGATTATTTTGCAGGATTTGTTCCGTTATGTGCAGGATTACATTGACGATAAAGGCAAATCCGTAGGGCATTTTGAAGCCACAGGTCTGCAGCCGTCCTTTATGGATAAATTCCGCATTCATGGCGTAGATGTGCCGCGGGATATCTTCCAAAAAGGCTGAGCCTGCAAATAAAAAGTCAA
>DFHU01000057.1:32259-64636 GCA_002373045.1 Pseudoselenomonas ruminantium | reverse complement strand
TGCCGTAAGGCATGCAGCGGACCAATACTAATAAATCGAGGGCTTATCTTTCAGAGCTAAAATGTTCGATACAAAATTTCTTCTGTATAGTTTTGAATGTGCATAACATTCAATTAAATATCTGGTGACGATAGCTGAGTGGTTCCACCTGTTCCCATACCGAACACAGTAGTTAAGCACTCATACGCCGAAAGTACTTGTCTGGAGACGGACTGGGAGGATAGGGCGTTGCCAGTTAAGTGATAAGCACCCGTTAGGGTGCTTTTTTCGTGTTTAGATATAGCGCAGGAAGAATGCTGGAATTTGCTGCTTCACCATCTTCGAAGCCAGTTTATGAGCCTCACGCATACGGATATAATTTTATGGGAAGGAAAAACTTTGCTCTTGTCGAATAAAGTAACCTGTGAAGAAACTGCTATGAGTAGGCCAGCGTTGGCTGCTTATAGTGTATATTAGAAAAGTGAAGTTTTTGTAAGGAGAGGCAGGTTGCTTATGAAAATAGGTATCATTGGTGCAATGAAATCGGAAGTGGCTTTGTTCAAGGGCGAAATGAAGGTTGAGCGTCAGGAAAAGAAAGCAGGCATGGAATTTTGGGGCGGGCAGCTGGGAAATTATGATGTGGTTGTAGTGCAATCCGGTATTGGTAAGGTCAATGCAGCTATCTGCGCTCAGATTTTGATTGATGATTTTCAGGTTACGCATATTATCAATACCGGTGTGGCGGGTTCGTTAAACAATAATTTGGATATTGGCGATATCGTGGTGTCGGTAGATGCAGTACAGCATGATTTTACAGTGGAAGCTATTGGCTTCAAGAAAGGAGAAATTCCTTATACAGGGCTGGTTGCGTTCGCTGCTGATGAAACTTTGCGGAAAAAAGCTGTGGAAGCAGTGCATGCAGTTCTGCCGGACATAAGCGCAATAGAAGGCCGCATATGTTCCGGTGACCAGTTCATAGCTTCGAGTGAAGTAAAAGTCAGGATTGTAAACGATTTTGCCGGAGATTGTACGGAGATGGAAGGTGCTGCCATTGCACAGGTGTGTTATTTGAATAATGTTCCTTTTGTGATTTTACGGGCTATATCGGATAAGGCCGATGACAGTGGGCACATGAGCTTTGAAGAATTTGAGAAAAAAGCAGCGGCTAATTCGGCATGTGTAGTCAGGTATATGCTTGAGTGAACGAGTTTTTTTGACAACTACCTTCAAGTAATCCGTTGGATTCATTCTTTTGTTTTTAGTATTGACATATACACCCTGCCTGTTCCTGTTGTGACGGGCAGGGCTTTTGTTGTATAATAGGCTTTATATTGTGATTCTAGTGAAAGAGGAAGTCCAATGGCATTTATAGAGGTAAACAATCTGACACATATATATGGAAAAGGCACAGAGCAGGAGTTTTGTGCATTAAAAGATGTGAGCTTTACGATAGAAGAAGGCGAGTTTGTCGCCATCTTAGGCGCTAATGGTTCGGGCAAATCCACATTGGCGCGGCATTTGAATGGCTTGCTGCAGCCCACCGAGGGTGAGTGTATGATTAATGGTCTGGACACCAAAAAGCCGGAGGATATTTGGGCAATCCGGCGGCAGGTGGGCATGGTGTTCCAAAATCCGGACAATCAGCTGATTGCCGGTGTGGTGGAAGATGATGTGGCGTTTGGCCCGGAAAATCTCGGCATGGAGCCGGAGAAAATTCGCCAGCAGGTAACAGAGGCTTTGCGGGCTGTGGGGATGGAAGAGTTCCGCAAGTTTGCTCCGCATCTTTTGTCCGGGGGGCAGAAACAGCGGGCAGCTATTGCCGGAGCACTGGCGATGGACACCCGCTGTCTGATTTTGGACGAGTCTACGGCCATGCTCGACCCGCAGGGGCGCAGGGAAGTGATGGGGACGGTGGAACACCTGCATGAGGAGCGGGGCTTGACGCTTATCTGCATTACGCATTTTATGGAGGAAGCGGCCAAGGCCGATAAAATTCTTGTTATGGAAAAGGGGCAGCTGGTGCAGCAGGGCAGGCCGCAGGAAATCTTTGCCGATGCCCCGCGGCTGCATAAGCTGGGACTGGATGTTCCGCTGGCTGTGGAACTTGCCTGGAATTTGCGCAAGGATGGTTTGTCGCTGCCTCAGGATATTTTGCGCAATGACGATTTAGTTGCTGCTCTGGAGGCTTGTTATGTCCATTGAGTTAAAAGATGTCACTTATGTATATATGCCGAAGACGCCTTATGAGCGTGTGGCGCTGGATAAAGTAAATCTGACTATTGAAGAGGGAAGTTTTACGGCAATTGCCGGACATACCGGTTCGGGAAAATCTACATTGGTGCAGCACCTCAATGGTCTCTTAGTGCCATCTGCGGGAGAAGTGCTGGTAGACGGTGTAAACCTTTTGGGAAAAGACAAGGCTGCGAAGATAAAGGCCTGGCATGCGCGTCAGCAGGTGGGCATGGTGTTTCAGTATGCGGAAACGCAGCTATTTGAAGAAACCGTGGAAAAAGATATTGCCTTTGGCCCGCAAAATCAAGGCTTGGACGAAGCGGAAGTGCAGGAGCGTGTGCGCGAGGCCATGGAACTGGTGGGCTTGTCCTACAAAGATTATAAGGATGTGTCGCCATTTGCCCTGAGCGGCGGGCAGATGCGCCGAGTGGCGATTGCCGGGGTACTGGCTATGCGGCCTAAGTATCTGGTGCTGGATGAGCCGGCAGCGGGGCTTGACCCGCGGGGGCGTGAGGAATTGATGAGCACCATTCAGAAATTGCACAAGAAGTGGAATCTGACCATTGTTTTTGTATCGCACAGCATGGAGGATATTGCGCGGCTGGCTGATAATCTACTGGTTATGCAGGCGGGAAAACTTCGTGCGGCTGGGACCACGGCAGAAATCTTTGCCGATGCCCAGCTTTTACAGGAGACAGGCTTGGAGCCGCCGCAGATTATGCAAATCATGCAGCGCCTGCAGAAGGCCGGTCTGCCTGTAGATAGCAGTGCAATAACGCCGGAAGCGGGGCTGCAATCCCTCAGGGAGGTTTTTCATGTTAAATAATATTATGATTGGGCAGTATTTCCCTGGTGATTCTTTTTTACACCGCATGGATGCACGGGTGAAGATTTTACTGCTGCTCATTTTGTTGATTGAAGTATTTGCCTTTACCAGTGCGCCGGTGTATCTCATTATGACAGTGCTCACCTTTTTGATGATTATGATTTCCAAGGTGCCTATGCGCATGGTTCTGCGCTCGTTAAAGCCCTTGTGGTGGATTATTCTCTTTACCTTTGTCCTGCATTTATTCAGCCACCCGGGACGGGAGCTTTACCGCATTTGGCAGTTTGTCATCACGCAGGAAGGTGTGGAGCAGGGAGCGTTAATCAGCGTGCGGTTAATGTTGCTGATTATTTTGAGTACGCTTTTGACGTTCACGACCAGCCCACTGAAGCTGACCGATGCGCTCGAAAGCCTGCTGTCGCCGTTTAAGCGTCTGGGGCTGCCGGCGCATGAGCTCGCGATGATGATGACCATTGCCCTGCGCTTTATTCCGACCTTAATCAGCGAAACGGATAAAATCATGAAGGCGCAGCAGTCGCGCGGAGCTGATTTTGTCACGGGCAGCATTATGTCACGGCTGAAAAACATGGTGCCCATTCTGGTGCCGCTCTTTTTGTCGGCGTTTCGCCGGGCAGATGATTTGGCACTGGCGATGGAGGCGCGTTGTTACCGCGGGGGTGAAGGGCGTACCCGCATGAAGGAAATGAAGCTGGGGAGACTGGATTATGTGGCAATCGGTGTTTTTGCCTTATTTAGTGCCGGATTGGGAGTTAGTTACGCATTATGAAAACGGAGCATAAAGAGGAAATGAAAGCCAGAGCGCGCAATATCGCCTTAAAGGTGGCCTATGATGGCACAGCCTATCATGGTTTTCAGCGGCAGAGTCCGCCGGTGGTGGCGGTGCAGAATGTTTTGGAGCAGAAACTGGCCGTTATCTTTGGCGACAGCATAGAGCTGGCGGCATCCGGCAGGACTGATGCCGGCGTGCATGCCTATGGACAGGTGGTCAATTTTTTCACTAACGGGCGTATTCCCATTGAGCGCGTGCCGCTGGCGGTGAACAGTTTGCTGCCGGATGATATCGTGGTCAAGGAGGCATGGGAGGCCGAGGCGGACTTTAGTGCCCGCCATAGCGCCAAGGCCAAAACTTATATCTACCGCATACAGCAGGGAACTACCCCGAATCCCTTGACGACGCGTTATGCGTGGTTTGAGCGGCGTCAACTTGACCGGTCAAAAATGCAGGCCGCGCTCGATTTAATCAAGGGCACGCATGATTTCAGTGCTTTTAGGGCAGCAGGGGGGGCACCCATGAGCCCAGTGCGCACGATCTATGAGGCCAAGGTGGAAGAACGCCCGGGGGATATGCTCGAATTTACCATTTATGGCAATGGCTTTCTCTATCATATGGTACGCAATATCATTGGGACGGTGGCGAATGTTGGCTTAGGGCGCATCAGTGTGGCTCGTTTTGCCGAGATCATGGAAAGCCTTGACCGCCATCAGGCCAGTGCCACAGCGCCTGCCTGTGGTTTATATCTCTATCGTGTTGAATATTGATTACGTGCATTTTGTAACAAATCAACTTGCAACACGGGGTTGAATTTTATATAATATGAAAGGAACCTGAAAAAGGTTTATTTTAGGAATCAACTCAGGTGGTGAAACTATGAAGTCCCTTTTGAATGTGGGTATAGATGTGGGCTCCACGACCATTAAGCTGGTGGTGCTTGATCATGAGAAGAATATTCTCTACAAGAACTATGCCCGGCATTTTTCAGAAATTGGCAATGCCTTGCAAGAGAATCTGACGCAGTTGAAATCTCTGGTGGGAGAGAAGAAGTTTTCCTTCGCGCTTACTGGTTCGGCAGGCATGGGTATTGCGCAGCGTATTGGTCTGCCCTTTGTGCAGGAGGTTATTGCCTGCGCAGCAGCCGTAAAAAATCTCATTCCCCAGACGGATACCGTGGTGGAGCTCGGCGGCGAGGATGCCAAGATAACCTACTTCGGTGAGGCTCCGGAACAGCGCATGAACGGCGTTTGTGCCGGCGGTACCGGCTCGTTTATCGACCATATGGCCTCGCTGCTCTCGACGGATGCCAGCGGACTTAACGAGCTGGCCGCCAAGGGCAGGCAGATTTACACCATTGCTTCGCGCTGCGGTGTGTTTGCCAAGACGGATATTCAGGCCCTGATGAATGATGGCGTAGAAAAGGCGGACATTGCCCTGTCCATCTTTCAGGCGGTGGTCAATCAGACCATTGGTAATCTGGCACAAGGACGGCCTATTGACGGGCATGTGGCTTTCTTAGGTGGCCCGCTGCACTTTTTGCCGGAATTGCGCAGACGGTTTATCGAAACACTGAAACTGGATAATGACCATGTGGTAGATGTGGATTACGGCAATTACTTTGTGGCTATGGGGGCGGCTCTTTCCGAAGAAGCACAGGAAATCGATGTAGCACAGCTGGAAAAAAGCATTGCAGAGGCGAAAAATGCTGCCGCCGGTGAAACGCGGCAGGCGGATTTTACGCTGTTTGCCAATGATGCGGAGTATAAAGCCTTTAAGGCCCGTCATGATAAGGACAAGGTAAAACGCGGGAATCTGGCAGACTATCAAGGGCCGGTCTATGTGGGCATTGATGCCGGTTCTACCACTACAAAGATAACGGCTGTGGGCCGTGATAAGGAAATTCTCTATACGTCTTACGGCAGCAATCAGGGCTCGCCGCTTTCCACGGTTGTGCGGGAAATGCAGGAACTCTATAAAGCCCTGCCGGAAGGCACTTATATTGCCAGCACCATGACTACCGGTTACGGTGAAGCCATCGTCAAGGCGGCTCTCCATGCCGACGGCGGCGAGGTCGAGACTTTTGCGCATCTGCGGGCGGCACAGGAATTCTGTCCGGAAGTCACCTTTGTGCTCGATATTGGCGGTCAGGATATGAAGTGCTTCTTTGTCAAAGACGGCAATATTGGCAATATCACGCTGAATGAAGCCTGTTCGGCAGGATGCGGCTCCTTTATCCAGAACTTTGCCGAAGGGCTGTCCATGACGCCGGCACAGTTTGCGCAAAAGGCTTTGACTTCCAAGGCTCCTGTGGACTTGGGCACGCGCTGTACGGTGTTTATGAATTCCAAGGTCAAACAGGCGCAGAAGGAAGGCGCAGAGGTCGCGGATATTTCTGCGGGGATTGCCTTTTCCGTCATCAAAAATGCCCTGTTTAAGGTTATGCAGTTAAAGGATGTGCGGGAACTGGGCGACCATATTGTCGTGCAGGGCGGTACTTTTTACAATGATGCCGTATTGCGCTGTATGGAAAAACTGCTGGACAGAGAGGTTATCCGTCCCGATATTGCCGGACTTATGGGCGCGTATGGGGCGGCGATTCTGGCTCTGGAAAGCGGTCAGGAGCATTCGTCTATCCTGCCGCTCAATAAACTGCAGGAATTCCATGTGGAAACCAGCTCTTACCGCTGTAAGGGCTGTGGCAACAGCTGTCTGATTACCATGCAGAAATTCCCGGACGGCGGCAAGTATTTTACGGGCAATCGCTGTGAGCGCGGCGTTGGCGGTCAAAAGCAGACTGAAGAGGAAACGCCGAATATTTACGCGTATAAATACAACCGCGTATTCAAATATTATCGTCCGTTGGAACATCCGAGCCGCGGGACGATTGGTATTCCCCGCGTGCTCAATATGTATGAGGATTATCCGTTCTGGTTTACCTTCCTGACTTTCTTAGGCTATCGGGTGGAACTGTCGGGTAAGTCCAGTGCGAAGATGTATTACAAGGGCATGGCCACGGTACCGTCGGATTCCCTTTGCTATCCGGCCAAGATTACGCATGGTCATATTATGGATTTGGTGGAAAAGGGCATCAAAAAGATTTTTTACCCTTGTGCGCCCTATAATATGGAGGACGAGGTGCATGATTCGGACAATCATTTCAACTGTCCGATTGTGGCTTCTTATGCGGAAAATATCCGGGGGAATATGGATGTTCTGCGCGAGCAGAACGTGGAGTTCATTCAGCCATTTGTGCCTATCCATGACAAGAAGCGTCTGACGGTTCGTCTCTATGAGGAACTGGGCAAGCGGGAGCACATCAGCAGACAGGAAATCGCGGCAGCGGTGGAAACTGCTTATATAGAAATTGCCCGTTATCGCGAAGATGTGCGCGATTATGGCAAAAAGATTTTGGAGCATATTGAGCGCACCGGACAGCAGGCGATTATGCTCGTGGGCCGTCCCTATCATGTGGACCCGGAAATCAACCACGGCATTCCCGAGATGATTCAGTCCTATAAACTGCCCATCCTGTCCGAAGATGCCGTCTATCATCTGCCAGTCAAGGCACAGCGTTTGCAGGTGGTCAACCAGTGGAGCTATCATGCCCGTCTGTATCATGCGGCGCAGTTCGTAGCCGAGCACCCCAACCTGACGCTGATTCAGTTCAGTTCCTTTGGCTGCGGCCTCGATGCTTTGACCACGGAGCAGGTCAAGGACATTCTGGAAAAACATCAGCGCATCTACACGATGATTAAGCTGGATGAGGTATCGAACCTCGGTGCGGCGCGGATTCGTCTGCGCTCCCTGATGGCGGCACTGGCCCGCAAAAAGCCCATTGCTTATCAGGCCGTGCCCGATATCGAGCGGCCGCACTTTACGGAGGACTGCAAGAAAGACCCATACCGTGCTGGCCCCGCAGATGGCACCGATTCACTTTGAACTCTTTAAGACCGTGCTCAACAAGCATGGCCTTAAAGGCGGTGATTCCGCCCATGCCGGACAAGCATGCTATCGACACAGGCTTGCGGTATGTGCATAACGATATGTGCTATCCGGCTATCGTGGTTATCGGTCAGCTGATTTCTGCCTTAAAGGATGGTCTTTGTGACCCCGACCATACCAGTATCATGCTGTTCCAGACTTGTGGTGCCTGTCGGGCAACCAACTATCTGAGCGTTCTGCGGCAGGCGTTGAAGCATGCCGGCTTCCCGCAGGTGCCGGTATTCGCCATCCATGGACTCAAGGAGGAAACAGATTCCTTCCATATGGGGCGTGGTATGCTGGTGGATGCCATCAAGGCGGCAGTGTACGGCGATACGCTCATGAATGTGCGCAACCGCATGATGCCTTATGAACTCACCAAAGGCTCTACGAAAGCACTCTTTGATAAGTGGATGGAACGCGCCAAGGAAGAACTCGTCAGAGGGAGTTTCTTCCGCTTCCAGAAAAATATCAAGGCCATGGTCAGGGAATTTGACCATCTGCCCATTGATGAACAGCTTTGGAAACCTAAGGTCGGCATTGTGGGGGAAATTCTCGTGAAGTATCATCCCGTGGCCAATAACCATATCGAAAAAGTCCTGATGGACGAAGGGGCCGAAGTGGTCATGCCGGACTTCGTGGATTTCTTCCTCTATTCGGGCTATGATGCCATTGCCAAGCGTAAGCTTCTGGCCGGTTCCTACAAGGAAGAAGTCTTTGGCAAGATGTTCATCAAGATACTCGAATTCTTCCGCCGTCCCATGAAAAAGGCGCTCAAAGAGAGCCGTCATTTCACGCCGCCCCATTCCATCTATGAAACAGCTGAGATGGCATCACGCCATGTAAGTCTGGGCAATATGGCCGGCGAGGGATGGTTCCTGACTGGCGAAATGGTCAAGCTCATTGACTCCGGCGTACCCAATGTGGTCTGCCTGCAGCCTTTCGGCTGTCTGCCCAACCATATCACGGGCAAGGGTGTGATGCATGAACTGCGCAACACCTACAAGGGAGCCAATATCACAGCCATCGATTGTGATGCTGGTTCGAGTGAAGTCAACCAGCTCAACCGCCTGAAACTCATGCTGGCCGTAGCTAAAGAGCGCGGGCCGAAGCAGGAAAAACAAGAGCATAACGATGCGGTGATGAATCGCTGAAATAATTTGACCCGTCAATTTTGACGGGTCAAATTTATATATTATTTGTAGCTTATGTGATAATTATGGTATAATTATCACAGAGAAAGGGGGCAGTGTTATGCCACAGATAATACCGATAAAAGATTTAAAGGATACAGCGGCTATTTCTGAAATGTGCCATCAGGCAGACAGTCCTATATTTGTGACGAAAAATGGATATGGCGATATGGTTCTGATGAGCATGGAGGTTTATGAATCCATGCAAAAGAAATGGGAGATATACAGCGAGATAGAGCAGGCAGAAGCAGAGATTGCCAAAGGTAAGGCCATGCCTGCTCGTGAGGGGCTGGCATCTGTGAGGGAAAAGTATGGCTTATAATTTGCAAATTGCGGAGCGAGCCAATGATCAAATTGATAAGCTAACGGGATATCTTATCAATAGATTGCAAAATCGCGATGCAGCGATACATTTTCTGAATGGCTTGGATGTTGTATATCGAAGATTAGAAGAAAATCCCTATCAGTTTCCGGAAAGTCCGGATGTATTTTTGCAACGCCAGGGATATCGGGAAGCGTTTTTGCCTAAGATGCGCTATCGGATTGTATTTCGTGTAGATGGCCAGACGATATATGTAGTTGGCGTATTTCATATGCTGGAGAATTATGTGGTGAAGGTAGATCCTTATATTTAAGTGAGTTTCCTTTACAAAGCATATTCTAAAAGGTATACTTCTAAGATGAGGATATTTTTGTAAGAAAACACCATTTGTAAATGAGTGCAAAAAATATTGATGTCTGTTCCATAAAGTACACTTTGGGGGAATTAGCTAAACAAGGCTTTACAGTGGGGAAACCAGCTGTAATGTCTTATTTTTGTGCTCGAAGAGGAAGGATTTTTGCTATGAAGACTGTTTTGGAAGCATGCAGACCACATCAAGGAATTATTGACGGAACCTTGAATCTGGAAGTTTTTACTGCTGCATTGGGGCCTGTTATTGATTATTATCATAAACAGGGGAAGGCTAATATTGATAAGGTGTATACAGATGCAGAACTGTTCTTCCGAGAAGCCACTTATCCTACCGATGGCTTAAAACAGCTTTTGAGCAATGTTTTTCGCCGTATTTCTGGTGATATGACGGCGGATTCTGTAATGAAGTTGGAAACAGCCTTCGGTGGAGGTAAAACGCACTCGCTCATTTCCTGTGTACATATTGCTTATCGTGGCAAAGAATTGAAAGATGTTACGCAGGGGCTGATTGATAGTAGTTACTTGCCTGAGGCTGGTACAGTAAGTGTAGTTGGTATTGCCGGTGACGAACTGGCTGTGCGCAAAACACAGGGGGATAAACTTTCCCCATATACTATTTGGGGAGAAATGGCTCTACAGCTTGGTGGTGAATCGCTTTATCGGGAAGTTAAGGATGAAGCTGAGGAATACGCTGCGCCAGGCTTGACTTTTTTTGAGAAAGTACTGGGTAACCGTAAAGTTATTTTGATGTTTGATGAGTTGGCGCAATATGCTTCTCGTTTGGAAGTCGTATTACCGGGGAAAGGTGCTGACCAGCTAAGTGCTTTTTTGATGTCACTTAATAACTATGCACAAAATCACGCTGGGATTGCCGTTATTGTAACATTAGCTAGTAGCAGTGATGCATTTGCGAAACAAACAGAGGCATTGTCTCAGAAACTTAATGATATCATAGGTACTAATCAATTTACGAAGGATGATGCTGGTGCCATTGCCCAGAGAGCAAGTAAGAGTGCCGGTAGTGTCATCAGTCGTAATGCAAAGCCTGTCACGCCAGTGCAGGCCAGCGAGATTGCACCCATTTTGGCCAAGAGATTGTTTACAAGCATAGATATGTCGGCTGCTCAAGAAGTCAGTCATGCTTATGCGGAAATGTATGCCAAGAATGCTGCGTTGTTGCCGGAAGAGGCCAATATGGCGAATTTTGCTCAGCGTATGGTGGAAAATTATCCGTTTCATCCAACGTTTATTGATTATTTAAATAACAAACTGTCTTTGGCTGAAAATTTCCAAGGTACACGAGGTGTTTTACGCGTACTGGCTTTGACCATTAGGAATATTTGGCAGAAATCCATGCCCATAAGCTTGATTCATACTTGCAACGTAGACATGCGCAATGCAGCTACGGTGGATGAAATTTTGGGGAGAACAGGTAGTGCCGACCTTAAGACTGCACTTAATACAGATATTGGTTCTGTGGAAACAGCCAGTCTGGGAAGCGGTCTTAGTCAGGCTGAGCGCGCGGATAGGAAAAATCCGCACCCCGATGGACTGCCTATGTATGAGCTGACTTGGAAAACGGTGTTCCTCAATAGTCTGGTGGCGAGAGGTGAAGGTAAGACCGCGAAAGCCTTTGGTATAAATCAGCAGGACGCACTTTTCATGATTAGTTCTCCAGTATTGCCGCCATCTCAGGTCAATACTGCACTGGAGGAAATTGGTCGCAGTGCTTTTTACCTTCGTTGTGAGGATGGTAAATATTTTGCACATCAGGATCCTACGCTCAATAGCGTTTTGGCACAGATTCGTGAAAATGTGAATACCAAGAGAATCCAGCAAAAATTAAAAAGTCTGGCTGGGACCTTATTGTCAGATAATCATCTTTTCAATGTACAGCAGGATGTGCGTTTGCCTCAGGATATACCAGATAACAATACCAAGCCAACAGTAGCGGTGATTGCTCTTGACGCCAAAGAAATCGATCCCATGAAACTTTTGCAGGAGAAGGGAGCGAATATGACCCGTTTGCATCAGAACATGGTGGTCATGTTGATTCCCAGCACGGTGAGGGTATTGTTGGATAATGATAGTCAAAATCTATTCGGTAGTGATATAGATAATACGCGTCCCTTAAGCTATGTAGAGGATTTGGCACGGCAAGTTATTGCCATAAATGATTTGAAGGATAAACCTACGTCTTATGGCATCAATGCGCATAAATTGGAAGACCCGGAATTTGTAGAAACCAGCCGAGAACGAGAAATGGCATTGTCAACGGAAGTAGCAGCGCTATATAAAAAGGTTTATTTTGCTAATAATATGCAGATTGAGTGCCGGGAAATCAGGACAGATTCTGGTGATTCGGGAGCAACTATCCTTAATCAGATAGCACAGACCTTGATAGAGGCGAATAAGCTAATCTATGATAAAGCGTTTAATACCACAGAATTAAAGTCTTTGCAAAGTCTATTCTTTGCGAATGGTGAGCGGTTACCTGTGGCGGAAATGACAAAGGGGTTTTATTGTAATCGTCGCTGGCCAATGCTTAGCAATATGGGGGTTCTTGAGCGTATCTTGAGGGAAGGCGTTGCGAGTGGTGTATGGATTATCTATCGTATGGGCGATAGTACGGATGATGTCCCTGCAGAAATCTACACACAGGAAAATCCTGTAGCTATGGGCGCAGATATCTTGCGAGGCGGTTATTCGTTGATGACTATTGAGGGCGCTAAGAAGCGTCCCGGCTGGTTGGAAAAGGACCATGTGCCGCCGGAAAAGATTCAGGCTAGGATAAAGGAAGTTTTGGCAGCTAGTGGTGCATCTCCTGTCAGCGATTTACAGGAAGCTGTAAAGGCAACGTATGCTAACGTGAGTGATGAACAAATCACGGAAGGTGTGCGGGAGGTGCTGAAAACAGCAGGCTTTAGTGGCTATGTAGGTGATGTGAACCAACAGGAAAAACCGGAGAATATCATTGAGGGGTACAGCGCGCAGTTCCATGATATCCAGCCTACAGATATTATAATCACGCAGCGAGAAAAAAGTGAGCGTGGCTGGCTCGAATTTCCTGGTAGTGAGACTTTCCTGGGCAACATAAGTGACAATGAGCGTGCGCATAAGATTTACAAGGTGCTCAAAAATATTAGTGGCTGGTACAATCGAGGTAAAGCACAACAGGACATTGAAGAATTAGAGCTGGTTAATTTGCGCTTGCCGAGTGGTGCTACCATGCGCATCCGGTTTGATGGGCTAACGTCAAGGGATATCAAAAAATTGGATGAATTGTTCATGGATATCTTGGGCGTGGCTGAAGTATCGGAGCATACGGAAGGCTATATTACGATACAGGATACTTCGAATGAGGACGATGAACTGATAAAAGAACTAAAAAAGCAAGGAGATTGAGATGGCAGATCTGAGCAAGCGGCAGGAGAAAATAATAAGTGAGGCTGCCCTGCGCGTGAAAAGTGCACCGTGGATTATGCGGATTACGGTGAGAAAGGATTATACGGGGCCAGCACTGGTTTTAAGTGAGCGTTATATCACAGAAAAGAAGACAGAGAAACTGCGGGAGTATGGCTGTATCTACAATGGTGCTTTGCGCCATTGCAGACGGGCAATTCAGGTTATGTTATCCGAAGTCACAGATGAAGCAGGGCGCAGTCTGGGGTTGGATAAGCTGCTAGAAGGAGAAATCGCTTACCGGGGAAATCTGCCACTGAATGACACCATTGGAGCAAAATTGGCACTCTTGGCCAAGCTTCATCCGCAGGTGCGGAGAGCGGACAGAGTTGAGTTGATGGCCTGGCGGATTGAGCGATTCACCAGAGAGGAAACCTTCTATTGGCTGACCAAGGTCAGCGTGCCAACATATGGCCGTCGGGGCATAGAGTGGGCCAAGTCTGGCCTCCGGCTTATGCTGGCTGGGCGGCAGGATGATAAGCAAGTCATCCATGATATCTTAGATAAAATTCGTAAATAATTAGGAAAGTTTAGGGAGAGACATTATGGAATATCAGCAGAAACTAATCGAAGGTAAATTCCCCTGTCAACAGGTGGGGGCAGAGACAAAACGAGAACGTGGGGCAAGTTCTGCACTGCCACCTTTGTATTTCCTGCATGTATGGTGGGCTCGCCGCCCACTTACTCCTAGCCGTGCGGCGGTGCTAGGGAGTATTCTGCCTGCTGATACTGATCCTGAGGTGTTTTTGAAAGACTTGGGGATTGTGAAGAAACAAGCCATCATAGGTGACAACCGCTGGACATTGGTGGGGAAGAATCTTGAGCTTGTTAAGCGGGATGGAGATAGGGAGTACATTCCTGTGACAGAGAAATTCCGTAGAGCACTAGATAAGGAAAACTTAAGACGAGAGAATCTTCGCAGTGAACTTGATAGGCTAATTGCTGTTGATGAATCATATGCCAGAAATGAAGTTGTTGCAAAATGGTTAAGTGACAGCCGGTCATTAGATTGTGAACAGGTTATGCTTAGATCATACGTTGACGTGGAACAAGTTGTGGCAAATCCAGATGAAGTAAACGAAAGAATTGCCTTGAAAGAGTCAGAACCATTTCGTAATGTTTTAGGAAATGGATTCTCGATAGATGCTGAGGACATGTATGGCTATAGCCGCGCTTATGCCCAAAAAATAAATGTTGACTTTTCACATATAACGGTGCTTGATCCAACTTCTGGTGGTGGTTCAATTCCCTTTGAAGCACAGAGGTTGGGATGTAATGTTATTGCTAATGACCTTAATCCAGTCGCAACAGGTATAGAAAAGGCAACGTTGGAATATCCTATAAAATATGGGAAAGCATTAGTGGACGACCTGAATAAATATGGTTTTAAGCTGGTTGATGAAGTAAACAATGAATTGAACGAGTATTTTCCTGTTAGTGATGATAAGGAAATTATAGGTGATTATCTCTACTACCGCGAAGTAACCTGTCCTCATTGCGGTGAGCGTGCGCCGCTTTTGAATTCTTTTGCGCTGGCTAAGAAAAAAGACGGTTGGATGGTAATTCCGAAAATTGAAGGGATGGCGGGACATAAGAAAGTTCGCTTTATTCCTGTGCGTCTGGAGAATGGCAAGGGACCCAATGGGGAGAATCCCGAAGAAGGTACGGTAAATAAGGGAACAGGCCGTTGTCTGCATTGCGGTCAGGCTATTGACAGCGAGGAAATCAAGCGTCAGGCCAGGGGGGAGTCCGACCATGGTACCTGGCAGGATAAGCTTTACTGTGTGGTAGGTGTCCGCCTTCAGCCGAAGAAGGATAAGGCAGGAAATATTCTTCGTTATGCTAGCGGTGCTCATAAGGGGGAAATCCGCATTGAGAAGGTGACTTTCTTCCGTGAACCTACTGAAGCTGACTTTGCTGCTTTGCAACGAGCAGAGAAGAAACTGCAGGAGAACTGGAATCGCTGGGAAGATATGGACTTGATTCCTACGGAGAAGATTCCTGAAGGTCACAAGACGGCAGAATTGCTGCGGGTAGGGATAACTCGTTGGTGCGATATGTTTACCTCCCGTCAACTTTTAGGCCATCTTACTGCTATGGAAACCCTGAGAAATATGAGCAAGGAGATTCTGGTGGCAGAGGGACAGGAAAAAGGGACGGCTATTGTACATTATTTGCAGTATATGATAGATAAATGTCTGGATTACAATAGTAGACAGACAAGATGGGAATATACACGTGGTGTTGTTAAGGGAACTTTTGGCCGTCATGATTTTTCGTTAAAGTGGACTTTTGGCGAGCTTATATATAGCGGTGATAATTCTGGGTTAGAGTGGGGAAAAAGCCAAGTATTGGATGCCTACAAGGGAATTTGTGAATTACTTGGAGGTAGTAAGGCGAAGCCTGCTGAAGTATTGCATGGTTCTGCAGCTAATTTGTCTGTAAAAGATAAAAGTGTCGATATTATCTGTGTGGATCCTCCGTACTATAATAATGTACAGTATGCGGAGCTTTCAGATTACTTCTATGTATGGCAGAAACGTACCTTTGGGGAATTATATCCAGATATATTTAATCGGCGATTGACAAACAAGAGGGATGAAGCTGTGGCTAATCCTGTGCGGGATGGTTCAGCGAAGGAAGCGAATGCTGCATATGAACAGCGCATGGGAGAAATTTTTGCTGAATGTCGGCGTGTTCTTAAAGATGATGGTATTTTAACGATGATGTTCACCCATAAGACACAGGATGCCTGGGAAACATTAACTCGTTCTTTGGTATTAAATGGGTGGACAATAGCCTCTACTTTTCCTGTGGAGTCTGAAGGTTCGAACTCTATGCATCAGAAAGATATGGCTGCTGCCGCTACATCTATCTTCATCGCCTGCCGTAAACGTGAAATGGAGGAGCGAGAGCCTTCTATTTGGTCAGGTTTTGGCGGTACGGGCGTACGCCAACTGATTCATCAGGCGGTGGAGCAGAGCTTGAGGGATTTTGCAGTGCTGAAGCTGAATGCAGTGGATGAAATGGTGGCCAGCTATGGCAGTGCCCTGAAAGTCCTCTCAGAGCATTGGCCTGTTATGGATGGGGATGAACTTGTTTCTCCAATCACAGCCATGCGGGAGGCCAGCACGGTGGTGGCACAGTATCAGATGAGCCGTATCAGCGGCGGGCAGATGTCTGTAAATGACTTGAAGCCGGAGGCGGGTATTGTGCTGACTATGCTGGGTATATACGGTACGGGCAGTTTTGCCTATGACGATGCTCTGAGTCTTTCCAAGTCCCTCAATATTCGTTTGGAGAATAAAGTGGGCGGTTATCACGAGGAAGATGCCATGGTTGGCATCAATGATGAAGTCAATAAGCGCAGCAGGCGAGATGAGGAAGACGAAGGTTACTATGCTCCTGTGGTGAAGAAGGGCAGCAAATTGCGGCTGGTGCTTCCAGAGGAGCGCAATGCGCGCCGCTTGGCTAATCCACAGCAGGAGTGGGACATGGTTCAGGGAATCATTATGGCTTATCGTGAAGGTGATATCCCTGTGGCTAGAGCCTACTTGCAGAAGTACGGCACAGGCAGTGAAAACAAGTTGCTTAATATTTTGCAAATCTGGGCAGATAATTGTGGTCGTGAAGACCTGCGCAAGGAAACGCAGAGACTTATCTTTGGCTTGAAAAAATAAGATTTTCTTGACATTTTTGTCCAATCAAGATTATAATATGGACAGAGCGATTCGGGAATCGGTGTTCGCAGCCGTACCCCCGGACAAACGATAGCCCCCTTTGCTTATGGCATTGGGGGCTATTCGTATGTAAAGGAGCAATAGGCATGAATAAACCCTTCAAAACAGTAGATGAGCAAATAGCTATTTTGGAAAGTCGTAATATCGTTGTAAGCAATAAAAAATTTGCCAGACAGGTTTTGACTTATGAAAACTATTATTATGTAGTGAATGGATATAAGACACCATTTATAAGTTCTACAAATAATGGGGATGCTTATAAACCGGGGACTTCCTTCTATGAAATCGTGGCGCTGTATTCTTTTGACCGCAGACTTAGGGAATTATTGTTGCCGGAACTGCTGCGTATCGAGCATTGTGTGAAAGCGATGATTATTGATGTGTTTTCGAAACATCATGGTGAGGATCATACCACATATCTGCGTCCAGAAGCTTTTAATGCCAAAGGGTTTAGTAATTTTAAGCGTGTCAATGCACTTATTTTTGATTTACTGAAGCTTATCGATAAACAACGAAAGCATCATAATGCGGTGCAGCATTACATGGACAAGTATGGTTCTGTCCCCTTATGGGTATTATCCAAAGTTATGACATTTGGTAAAATCAATTCGTTTTATGCATGTATGTGCAAAGAGGATAAGGAAAAGGTCGCAGGTGCATTTCATTTATCCTCGGCAGAATTTAAGTCTTTAATTGACTTCATAGCCGTATTTAGAAATAAATGTGCGCATGGTGAACGTGTATATTGCCATATAAGGGATCAAAAGAGGCCGACACCAATAAATAATTTACCTTTACATGAATTATTGGATATTCCCCGCAATGAAAAGGGGTATAAATATGGTACGCAGGATATTTTAGCCTTGCTGATTGCCATGAAATACTTTTTGCAGCCTACCCGTTACAAGAATTTGATTCATCATATCGATTATGCCTTAAACAAGAAATTGAATTATCGTTTAAAATCAATCAGTTGTGATGATATACGCAAAATTATGGGCTTGGAAAGCGACTGGCAGAGTTTGTCTGTGATGACATTACCGACAGAAAATTGAAAGGTGGGATTGTTCAATGGCAGATTTTACGGATTATCCCTGGCAGGTAAGCTATCAGACATCTTCCTTAAAAGATGACGGCAGTGCTGTAGATATCTTGCATGATTTCTACATTCCAGCCTTGCAACGGGCTGAAAAATATGACAGAGTAGCAGGCTATTTTCGTTCCACCTCTTTGGCAGCCGCCTCAGAAGGCTACACCGCTTTTCTAGATAACCAAGGGAAAATGCGGCTTATCGTTGGTGCGGATATGGCACTGGCTGATGTTGAGGCAATTCTGGCTGGAGATAAGGCACGATTCGATAATGCGTTGCTCAGTGAATTGGAAAATAGTGAGGCTTGGCCGGAAAATGTTAAAGCGGGTGTAGCTCTTTTAGCATATATGGTGGCTCAAGGGCGCTTGGAGGTGAAGGTGGCCTTTCGTCTGCATGGTCAGACGGGAAAACCGCTTTCAGTAGAGGCCACGGAAGATGGCTATGTCCATGAAAAGTGGTTCCTCATGGAGGATAGAGAAGGGCATTGTCTGCGGGGAGCGGGGTCGCTTAATGAATCACGTCAAGCGTTGAAGCTGAATGCTGAGAATATCGATGTGAACTGTTCCTGGGAAGGAGGCAGGGAGGCACAACGTATTGAACAGGCTAGGAAAGATTTTGACAGGCTTTGGGATAATAAAAATCCTCATATGAAAGTGATGTCTCTGTCACAGGCTGTGCGAGAAAAACTGGTGAAGCTGCGGAATCTTAAGGGGAATTTGACAGAAATTGATGGTACAAGTGCGGCTGAACGCAATAAAACTTTGGAGCCGAGTCTTGAGGAATTGCTGAAATTTGCCGTCCTGAAAGACGCTCCTAGGATGCCGGGGGGAATTTACATTGGTATGTATTCTGCTCCAGTAGAACCTTGGCCACATCAAGAAATGGTCAGTCGTCATTTGGTGGAAAGCTGGCCTTATTCCTATTTGTTGTGTGATGAAGTGGGGCTGGGGAAAACTATTGAATCTGCCTTGGCTATGCGAAGCTTACTGCTTTCTGGCAGAATAAAGCGTGTGCTTATTGCTGCACCAGCCAGTTTAACGGCACAGTGGCAGCGGGAATTGGCGGAGAAGGCTATGCTGGATTTTTATAGCAGCAAGCCAAAAGCTGGTCAGAGTGGTAAATTCCTGCATAAAGATTTGAATGAGAATGAATATACGGATCAAGACCTTTATGAACCAGAACTAAACATAGTATCTACAGGACTAGCCAGTCGCAAGGAAAGACGTAGTATGCTGAAAATGGCAGCTTTGGCTGATGTGGTACTGGTGGATGAGGCACATTATGCTCGCCGTTCTAATCCGCAAAAGGGCTATTGGGAAGAACCAAAGTATGGCAAGATTTATGACTGTATTGAACATGGTTTTGCTGCACGCACAAAAAGTTTGTGGCTGGCTACGGCTACACCCATGCAGATAGATCCAATTGAGGTTTATGATCTGACCAAGCTTATGGGACGGACGGCGGCATTTCGTTATGAGCCTTACCTGCTGGAACAATATTATGAGTTGCTTTCCTATATTGCTCAAGGCAAGGAGTTGAAATTAGATAATTGGCGGCTCCTGGGGAGAAATTATGCGGCACTGGAGGCTGCTGACCCGTATTTATTGCGATTAATGGAAAAGACGGTTGTAAATGGCAAAAATCGTCAGGCCTTGAAGGAATTGGCCAAGAGGGAGCCTCGAGGAAACGATGCCAAGGAAGTATTGAAACCACTTTTTGCTGCTGCACCTTTGTCACGCGTTATGATGCGGCATACGCGTAAATTGCTAGAGGAGTATCGAAAGAATGGGGAATTGAAAAGTAATCTGGCTAAGCGACATGTGCTGCCTTTGGCGATTATTGCGTTCAGCTCCAAAGAGAAGGAATTCTATGCGCAGTTAGAGGTTTATTGTGCAGGACTCATGCAGCAAATCAATGCGCATAGGCCAGATTCCAAGCAAATGATGGCTTTCTACCTGAATTTTTTACAGTTGCGCTTTGCTTCCAGCTTTTTTGCAATTCAGCAGACGCTTGAGCGACGTTTGGTGCGTGTACAAGCAACGCTGAAATTTGGAGCTTATGAATTTTCTTCACAAGAGGAGCTGCAGGAATATCTGAATGAGCTGGAAGACGATGGGGAAGATACAGATGAAAATGATATTAGTGAAATATCCGTGGATGCACTACTGAAAGATCGCTCGCCTGAAGACTTGGCTTGGGAACAGGAGCGCTTGCAGGAGATGCTGGCGCAGCTTGGGTCTATGTCACATGATACTCCGACCAAAATTCAGGAACTGCTTAATCGGTTGGAGCAGAGACGTATTGTGGGGAGCAGTAATCGTATGAAGCAGACAGTTATTTTTACTCGCTTCTTTGACAGCTTGCAGAGTATTCGGGAATATCTGTCTGCTAGAGCACCGGGACTTCACATAGGTGTGTATTCTGGCAAGGAGACCCAATGGTATGATGCGGAAGCACGATGTTATCGCCGCGTAACTCGTGAGGAGATAAAAAATCTTTTCTTAACGGGAAAAATAGACGTGCTGCTTTGTACAGATGCAGCGGCCGAAGGTTTGAATTTGCAAACAGCTGATATGTTGATAAATTTTGATATGGGCTGGAATCCGATGAAAATAGAGCAACGCATAGGTCGTATTGACCGTATCGGACAGACGCATAAAGATATATTCGTGCTCAATATGTGTTATCAAGGAAGTACTGAGGAAATTGTCTATGGCAGACTGTCAAATCGTTTGAAAAAGGCAGGTCAGATTGTGGGTATCCAGCAGGTTCCTATATTGCCGATTGAGCCGCAGGATTTCATTGACTTACATTCGGGCAAGATTGATGAAGTCAAATTAGAAAAAAAGGCTAGGCAGCGACTGAAAAAGCAAATGGAAAATGCGAAGAAGATGGAACTGGATGCTGAAGCACAATATGAAATTTATCACAAGGAGCATGAATTGATGGCTAAACAGCCGCAACCTGCTAAAGTGGAGGATTTGCATAATGCGATCATCAACTCGGCTTATTTGAAATCTATGGGAATGAAAGTTCTGAAAGCAGGGAATGGTTATAGGATAGAAATGCCGGCAAAGGAAGGTTTTTCTGGTTGGCAGACAACGACCAACAGGCAAATGTCATCATCCGCATCGCCGTATATGACTTGGGGAAATAAGGCGGTAGATTCTTTGTTAAGTGAGATGTCCGATAAGCTGGCGGAATATAAGTCGTATGTACGACGTATTAACGTTCCCTTAGCTGACGGAGAAGCTGTGGGATATTTAGTAGCTGCAAATGGTGGTCCTTTGCTGGTTACATCTTATGATATGTTGTCGCAGATAAACATTGCACAGGTGCCGCTTACGACAATGGATATAGAGGAAGCACGGGGAAAGCTGGCAAATTTGGTTGCCAAAGAGCAAGAGTTTTATGAGCAACGAGAAAAAAACAAACAGATAAATGAGGAATATGCTTTGATACATAGAGCGTTGGTCAAGTATGTGGCGATTGCTTTATTGGAAAAGACAGGGATGGAATCTGCTCAGCAGGCTATCAAGGAATTAGAAGAACATCCCCGCAAGGCATATACGCTTGAACTGCCTGTTAAAATGTTGGAATATCGTAACAGAACTTTATTTACGATAAGTTCAACAGGCGGAAGAGCTCATATTTGTACGACACCTCTGCTGGTTGGGGCAGCTATTGCACTATGTCATAGAACCTCAAGCAAACTTGCCAAGCATAAGAAGAAAAAAGAGCAGACTTGTCAGGATTTGATAGATAGTTTGCAGCGTTAGACAATTGGGAACACGTTCTTCTAAGGAATTTTCTATGGGAGAACGTGTTTTTTATTATGTGCTTACTGCAGAATTCAAGGACATGTGTCCTAAAAATCATTGACAGGTCAAAAAAATCTCGTTATTATGGAATAGTCGGAAGGGAACTTTTCACAGTTCCGCAACAACTTTATATTTTTATGGGAGACGATATAACTCATGAAAACCTACAAACCTTTCAAATCTGGTAAAGTCCGTGAAGTGTATGAGGCTGATGGCCGCATCATCATGGTGGCAACAGACCGTATTTCGGCTTTTGACCACATTCTGAAGAACAAGATTACGGACAAGGGCGCAGTCCTGACCCAGATGTCTAAGTTCTGGTTTGATTTCACGAAGGACATCATTCCTAACCACATGCTGTCTGTAGACAATGCGGATATGCCGGAATTTTTCCAGCAGGAGGAGTTCAGGGGCAACACAATGCTCTGCAAGAAACTGCATATGATTCCGATGGAATGTATTGTGCGCGGCTATATCACGGGCAGTGGCTGGGAAAGTTACAAGGAAAATGGTACGATTTGTGGTATCAAGCTGCCGGAAGGCTTGCAGGAATCGGAAAAACTTCCTGAGCCGATTTTTACGCCGAGCACCAAAGCCGAGCTGGGCGACCACGATGAGAACGTCTCCTTAGAGCAGGGCGCCAAGGTTCTGGAAAAAGAATTCCCTGGTCATGGTATGGAATACGCAGAGAAGATTCGCGATTACACTATTGCCATTTACAAGAAGTGCGCGGAATATGCACGGACCAAGGGCATTATCATTGCAGATACGAAGTTTGAATTCGGCGTGGATGAAGAAGGCAATATCGTGCTGGGTGATGAAGTTCTGACGCCGGACAGCTCCCGCTTCTGGCCGCTGGAAGGCTACGAAGCAGGCAAGAGCCAGCCGTCCTATGACAAGCAGTTTGTGCGTGATTGGCTCAAGGCAAATCCGGACAGCGATTATGAGCTTCCGCAGGATATCATTGACAAGACCATTGCCAAGTATAAGGAAGCATACGAAGTATTGACGGGCAAGAAATTTTAACGAAAGGGAGAGCACAATGAAAGCAGCAATTATCATGGGCAGCGATTCGGACTGGCCAATTTTGAAGCCGGCTGTGGATATTTTGAAGTCCTTTGGCATTGAAGCTGAAGTCGTGGTGGCGTCTGCCCATCGCACGCCGGGCAAGGTGCGTGATTTTGTGCTTGCGGCACCGGAGAAGGGTATCTCTGTGTTCATTGTGGCGGCTGGCGCAGCGGCGCATTTGGCAGGCGTGGTAGCAAGCTATACGACGCTGCCGGTTATTGGTGTGCCCATCAATGCGACGGCACTCAATGGTATGGATGCGCTCCTGAGTACGGTGCAGATGCCTTCCGGTGTGCCGGTGGCGACGATGGCAATCAATGGTGCCAAGAATGCAGCGATTTTTGCGGTGCAGATTTTTGCGGTGGGCAATGCTGAACTTGCGGCAAAGCTTGCGGCATATCGTGAAAAAATGGTTGAAGAAGTGGAAAAGAAAGCAGCCCGTGTTGCTGCGCAGCTTTAAGATGCGCGGCACCGGACTGTTTTTTAGTAGAAAAAGTGAGAGATTGATATAACCATGTATGAAAATGGCTATAATGTAGAACCCAAATGGAAAGAGGAGTGCGGTGTTTACGGTGTGTTTTCCCGCACGGAAGATGTGTCGGGGCTGACCTACTTGGGGCTTTATGCCCTGCAGCACCGCGGGCAGGAAAGTGCAGGCATTGCCATTACCGATGGCGCCTGGATGGATGTGACCCGTGGCATGGGCCTGGTCAATGAAGTGTTCCGCCATCAGGTGCCCCATATGGAAAATCAGTGCATTGCCATCGGCCATGTACGTTATTCCACCACCGGCTCCAGTCTTTTGTGCAACACCCAGCCGTTGATGGTGAATTATTCGGGCGGCAAGATTGCGCTGGCGCATAATGGTAATCTGACCAATGCGGCCGAAATCCGTCATGAGCTGGAAGAGCAGGGCACGATTTTTCAGACGTCCATTGATTCGGAAGTCTTTGTAAACCTCATTGCCCGCAGCCGGGCAGAAACCGTGGAAGAAAAGATTATCGAGAGCCTGAAGAAGATTCGCGGCGCCTATTGTCTGGCGATTATGACGGAGGATAAGCTGATTGGTGCCCGTGACCCGCAGGGGTTCCGTCCGCTTTGTCTGGGCAAGACGGAGGAAGGCAGCTATATCCTGTCGTCGGAGAGCTGCGGCCTCGATGTGGCTGGCGCTGAATTCGTCCGCGATATTGCGCCGGGGGAAATGGTGGTCATTGATGACAGCGGTGTGAAGTCCTATCCGTTCGCAATGCATGAGAAAAAGGCTTCCTGCATTTTTGAATACATTTACTTTGCTCGTCCGGATTCGGTGATTGACGGACAGAGCGTGCATGATGCCCGTTTTATGATGGGGCGGGTGCTGGCACGGGAAGCAAAGTTCAAGGGGGATATTGTCATTTCGGTGCCGGACTCCGGGACGACGGCGGCTACGGGCTATGCCTATGAGTCGGGGATTCCGTTTGTGGAAGGGCTGATTAAGAACCGCTATATTGGGCGTACGTTTATTCAGCCCACGCAGAAGAAGCGGGATACCAGTGTGAAGCTCAAGCTCAATGCCATCCGTTCCGTGGTTGAAGGAAAATCCGTTATCATGGTGGATGACAGTATCGTTCGCGGCACGACCAGCGGCAAGATTGTCAATATGCTCAAGCAGGCCGGCGCCAAAGAGGTGCATATGTGCATCAGCAGCCCGCCGATAGGTTATCCCTGCTATTATGGGATTGATACTTCTGTGCGCAAGGAACTCATAGCCGCCACCAAGAGTGTGGAGGAAATCCGCGAGTTTATCGGTGCGGACTCCCTGCATTTTATTTCGCTTGAAGGGCTGAAATCCTGCGTATCGGAAGTCAATGCCGACGATATGTGCTATGCCTGCTTTAATAGTGCCTATCCCATCGCCGATGGCGAAAAGCCGGCCGGCGACAGCAAGTATGTGTTTGAACAGCGCAAAAAGTGAGGAACAAGAGGATAATGACGGAAAAACTTACCTATAAAGATGCCGGTGTGGATATTGATGCGGGCAACCGCTCGGTAGAACTCATCAAAAACAGCGTGCGGGCAACGTACCGTCCGGAAGTGCTCGGTGACTTGGGCGGCTTTGGCGGTCTGTTTGCCTTAAACAGCGGCAAGTACAAGGAGCCTGTGCTGGTATCCGGTACGGACGGCGTGGGCACGAAACTCAAACTGGCCTTTATGCTCGATAAGCACGATACCATCGGTCAGGATGCCGTGGCCATGTGCGTCAACGATATTTTGGTGCAGGGGGCAGAACCCTTGTTCTTCCTCGACTATCTGGCGGTGGGCAAACTTTTGCCGGAACAGGTGGCCGATGTCGTAACCGGTGTAGCAGGCGCCTGCAAGGAATCCGGCTGTGCCCTGATTGGCGGCGAAACGGCAGAGATGAATGGCTTTTATCCCGAAGGGGAATACGATATTGCCGGTTTTGCCGTAGGCGTGGTGGAAAAGAGCAAGCTCATCACCAGCGCCAAGGTAAAAGAGGGCGATGTGATTCTCGGCCTGCCGTCCTCCGGCGTACATTCCAACGGCTATTCCCTTGTGCGCCGCATTGTCTTTGACCATAAGGGCTTCAAGGGCGATGAATATATGGAAGAACTGGGCAAGACCATCGGTGAGGAACTGCTGACGCCGACCCGTCTGTACCCGAAAGCCTGCCTGCCGTTGATTGAACAATTCGATATCCACGGCATGGTGCATATCACAGGCGGCGGCTTCTACGAGAATATCCCTCGCGCTTTGCCCGAGGATTTGGCAGTGGAAATCGACACGAGCAAATGGGAAATGCCGGCTATCTTCCGTCTCCTGCAGCAGTGGGGCAATGTGGACTGGCCGGAAATGTATCGCACCTTCAACATGGGCATCGGCATGATTCTGATTGTCGCTGCGGAAGAAGCGGAAGCAGTCAAAGCACATTTGCAGGCGGCTGACGAAACGGTCTATGAAATCGGCAAGGTTGTCAAAGGCGACCATGATGTGACATTGCAGGGCGGTGTGTTCGTTGGCTAAGGAAAAATTAGGTGTTCTTTGTTCCGGCCGTGGCACAGATTTGCAGTCTATTATCGACGCGATTGATGCCGGACAGGTTCCTGCCGAAATTGCCATCGTGCTGACGGATAAGGAAGCCTATGCGCTGGAGCGGGCAAGAAAAGCCGGTATTGAAGCGGTCTGCGTTGACCGCAAGCAGTTTGCTGGTCGTGAGCCGTTTGAAAAGGCTTTGATTGAAAAACTTGAAGCCGCAGGCGTAACCTTGGTCGTGCTGGCAGGTTTTATGCGGATACTTACCCCATATTTTGTGGGGCATTTTGCCGGACGTATCATGAATATTCATCCGGCGCTTTTGCCCAGTTTCCCAGGTGCTCATGCGCATCGGGATGTACTGGCCTATGGTGTGAAAGTCAGCGGCTGTACGGTGCATTTCGTGGACGAAGGCACAGATTCCGGCCCCATCATCATGCAGGCAGCTGTGCCGGTGCTCGATGATGATACGGAGGAAACTTTGGGCGCTCGCGTGCTCAAAGAGGAACACCGGATTTATCCGGAATGTATCCGTCTGTACTGTGAAGGAAAATTAAAGGTTGAAGGCCGTAAGGTGACGATTTTAGCGTAAGACGCGTAAAGGAGAACAGATAAATGCAGATTAAGCGTGCCCTGATTAGCGTATCCAATAAAGAGGGCGTGGTCGAGTTCGCCCGCCAGCTCCATGAAGCCGGTGTGGAAATCATCTCCACGGGCGGGACGATGAAAGCCATCAAGGAAGCGGGCATTCCCGTAACCTATGTCAGTGATGTGACGGGCTTTCCTGAAATCATGGATGGCCGGGTAAAGACGTTGAATCCCTATATTCATGGCGGTATTCTGGCTGTTAGAGATAATCCCGAACATATGGCACAGATGGAAAAACATGGCATCAAGGGCATTGACCTTGTGGCGGTCAATCTCTATCCGTTCAAGGAAACCATTGCCAAGCCGGATGTAACGCTGGCAGAAGCCATTGAAAACATTGATATTGGCGGCCCGGCTATGGTACGTGCTTCAGCCAAGAACTTCAAGTTTGTGACCATTGTGACCAATCCGGCTAAATATAATGAAGTAATTGCGCAGATTAAGGAAAATGGCGGCGTAGATGACCGTACCCGCATGGAGCTGGCGCAGGAGGCCTTTGCCCATACGGCGGCCTACGATACGATGATTCAGGATTATTTGGCAAAACAGCTGGCAAAATAAGGGGCGAAACCATGAATATTTTAGTAATCGGCAGCGGCGGCCGGGAACATACGTTAGCGTGGAAACTGGCGCAGTCGCCTAAGGCAGATAAGATTTATGCATTGCCGGGCAATCCGGGCATGGCTGATGTGGCGATGTGCGTGGAAGGCATTGCCATTACGGATAATGCGTCGATTGTGGATTTTGTGCAAAAGCACGCGATTGAGCTGGTCGTAGTCGGGCCGGAAGTTCCCCTGACCAACGGGCTCGTGGATGCAGTAACGGCGGCAGGTATTAAGGCTTTTGGCCCCACGCAGGCAGCGGCACAGATTGAAGGCTCCAAGGCATTTTCCAAATCTCTGATGAAAAAATACGGCATTCCCACGGCTAAGTACGAAGTGTTCACAGAGGCAGAGGCGGCTCGGGAGTACATTCGTAAAGAAGGCGCTCCAATCGTCATCAAGGCGGACGGTCTGGCGGCGGGCAAGGGCGTTATCGTGGCTATGACGGAAGACGAAGCATTGCAGGCTGTTGCAGATATTATGGAAGATAAGGAATTCGGCAATGCAGGTTCGCGCGTAGTTATTGAAGAATTTATGGAAGGCGAAGAAGCGTCCCTTTTGTGCTTTACCGATGGCAAGACCATTTGCCCGATGATCAGCTCGCAGGACCATAAGCGTGCTTACGATGGCGACAAAGGCCCCAACACTGGCGGCATGGGAACTTATGCACCCGCGCCGGTTATGACGGATAAAATGGTGCAGGAAACCTACGATAAGATTCTCCTGCCCACGATTCAGGCGATGGAAAAGGAAGGCAAGCCCTATAAAGGCTGTCTCTATGCCGGCCTGATGATTACGGCAGACGGGCCGAAGGTCGTGGAATTCAATGCGCGCTTTGGCGACCCGGAAACGCAGGTAGTTCTGCCGCTCTTAAACAGCGATTTGGTGGACATCATGGTTGCCTGTGCTGATGGTACACTGGCTGAACAGCAGGTGGAATGGGCAAAAGAAGCGGCAGTCTGCGTGGTTATGGCAGCGGGCGGCTACCCTAAAGCCTATAACAAGGGCGATGCCATTACCGGGCTTGATGATGCCAAAGCTGCAGGTTGCCAGGTGTTCCATGCCGGAACTGCGCATAAGAATGGGCAGATTGTGACCGATGGCGGGCGCGTGCTCGGTGTGGTGGCCAAGGCGGCAGATGTGCGGGCTGCGGTGGATAAGGCTTATGCCGGCGTAGAGAAGATTGCGTTTAAAGATGCGTTCTATCGGAAAGATATTGCGCATAGGGCATTAGAGCGTTAACATCGATATATAAAGACGCCAGCGGGCTGATGATATATTTCCTTCACTTAGACAGGCTTGTCAAACGTTTCGGAAATACATCATCAGCCCGCTGGCTTAGTTTTTTTCACTTGGACAGTTCTGTTAGATGCTATGAAAATATATTCCCAATCCGCTGCGCAGTTTTCATCTGGAATTGTGGCTTGATTGATTCGATTTTCGTGAAAACAGCAAGCGTTTAATCGTGAAAATAGGGCATTTTATAATTTTTTTTGCATTTTGATACGCGAGAGTACGTGTACACGAAAAACTTTATAAAATAAGTGTTGACAGGGATTTTAGTGGGTGCTAATATATAGAAGTGCCTGATTCGAGGGCATGATTTTAGTGATACAGGGGAGTGAAAACAATGACACTGGAAGCACTGAAAACAGCCAAGCGGGTCATTGGTATCAAACAGGTTGCCAAAGCGGTAAAACGCGATGCGGCGACGGAAGTTTTTATCGCTGATGATGCAGAGGCGAAGGTGGTTGAACCGCTGGAAGCGCTTTGCACGGAACATGGTGTTCCCGTCAGCCGCGTTGGTTCGATGAAAGAGCTGGGGACAGCTTGCAATATCGAAGTCGGTGCGGCAGCGGCGGCAGCGGTTAAGTAAGTCTATTTGTTAAAAATCGTAAGCTTGCTTGCGATTTTAATAAATAATAAATTCTCAATATGAAGGAAGGAGGTGCATGTATGCCTACTATTAACCAGTTAGTTCGTAAGAGCAGAAAGAGCATGCAGGAGAAGTCCAAAGCACCAGCACTTAAGAATTGCCCGCAGAAACGTGGCGTTTGCACTCGTGTTTACACGTCTACGCCGAAAAAGCCGAACTCGGCTCTGCGTAAAGTAGCTCGTGTTCGTTTGACGAACAGCATCGAAGTTACTGCATATATTCCGGGCATTGGTCATAATCTTCAGGAGCATAGTGTTGTTCTGATCCGTGGCGGTCGTGTTAAGGACCTGCCGGGTGTTCGTTACCACATCATCCGTGGTTCTCTCGATACTGCAGGTGTGCAGGATCGTGCTCAGGGCCGCTCCAAGTATGGTGCGAAACGCGCAAAGAAGAAATAATACAGCTTCGTAAATGAAGACTATGATAAGGAGGTAAAACAATGCCAAGAAAAGGTGCCGTACCTAAGCGTGACGTACTGCCGGATCCGGTGTACCACAGCAAAACGGTTACGAAATTCATCAATAAAGTAATGCTTTCCGGTAAGAAGAGCGTTGCTGAACGCGTTGTATATGATGCGTTCGAAACGATCCGTGCTAAAACGGGCAAGGATCCTCTGGAAGTTTTTGAGACGGCTCTGAAGAACGTTATGCCGGTTCTCGAAGTTCGTGCTCGCCGCGTCGGTGGTGCTAACTACCAGGTGCCGGTTGAGGTTCGTCCTGACCGCCGTATGACGCTGGGCATTCGCTGGATCGTTAACTATGCACGTCTCCGTGGTGAAAAGACTATGGATGAACGTCTCTCCGGCGAACTCATGGATGCTGCTAACAACACTGGTGCAGCTATTAAGAAGAAGGAAGATACGCACAAGATGGCCGAGGCCAACAAGGCATTCGCTCATTATCGTTGGTAATCTTTTCTCTGATTTATAAGGAGCGATATTAAAAGTGGCAAGAGAGTATTCCCTTGAAAAAACTCGTAATATCGGTATCATGGCTCACATCGATGCCGGTAAGACGACTACTACTGAGCGTATCCTCTTCTACACGGGTGTAAACCACAAGATCGGTGAAGTTCATGATGGTGCTGCTACCATGGACTGGATGGTTCAGGAACAGGAACGCGGTATCACGATTACGTCTGCTGCAACGACCTGTCATTGGAAAGACCATCGTATCAATATCATTGATACTCCGGGTCACGTGGACTTTACGGTAGAAGTTGAACGTTCCCTGCGCGTGCTCGATGGTACCGTAGCAGTTCTGACTGCCCGCGGCGGCGTTGAGCCTCAGACTGAAACCGTATGGCGTCAGGCTGAGAAGTACAATGTTCCTCGTATGGCTTATGTCAACAAGATGGACATCACGGGCGCAGATTTCTACAATGTTATCAACATGATGCATGAACGTCTCCAGGCTAACGCTGTAGCTATCCAGCTGCCGATCGGTGCTGAAGATACGTTCGCAGGCATCATCGACCTCGTTAAGAATGAAGCCATCGTTTATGAAGATGACCTCGGCAAAGTTGCTGACGAAGTTGAAATTCCTGATGACATGAAGGAAAAGGCTGAAGAGTACCGCGAAAAGCTGCTCGAAGCTCTTTCCGAACTCGATGATGAGTTTATGGAGAAATACCTCGGTGGCGAAGATATCACGGAAGAGGATATCAAGAAAGTTATCCGTAAAGGTACTGTAGAGTGCAAACTCGTTCCGGTAACCTGCGGTACTTCCTATCGCAACAAGGGTGTTCAGCCCCTGCTCGATGCCATCGTTGATTATATGCCGTCTCCGGTAGATATTCCTCCTATCAAGGGTATCAACCCGGATTCCGGTGAAGAAGACCATCGTCCGTCCAGCGACTCTGAGCCGTTCTCGGCTCTGGCCTTCAAGATCATGACTGACCCCTATGTTGGTAAGCTGGCATTCTTCCGCGTTTACTCCGGTGTGCTCGATGCTGGTTCCTACGTGTTCAACTCCACGAAGGGCAAGAAAGAGCGTATCGGCCGTATCCTGCAGATGCACGCGAACAACCGTAAGGAAATCGAAAAGGTTTACAGCGGCGATATCGCAGCTGCTGTTGGTCTGAAAGACACCACGACTGGTGACACGCTGTGCGACGAAGCACATCCCATCATCCTCGAATCCATGGAATTCCCGGATCCCGTTATCTCCGTTGCTGTTGAACCGGCTACGAAGAACGACCAGGAAAAGATGGGCGTAGCGCTCCAGAAACTGGCTGAAGAAGATCCGACCTTCCGCGTGCGTACTGATCAGGAAACTGGTCAGACGATTATCTCCGGCATGGGCGAACTTCACCTCCAGATTATCGTTGACCGTATGCTCCGCGAATTCAAAGTGGACTGCAAGGTTGGCGAACCGCAGGTTGCTTATCGTGAAACGATTCGCAAGACGGTTAAGTCCGAAGGTAAGTTCGTACGTCAGTCCGGTGGTCACGGTCAGTACGGTCATTGCTGGCTCGAACTCATTCCGCAGGAACCGGGTGAAGGCTTCAGCTTTGAAAATAAGGTCGTTGGTGGTGCAATTCCGAAGGAATTCATCAACCCGATCGAAGCCGGCGTAAAGCAGGCTATGGAAACTGGTGTTGTTGCCGGTTATCCGATGGTGGACATCAAAGCTATCGTTTACGATGGTTCGTTCCACGAAGTTGACTCCTCTGAAGCAGCGTTCAAGGTTGCCGGTTCCATGGCGTTCAAGAGCGGTGCAGAGAAAGCCAACCCGGTTCTTCTTGAACCGTACGTTAAAGTCGAAGTCGTTGTTCCTGAAGAATACATGGGCGACGTAATCGGCGACCTGAACTCCCGTCGTGGCCGTATCGATGGTATGGAAGCACGCAACGGTGCTCAGGTAATCAACGGATTCGTGCCGCTTTCCGAAATGTTCGGTTACTCCACGGACCTCCGTTCCAAAACTCAGGGCCGAGGGAACTACAGCATGGAAGTTGCTTACTATGATGAAGTTCCTAAGAATATAGCCGAAAAGGTTATTGCTAAAAACAAAGGCGAATAAGGGAGGAAAAAACACAAATGGCTAAAGAAAAGTTTGAGAGAACTAAACCCCATGTTAACATTGGTACCATTGGTCACGTTGACCATGGCAAGACGACGCTGACGGCTGCAATCACGAAGTGCCTGGCTGAAAAAGGCATGGCAAAATTCGAAGATTACGCTGATATCGATAAGGCTCCGGAAGAGCGTGAACGCGGTATCACCATCAACACGGCACACGTTGAGTATGAGACGGAAAAACGTCACTATGCACACGTTGA
>DFHU01000057.1:0-32104 GCA_002373045.1 Pseudoselenomonas ruminantium | reverse complement strand
CAGACTCGTGAGCACATCCTGCTCGCTCGTCAGGTAGGCGTTCCTGCAATCGTTGTATTCCTGAACAAGGTTGACCAGGTTGACGATCCTGAACTGCTCGAACTCGTTGAAATGGAAGTTCGTGAACTGCTCTCCAGCTACGAATTCCCTGGCGATGACATCCCTGTTATTGCAGGCTCCGCTCTGAAGGCTCTGGAAGGCGATGCTGACATGCAGGCTAAGATCTATGAGCTGATGGATGCTGTTGACGAATACATCCCGACTCCGACCCGTGATACGGATAAGCCGTTCCTGATGCCGGTTGAAGACGTATTCACGATCACTGGTCGTGGTACGGTTGCTACGGGCCGTGTAGAACGTGGCGAACTGAAGCTGAACGACACGGTTGAAATCGTAGGTCTCCAGGATGAACCGAAATCCACGGTCGTAACGGGTATCGAAATGTTCCGCAAGATGCTCGACAGCGCTGTTGCTGGCGATAACATCGGTGCGCTGCTCCGCGGTATTGACCGTAAGGAAATCGAACGCGGTCAGGTTCTGGCTAAGCCGGGTTCCATCAACCCGCACACGAAGTTCAAAGGTCAGGTTTACGTTCTGACTAAGGAAGAAGGCGGCCGTCATACTCCGTTCTTCACGAACTATCGTCCGCAGTTCTACTTCCGTACGACTGACGTTACGGGCGTAGTTACTCTGCCGGCTGGCACGGAAATGGTTATGCCTGGCGATAACATCGAGATGGATGTTGAACTCATCACTCCGATTGCTATCGAAAAAGGTCTTCGTTTCGCTATCCGCGAAGGTGGTCACACGGTTGGTGCAGGCCGCGTAACGGAAATCGAAGGCTAATTATTAGTCAATCAATCCCATGATAAGAGCGGCGCTCGCGCCGCTCTTATTTAAGGGTTGATATAAATATGGTACCCCCCAACGCGATGACGTGGCAGATGGCTCGGCGTTGTCCGAGGGAACTGTTACGGAGAAATGTTTGGGCCAAGAGTCCGGACGATAAGGAGGAAAACAAATTGTCTAAGAACCAAAAGATTAGAATCCGGTTGAAGGCTTATGATCACAAAGCCCTCGATCAGAGCGCAGTAAAGATTGTGGATACTGCAAAGAAGACTGGTGCTATGGTATCCGGTCCGATTCCACTCCCGACGGAGAAAAATATCTACACGATTTTGCGTTCCCCGCATGTCAATAAGGATTCCCGCGAACAGTTCGAAATGAGAACTCATAAGCGTCTTATCGACATCCTGCAGCCGACGAACAAGACGGTAGATGCGCTGATGCGTCTCGACCTTCCGGCTGGTGTAGACATCGAAATCAAATTATAATCCGAGGAGGTGGAATGAATGTCTAAAGCAATTTTAGGTAGAAAACTGGGCATGACCCAGATCTTCACGGAAGAGGGCAAGGTTGTCCCCGTTACTGTTGTAGAATCTGGCAACAACATCGTTATCCAGAACAAGACGGTTGAAAACGACGGTTACAACGCTGTTCAGCTTGGCTTCGGTGAAGTTAAAGAACATAAGGTAAACAAACCGCTGAAGGGCCATTTCGACAAGGCTGGTGTTAAGCCGGTTAAGTTTATCCGCGAAATGCGTCTTCAGGATGCTTCTGAATACAAAGTCGGTGATTCCATCGGCGTTGACATATTTAGCGAAGGCGAATTAGTCGATGTTACTGGTACTTCCAAGGGTAAAGGTTTTGCCGGCGGTATCAAACGTCACAACTTTGCTCGTGGTCCCATGGGACATGGTTCCAAATCCCATCGTGAACCGGGTTCCACTGGTGCGATGATTTCCGGTCCTGGCGGACGTGTGCTGAAAGGCAAGAAGCTGCCTGGCCGTATGGGTGGCGAGCGCGTTACGGTTCAGCGCCTCACGGTTGTCCGTGTTGATGCAGACCGCAACCTGATCCTCATCAAGGGCGCTATTCCGGGCCCGAAGAAGAGCTTCGTTGTGATTAAGAACACCGTTAAACCGGGCAAAAACTAATTGGAAGGAGGAAAACCTAAATTATGGCTACAGTAGCAGTTTATGACATCACCAACAAGCAGGTTGGCGATATCGAACTCAATGACAATATCTTCGGCGTAGAGATGAACGCAGGTCTTCTCCATCAGGCCGTTGTTATGCAGCTCGCAGCACAGCGTCTCGGCACGCATGCTACGAAGACGAGAAGCTTCGTCCGCGGTGGCGGTCGTAAGCCTTGGAAGCAGAAGGGCACCGGTCGTGCTCGTGCTGGTTCCACGCGCAGCCCGCTGTGGGTAGGCGGCGGTACGGTATTTGGTCCGCATCCGCGCAAGTATGCTTTCAGCATGCCCCGCAAGCAGCGCAGACTGGCTATCAAGTGCGCTCTTTCTGACAAAGTGAAGAACGGCGAACTGGTCGTTCTCGACAGCCTCGAATTCGAAGCTGCCAAGACCAAGCAGGTTGTTAAGATGATGAGCGATTTCTCCGTTGAGAAGAAGGCTCTCCTTATCACTGCTGACGAAGCAGAAAACGTAGAAAAATCTGCACGCAATATTCCGGGTGTTAAGGCAATCAGCACGATGGGCCTCAATGTTCATGATATCTTGAATCATGACAAGCTGTTCATCACGAAGGATGCCGTTACCCGTATCGAGGAGGTATTCGCATAATGGAAGCACGTGATATCCTGATCCGTCCGCTGATTACGGAAAGAACGACTCAGCTCATGGCTGAAGGCAAATACGTCTTCGTTGTGGCGAAAGCAGCCAACAAGATTGAAATTGCTAAAGCAGTTGCTGAAATCTTCAATGTAAAAGTTGAAAAGGTCAATACGGTTAACGTACTTGGCAAAACGAAGCGCATGGGCCGCAACGTTGGCAAGCGCGCTGATTATAAGAAAGCTATCGTTAAACTCGCTGCTGGCAACAGCATTGAGCTTTTCGAAGCGTAAACCCTTGCAAGGAGGAAATTTAAGTGGCAGTAAAGAGTTTTAAACCTTACTCTGCAGGTCGCCGTTTCATGACCGTCGCTTCCTTCGACGAAATTACGGCTGATAAACCTGAAAAATCCCTGACTGAGCGCCTGGTGAAAAAAGGCGGCCGCAACCAGCAGGGCAAACTGACCGTTCGCCATCAGGGCGGCGGCCACAAGCGTCTGTATCGTGTAATCGACTTCAAGCGCAACAAGGATGGTATTCCCGCTCGCGTCGCTACCATCGAATATGACCCGAACCGCAGCGCTCGTATCGCTCTCCTCAACTACGTTGATGGTGAAAAGCGTTACATCCTCGCTCCGAACGGTCTGAAAGTCGGCGATAAAGTTGTATCCGGCCCGGATTCCGATATCAAGGTTGGTAATGCCCTGCCTTTGAAGAACATCCCCGTTGGTACGACTATTCATAACGTAGAGCTGAAGATTGGCAAGGGTGCCCAGCTGGTTCGTAGTGCTGGTACTTCCGCTCAGCTCATGGCAAAGGAAGGCGATTACGCACTCCTCCGTATGCCGTCTGGCGAACTTCGCAAGGTGCATATCAACTGCCGTGCTACCATCGGTGAAGTTGGCAACCTGGAACATGAAAACATTACGATTGGTAAGGCTGGCCGTAACCGTTGGCTCGGCGTTCGTCCGGAGAACCGCGGTACTGCTATGAACCCGAACGACCATCCGCATGGTGGTGGTGAAGGCCGCAGCCCTGTTGGCCGCAAGAACCCTGTTACCAAGTGGGGCAAATGCGCTATGGGTGCCAAGACTCGTCGCAAGAAAGCTTCCGATCGTCTCATCGTCAGAGGCCGCACGAAATAATGATAGAATCGGGCAGGCAGCTTAACGCCGCCTGACGGAAGGAGGATACACTTTGTCAAGATCGATTAAAAAGGGACCTTTCGTTGCAGAAAGCCTCATGAAGAAAATCACGGCTCTCAACGAAGCTAACGATAAAAAAGTTGTAAAGACCTGGTCCAGAAGCTCCACGATTTTCCCGGACTTCGTAGGTCATACGATTGCTGTTCATGATGGCCGCAAGCATGTTCCCGTTTATGTAACGGAAGACATGGTTGGCCACAAACTCGGTGAGTTCGCTCCCACCCGTACCTTCAAGGGTCATGCTGGTGAAGAGCGCAAGACCGGACTCAAGTAATTTTGCGAAAGGAGAATCCTTGTGGAATCTAAAGCAGTAGCTAAGTTCGTTCGCATCACTCCGCGCAAAGTTCGTGTTGTCCTGGATCTCATCCGTGGCAAGAACGTCGCAGAGGCTTTTGCGATTCTGAAATTCACGCCGAAAGCTGGCGCTGTAGTAGTTGAAAAAGTTCTGCGTTCTGCAGTAGCAAACGCTGAGAACAATTATGATATGGACGTTGACAAGCTCGTCATCAAGACGGCTTTCGCTGATGACGGCCCAACGATGAAACGCATCCATCCGCGTTCCCGTGGGCAGGCCTTCAAGATTTTGAAGCGCACGTCCCATGTAACCATCGTCGTAGACGAGAAGAACTAAGAAGGAGGGAAACGGATTGGGTCAGAAAGTAAATCCGCATGGTATTCGTCTTGGCATCGTCAAGACTTGGGATGCTAAGTGGTATGCAGACAAAGATTTTGCAGATAACCTGCATGAAGATATTAAAATCCGCGATTATCTGAAGCAGAGCCTTCAGGCAGCTGGTGTTTCTCGCGTTGAGACGGAGCGTAGCAAGAACCGTCTGAAGATCACGATTCACACGGCTAAACCGGGTATGGTAATCGGTCGCGGTGGTTCCGGTATTGAACAGATCAAAGAAGGTCTGAAGAAGTACACGGAAAAGAAGGTTGACATCAATATCGCTGAAATCAAGCAGCCGGATATGGATGCAACGCTCGTTGCTGAGAACATTGCTCAGCAGCTCGAACGCCGTATTGCTTTCCGCCGCGCTATGAAGCAGGCTGTTGGCCGTACGATGCGTCTGGGCGCCAAGGGTATCAAGGTTGCCTTGAGCGGCCGTCTTGGCGGTGCCGAAATTGCTCGTAAGGAAGCTTATCGTGAAGGCAGCATTCCTCTGCACACGCTTCGCGCTGATATCGACTACGGTACGGCAGAAGCACATACGACTTATGGCCGTATCGGCGTAAAAGTATGGATCTTCAAGGGTGAAGTTCTTCCGGAAAGAAAGCAGCGTCAGGCTGTAGCTGAAGGGAGCGAAGCTTAATGTTATTACCAAAGAGAGTTAAATACCGTAAGCAGTTCCGTGGCCGTATGAAGGGTAAAGCTCATCGCGGCAACACCGTAAGCCATGGTGAATATGGTCTGGTTGCTCTGGAACCTGCATGGATCACGAACCGTCAGATCGAGGCTGCTCGTATCGCTATGACCCGTTACATCAAACGTGGTGGTCAGGTTTGGATCAAGATTTTCCCGGATAAGCCGGTAACGGCAAAACCGGCTGAAACCCGCATGGGTTCCGGTAAAGGTTCGCCTGAGTACTGGGTAGCAGTAGTTAAACCGGGCCGCGTACTGTTCGAAATGGACGGCGTATCCCGTGAAGTTGCTCAGGAAGCTATGCGTCTTGCAGGCCACAAGCTGCCGATCAAGACGAAGTTCGTTGTTAAAGAAGATGTAAAAGCAGAGGGCGGTGAAGTAAATGAAGGTTAATGAAATCCGTGAAATGAGCGCTGATGAGCTTAACCAGAAACTTACTTCGCTCAAAGAGGAACTGTTCAACCTCCGTTTCCAGCTCGCTACTGGCCAGCTCGAGAACCCGATGCGTATCAAAGAAGTAAAGAAGACGATCGCCCGCATTAAGACGATCCAGCGCGAAGCCGAACTGAAGGCTTAATCGCACACTGATATGCAGAAGGAAGGAGGCTCCCTAATGAGCGAAAGAAACGTACGTAAAGTTAAGGTCGGTAAGGTTATCTCCGACAAAATGGATAAAACGGTTGTTGTAGCAGTTGAAGAGCTCGAGCAGCACAAGCTCTACAAGAAGCCGGTTAAGAGAACGGTAAAGTTCCATGCTCACGATGAGAAGAACGATGCTCACGTAGGCGACAAGGTTTCCCTGATGGAAACTCGCCCGCTGTCCAAGACGAAGCGTTGGAGAGTTGTCGAAGTCATCGAACGCGCTAAATAAGCCAAAATAAAGAAGAAGGAGGTCCAACAATGATCCAACAGCAAACAATCCTGCAGGTTGGCGACAACACTGGTGCAAAAGAAATCATGTGCATCCGTGTTCTCGGCGGTTCCTACCGCAAGTATGCCAACATTGGTGATGTAATCGTAGCTGCAGTTAAATCCGCTGCTCCGGGCGGCACGGTGAAGAAGGGCGATGTCGTTAAGGCAGTTGTCGTTCGCAGCGTGAAAGGCCTGCGCCGCGCAGACGGTTCCTATATCCGTTTCGATGAAAACGCCGCAGTTATCATTAAAGACGACAAGACTCCGAAAGGTACGCGTATCTTCGGACCGGTAGCTAGAGAACTTCGCGATAAAGACTTCATGAAGATCGTTTCCCTGGCTCCTGAAGTACTTTAATTGTGAGGAGGTGCGATTTTGGCATTCGTTAAGTTGAACGTAAAGAAGGGCGATACGGTCGTTGTATTGTCCGGCAAAGATAAAGGCAAGCAGGGCAAGGTTGTTGCTGCTATGCCCAAGCACGGTAAGGTTGTTGTGGAAGGCGTAAACAAAGTTAAGCGTCACACGAAACCGAACCAGAAGGCTCCCCAGGGCGGTATCCTGGTAAAGGAAATGCCCATGCACGCTTGCAAGGTTATGCTGGTTTGCCCGGCATGCTCCAAAGCAACCCGCGTTGCACATAAAGAAGTTAATGGCAAGATGGTTCGCGCCTGCAAGAAGTGCGGCGAAGTTATCGACCAGACGAAATAATTTGGAAAGGAGGAGCATAAGTGGATAGATTACAGGAAAAATATCAGAACGAAGTTTGCAAAGCTATGACCGAAAAGTTCGGTTACAAGAACGTAATGCAGCTTCCGAAAATCGAAAAGATTATCATCAACATGGGCGTAGGCGAAGCCGTTGGCAACCCCAAGGCTCTGGATTCTGCTGTAGCTGATCTGACGATCATCGCTGGCCAGAAGCCGCTCCTGACCCGTGCAAAGAAATCCCTCGCTGCCTGGAAACTGCGTGAAGGCATGCCCATCGGCTGCAAAGTAACCCTTCGCGGTCAGCGCATGTACCAGTTCCTCGATAAGTTCATGAACGTGGCTCTGCCCCGTGTACGTGACTTCCGCGGTGTAAGCGACAAGGCTTTTGATGGTCGCGGCAACTACGCTATCGGCCTCAAAGAGCAGCTCATCTTCCCGGAGATTGAATACGATAAAATCGACAAGCTCCGCGGTATGAACATTGTTATCGTTACGACGGCACAGACGGATGAAGAAGCCAGAGAGCTCCTGAAACTCATGGGTATGCCGTTCAAAGCATAAGGAGGTAAGGAAACTTGGCTAAGAAAGCTATGGTAGAAAAGTGGAGCAAAGAACCGAAGTTCTCCACTCGCGGTTACAACCGTTGCAAAATTTGCGGCCGTCCGCATGGTTATATGCGTAAGTTTGATATGTGCCGTATCTGCTTCCGTGAGCAGAGCTACAAAGGCGCTATCCCTGGCGTAACCAAAGCCAGCTGGTAAGATTGATTTAAATAAAAGGAGGATATCGATTCAATGGCAATGACTGATCCTATTGCAGATATGCTGACCCGTTTGCGCAATGCAAACAATGTATACCATGAAAGCGTTGAAATCCCGGGTTCCAAAATCAAAACGGCTATCGCTGAAGTTTTGAAGGAAGAGGGTTTCATCAAGGACTACACCTTCACTGAAGATGGCAAGCAGGGCATGATCTCTGTTTCCCTCAAATACGGTCCGAACCGTGAGAAGGTTATTTCCGGTATCAAACGTATTTCTAAGCCTGGCCTGCGCCAGTACGCTAAGAAGAGCGAACTGCCCCGTGTACTCGGTGGTCTGGGTATCGCCATCATCTCCACTTCCAAGGGCATCATGAGCGACAAGCAGGCTCGCAAAGCTGGCCTTGGCGGCGAAGTTGTTGCATACGTTTGGTAATCGAAAAGTAGTCAGGAGGTGTACAGATGTCAAGAATTGGTAATGCACCGATTGAAATCCCAGCTGGCGTAACCGTCACTGTTGGCGATGACAATTTGGTAAGTGTTAAAGGCCCGAAAGGTGAACTTTCCCGCCAGATTAGCTCGGAAATGAAAATAACCGTTGAAGGTAACGTTCTGAAAGTAGAACGCCCCTCCGACGATAAGACCCACAGATCTCTCCATGGTCTTTCCCGTACGCTCATCAATAACATGGTTATTGGTGTTACGGAAGGTTTCTCCAAGAACCTCGAAATCAATGGTGTCGGCTACCGTGCTCAGCTCAAGGGCACTGCGCTGAACCTGTCCCTTGGTTTCTCCCATCCGGTAGTTGTTGAGCCGCCGAAGGGTATCAAATTCGAATGCCCCTCTGCAAACGCTATCACGGTTTCTGGTATCGACAAAGAAGTTGTTGGCCAGATCGCCGCTGAAATCCGCAGCTTCCGTGAACCCGAACCGTACAAAGGCAAGGGTATCAAATACGCTGGCGAACATATCCGTCGTAAAGAAGGTAAAGCCGGCGCTAAGGGCAAGAAATAAGGTACTGATTCGAGAAAGGAGTGAATCTCTGTGCTGGTTAAAGCAGATAAAAATAAGGCACGTCAGAAACGTCATCTGCGTGTCCGCAACCATATTGCAGGTACGGCAGCTCGTCCGCGCCTCAACGTATACAGAAGCCTTGCAAACATTTATGCTCAGGTCATTGATGATGAAAAGGGCGTAACCCTCGTTTCCGCAAGCACTCAGGACAAGGGCTTTGAAAACTACGGCGGCAACATCGAAGCAGCTAAAGCTGTCGGTGCTGAAGTTGCTAAGCGTGCTCTCGAAAAGGGTATCAGCGAAGTAGTTTTCGACCGCGGCGGTTATGTATACCATGGCCGTGTAGCTGCTCTGGCTGAAGCTGCTCGTGAAGCAGGTCTGAAGTTCTAAATCATTAATACTGAAGGAGGTAAATGAATGGCTAGAAATATGGACAACGAAACTCCAGAGTTCGAGGAGAAAGTTGTATACATAAATCGAGTTGCGAAAGTCGTCAAGGGCGGCCGTCGTTTCTCGTTCAGTGCTCTCGTTGTTGTTGGCAACAAGAAGGGCAAAGTTGGCGTAGGTCTCGGCAAAGCTGCTGAAGTTCCCGAAGCTATCCGCAAAGGCGTTGAAGATGCAAAGAAGAACCTCATCGAGGTAGCTCTCTTCGATGGCCGTACGATTCCTCATGAGATGCTGGGCATCTTTGGTGCTGGTAAGGTTATGCTGAAGCCGGCTGCCAAAGGTACCGGTGTTATCGCTGGCGGCCCGGCTCGTGCCGTACTTGAGCTCGCCGGCATCCACGACATTCTGACCAAGTCCCTGGGTTCTTCCAACCCGAACAACATGGTACGCGCTACGATGGAAGGCCTCAAGGCCCTCAAGCGTGCTGAAACGGTTGCTGAACTCCGTGGCAAGACGGTTCAGGAAATCTTAGGTTAAGGAGGGCTAAGACATGGCAAAAATTAAAGTAACTCTTAAAAGAAGCCTGATCGGCCGTCCCGAAACGCAGCGCAAGACTGTTCGTTCTCTTGGCCTGCGCAAGATCAACTCTGTTGTTGAACTGCCGGACAACCCGGCTATCCGCGGTCAGCTCCACAAAGTTGAGCATCTGATTACCGTAGAAAAAATCGCAGAATAAGATAAGACAGGAGGTGCACGCAGATGAAATTACATGAATTACAGCCAGCAGCTGGTTCCCGCAAAGTTCGCAATCGTGTAGGTCGCGGTCTGGGTTCCGGTAACGGCAAGACTTCCGGCAAGGGCATGAAGGGCCAGAACTCCCGCAGCGGCGGCGGCGTTCGCACGGGCTTCGAAGGTGGCCAGATGCCTCTGTATCGTCGTCTCCCGAAGCGCGGCTTCAAGAATATCTGGGCTAAGACCTTCGCTGAAGTGAATGTTGAATCCCTGAACCGCTTTGAAGATGGCACGACGGTAGATCCCGTTGTTCTCGTTGAAGCTGGTATCCTGAAGAACGTTCAGGACGGCATCCGTATTCTTGGCAACGGCGAACTCACGAAGAAGCTGACGGTTCGCGCTAATGGCTTCACGAAGTCCGCTGAAGAAAAGATTACCGCTGCAGGCGGCCAGATCGAGAAGATTGAGGTGAAGTAAGGTGCTTTCAGCCCTTGGCAACGTATGGAAAATTCCGGAGCTTAGGCAGAAAATAACCTTTACTTTGATTATGTTTGCCATCTTCCGGATGGGGACGCATATCCCCGTTCCGGGGGTTGACCCGACAGCGATTGAGCAGTTGTTCGCAAACGGCAACCTCTTTGGTCTGTTAGATCTCTTTTCTGGTGGTGCTTTCAGTAAGTTCTCCATCTTCGCGATGTCCATTACTCCCTATATCAATGCGGCGATTATCATTCAGCTGCTGAATGTGGTAATCCCCACATTGGAGCAATGGTCAAAGGAAGGTCAGGAAGGACACAAAAAGACCACCCAGGTTACCCGCTACCTCACGGTAGTATTGGCTTTCTTTCAGGCGATTGGCATGTCCATCGGCCTGAAGGCAGCTATTTTGAATCCCAATCCCGTCAACATCCTGATTATTGCAATCACGCTGACGGCGGGAACGGTGTTTTTGATGTGGCTCGGTGAGCAGATTACGGCTAACGGTGTTGGTAACGGTATTTCCCTTATCATCTTTGCCGGTATCGTTGCGGCTCTGCCGAAAAACATCGGCACCATTTATCATTACGTCCAGGCTGGTACGATCAGCTATTTCTCCGTGTTCATGTTTGCGCTCATTGCGATTGCGATGGTGGTATTCGTGGTTCATGTGGAAAATGGCTTCCGCCGGATTCCCATTTCCTATACGAAGCGGGTTGGTGGCAGAAGTACCTTTAGCGGTCATTCCAGCCATATCCCCCTGAAAGTTAATCAGGCGGGCGTAATCCCAATTATCTTTGCGTCATCCGTGCTGATGTTTCCAGTAACCATTGCCCAGTTTATTGATATTCCCTGGGTAAAGACCGTTGCCAGTTATCTGGAGTGGGGTAAACCGTTGCAGACTACATTATATGTAGGCATGATCATCTTCTTTACCTACTTCTATACTGCGGTTACTGTAAAGATATCGGATATGGCAGAGAATCTGAAAAAATACGGTGGTTTCATCCCGGGCATTCGTCCGGGACAGCCAACGGCAGATTATTTAGATCATGTCATGACTCGTATCACGCTTGCTGGCTCGATTTTCCTGGCTTTCATCGCAGTACTGCCGAATATGGTGGCAGCCGCTACCAATATTCAGGGTGTATACTTTGGCGGTACGGCACTGCTGATTGTGGTGGGCGTTGCCCTTCAGACCATGAAGCAGATTGAAGCCATGATTGTTATGCGCCACTACGAAGGGTTCATGAAATAAAGGAGGCAAAAAACATGCATATCCTGTTAATGGGCCCCCCGGGTGCCGGCAAAGGCACGCAGGCGGCTGAACTGGTCAAAGAGTTTGGTGTTCCCCACATCTCCACGGGCGATATGTTCCGTGCAGCTGTTAAGGAAGGCACCGAACTCGGCAAGCAGGCGAAAGCCTGCATGGACGCAGGTAAGCTCGTTCCTGACGAAGTTACCATCGGCATTGTCCGTGAGCGTCTTGCCAAAGATGACTGCAAGAAAGGTTTTATCCTCGATGGTTTCCCCCGTACCGTTGAGCAGGCAGATGCCCTCAAAGGTATTCTGGAGGACCTCGGTTTAAGCCTGACGCGTGTCCTGAACATCAATGTTCCGGCAGCTGACCTCATCGAACGCGCTGTGGGTCGCCGCATTTGCAAAAAGTGCGGTGCAACCTACCACGTGAAGTTCAATCCGTCCAAGACGGAAGGAACCTGTGATGAGTGCGGCAGCGAACTCTTCCAGCGTGCTGACGATACGGAAGAAACGATGAAGAGTCGTCTCTCCGTATACGAAGATTCCACGCGCCCGCTGATTGAATACTATCAAAAAGCTGGTCTTTATACGGAAGTAGATGGCAGACAGGCGATTGACAAAGTTACGTCAGACCTCGTTGCAGTTCTGAAAGGCTGAGTCAAAACCGTTGGTGAAATTCACGCAGCGATAGAAGTTGTTGTAAGGGCGGCAGACACTGCCGCCCATTACAATGATTAAATAATTTTGATTAACAACCTGTTGTTGGGCATGGCATTTCTAAGAAATGTAAAAGCTCCTTAGATGACTTTTTGGCCCAACCAATTTATACATCTGCAAGAGGAGAAAAACATGTCGAAACAAGATGTTATTGAAGTAGAAGGCAAAGTCCTGGAAGCACTGCCTAATGCAATGTTCCAGGTTGAACTTGAAAATGGTCATGTTGTACTGGCGCATGTATCCGGCAAGATTCGCATGAACTTCATCCGTATTCTTCCGGGAGACAAAGTCACTATCGAACTCACGCCGTATGACTTAACGCGTGGCCGTATAACCTACCGATTCAAATAAGGTCATCTCCGCTTTTGCTATGTTTGTTATCATTTCAAATTTTTTATAAAAAAATTCATTTTGCCACTAGGCAAAGGGAAACAAACATGCTATACTAGCAAAATGAGACTGACAATAAGGAAAAGGGGGCAAAACCAAGATGAAGGTAAAACCGTCAGTAAAGCGGATTTGTGAAAAATGCAAAGTCATTAAGCGCAAAGGCCGTGTTATGGTCATCTGCGAAAATCCGAAGCATAAACAGAGACAAGGTTAATTAAGAAATAAGGAGGTGCTTTATTAATGGCACGTATTGCCGGTGTAGATTTACCCCGTGACAAGAGAATTGAAATTGCATTAACGTACATCTTCGGTATTGGTCTGAAGACTTCTAAGGACTTACTGAAGGAGACTGGTATCAATCCGGATACCCGTACGCGTGACCTCACGGAGGATGAAGTTGTAAAACTTCGTGATGCCATCGATAAGAGCGTTCTGGTGGAAGGTGACCTTCGCCGTGAATGTCAGATGAACATCAAGAGACTCGTTGATATCGGCTGCTACCGTGGTCGTCGCCACCGTCTTGGCCTGCCCGTTCGCGGACAGAACACCAAGAACAACGCCCGTACCCGTAAAGGCCCGAAAAAGGCCGTAGCAGGCAAGAAGAAATAAAGGAGGGTTAACTGGTGGCAGTTAAGAAAGCAGTCCGCACGAAGAAAAAAGTTCGTAAGAACGTCGAATATGGCGTAGCCCATATCAGTTCTACGTTTAACAATACGATTGTAACGCTTACCGATAAGAGCGGTAATGCACTTTCCTGGGCCAGCGCAGGCGGCCTTGGTTTCCGTGGCTCCCGTAAGAGCACGCCGTTCGCTGCACAGATGGCAGCTGAAACGGCTGCAAAAGCAGCTATGGAACATGGCCTCAAGCAGGTCGAAGTATACGTTAAGGGTCCTGGTGCCGGCCGTGAAGCCGCAATCCGCTCCCTGCAGGCAACTGGCCTCGAAGTAAACATGATCAAAGATGTTACTCCGATTCCGCACAACGGATGCCGTCCGCCGAAGCGTAGAAGAGTTTAATAGGAGGTGCAAGTAAAAGTATGGCAATTGATAGAGTACCAGCCCTGAAAAGATGCCGTGCCCTCGGCATTGAACCGGCTGTTATCGGTCGTTCCAAAGAATCCAAGCGTCAGCCGCGCCGCACGAACCGTAAGGTTTCCGAATACGGCATGCAGCTGAAAGAAAAGCAGAAAGCAAAGTTCATCTACGGCGTACTGGAAAAGCAGTTCCGTGGATACTACGATAAAGCTAAGAAGATGCAGGGTGTAACGGGTGAAAACCTCCTTGGTCTTCTTGAGCGCCGTCTGGACAACGTTGTATATCGTCTTGGCCTCGCTAATACGCGTCGTCAGGCTCGTCAGCTCGTTCGTCACGGTCACTTCACCGTTAATGGCCAGCGCGTAGACATTCCGTCCGCTATGGTTCATGCCAACGATGTAATCGCAGTTAGCGAAAAGAGCCAGTCCAACGCTTTCTTCAAAGAACTGAAGGAAAGCAGCAATGCCCTGTCCGCTCCGGCATGGCTCCAGGCTGACCAGGCTAACCTCACGGGTACGGTAACGCGTTTCCCGAACCGTGATGAAATCGATGTTCCTGTTAACGAGCAGGCTATCGTCGAGTTGTACTCCAAATAATGAATATTTGTGCCTGTGTGCATAGTGTTCTGTTAATTATTGAGGAGGTTCATTCCAGATGATAGACATCGAGAAACCGAAAATTGAAATTGTGGAAATCAGTGAAGACAATCGCTACGGCAAATTCGTCTGCGAACCGCTCGAGCGCGGTTATGGCACGACGTTCGGCAACAGCCTGCGCCGCATGCTGCTGTCTTCTCTGGAGGGTTCTGCAATTACCTCCATTCGCATTGATGGAGTGCTCCATGAGTTCTCCACCATTCCGGGTGTCCGGGATGACGTAACCAATATCGTTCTGAACCTGAAGCAGCTCTGCCTCAAAATGCAGGGCAATGAGCCGAAGGTTATCCGCATTGATGTGGAGGGCGAAAAGGAAGTTACGGCTGCCGACATCATCTGTGATGCCGACATTGAAATCCTGAATCCCGACCTCCATATCGCAACGGTTGACGCAACGGGCAAGCTCAAAATTGAGATGACTGTTGCTCGTGGCCGTGGCTACATTCCGGCAGAACGGAACAAAAAGCCGGAAGACACGATTGGGGTAATTCCCATCGATTCGATTTTCTCCCCGGTACAGCGTGTAAACTACACCGTGCAGGACACGCGTGTAGGTAACGAAACCGACTATGACAAGCTGATTCTCGAAGTATGGACCGATGGTTCTCTGCGTCCTGAGGAAGCTGTCAGCAAAGCAGCCGGTATTCTCGTTATGCACCTCAAGCTGTTCCAGAGCATGGACGGCCTGCCGGAAGAAATCGAGGAGGAGGAAGCAACCTTCCCCGAAGAGGTAGAGGACGATACTTCCAAGGTTCTCGAAATGACCATTGAAGACCTTGACCTCTCGGTACGTTCCTTCAACTGTCTGAAACGTGCTAACATCAACACGGTCGCTGACCTTGCTGAAAAGACGGAAGACGACATGATGAAGGTCCGCAACCTCGGCCGCAAATCTCTTGAAGAAGTCAAGAAGAAGCTCGAGGAACTCGGTTTAGCGCTGAGAGTAAACAACGATTGAAAAGAGGGAAATAAATGAGCTACAGAAAATTAGGACGTAACTCCGCAGCCCGCAAGGCGCTGTTCACTAGCATTCTTACTTCCTTCTTCAGATATGGACGCATTGAAACGACGGAAGCAAAGGCAAAAGAGCTCCGCAAATTTGCTGAGCAGCTCATCACGCTGGCAAAGCGCGGTGACCTGAGTGCCCGCCGCAAGGCAATCGCATCCCTTGCTGATGAAGATGTAGTAAGAAAGCTGTTCGACGAAATCGCAGCAAAATACGCAGACCGTCAGGGCGGTTATACCCGTATCCTGAAACTCGGCGTACGCCGCGGTGACGCAGCTCCGATGGTTATCATCGAGCTCGTGTAATTTCATATTACAACAAGCAGAGTCCTGACCGAAAGGTCAGGGCTTTTTTCGCACATGAAAATGTGATAAAATTGTGGCAAAGGGGGGCGAGATTATGTCAACGCAAGAAATTGAACTTATAAAAAATCAATTTGTCAGCAGATTGTCGCCAAAAAAAATATATCTCTTTGGCTCTTTTGCAGAGGGGAAAGAAACAGAAGATAGTGATTTCGATTTCTATATCGTTGTAGCAGACGGCACAGCCAACCTTGTAGATTTGACTGCTGAGGCATACAAAGCTATTCGCCATGTCAGAAGCCGGGCTGTGGATATTATCATTGGTACGGAAAGCAGCTTTGAGGGTCGTAAGATGAAGATGGGAATTGAGAATGAAGTAATGAATAAGGGAGTACTGCTTTATGCCGCATGAGAATATAGATGAGAAGTTTTATGATTATGCGGATATACTTTCTCCTTATGGTGTGGCTATGCGTTATCCGAATGAGCTGGTGTTGGAGGAACGCCATGCAGAGAGAGCATTGGCGATGGCAGATGAATTTGTGAGATGGGCAGAAGATAGTTTAAAATGATAAATCAAACATCTGGCAAACGGAAAAGGGGGATGGTGATGAAAAATTTTCTCTGTAGTGTGTTGCTGGGCGTATTATCGGTTTCGCTATTGGCAGGAGGCTGTGCGGAAATGGCGGTTGAGGCGGATAAGCCGGTTTCTTTGCTGGAGGATATGGGACAGCCGGCATTGACCTTTTCCTTTGGCGGGCATCAGGGGCGGATTTTTAAGTTGCCTGACCCGCCGCCTAACCGTGATTTTGTTGGTACGGGAGGGCTCGCTGTCTTTGCACATGGGGCGATTTATCAGCCGGGAGAGGAATATCGTCCTCCCTCGGGCAGTGGCGGCTATAACGGCAATTATGAGGGGCTTTATCAATACAGTAAGCCTGAGCAGACTGACCAGTACCTGAGACGCAGGGAGATAGAAGAAATTAAGAGCCGCAGTGATAATCTGACGGTTTGCAAGGATTATGTTCTCTTTGAACGCAAGGACGGTATGTTAGGCTTATATGATGGAAAAAAATCATATAGGGGAAGTGTTCCCTGGAAAGTGAAATACAATCGCATGGTGGGAGCGCCTAATGGCGAACTGCTTATGGTGCAAGCGCCGGACACGATTTGTCTGGCTAAGCTGGAAGGAACTTCTATTGGTGAAACACAGGTCATACTTTCTGAGGTTAGAAAGAGCTTAGAGGAACCGCAGGCTCTTTTGCGTCCGATTCATTTGGAGGGGGATGACCTTTTTGTCAGTTTGTCATTAGGTGAAAATCATCCCCAAATGCTTTGCCTGTTTAACCGAAATGGTGAACTGCGTACATGTTATTTAGGAAAGCTGGGTAAAGCTGCGGATTGGGCAGTAACTAAACATTATGTTTTGCAGGTGGGACGAGGCGGCGATTTATTGATTTTCGACCGGGCAAATGGCAAGAGAATTTTCAATGAACCGTTAAACGGTTTTCGTGCTTTACATATTTATCCATTAGACGGTGACCGGGTGCTGCTTTGTGGCGGCTGCTCGGCTTATGGCGTTTTGGCGTTGGAAGATTAGTCATCAACCCAGCGGCCGTTGCCGAATATCACACCGCCATGAATCATTACCGGTGTGCTTTTGGAGGCGGTGCGGGTGGGCAGTTTTGCCGACAGCCGGCAGGGAGTATCGAGGATATAGGCGGTAGCCAGTACGGCGTTTTCCTTGATTTTGCGGTATGCCTTGCTGTCGAGTTCGGCCGTGTAGACTTCAAAGCTGTGCGGGGCAATGGTGGTGGTGCTTAGTGCCTGAGTAAAGGCCATGCCATCCGACCATTGCCATATTTTTTTGCCGTTTTTGTCGGTGATGATAAAATCGTAGATTTGGCTCGTGCGATGGCTGGCCGTATAGGGCGTGTCGCCGTTGTTGCTGACTTTTAGTTCCAGCAGCAGGCGGCCGCTTTTTTCGGATAGAGAAAGTTCTTCGGTCAGTGCTTCATACTGCAGGGCGGCATAGGTATTGCCACTGCTTACTGTGCTTGAGCCTGAAGCTGGAAAGCTGATGCCAATGCCTGTGCCAAAACCGGCATAAGTGGTTGTCGGGCTGAACAGGCAAGCAGCGAGTAATAAAGGTATCCATGTTTTGCGCATAATAATCCTCCTATCGGCAATTTTTATCTGTATAATTCAACGATAACCGGAATTATCCCTGCTATTGCGGTGTAAAAGGGATTTTCCATTCATCTTCCAAACGCTCGATTGTCCAGCGGGCATTGGCGGGACTGGTGGAAGGCAGTTTATAAAAATGGATATCATGACGGTTTAGGAGGGCTTGATTGTATTTTTTGAAGCATTGGAACGATTTTCCGCCATTAAAACAAATGGTATGGATATGGGGGTATTGCTTCAGCAGGGCAGAAAAATCATTGCCCTGTTCGTTGTGGATATCGGCATCAAGGCTTCCTTTGCGTTCACAGGTGGCGATGGAATCCCAAAGGGCGATATGATGGCGCAGCAGCATGCTTAAGCGTTCTGCATAGACCGTTGGTGCGTCGTTTTGCTCTAAAATGCGGGCCATAAGGGGCCAAAAGCGGTTTTGTGGATGGGCGTAATACTCCTGGGCGCCGAGCGAAGCCACGCTGGGCATGGAGCCGAGAATCAGATGGGTACAGTTTTCGTCAATGCTGGGAGAAAATCCCTCGCAATGGGTATTGATTATAGACATGAAATCACCGCCTAAACTATTTGTGTTTCTATCATATCATGCCGGGAAGTAACCGCATAGGGGGATATTAAAAAAATGGATTCCTTGTTTTTTTCATTATCGTTTTGTACAATGAGGTTGTCGAAATAGTTTTGTGTATTATGAAAATGGAGGAAAAGGTATGGCAAGCAGATTTTATCGTTGTAGTGTTTGTGGTAACCTTACGGGCCTGATTCATGATGGCAAAGGAGAGATGATGTGCTGTGGGCAGCCGATGAACGAGCTGACAGCTAATACTACGGATGCAGCACAGGAAAAGCATGTACCGGTGGTTGACTTTGACCGGCAGGCAGGAGTGTTGAAGGTTACGGTAGGTTCGGTGGCTCATCCCATGACTGCGGAACATCTCATTGAGTGGATTCATGTGCAGACGAAGCAGGGCGGGATGATGCGTCATTTGACGCCTGAGGATAAGCCGGAAGCAGTATTTAAGATTGCCGAGGGGGATGAACCCGTAGCGGTCTTTGAATATTGTAATCTGCATGGCTTGTGGAAAGCGGATATGAAATAAAATAAAAATCGTGTAAAAATCGCCAGTATGTCGAACATACTGGTGATTTTATGTTATAGTAAGTTTATGAGTAAAATGTATCTTTCCATTGACCTCAAATCCTTTTATGCTTCGGTGGAGTGCAAGCTGCGCGGGCTAAATGCCATGACTACCAATTTGGTCGTAGCCGATGCATCCCGGACGGCGAAAACCATCTGCCTGGCGGTATCACCGGCCTTGAAGGCGTATGGCCTGCCGGGGCGGCTAAGGCTCTTTGAGGTCGAGCAAAAAATACGGCAAGTGAATAATGCACGCAGCCGGAAGATCGTGGGGCATAAGCTGGCCGGCAGTTCCATTGATTCCCGTGAACTGGCGGCTAATCCACAGATGGCGGTGGATTATGTGGTGGCCAGGCCGCAGATGGCGCTCTATATGGAGGTCAGCCGCCGGATTTACAATATCTATCTGCGCTATGTATCACCGCAGGACATTCATGTGTACAGCATTGATGAGGTGTTTATTGATGTGTCGCCCTATCTGGTTGTGCGTAAAGTTACAGCCCATGAGCTGGCCATGCAGATGATTCGCGATGTGCTGCAGGAAACGGGCATAACGGCAACGGCGGGAATCGGCACGAATCTCTATCTGGCGAAAATTGCCATGGATATTGAAGCCAAACATATGCCGCCGGATAAAGACGGTGTACGCATTGCGGAACTAGACGAAATAGGTTATCGGGAAAAACTTTGGAACCACAGGCCGATTACGGATTTTTGGCGGGTGGGCAGAGGTTATGCGAAAAAATTGCAGGAGCATGGCCTCTTTACCATGGGGGATGTGGCCCTGTGTTCGCTGGGCAGTGCCCATGAATATCATAATGAGGATTTGCTCTATAAGCTGTTCGGTGTCAATGCGGAGCTGTTGATTGACCATGCCTGGGGATGGGAGCCCTGCACCATGGCGGATATCAAGAATTATCGGCCGGCAAGCAATAGTATCAGCTCAGGGCAAGTCTTACAGGAACCTTATGCCCATGAAAAGGCACAGCTTATCGTTTGGGAAATGACGGATTTACTGGTGCTGGATTTGGTGGCGAAAGGGTTGGTCACGGACCAGATTGTGCTCGATATCGGCTATGATGTGAGCAATCTTCAGCGGGCAGAGCTGAGGGCACAGTATAAAGGGCCCTTGCATATTGACCATTATGGGCGTACTGTGCCGAAACCTGCACATGGCTCGATAAATTTAGGCAGCTATACATCATCGAGCAAAGTCATCCTGCAGGCCGTAGGGGAGCTTTATGAGCGCATTACCCTGCCGGAGCTTTTCGTGCGGCGGGTGACGGTTACGGCTAATCACGTTATCCGTGAGGCTGAGGCAGCAGAGCAGAAGAATGCAGCGGCGGAGCAGTTGAACCTATTCGATACCGCGCCGCAAAAGGTACAGGAGCGGGCGCAGGCGGAACAGGCCGTCAAGCGGGAAAAATCCTTGCAGCATGCTATGCTGGCGATTAAGGAAAAGTTTGGCAAGAATGCAATCTTAAAGGGCAGCAATCTGCGGGAGGAAGGGACAACCAGGGAACGCAATAATCAGATTGGAGGGCATAGGGCATGAGCGAAAAACTTCCCGAACGGTATCAGGCCATTTTGCACAGGCCGCATCCGATTTCGACAAAGCACCCGCCTATGCCACGGGAAAAGCGGGCAGCACAGTTTGCTCCGTTTGCTGCTTTGACCGGATATGGCGAAGTCATTCAACAGACACAGGCTGAGCATGAGGAAGCTATGCGCAGGTTTCAACAGGGTGACAGTGATTGGGATTAAGGTTAGGAGAGTATAAATGATTGAACGAATTGACAGCCCCGCCAACAAGAAAATCAAGTTGGCGGCGGCCTTAAAACAGCGCAAGCAACGGGAAAAGACGGGCCTGTTTGTAGCCGAAGGCATAAGGCTTTGTGAAATGGCGGCAGAAGCAGGCTGGCAGGTGGAGTTTGGCCTGTTGACCGGTCAGGTGAGGGAACAGGAGCGGGGCGCAAAGCTGGTCGAGAAATTGACTGGTCAAAACTGTCCGCTCTATGAGGTGCCGGAAGCGGTGTTTGCTAAGGCGGCAGGCACAGAAACGCCGCAGGGGATTTTGCTCGTCATGGCACAAAAAACTCCCTCCCTGCCGCAAACAGCAGAAAGGGAAAATCCTCTGTATGTGGTTATGGACGGCGTGCAGGACCCCGGCAATGCGGGCACGATTATCCGCACAGCAGACGCCGTGGGAGCAGATGGTGTAATCCTGCTCAAAGGTTCCGTGGATGTGTATGGGGATAAGGCCGTGCGCTCCACTATGGGCAGTATTTTCCATGTGCCGGTATACAGCGGTGTCAGCGTGGAAGAACTGACGGATTTTGCGCGGCGTAATGATTTGCAGCTGCTGGCTACGGCGCTTGACGAGACGGCAAAGCCCCATTTTGGACAGGATTTTACCAAAGGAACGGTGGTGGTGCTGGGCAATGAGGGCAATGGCGTATCGCAGGAAATTCTGGCGGTGGCACAAAAAACGTATATTCCCATGTATGGGCAGGCGGAATCGCTGAATGTGGGGATGTCGGGGGCCATTGTGCTTTATGAGGCTTTGCGGCAACGGAAGTTTTGAGGTTCGTGTAACATCGATGCGGTAAGGCGCCCGGCGACAGATGATGCTTTTCCTCTGCTTAGACAAGCTTGTCAAACGCGTCGGAAAAGCATCATCTGTCGCCGGGCTTAATGCGTGCATTACAAATGAAGTGCTAAGATGCCCGATGGCTGATGATGTATTTCCTCTGCTTAGACAGGCTTGTCAAAAGCTGCGGAAAAATATCATCAGCCCACACGGCTTATTGCATACTATATTGGTGCTTTACATTGTAGTGATAAAGGACGAAGTAAGGCGGGCGGGGAGGGGATGGCTTTCGGCAGCGTTTGACAAGCCTGTCTAAGCAGACGAAAGTCATCCCCTCCCCGCCTGCCGTCTTGTGTAGTGGAGCCTTGCCTAATGCCAATGGCAGTAAATGCCAAGAATTCCTTGTTTGATGTTGACGGTCAGTTTTTCCTGGTCAGGCAGCAGTTTGTTGCTGACGGCGTTGGGGAAGGCTTGGGTTAAGGCAGCGCTTGTAAGGGGCCAGCGGACATTGTTGATATTTACGCCGGTACAGGCGGCAGTGAAGGGGAGCAGGGAAATGGCATGCGGATGCTGGTGGAAGTGAAGTGTGATTTCTTCGTTATCCTTTACAAAAAGCACCGTTTCCTGCTCGTCACTTAGCAGACAGGGCGTTGGTTGATTGGCGCAGGAAAACAGCAAACTGTACAGGTGGTCGAAGCGGCCACCGAAAGCTCCCGTGATGATGATGGCGGGGGCTTTTTGCATTTTTTCCAGGGCCAGTTGGGTGTCGGTAAGGTCTTTGGCCGTGGGGAATTCCTCTACGGGGATGCCGAGGCTTTTACCCCAGTTCCAGGTGGCGGGGGCGGCGCTGTCGCCGTCGCCTAAGATATAGTCGGGAATAATATTCTGCCGGTGGCAGGTATCAAGGCCGTGGTCGGCGGCGTAGGTTTTTTCGGTGGGGGGAAGCTTAGAGAGCCAGCTTGCGTCAGGGGCGCGGCCACCGGTAATCAGCAGCCAGGGCGTGTCCGTGTAATTTTTTCCGTAGATGGTCAGTTGGGGCAGGGCGATGCCCTGTGCAGCAGAGTTATGCATAAACATTACCTCGAATTTGTGTTATAATGATAAATATAGCATAACATGGTAATGGTTAGCGGGCAAATTATTCTGAAGGGAGAGCTGACGATGGTTAAGTTTACTTATTATGGACATGCTTGTTTCCTATTGGACGATGGGCAGTACAAGGTGCTGTGCGACCCGTTTTTGACGGGCAATCCCAAGGCCACGGTGAAGGTCGAAGATGTGGAGGCCGATTTTATTCTGATTACGCATGCCCATGGTGACCATCTGGGCGATGCACCGGAAATCGCTGACCGTACAGGAGCCGGACTGGTGGGGATACCAGAGGTCCTGGGCGTATGTGAAGCGCGGGTGCCGGGGCTCAAGCAGCATCCCATGAATTTGGGCGGCTCGCTGACGCTGCCTTTTGGCAAGGTGCGCATGACATTGGCGCAGCACAGCAGCGGCGTGCCGGGCGGTATTGCCTGCGGTTATGTCATTTATATGGGCGGCTTGAAGATTTACTTTGCCGGGGATACGGCATTGTTCTCGGATATGCAGCTGATTGGCAAGAAGGACGATTTGGATTACGCCATCCTGCCGGTGGGGGATAATTACACGATGGGGCTGGAGGATGCGGCGCTGGCGGCACAGCTCTTGAATGCCCGCCATGTGATTCCGGTGCATTACAATACATGGCCCATCATCAATCAGGATGTGCGCCATTACAAGGAGATTACTGAGGCCATGAGCCGGGCAGAAGTGCATATTGTTGAGCCTGGCGGCACTTGGGAAATGCAGGCATGAGTGGTAAGGAAAAATTAATTGTTATCTTAGGTCCCACAGCAGTGGGCAAAACCGATTTATCCATCGAACTGGCACAAAAATTAAATACCGAGATTATTTCCGGCGATTCCATGCTCTTTTACAAGGGCTTTGATATCGGTTCGGCAAAGCCTACGGTGGCGGAGCGGCAAGGGATTGTTCATCACTTGGTGGACAATCTGGAACCTTGGGAAAATTTCAATGTGACGGATTTTGTGGCCGAGGCGCGGCGGCTGATTACGGACATCAACAAGCGAGGCCGGATTCCCCTTATTGCCGGGGGCACGGGGCTATATATCAAGGCCCTGCTGGAAGGCTATGAATTTAACGAAACCGCTGACCACAGCGAATACCGGCAGGAAATGACGGCATTGGCTGAAGAAAAGGGAAAGGAATATGTCCATGACCTTCTCGCGCAGGTAAACCCGGAAGCGGCGGCAGATATTCATGCCAACAATCTGCGCCGGGTGATTCGGGCGCTGGAGGTAGCGCACTTCGGCGGGGAACAGATTTCCCGGCAGAAGGAATACGGCGAGGGCGATTTATGCTATGATGTTTATGTTATCGGCTTGAACCGCGAGCGGCAGGGGCTCTATCAGCGAATCAACCAGCGGGTGGAGCTGATGTTTGCGGCAGGCTTGGAAGATGAAGTGCGGAAGCTGCTCGCAGGTGGTGTGACCCGTGATATGCAGGCCATGCAGGGCATTGGCTACAAGGAAACCGCGGCGTATCTCGCCGGGGAAATGAGCAAGGCAGACGCAATTGACCTGATTCAGAAAAGCACCCGTCATTTTGCCAAACGCCAGTTGACCTGGTTCCGCAAGATGCCCTATATTCACTGGTATATGGCAGATGAACTGGATGGGATGCGCCTTTTGCAGAGCGTTTCGCAGGATTTAGCAGGATTTTTTCGGGATTTGGCGAATTAAATAACTATCGTAATGATATGGAGGGGTTTTTATGCCAGCAAAAGCAATCAATTTACAGGATACGTTCCTCAATCAGGTGCGGAAAGAAAATATCGGCGTAACCATTCATCTGGTGAACGGCTTTCAGATTAAAGGCAATGTAAAAGGCTTTGATAATTTTACGGTTGTGTTGGATGTGCTGGGCAAGCAGCAAATGGTTTATAAGCATGCTATTTCTACCATTACACCGGCAAAGGCAGTCAATTTCAACTGTGAAAAAGAAGAGAACTAAATCATCGCTGAAACGGCAGTCCCCTTGGTTTGTAAAAACCAAGGGGGCTTTTGGCAGGATTTTATTTTTTTTTAGAGAATTCAACAGAGAAAAAGATGGTATAACGCCAGCTGTGGGGAGGGAAATTTATGGGAAAAAACAAAGATGCACCAACGAAAAACGAAAAATCATGGGAAGATTTTGTACGGGCATTGCCCAAGATGGAAAAGAATATGTTGAGGGAAAATGCGCCTTTGCAGCCAAAGGTCATATTTCATATTATTCGTGAGGAAGGCGAGGAAGAAATGTCACGTTCTTTTCGGGCATTGGCTTTTTCGGCTTTGGCTGCTGGTGTGTTTGTTTCGTTCTCTTTTTTGTTCCGTGCCTGTTTCCGCATGTATATGGCGGAATATTCATGGGAACCATTGATATCGAGTCTCGGCTATACCGTGGGCTTTTTGATTGTGATTTTGGGACGGATGCAGCTGTTTACGGAAAATCCCATCACGACAATCATTCCCGTGCTTGAGGAATTTTCCTGGAAAAGGCTTTGGTATGTGATAAGGCTTTGGACAACGGTGTTTGTGTTTAACATTCTGGGCACCACGCTGGCAGCACTTTTCCTGTCCCTTCCCAATGCGGTTTCGCCCGAGGTGGCGGTTGCTTTGCATGATTTGGCGGAACATGTGACGAGGCTCAATGCGCTGGACAATATTATCAAGGGAATCCCTGCCGGAATTATTATCGCCGCTTTGGTATGGCTTTCGCCCGGTACGCGGTACTTCCGCTTTTTTGCCATTACGTTTTTCATCTACTTCATTGCTCTGGGCGAGTTTGCGCATGTGGTGGTGGGCTCATGTGAAATGGCCTATGAAGTCATCGCTGGTGAGGCAGACTTTATGGATTACTTTTTCCGTTTCCTGCTGCCTACAGGTTTGGGCAATGTAATCGGTGGCACGGGGATATTTACCATCCTCATTTACAATCAGATTAAAGGTGATTTGGCCGCTAAGGCAAAGTGAAAAATAAAGGGTATCGGAATTTTTACCAAAAATATAGAAGTTTCTGTGAAATGGGCAGGGATTAAAGTTCATATGGCGAAGTGTACCCATATGGTTGATTTTTGCTTATCAGTAAGGAGGTTATTAGCATGCAGAAGAAAAAACTGGTGACGGCGGCAGTTATTGCGGCGATGGGCTTTAGTGTCGGCTTTGGAGCTATGGCGCATGCGGAGGTTCGTCAGGCTTCGCAGGGAGCAGTGCAGACAGCTATGCCTGGTCAGGATTCGAGTGAGGATAAAAAGCTGGCCTCGCAGCGTTTTGTCAGCTCGGAACTCATTCAGTCAAAACTTGACTATCAGATTTGCCTGCCGCGCTGGTATGATGCCGGTAAGAGCTATCCCTTGATTATTGTCGTCAATGATGTGAACGGGGAAACGGATGGCAGGGCTTTGCTGAAGCAGCCGGACGGCGTTGGTGCATGGGTGGATGAATTAGAGCGCAAACAGCAGTATGCAATCGTTCTGACCGTGCAGTCGACAAAGGATTTTGAACAGCGTGTCGGACGGCTTTCCAATACCGAGGGCATGGAGATTATGCGTTCGCTGCTTCAGGATGTGCGTCAGAACTATGCCGTAAATAAAAATGCCATTTACGGTATCGGTGAAAACAAAGGCGCCTGGGTAATTCAGCTTATCAACGAACAGTTGCCCAGCTATTTCAAGGCAATCTATCTGGATGAGAATACCGCTGATGGCAAGGTCGACAACAAAGCTATCCATGACTGGCTGATGAAGGAAATGGCAGCACAGGTAAAATAACAAGCAAATGGCAGGAGCTGTTGCATATGCTTTCGCACGTATGCAGCAGCTCTTTATTTTTACAGGACATGACATAGGCAGCTATGGAAAAACTGGAACAACGGCGTTATAATATTAGCAGAGTTTTGCAGAGGGGCTATGGTCTTGCTGAGGCTGGCTTCTCTTTTTTTATGCTAAGGAGTGTTTATGAAATTACGAGGTTTTGAAGTGGTAAGCGAGTGGCAGGATAAGGATATTCACTTGCCTTTGCGGCAGACGGGAGCCAGCGCGGGTTATGATATCGAGGCGGCGGCAGATTGCGTTTTGCCTGTTGGCGGTATGGTGCTTGTGCCTACGGGCTTGAAAGCCTATATGCAGGCAGGTGAGGTCTTGACGCTCAATATCCGCTCCAGCATGGCGGTTAAGCATAATTTGATGCTCGCTAACAGCGTGGGCATTATTGATGCGGATTATTATAACAATCCCGGCAATGAGGGGCATATTATGGTGGCCTTAGTCAATATGGGCAAGGAAGATTTTGTCATCCATAAAGGCGAGCGGGTTGCACAGGGAATTTTCCTAAGCTATCTGACCACGGATAATGACCGGGCAGGAGCAGGGGACGAGCGTCAGGGCGGTTTTGGCTCCACGGGTAAAGGAGAATAAAAATGGCTGAGGAAATGGATTTATTTGCGGCGGCTGCGCAAAGCCAAGGCAGTACCGGCAGTGGCAGTGCCACGCGATTTGCGCCCCTGGCACAGCGCATGCGGCCACGCAATTTCAATGAATTCGTAGGACAGCAGGAGGCTGTGGGCGGCGGACGCTTTCTGCGGCAGATGATGGAAAAAGACCAGATTTCATCCATGATTTTTTATGGCCCGCCCGGTACCGGCAAGACTACGCTCGCGCAGATGATTGCCAGTATGACGGGGAGCGAGTTCAGGAAGCTCAATGCGGTGGCGGCAGGTATTGGCGATATTCGGCAGATTGTCAAGGAAGCCGATGATGCCCGGAAGTTTTATCAAAAGCGCACGATTGTGTTTATCGACGAAATCCATCGCTTTAACAAGAGTCAGCAGGATGTGCTCCTGCCCTATGTGGAGGATGGGCGGCTGATACTGATTGGCGCGACCACGGAAAACCCCTTCTTTGAGGTCAATCATGCCCTGCTTTCGCGGGTGCGGATTGTGCGGCTCTATCAGCTGACCGATGGGCAGCTCGTGAAAATTCTGCGGCAGGCTCTTACGGACAAGGAAAGAGGACTGGGAAACCAGCCGATAACCGTAAGTGACGAGGTCATTTTGGGCATGGCGCAGATGGCGGGCGGTGATGCCCGTATGGCACTCAATATTCTGGAGGGGACAGCCAGTATGCTGCCGCTGACCGGCGGTGAGATTACCCTGGATATGGTGCAGGAGATTCTGGGCCAGCGGGTACAGCGCTACGATAAGACGGGCGATAACCATTACGATACGGTGTCGGCCTTTATCAAGAGTATGCGGGGCAGTGACCCGGATGCGGCACTGCACTATCTGGCGCGTATGCTGGCGGCAGGGGAAGATGTGAAGTTCATTGCCCGGCGCATTGTGATTTGCGCCTCCGAAGATGTGGGCAATGCTGACCCCATGGCGCTGGTGGTGGCCATGAATGCGGCCAATGCCGTGCAATTCGTGGGCATGCCGGAAGCACAGATTACCTTGGGACAGGCCGTTACCTATGTGGCATCAGCGCCCAAGAGCAACGCGGCCTGTGAGGGCATCTTTGCCGCTATGCGCGATGTGAAGCAGAAAAACTGCGGAGCGGTGCCCCTGCATTTGCGGGATGCGCATTACAAGGGCGCAGAAAAACTGGGGCATGGTACGGAGTATATTTATCCGCATGACTATCCGGGGCATTTTACCGAACAGGCATATCTGCCCAAGGAAATACAAAGTGCCCATTATTATCAGCCAAGCGATAACGGTCAGGAAAAGCGTATAGGAGATTATCTGCATCGCTGCTGGCCGGAAAGATTTTAAGGGGGATTGAGGATGAAAATGGACGAACTGGGGAAAAAACTTTATGATGTATTAGGTGGCCGGAAGAATATTTTGCAGGCCTATAACTGCATGACAAGACTCAGGGTGCAGCTGAACAAAAAAGATGCGGCATTGCTGGAGGCGGTTAAGCAGGTGCCGGGAGTCATGGGGATTCACGACACAGAGGAAGAACTGCAAATCATCTTAGGCCCCGGAACCGCCACACAGGTGACTACGGTGCTCAATGAATTGCTGGAAAAAACACCGGCAAAACCCAAGATTGGTGACGGCAGGGAACTGCATCAACAGATTCGGGAGAAAAATGCCACGCCGGGCAAACTTTTGCTCAAAAAAATTGCCGGCATCTTTATTCCGCTGATTCCTGCCTTTATCGCCTGCGGTTTGCTCACGGGGATACTCGGGGTATCGGCGAAAATCTGGCCGGAGATAACGGCTTCGCCGACATGGCAGTTATTGGCTGTTGCCGGCAATGCCGTGTTCTGGGGCATGAATCTCTTTGTGGGTTATAATGCGGCCAAGGTTTTCGGTGGCACGCCGATTTTTGGTGGGGCCCTCGCGGCTCTAATCAGTCATCCGGGGCTGGCGAATGTGGTGTTTGACGGGAGCAAGCTGGTTCCCGGCCGCGGCGGCGTTATCGCCGTAATTCTGGTGGCTTTTTTGGCTTCATGGCTGGAAAAGCGTTTGCATAAACTGGTTCCCACGGTGTTCGATTTGTTTTTGACACCGCTGCTGACTTTCCTGCTGTCCGGCGCAGCGGCGATTTTTGTCCTGCAGCCGTTGGGCGGCGTAATCTCCTCGGCGATTGGGGCGGCGGCTACGGGCGCCGTAGGCTCCGGCGGTGCCGCTGTGGGCTTTGTGCTGGGCGGCATGTGGCTGCCGATGGTCATGATGGGGATTCATCAGGCATTAACACCGATTCATGCCGATTTGATTTCGCAGTTTGGCGTGACGATTCTCCTGCCGATTTTGGCTATGGCTGGTGCGGGGCAGGTCGGTGCGGCTATCGCAGTTTATGTGAAGAGTAAAAATAAATTTTTGAAGAAAACCGTGGCTTCGGCTCTGCCGGTAGGCCTGATGGGCGTGGGCGAGCCGTTGATTTACGGCGTTACCCTGCCCTTGGGCCGTCCCTTTATCGGGGCTTGCATTGGCGGTGCTTTTGGCGGCGCGGTGCAGGCACATTTTATGGTCGGGGCGTCGGCTATGGGGATTTCCGGCCTGCCGCTGGCGGGAACAACCAACAATATCCCCATCTATCTGCTGGGGGTATTGGTCGCCTATATCGCAGGCTTTATTGCTACGTATTTGCTGGGCTTTGATGACCCGGTGGAAGAAAGGGTGTCGTAATTTTTCCATGCTGGATTTGCAAAAAATAAGTACCGAGCGCCGCAATCCTGCGAGCACGCATATTGATGAACTGTCCACTGTAGAGATGCTGCGGATTATCAACGCGGAAGATAAAAAGGTCGCCTTGGCGGTCGAAAAAATCCTGCCGGAAATCGCTAAGGCGGTAGACATCATCACCGACAGGCTGACAAAGGGCGGGCGGCTCTTTTACTTGGGAGCCGGCACTTCCGGGCGGTTGGGGATTCTGGACGCTTCGGAATGTCCGCCAACCTATGGCGTGGACTTTGAACTCGTGCAGGGGGTTATCGCGGGCGGCACGCCTGCCATCTTCAAGGCACAGGAAGGTGCCGAGGACAGCGGGGAACTTGCCTGCAAGGATTTGGCGGACAGAGGCTTTTCCGCTGCTGATGTGCTGGTGGGCATTGCCGCCTCTGGCCGTACGCCCTATGTTATCGGCGGTTTGCAATATGCCCATAAGCTCGGTGCGGCAACCATTGCGCTGGCGTGCTCGGCCAATGCTGCGATTGCCGAATGGGCGGACATTGCCCTGCTGCCGGTGACGGGGGCTGAGGTGGTGACAGGCTCTACCCGCATGAAAGCGGGGACGGCGCAAAAACTCGTGCTCAATATGCTTTCCACAGGCACCATGATTAAACTGGGCAAGGTCTATGGCAATCTGATGGTGGATGTAAAGACTTCCAACGCGAAATTGGAGGAGCGCGCGAAAAACATCGTCATGGAGGCCACGGGCTGCAGCCGTGAAGAAAGCATAACGGCACTCGCAGAGGCGAAGGGGAATGCCAAACTGGCGATTTTTCTGCATCTGACCGGGGCTGGTTATGAAGCAGGGCAGGCGGCGCTTGCCGCAGCCGATGGTCATTTGGTGCAGGCGTTAAAACAGAGGGGAGTGTCCTAATGGAAAACGGAATATCCCTTTATCCGGGGCTGGATAATACGCTCGAAGAAAATTTACAGCTGTTGTCGGCGGCGGCAGCGTGTGGAATTCGCCGGGTATTTACTTCCCTGCATATTCCTGAAACGGATACTGCGGTACTCAAGCGGGAACTGGCTGAAATTTTGGCCGCGGCACGCAAGTACGATATGGAGATTATTTCGGACATCTCGCCGCGGACGCTTTCGATGCTGGATATGCCGGAATTTGACCTGGCTGCGTTTCAAAAACTCGGCATTACCACCCTGCGTCTGGATTACGGCTACTCAGCTGAGCAGATAGCTGAACTTAGTCATAACGATTTAGGTATTTGCCTGCAGTTAAATGCCAGCACCATTACCGAAAAGATACTGGCTGATTTGCAGGCGGCAGGTACGGATTTTTCCCATGTGGATGCCCTGCATAATTTTTATCCGCGCCGGGGAACGGGCATCAGCGAGGATATCCTGCGGCGTAAGACGAAAATGCTGCATCAGGCAGGGATTAAAGTCGGCGCCTTTGTGCCCAGCCAGGGAAAGCAGCGGGGGCCGCTTTTTGAAGGCCTGCCGACGATGGAAACGCACCGCCTGTGGCATACGGACAGAGCGGCAAGACATATGGCGGCCATGGGGATTGATTCCGTATTTTTAAGCGACAGTCTGCCAATGCCGGATGAACTCAAAACCGTGGGGAAATTGCCTGGTGATGAGGTGGTTCTGCGCGCGCAGCTCTTTACGGACGATGCAGTTCAGCAGGAACTTCTGCGCCATACCTTCACGGCCCGCGAGGACGAAGCCCGCGATGCTATCCGTGCGCAGGAGAGCAGAGGACTGCTAAATGGGACAGTGGAGCCGGAGAACAACAAGGAACGGCGGCGTGGAGCCATCACCATTGACAATAAGGATTACCTGCGCTATATGGGTGAGCTGGAAATCATCAAGAAATCCCAGCCCGCCGATAAGCGGGTCAATGTGGTGGGCAGAGTTACGGAATGTGAACTCTTTATGTTGAAATACATTACGCCGGGAAGAAAATTTTCTTTTCAGTTCGAATAGGGCAGTAGCAAGTCAAAAGGCCAGTTGGTTTTGCTTTGATGATTCGCACCCTGTACTGAAGAATTTCATGGCCAAGCACTCCAACTTCAGCAAGGCTATGGAGGCTTTTGTATTTGACTATTGTAGCAAGCATCCTGAAATTGAGGACTTTGCGATTAAATATTAGATGGTATCGGATTGACCGTATGCGTGCAATAACACAGGCAGCCCCGCCGGAGAAAAAGAAGTCTTCGGATGTTAATCTTGACGAATATAGCGAATATATGTATATAGACCGTAACCGCAAAATAATACGGTGTATGTAAATTTTTCCTCCCAGATGAGATAATTGACTAAAATAAGCCACATGAAAAAGCTGAAAAACGTGAAAAAGCCATTTTAGTCAAAATTTGTCCGGGAGGTTTAGCGTGAAAAATTCCCAATA
>DFHU01000033.1:24301-37382 GCA_002373045.1 Pseudoselenomonas ruminantium | reverse complement strand
AAACCTTGGCTTTCGGTTTATAATTATTCTCGTTGCCTGATGTACATGATTGGCTCTGATGTCAGCCAGCCTGTGGTTGATTCGTAAAAGTCGTTTTTCGCTTTTTATAAGGTTGCTTGTTTTGCAGTAACGCTCTCCTTTCTTGTTCATCTGGTATTTTCGCGATACCTGACGCTGCAACCTGCGTCTTTTCTTTTTGAGGTTCCTTATTGTATGAGACTTATTGATATTTTTGACTTCTGTAGAGTCCGAGATTATCGCTAAGTCTTTGATACCTAAATCAATGCCGACACCTTCTGTGCAGAAACGTCCCGGCTGTTTGCGACTGAAGTTTAGTCCTCGCATTGGCTTTAGCGTATAAGAAGTTCTGATTCCTATGGAAAGCCACCAGTTTTCACCGTCAAAGGTTATCCGTGGTTGGGTGTATCTTCCCTTTACAGGAATTTTTCCCTTTTCAGCAAGCCTTATCCAGTTGAGCCGTTGACGGTTCTTTTTTCTGCTGCCAGCTATATTTTCCAGCCTAACATGCGTAGCGGTGAAATGGATTTTTACATTGTCCTGATAGAAACGAAAGTCGCCATTCTTTTTGCTGCGAAACTTAGGGTGCCCGTTCATGTCATAGACGGTCGGTTTCCTGTCGATGCGGGCAAAATGTGCCAGCTTCTTGGGTGAATATTTGACATACCCTTTCTGCCTCTGCTTGCGGAAGAAGTTCTTGTACGCTATACACAAATCCTTAATAGCCTGCTTGGTGACATTGTTGGATATGCCCAGAAGCCACGAGTATTCTTCAGAATTACGAAGAACGGTGAACTCCTTGCGAAGGTCATAATCACTTTGCAGTTTTCTGCCTTCTCTGAAATTATCCATCTGCTTATCTAAAGCCCAGTTATAGGCAAATCTTGAAGCACCTGCGAACTAAAAAAGTTTAGTTCTCTGCTTGTTGTTTGGCAATAGTCGTATCCTGACTGACCTTATCATCGCATTCACCTCCCCTATACGAATAATTATACCATGCCTTGATGGGCATTGTACTATTTCTGTATCGGAAAGTAATTTTGCTTAGGTTGCTTAAACTTTTTATCGGTTTTTATCAACTTTTTATAAGTTATGCTTGGCTGTTAAAAGCCTCCTCAATGCAGCTTGAACTGCACATTGATTTTGTACTTCTTGTTGGCTTTGAGATTCAGCATATCTTCCACGCCGTTTAAGGACTGTACTTCGTCCAAAATCCGTGCTTCTGTTTCTAAATCCGGGGTCAGGAGCGTAAACCACAAATTATAGCGTCCCTCCCGTTCATAGTTGTGCGTAGCACCAGGATAGAGATTGATGGCTTCTGCTACGGTCTGCATTTTTGACGGGTCAACTTTCAGCGCCACCAGTGTTCCCTTGTACCCTAGATTGTTGGAATCAAAGAACGTACCAATCCGACGCAAATATCCCTCTTTTTTTAATTCCTGCACCCGCGTTAAGACCGTCTGTTCGTCCGTATCCAATTCCTCAGCCAGCTTGGCAAACGGCCGGCTGCATACAGGCAGACTCCCCTGCAAAAGGTTTAGCAGGGATTTATCAAAATCCGTCAGCTCCATCATAATGTCCCTCTCCCTTGTCGTTATCGAGATTCTTTCGCAATAGCCATTGTTTTAGCGCAATATGAATCCGATTCACATTTCTCTGTTCTTATTCTAACAAAGAATCACCGATAACGTCAAGTAAATCTGAACGACCTTCATTTTTTAGCGAGGAATAGGGCAGCACAGAAATCTCCTTGATGCCCAACTTGCGCTTGATGGCGGCAATGTTCTTGGCCCGTTCATTTTTGCCAATCTTGTCCACCTTGGTGGCGATAATCAGCACAGGAATGCCATTATCCACCAGCCAGTTGAACATCTCCACGTCGGAAGCCATCGACTCGTGACGGCTGTCGATAAGCTGGCAGACAAAGGTGAGGCGCGGGGAGTTCAGCAGGTACTCTTCGATAAACTTCGACCAGATTTTCCGCTTTTCCTTGCCGGTCTTAGCATAGCCATAACCGGGCAAGTCAACGAGATAAAACGCCTTGCGTTCCTCAACCTCGGCAATCTTAACGCCCACTTCAAAGAAATTGATGGTCTGCGTCTTGCCGGGCTGGGAGGACACACGGGCCAAATTATTGACACGGGTCAAAGAATTAATCAGCGAGGACTTGCCCACGTTGGAACGGCCGATAAAGACGATTTCCGGCAGGTCGGCTTCAGGGTATTGGTCTTTTTTGACCGCGGAAGCTACATATTGTCCCTGGGTGATAATTACTCTATCCTTCATAAATTCATCTCCTTTACAAAAGCCTTCCCCTCTGGGGAAGGCTTTTCTCCTCATACGAAAATATTTATTTTAGCAATGCTATTTTCAGCACTTCATCCATAGACTCTACTGGCTTGAATTCCAATTTCTCCCGCACGGTTTCGGGGATATCTTCGATATCCTTTTCGTTGTCCTTGGGCAGAACGATGGTCTTCATGCCTTCGCGGTAAGCAGCCAGAACTTTTTCCTTGAGGCCGCCGATGGGGAGCACATGGCCTCGCAGGGTGATTTCGCCGGTCATGGCTACATCACTTCTGACCTTTCTGCCGGTCAGGGCCGAAATCATACCCGTGGCCATGGTGATGCCTGCAGAGGGGCCGTCTTTCGGAATGGCTCCTTCGGGCAGATGAATATGGATATCTTCCTTCTCGTAGAAATCATCTGCCAGTTTCAGCTTATCCGAACGGCTGCGGACATAAGTAAGCCCTGCCTGCGCCGATTCCTGCATGACGTCACCAATCTGACCGGTCAAAATCAACTTGCCCTTGCCTTTGAGCACGGTAACTTCCGTCGGCAGAATCGTACCGCCAACTTCCGTCCAGGCCATGCCGGTAACTACGCCGACCTGTGGCTTTTTATTCGCCTTGGTATCCTGGAACTTAACCTTGCCCAAAAAGTCCGTAAGGTTCTTCTTGGTCACTTTAATCGGCGCTTCTTCGCCCTCTACAATCTTGCGGGCGGCCTTGCGGCATACGCTGCCAATTTCACGTTCAAGTTCACGGACGCCGGATTCACGGGTATAATCGCTGATGATTTTCTGCAATACACCTGCACCAAAGCTGATATCCTTGGCTTTGAGACCATTCTGCGTGCGCTGACGGGCTACGAGGTAGCGCTTGGCAATCTCTAATTTCTCCACTTCCGTATAGCTGGAGAGCTGAATGATTTCCATTCTGTCCCGCAGCGGGCGGGGGATATTGCCGAGGTTATTGGCCGTCACAATCCAAAATACTTTGGACAGGTCAAAAGGCAAATCCACAAAATGATCACTGAAGGTGGAATTCTGCGCAGGGTCAAGGACTTCAAGCAGCGCCGCTGACGGGTCACCATGATAATCACCGGAAAGCTTATCCACTTCATCGAGCAGAAACACGGGATTTTTCTTGCCGACCTTGCGGATGCCTTCAATAATGCGTCCCGGCATGGCTCCTACATAGGTGCGGCGATGACCGCGGATTTCCGCTTCATCGCGAACACCGCCCAGTGACGCACGCACGAACTCACGGCCCGTAGCTCTGGCAACCGAAGTAGCCAGCGATGTCTTGCCCACACCGGGAGGGCCTACCAGACAGAGAATCGGCGCACTTTTGTCCTTAGCCAGCTTATGTACAGCCAGATAATCGAGAATTCTGTCTTTGACCTTGGTCAGACCATAGTGGTCTTCATCGAGAATATTTTTGGCGGCGGCAATATCCACCGTATCCTCGGATTCCTCATTCCAGGGAAGTTCCAGCAGACAATCCACATAATTGCGGATAACACCGGTTTCTGCGTGCATGTTGCTCAGTGACTCTAAGCGGTTTAATTCTTTTTCCACCGCTTTTTTGACCTCATCGGGATAATTACCCTCACTGAGCTTCTTCCGCGCTTCGTCAATCTCGCTCTTGTTGCTGTCGCCGAGTTCCTGACGAATAGCTTTAATCTGCTCGCGCAGATAGTAATCCTTCTGGATTTTATCCATCTGTTTGCGCACCTGCTTGCCAATCTTGTGTTCCATCTGCAGGATTTCCATTTCCCGCGTCAGCACAGCATAAAGTTTTTCCAGACGCTCCTTGACATCAATAGCTGCCAAAAGTTCCTGACGGGTTTCCACCTTGAGGTTCAGATGGCTGGCAATCAAATCGGCCAGCCGGCCTGCATCATCAATGATAGCCACGGACACCAGCGTTTCTGGAGGAATCTTTTTCGACAGGCGCACCCATTCTTCAAACTGATGCACCACCGCCCGGTTCAACGCCTCCATATTCATGGATGTATCGATTTTATCGGTAAATTCTTCTACCTCCACAGTATCAAAATTTTCCTGTTCATGATACTCATGAATAACGGCACGGTGCTTGCCTTCCACCAATACCCGCACGGTATCGCCCGGCAGCTTAATCACCTGACGGATTTCGGCTACCACACCGACCGGATAGAGTTCCTTAAAGGTAAATTCTTCTGCTTCCGCATCGGTCTGCGTAGTCAGCATAACCTCCCGGTTTTCCACCATGGCTTCTTCAATCGCTGCCATGGAACGGTCCCGGCCCACATCAATATGTATCATCATATAAGGGAATACTACCATACCTCGAAGCGGCAGTAATGGCAAAGTTCTGAAGTCAGCCATCTTATCCCTCCTTTTTCTATATCCTAAACTATGAAATAAACAAGGCGCTGCCTGCGCAACGCCTTGTTATGCGTCTACCATCCAAATAACTTAGGCAGATGCTTCACCGCTTTGAACCTTCTTGTCGATGGTCAAAACAGGGTCTTTTTTGTTATTAACCGTTTCCTTGGTCACATGGCAAGCCGTTACCCCTTCAATCGAAGGAATATCAAACATGACATTGCGCATGATTGCTTCAATGATGGACCGCAGACCACGGGCACCGGTCTTGCGCTTCAAGGCTTCCTTGGCGATTAAACGCAGTGCATCATCTTCAAAGGAGAGCTTTACGCCATCCATTTCCAGAAGCTTGGCATACTGCTTAATCAAGGCATTCTTCGGCTTGGTCAGAATGCTGACCAGCGCATCCTCATCCAAAGATTCCAGCGTTACCACTACCGGCACACGGCCGATAAATTCCGGAATCAGGCCATGTTTGAGCAAATCCTCCGGCAGGAGCTTCTTGAGAGTTTCGCCCACATTACGTTGCTGCTTTTTGGATTTGATATTGGCACCAAAGCCCATCTGCTTTTGACCGATACGGCTTTCGATAACCTTTTCAATGCCATCAAAAGCACCGCCGCAGATAAAGAGAATATTCGTGGTATCAATCTGGATAAGCTCCTGATGTGGGTGCTTGCGTCCGCCCTGCGGCGGAACGGAAGCGACCGTGCCCTCCAGAATCTTCAACAGTGCCTGCTGTACACCTTCACCAGATACATCGCGGGTAATGGAAGGATTTTCCGACTTGCGGGCAATCTTGTCGATTTCGTCGATATAGACAATGCCGCGTTCCGCTTTCTCCACATCATAATCCGCTGCCTGAATGAGCTTCAAGAGGATGTTTTCCACATCCTCGCCCACATAACCGGCTTCCGTAAGCGCCGTAGCATCTGCGATGGCAAAAGGAACATTGAGAATCCGTGCCAGCGTCTGCGCTAAGAGCGTCTTGCCGCTGCCTGTGGGGCCAAGCATCAGAATATTGGACTTCTGAAGTTCCACATCATCTGTCTTAGCTGCACCCATATTAATGCGCTTATAGTGATTGTAAACAGCCACGGCGAGGCTCTTTTTAGCCTCATCCTGACCGATTACATACTGGTCGAGGATTGCGCGGATGTCCTTCGGTTTTGGGACGTCCTTGAGTTCTACTTCTGCTTCTTCACTGAACTCCTCCTCAATGATTTCATTGCACAGTTCAATGCATTCATCGCAGATATAGACGCCGGGACCTGCAACCAGCTTTCTTACCTGCTCCTGCGTCTTACCACAAAAAGAGCACTTGAGCTGACCTTTTTCATCCCCAAACTTCAACATGACACCACCCCTCAATCTTTAGCGTCGGTTTTCTTGGTCTTTTTGGGACGGGTAATCACTTCATCCACAATGCCGTAAGCCTTGGCTTCGGCTGCGGTCATGAAATTATCGCGTTCCGTGTCGTTATTGATTTTCTCAGCGGATTTGCCCGTGGTTGCAACGAAAATATCGTTAATGGTCTCACGGATGCGCTGAATCTCACGGGCCTGAATCTGAATATCCGTAGACTGCCCCTGAGCACCGCCTAACGGCTGGTGAATCATAACCCGGGCGTTGGGCAGCGCAAAGCGCTTGCCCTTGGCGCCAGCCGTCAGGAGCACCGCTCCCATGCTGGCCGCCTGACCAATGCAAATCGTGGAAACGTCCGGTTTAATATACTGCATGGTATCATAGATAGCCAGACCGGCAGTTACTACACCACCGGGGCTGTTGATGTAGAGGTAGATGTCCTTGTCCGGGTCTTCCGACTCCAAAAAGAGCATCTGAGCCACTACAACATTGGCTACATTATCGTCAATCTGACCGCCCAGAAAGATAATTCTGTCCTTGAGCAGGCGGGAATAAATATCATATGCCCGCTCGCCACGGTTAGACTGCTCTACGACCATTGGTACATAACTCATTGGTATACCCCCATATACAGGGAAAAATTAGGCAATGTTGTCGATGATGAACTGTGCCGTCTTCTTGCGAAGTACCGTAGCAGCCAAATCGCCAATGCGTCCCTGCTCCTTAATAATCTTCTGAACCTGCTGCGGCGTAGCACCGTAAGCAGCAGCCATGCCAGCAACTTCAGCGTCGAGGTCTTTTGCTTCAACCTTGATGTCTTCAGCCTTAGCAACTTCTTCGAGCATGAGATCCGTGCGCACGTTCTTTTCAGCCGTTTCGCGGTAGTCTTCACGAATCTTGTTGATGTCTGTGCCAGCGTACTGCAGGTAAGCATCAAAGCTCATGCCCTGCTGTTCGAGGCGCATAGCCATTTCGCGAATCATGCCTTCTACACGGTTGTCAATCATAACAGCCGGAATGTCAACGGTGATGTTGTTCGTTGCCATCTCAATAGCAGCGCTCTTCTGGTCGTTTTCAGCCTTGCGAGCTGCGTTTTCTTCGAGGTTCTTGCGCACATCAGCCTTGAGTTCTTCAAGGGTTTCGAACTTGCTGACTTTCTTAGCCAGTTCATCATCCATAGCCGGCAGTTCTTTCTGCTTGATGCTGCGAATCGTGCACTTGAAGGTAGCAGCCTTGCCAGCCAGTTCCTTAGCATGGTATTCTTCCGGGAACGTTACGTTGACTTCTTTTTCTTCACCAATCTTAGCGCCGATCAGCTGATCTTCGAAGCCCGGAATGAAGCTGCCGGAGCCAATCTGCAGCGGATAATCCTGACCTTTGCCGCCTTCGAATGCTTCGCCATCTACGAAACCTTCGAAATCAAGCGTCGTGAAGTCGCCATCTTTAACTTCGGAACCTTCCGGAGCGTCAACCATCTTGCCCTGACGATCCTGGAACGTCTTGAGCTGCTTTTCAACGTCTTCATCCGTTACAGCTTCTACGTTCTTTTCCACCTTCAGGCCTTTGTATTCGCCGAGTTTAACTTCCGGACGCGGCGTAACCGTAGCCTTGAATACGAGATCCTTGCCATCTTCAAGGGTTTCGATGTCAATCTGCGGACGGCTGACCGGCTCAATCTTCTGTTCTTCAAGAGCATCAGCGAAAGCCTTGGGACCTACGATATCAAAAGCTTCCTGCATGATAGCATCCATACCCACGTTGCGCTCGATGATCTTGCGCGGAGCCTTGCCCTTGCGGAAACCCGGAATATTTACACGGTTGCTGAGACGCTTTACAGCCTTTTCCACTGCCTTGGAAACTTCCGCAGCTTCAACCTCCACCGTCAGAGTAACCTGCTGGTTTTCACCATTTTCAACCGTAACTTTCATTGTCTGAAACGACCTCCTGTTATTATCTGAATCAAGGTATGGCACGTTTTTGCGTACTTTCCCGTAAAATATGCCATACTCTTGCTATAATACCATAGAACGCGCAGAAACACAAGGGTTTCTGCGCGTTCTATCGGTTAATTCTTATAAAAAAGTCAAAAAATCAATAACTTATTTGATTAAACTCTCCATCCGTTCCACCGGTTTGGTCAAATCCAGATGTCCGGAAATGGATTCAATCTTCTTGCCTTCGACCAACAGTTGAACTTTTTTGATTTCGTTAAATTCGGTCAGCGTGTTGACAATGGAACCAACCAGCATTTCTTCCCCTGTTGAACCGCCGATAAACTTTTTGGTCAGATTCTGGTCAAAATCGACAAAAGCCGTATCGCCCTGTACCTTGACGCTTTTTATTTTCGCCTGTTTCGGTACGATAGTGGTCAGCCCTTTTTCCTTTGTGCCATCGAGGAGTGCCTTGAGTGCTGCTGTATATTTATCTTCTTTGCTCAACTTCACCGTTTTCTGCACAGCACAAAGCTTCAAACCCTGTTCATCGGGATAATACACTTTGATGGTCAGCTTGCCGTTTTCTTTTTTGTTTTTTTCCTTATCCGGCAAAGCCTCCGGGGCGCTGCCCTTATCCGCCGTAATCGTGGTCTTGTCGCCTACCCCTGCTGAATTATTTTTATCATCACTGCAGCCGGCAGCACATAGAAGCGTTACTGCCAATACCAGCAAAAGCAAATAGCGTAATTTTTTCATCGTCTCACCTCATCTCGATAAAATTCCGTTTTAGCCCTTGAAATAGCGGGCAATCCCTTTAACAATAGCATTAGCCAGTTTATTCTGGTAAGCATCGCTGCGCAGGAGTTTCTCTTCGTTGTAATTGGTCACAAAAGCCAATTCAATAAGGGATGCCGGCATATTCGTATGCCGCAGCACGTAATAATTGGCGGTCTTGACCCCGCGATTAAAAAGTCCGCCGGCTTTGGCAAGCTCCTCATTGAGCAGGCTGGCAAATTCTTGTCCTTTTGCCGAACCTGCACAATAATAGGTTTCCATGCCATGCGCTGCCGGGCTGGAAAATGCATTACAATGAATGGATAAGAACAGCGACACACGGCTGTCACGGTTGGCTACATCGCAGCGTGCCTGCAGCTCCTGACGGTCAGTCGCGTTAGGCGCATATACATCCACATCGCGGGTACGGGTCATAATCACGCGGGCACCGGACTTAGTGAGTAGATTCTGTACCTTTTTGGCTACAGCAAAGGTAACGTCCTTTTCTTTAACCCCCGTAGGGCCAACGGCACCACTGTCGCTGCCACCATGACCGGCATCAACCACAATGGTCTTGCCCTTGATTCCTGGTACAGACGCACCACCATTGTCAGCATTGTCCTTGAATAGTTCCAAAATAATGCGTGCCGGCTTTTTCTTCCGCCGTTCAGCAGGTACAGTAGAAATACGGTAATTGCCATTCGACGGCGGGTTGACAAAATCAATGGCAATCTGAAGATTTTCTCCTACCTCACTGATTCTTACCTGCGTAGCAAATTCATTCTTCAGGGAAATGAAGCTTTTTACCTTGCCTCTTTCCGTATTCGGTAAGGTGATAATCAGCTGCTTGCGCAGATAAGAAAGCTCCTTTACCGTATACTTGGGTTCATCCCCTGTCATACCTATTTCGATACGCAGGGTATTTGCCCCTGCTATTTTTACCTTGCTTGTTTGAAAATAATTTAATTCATGGCTTTGACCGGAAGCCTCTGCCATCTGGGGCAGCCACAGGCCGAAAACAAACGCCATGAGAACGCCCACCCAACTTGCCCAGCGGAATACGTTATTCATTAAATTGCCTCCCAATTAATCCTTCAACAGTTCCAAAGCTTCAGCTTCAGCCTGCTCATTGGCCTCTTTATCCAAGGCGATATCTATGGTGATATAATCACCCTCGCCTACATCAGCGGGTAAAAACTCCTTAGGGAAATTGACTTTTTTCATGTCATCGCCTAAGAGCAGCACCGCAAGATTGCCTTCATAGCGGTCAATATATGCCGAAATCATTGTGCATTCCCCATTTCCGGTGTAATCGTATAGTTCTTGCCATCCGTTTTTATCGTAATGGTACCATTTTTATCGGTTTCGTAGATTTTAAGTTTCATCGCTTTGTATTTCTTCATGGTCTGGTCATGCGGATGTCCATAGTCATTGCCAGCACCGCAGGAAATAACTGCCGCTTCCGGTGCAACTTCCCGCAAAAATTCCTTCGATGAAGACGTCTTGCTGCCATGATGACCAGCCTTTAGTATTGTACTCTTTAATTCCTTGCCATAAGCACTCACCATCGGCATTTCTTCTATCTTTTCAGCGTCGCCCGTAAACATCATGGCAAATTCACCGAAAATCAGCTTGCCCACCACAGACTCATTGTTCGGGTCATGGTTATCCGTGGTCTTGCTGCCTTTTTCCACAGCAGCTTTCTCCGGCGCATATACCTTGAACTTTACGCCGCCACCCAAATCCAATTCATCACCTGCAGTCAATGCATGGCGTTTGATGTTCTTCTGCTTCAATACCTTCATATAGCCAGTATAAATCTTGGACTTGGAGGGCATGCCGTTATCGTAAACCTCACCCACTTCATAATCCTTGAGCACCACATCCTTTACACCACCGATATGGTCTGCATGGGGATGGGTGAGAATCAGCTTGTCAATACGCTTAACTCCGGCTTTTTTCAGCTCATTGCGCAATTTTTCCTGCTCATCCAAATCGCTGGTATCAATAAGCACGGTCTGCTCCGGGGTCTGAATGAGTATCGCATCCCCCTGACCAACATTGAGCATCTTTACCGTCAGTTCTTTACCGGTTTCCGTTACAGCAGGGACACTTTGCGCAACACTGCTGTTGTCCGCCGTCTTACCACCGCCACAACCCGCAAAGAGCAGGCACAAGGATAATAAAGCCGTCATGGCTATCGTCAATCGTTTCTTCAACTCACTCACCTCAAATGCGTTTCAGGATATAGCGGTAAATACCATCCGCTACTCCATCTTCATCCACTGTGGGCAAAACGTGCTCTGCCAAAGCCTTGAGTTCCGGCCCAGCATTACCCATAACTAAAGCATGCCCCACAGTGCCCATCATTTCCAAATCGTTCAGCCCATCCCCAAAAGCATAGCTTTCTTCCAAGGGAATGCCCATGTATTTCAATGCCTGTTCAATGCCCGTAGCCTTGGAGATATCCGACGAATAGAGCTCCATATATTTGCGCAGGGTCGGGTCGATAAGCCCCGTCACGCCATGCCAGGAAAGCAGTTTTTCAAATACACCGTTTGCACCCGGCGTGTCACAGAGAAACTCCAGTTTAGCGACCTGAACCTCGGACAAATCAAACTCCCGCACAAATTTATTGACGTCTATATCAATATTGCGATAGACATTTTCGAGTCCCTTGAATTCCGGCCGCAAATACACATGCGGCTGGCTTTCCAAAATATATTCCAGCCCATGTTCCTCGGCCAGCGCTACCATATCACGAACCGTCTTCGCTGGCATATCCTGACGAAAGATTACTTCACCATCCAGCATGACAACCGCTCCATTCATCAGCACGAAACCATCAAAAAGACCTTCCTGCGTCAGTTCATCGCTAAGATAAGCAAAAGGACGCCCGGAAGCAATAAACGTATGGTGCCCTGCCGCCCGCAGTTCACGGATAGCCTTTTTTACCGATAGGGACATCGTTGTTTTTTTATGATGAATGTTAATCAGTGTGCCGTCAATGTCAAAAAATATCGCTTTGGTCACAAAAAAACCCCAATCTTTAATAACTAATGAGAAAACTTCTACTCCCCATGTTACTAAAAATCGAGGTCTCTTTCAAGTGATTTTTCTTTAGCATCACTCAGGTTCCATAAATTACTCTCTGCACTTCTTGTAATGAAGTAAGTCCTGCCACTGCTTTTTCCTGTCCATCATCAAAAAGGGATTTCATCCCCGCTTCCCTTGCCAAAGTTTCTAATTGCTCCCGGCTTTTTCCAGCCAGAATCGCTTCCCGGATTGACTGGTCAACCACCAACAGTTCATGCAAAGCCAGCCTTCCTTTATAAGCTCCATCATCTGTACAGCGGCGAACTAATCTTTGCGCCAATACACCGGACAAAGTTGCTGCCAGCAAATAAGGCGGAATACCCATATCGATTAACCGGAACACCGCTGCCACCGCATTTTCCGTATGCAGGGTCGTGAGCATTAAATGGCCAGTCAAGGCCATACGGACAGCCATCATAGCCGTTTCTTCATCCCGGATTTCGCCGAGTAAAATCCCCTGCGCATCCTGCCGTAAAGCAGCCCTTAATCCCTGCGCATAATCAAGACCGGCTTTTGGATTAAGCTGCACCTGATTAACGCCCTTTATGTGCCGCTCGACAGGGTCCTCAAGCGTCAGCCAATTTTTATCCTCGGTATTCAGTTCCTGCAAGGCTGCATACAACGTCGTACTTTTCCCACAGCCCATAGCGCCCGAAACAATGACCAAACCTGCCGGGCGATGAATAAGCTCCCGAAATTTTTGCTTAACATCGGGCAAAAAGCCTAATTCATCTAAGGTAAGCAATTCTTCCTGCAGATTCATCAGACGCAAGACCAACATTTCTCCGCCATAGACCGGCATAACTGCCGCCCGCACATCAATCTTCCGTTCTCCCGCCGAGAAAACGAAGGCACCATCCTGTGGCTGCTGATGTTTGGCAATATCCATGTTCGCCAAAACCTTAATCCGCGAAATAAGCGGCGATGCAAGATCCCCCGGCAGACGATACGGCATGACCGTTAGCAAACCATCAATGCGCAGGCGAAAGCGCAGTTCCCCGCCTAATGGTTCAATATGCAAATCACTGGCATTGCAGGCAACTGTCTCCTGTAAAAGAAAATCTGCCAGCCTTACAATCGCCGCACCTTCCTGTGTACTGCTGTTTTGCCTTTGTTCCTGACGGCACTGATTCACGAGTATCCGCCAAAAATTTTCTTTATTTGACATAACCATCGCCCCATCCTTATTAGCTCATAATTTCGCCAATGGTCTCGCTATATCCTGCCTTACACAAAGGTT
>DFHU01000033.1:14738-24190 GCA_002373045.1 Pseudoselenomonas ruminantium | reverse complement strand
CCTTTTACTCAAATTGGTGTTCAGCGTTTATTTTCTAAATCTACAAAGTTTCCAGCCTGCATAAAACGCGGCGTAACAACCAATTCCCCCTCCATATTCATATAGCCCCATTTGTCACCTATACACACGGAAAGCAGTCCTGCAGATAAACCACCAGCATCCGTTACTGAATCCGGCAGGTTTTTAACAACCTGACCAGCTTTATCAATAAGCTGCCAGCTGCTCCCCGTACGAACAGCCGCCAAGCCACTGGCAAAGGCGCGCATGGCCAGATACTTAGGGCGAATCGTATTTTTTCCATCCTTACTCACCGCTCCCCATTTCTTATCTTTGCGTACCAGCGCCATATCATCTGTAAAAGGCATTACCTCATCATAACCATTCGGCACAATTTCCTTTCCCTGTCGATTGATGAAGCCTCTTTTTTCATTACTCTTCAACGCATTTTTTGGTGGCAAGCCTATGCCGCCCAAAGCGATGCTTGCCCCATAGGCCAATGAGCTCCACACATTCAGTTTCTTCTTTACTTCACGGATTTCCGCCACACCATTTTTAAATTGTCCGATATAGCGCGAGTCACGCGGTATCAGTAAATTCCCATGCTTATCGATATAGCCTTTACCATTAGGCGACAGCACTGCGGCCAAACCTTCAGAAAAGCCAGAATAAACCTCGGCAAATTGCGGTGTTATTTTAACAATGCCATGCGCATCAATAAAGCCCCACTTGCCCTGCTGCTTCACAGCAGCAAGTCCGTTGGAAAAATTCTGCGCCCCCTCAAACTGTGGACTGATTGCAATTTTCCCCGGCAATGCAGCATAGCCCCATTTATCTTTCTGTCTTACGACAGCCAAACCGTCTTCACTAAATTCTCCAATATAGTCAAATTCTTCATTACTGGCTGCCGAGCCATCGCTATGGATAAATTTCCATACCGTCCCCTGACGGACTGCAAAGCATGTATTCCCCTTGTCAACCGCTGTTACTTCATCATAAACAGTTGGCAAAAGCATCTTTCCATCCGCACTGTATACGCCCCAATGCGCTTCATTATTTTCAACTAGATAGGTATTTCCATGGCTGGGGATTAGGATATTCAAATATTCTATTGGCACAATTACTTTCCCGTCTGCCCCCAGGACACCACAATTATCCCCTTTCTTCACCATCAACGCTCCATTTGACCATGGCACTATTCGGTCATACCCCAATGGTACGATAAAATTTCCCTGATTATCGATCACACCACATAGATTGCTTTCCTGAACTACAGCCAAAGGCTTAGCATACAGACTGCTTGTCCAGCATATAAACATAACCACTGCTGTCAACAAGCTTTTTCTTAACAAGCGCATTTCTAACCTCCCTGTCCTCAATAAAAGACTTCATACTTCATTATACACGAAAATAGACACTGTGGAGAACTTGCATTTGTCACAGTGCCTATTTTTTACGGTAACGCCTTAGGATTTAATGAAATTTGTTAAAATAGTCTTGCCATTTGGTGTCATAATGGACTCTGGGTGAAATTGTACACCATAAACAGGATAGGCCTTATGCTGTACCGCCATCACTTCTCCATCTGCGGTTCTTGCAGTAACCTGCAGACAATCCGGCAATGTGTCCGCCTCTGCCGCCAACGAATGATAGCGGGCTACCGGCATATCCTGCGGACAATCTTTGAATAGCGGACAATCTTCTGCAAAATGAACAACGGACTGCTTGCCGTGCATGAGTTCCTTAGCATATGTCACAACACCGCCAAAAGCCGCGCAAATCGCCTGATGACCCAAGCATACACCTAAAGTTGGAATTTTCGGCCCCAATACTGTGGCGATTTCCATAATATTGCCAGCGTCTTCCGGCCGGCCCGGTCCTGGGGACAGGATAATGCGCTCAGGCTGCAGGTCTTCAATCTCTGCCACGGTCAATTCGTCATTACGGATAACGCGAATATCCGGCTCAATGCTGCCGATAAGCTGATAAAGGTTGTAGGAAAAACTATCGTAATTATCCACCAGTAAAATCATAGCTCACCATCCTCCGCATATTCCAGGGAACGCACAACGGCCTTGGCCTTGTTGATGCATTCCTGATACTCCTTCTCAGGATTGGAATCGGCCACAATTCCCGCACCGCTCCGGACGAAGACCTGCCCGTTTTTCTTGTAGGCAATGCGGATAGCAATACAGGTATCCATATTGCCGGTAAAGTCAATATAACCGATAGCTCCGCCATAAATACCCCGCTTATTGTTCTCCAGTTCACCAATCAGCTGACAGGCACGGATTTTAGGTGCCCCGGACAAAGTGCCTGCAGGCAAAACTGCGGCAATGGCATCGAGAGCATCTTTATCCGGACGGATTTTGCCCCGCACGGTGGAACCAATATGCATGACATGAGAATAGCGCTCAATGGAATGCAGTTTTTCCACCTCTACTGAACCGAATTCGCTGATTTTGCCCAAATCGTTGCGCCCCAAGTCCACCAGCATATTGTGTTCGGCCAGTTCCTTTTCATCCGCTAAAAGTTCCTGCTCCAAAGCCTTGTCTTCAGCAGCATTTTTTCCTCGCGGGCGGGTACCGGCCAGAGGGAAAGTATGCAGAATGCCGTCCTCTAGTTTGACCAAGGTTTCCGGTGACGCGCCGGCTACCTCCACATCCAAGCCAGAAAAATAGAACATATAAGGTGACGGATTAACCGTCCGCAACACCCGATAGGTATTGAGCAAACTCCCCCTAAACGGTGCCGCCAGCCGGTTGGAAAGTACAATCTGGAAAATATCACCCTCATGGATATGATGTTTGGCCTTCTCGACCATAGCACAAAATTGCTCCTTGGAGAAAAGCGGCCTGACTTCGCCCAATAACTGACCAGTCAAATTCTTCGCCTTTTGCCCGCAGCGCAACAATTTTGCCATGCGGCGCAATTCAGCGGCAGCCTGCTGATACCCCTGCTCACCATCTTTTAAGAACATATTGACCATCAGCACAATCTTCTGCCGCACATGGTCAAAGGCAATGACCTTATCAAAGAGCATCAGGTCAACATCGCGGAATTTTTCCGTGTCGTCTACATGCACTTTCGCCTTAGGCTCGCTGTAGCCGATGAAATCATAGGCAAAGTAACCGACCAGACCGCCAGTAAATGGAGGCAATTGGGATAATCGCGGGCTGCGATATTCTGCCAGGATTTTGCGGATTTCTTTTGCCGGGTCAGCCCCTAGCAACGTTTTTTCGCCTGCCTTGAACTCCCCATCAATGCAGGTGATTTCCAACCGCGGCTCAAAGCCCAAAAAAGTATAGCGTCCCCATTTTTCACTGGCCTGAGCTGATTCGAGCAAATAACAATGCTCGCTCGTATTCTTCAAGATACGCAGAGCCTCAATGGGGGTGATAAAATCCGCCAACAGTTCACAGCTGACTGGCACAATATCATATTCGCCGGTCAACTGCAATTTCTCGACATCACCATAACACGGAAAAAATTCCATACAAAAAGCCTCCTTTGTTAACATTCTCACCTAAAAGTTAACATTTAAGAGGCTTTATGTCAAGAAATATATACACAATTGTAAAATTATGTGTATAATTTTACAATCAGTTTTTATTTTTGAACTACAATATTCACATGGCTCGGCTCAGCAGATATTCAATATGTACATTGGCATCTAACGTCAACACGCCCGGTTCAAAACTCGTATCAACAGCCTTAGCTGCAGCCAGCATATTCATGTTGTAGGAACGGGATTCGATAGAACCAGTGCTTTCCGACACGCTCTTAATGCCAATAATCCGGCAGCCCAGCCCTTGGGCGATAATATCCGCCTTGTTGCGGGCATCATTTATGGCCTTGCCCAAGGCTTCTTTGCGGACAGAACTTTGATTGCTGACGGAAAAACGCAGGGAATGGACTTCGTTGGCACCAGACTGCAAGGCCGTATCGACGATTTTTCCCGCCTTGGCAATATCGCGGACATTAATCTGCAGATAATGGCTGGCCGTATAACCGCTTATCGCATGATTGCGGTCATCCGTACGATAATCCGGCTGGAAGGAAAAATTCTGACTCTTGATATCACTGCCAGCTACCCCCAGTTGTTTCAAAGCCTGCGTAATCGCGATGCTTTTCTGCGCGTTTTCTGCCTGCGCCTGCGAGGCACTGCGGGCACGGGATACCACTCCCACCGTTACTACTGCCTGGTCCGGCGCAATCGACGCACTCCCCCGGCCATCAACAGCTAAAACCGGTTCTTCGGCAGCAAAAGCCGCAGAGGAACACACGAGCATTACAGCCAAAAGCGGCATAAACAGTTTAGCAAATCTCATGGAAATTACCTCCCCATTACTTTACTTACCGCGCACCAAGTTCAATAAGTTCTTTCGGCGCCTTGGTCAGCGGTTCACAGCCCGTTTCCGTCACGAGTACCGTATCTTCGATACGCAAACCGCCCCAGCCCGGCAGATATACGCCCGGTTCATCCGTTACCAACATCCCCGGCTGCAGAGCTTCACAGGTGCTCTTGAGGGACAGGCGCGGTTCTTCATGGATTTCCAGCCCAAGGCTATGCCCCAAGCCATGACCAAAATACTGTGCCAAATCGTATTTCGCCAGATTTGCCTGCACAGCTTCATGGACGGACTTGCCCGATACGCCCGGCTTAATCTTGCTCAAGCCCAGCAGCTGCGATTCCAAAACAGCCTTATAAATCTTGCGCTGTTTTTCATCAGCCTTGCCCATGCAGATGGTGCGGGTGATATCGGAAGCATAACCGCCAAAGAACGCACCAAAATCCATGGTGACAAACTCGCCTTCATTGATGACCTTATCCGTAGCAATGCCATGCGGCAGACTGCCACGCACGCCGGATGCCATAATCGTCGTGAAGGACGGACCTTCCGAGCCGTTTTCACGCATGCAGTTTTCCAGATGCGCCGCCGCCTGCACTTCCGTCATCCCCGGACGGATATAGGTCAGCATATCGGCAAAGGCAATGTCCACAATCTCACAAGCCTTGCGAATGTTGGCGATTTCCTCCGCATCTTTAATCTGACGCAGGGTATCCAGCTTCAACGGCGTATTGAATTCACAGCCATCAAGCAGTTCGCCCAGTTTAGCATAGTGGTCATAAATAATGGCATTGCCTTCAAAGCCAACTCTTTTCGCACCAATCTTCTTTACGCATTCAGCAGTCTTGGCCAACAAGCCATCCTTCTGCTCCACAATCTCAAAAAGCGGCGCCTGCTGACCAGCCTGTTCTGTATAACGGCTGTCCGTAATCAGCATGGCATCGTTCATGCCGATAACCAACGTGGTATCATCACCACGGAAACCACTGAAATAGTGAAGATTCACATACTTCGTAATGATTACTGCATCCAAACCTTTTTCAGCTAATACAGCGCGCAACGCCTGCAAACGACTTTCCTTCATTAGTTGGGTCAACTCCTATAAAATACTGCAAATCCTGGCGCCCAAAGAAGGGCGCCCGCGACTTTTAAATCCCCGGAAGGGATTTATAGTCGCTGTTTCTTTTCGTTCTTTTCTTTGCACCAAAGAAAAGAACAACACCACGCATTAACGTAATTTGTAAATAATAGCTTCGATGGCGGCCAAATAGCTTTCCACGCCCAATCCGCATATCTGCCCCACGGCGACAGGAGCTATAACCGAATTATGCCGGAATTCCTCCCGCTTATGGATATTCGAGATATGCACCTCAATAAGCGGCACTTCCACCGCCGCAATGGCATCCCGCAGGGCAATGCTGTAATGGGTAAACGCCGCCGCATTAAAGATGATGTAATCATAAACACCACGCGCCGCCTGAATCTTGTCCACCAGCACGCCCTCGTGATTGGACTGGAAGCAGTCCACTTCAATACCAGCCTCACGTCCGCGCTTTTCCAGCATTTCCTCAATATCCTTCAAGGTCGTACTGCCGTAAATCTCCGGCTCTCTCGTTCCCAAAAGATTAAGATTTGGTCCGTTTAATACCAATACTTTGTGCATCTGTCCACCCCCTTAATAGTGAATTTCAAAACGCTGTTCCATTGCCACAACGTCACGAACTTCCAAGCCAAAACTCTGCACCTTGATAAAGTAATTACCCTCGCGGATAATAGCCTCCAAACGGTCAATAGCCGCCTGCGGGCCCTGCAGTTCCATAGTTACTGTTCCATCGGACATATTCTTCACCCAGCCGGTAATGCCCAGTTCCATTGCATTCTGCTGCACAAACATCCGAAAGCCCACGCCCTGCACTCTGCCTGTTGCCGTGCCAAAATAACGAACTAAATCTGCCATCATAATTACCTCCTCCAAGATGCAACATTACAAATCTCAAGCTATATTGTACTATTTTTATTCACGGATGTAAACTATCACGTTATTTCCTGCTAACCAACTTCAAGTGTTTGCCACAAAAAGCAATTCCATAACACCACACATCCGCAATACCACGCGCATTAAAATCCGCTAAGTAGTTCATTTCTTCAATTTGAATTAGCGCTTCTTCTGCCATGATATCCAATTTCTCTATAGAATCGGCTGCTTTAAATTCCAAACATATTCCTCGCTGTCCCTGCTTACATGGATAAATCGCTATATCAAAACGTCCATCACCGGATTCGCCGTTTGATTTTACCTGCCAGTTAGGCATTAGCCACGCGGATAATCCCAACATAAAACCATGATAAAAATTTTCCGGTCTCTTAGCTGTATCGTGAAAACTCACCATTTGCTGAAGATAGCGCTCTAGCCCTTCAGCAAATTCCTTGGCATTTCCCGTTGTCATGTAAGTTAATACTTTCAACAAATCAGAAGGCAACATATCTCCACGAAAACGATTTAGAACTTCCTTGCGATAAACAGTCCGAATTTCCCGGTTGGGAATTGCTAAATTACAGATAAATTCGCCCTCAACCAATTCGCGTGTAGCTGTTTTCAAATATCCGGCTTCTAACATAATCGTATAAAGAGCATCTTTATTGTTCTCGATATCCGGATAGATTACACTTTCATCAATAGGCACTAAAACACTATCTCCTGCTAACAGCGATAGCAAAGCCTCATCATCTTCTGCTCTGCGGTAACGCATGAGCGTTGCCAGTATGGAATTACCTGAAGTATTTATCCAATAAGGCTGTGCCAGACAACCACGTTGAAAATAACAGATAACCGACCAAGGATTATAGATATCTATGCCAGAAAAATTATAACCATCATACCAGTCACAGACTTCATCGAATTTATCTTCCTGTCCCAAGTCTTTAGCCATCGTCAAAACTTCCTGACGTGTAAACCCCATAGCCGCAGGATAACGTCCATCAACAATGGTCGAAACTTCAAAATTATTTAATGCTGAAAAAATACTTTCCTTAGCGATACGGACAACACCTGTCATTACTGCGAAATTTAAGGATATATTGGATTTTAAGGCTGTGCTAAGAAATCCGCGCATAAAATTGATAACTTTATCGTAACAATCATTTTCCCAGGCACTTTGTATCGGCGCATCATATTCATCAATAAGCAATAAAACAGTCTTGCCATAATGGGATTCTAAATAATGTGTCAAGCCAACCAACGAACGCTGCAATTCCACAATATCAGCACTTCCACTTACAATACGTTCAAAAGTTTTCTTTTCAGCATCAATAAGTGCATCACTTTGCAACAAATACATATATGAACGATACAATGTACTCATCACACTTCGTAATTGTGCCAGCATAGAGTCGTAGCTTTCAGCCTTGACATCTTTTAGAGAAAGCATAACTACGGGTAAAGAACCTTGATTTTTCATATGCTCAGCATTAGCATCTATATGACAATCTACAAATAATTTTCGATTTTCCTCAGCTTCTTCAAATGTAAAAAAGTAGCGTAACATGGAAATAGTTAATGTCTTGCCAAAACGGCGAGGACGAGTTATCAGTGTAACCTTGCTGTGACCATCAATGAGATTCTCAATAAACGAAGTCTTATCTACAAAATAATAATCACCTTGGCGAAGTTCTTTAAAATCATCTATACCAACAGGCATTTTATATTTTGCCGACATCATCACACCTCTTTTATCCATATATAAGCAAAAAAATGGTTCTGCCATCCAAGCAGAACCATTGTACGTTTTCTTCGTCAGTTTGAGGTCAACGTACCTCTCTTACTCGGAGCATCCTTACTGACACGCCACCATAATTAAACGCATAACAAGCACCTATACTACATACAGTGTAACATATCATCTACAAATAGACAACTAGAATTTATAAAAAACCTATACGTCACTATCTATTAGCAGCCACACCCCGACCTTTTTCCAGCCAACCACTATAAATCTTAATATATTTTTTCTATTCAAAGCATTAATGAATTGATATAAAAAAACATACCCCCAATATATAATTATTTTATTCCAAACATAAACCTATAAAATCTATTATCATTATCTACCTTATACCATAGCCAGCAACACATAAGCATTGCCATAGTAAATAATAAAGTCGTTTTAATCCATAAATAATCAAAGCCAAACATTTTATCAAAAATCACACGTAAAGCACCTAAAATAAATGGATGTAATAAATATATTTCCATCGATTTCTCGCCGCAATATCGAATAAAATTACACAACTTACTAAATTTTATTACCAACCATGAAAAAGCAGCTATCGCTAAAATTCCCACACTTCCAGTAATTAGAAATACCCTACTCCTAATCGCCAACATATTTTCACCATTTAAAACAAATAGATAAATGCACGAAATAAAACAAAATATACTTATAATCACTGCTAATAATTTAAATGTCATTTGTTTTTCAAAATCCGCCATACTTTTTAGCATATATGTACCTATAGCAAAAAATATCATAAATTTACATAAATTATGTATAATCCAAACATCCGGCAAGCACGGAAAGACCATAAATAGTATTAACGAAATTAAGAAAAAACATCTTCTTCCACGCTTATAAGAATCTGATAAATTTATAAATATATAATAGATTACTTGTATAAACAATAAAACATACAAGAACCAAAAAATATTCCAAGGTATTAATGGCGACCATAAAAAGGATATAATACCTTCATCTGAATGATTACTAAAAGAACCGCCAACTTCCTTATAGATAGCAAATAATCCTCCCCATACAAAATACGGTATAGCTAATCTATAAAATTTTCCCCACAAAGCTTTTTTATAAGATCTTTGTGTCCACCGTTCTATAAATAGCCCAGCAACAAAAAAGAAAATTGGCATATGAAAACTATAAATAAAATCATATATTGCAGTAAATGAATACGGTATTTCTACCAGCATTTTACTCGATGTAACAGCACCTACGGCATGTCCAAAAACTACCAATAGAATAGCAAAACCTTTCATCAAGTCTACTGATTCTACTCTTGAATTAATTTTACGCTGTCTGTCTGTCTGTCTGTCTG
>DFHU01000033.1:14427-14592 GCA_002373045.1 Pseudoselenomonas ruminantium | reverse complement strand
TGTCTGTCTGTCTGTGAGGATTGTATCACTCATGATATTTTTGTCAACTCCTAATTATAATTTGGTTAAAATTTCTACAGATTTGGCTAACACCTAAGTTAATGCATTTATATTCTCCTCCTTTCACATTTATCTATGGGCAGTAAGCGCGGCGGGGGCAGTTGC
>DFHU01000033.1:0-14310 GCA_002373045.1 Pseudoselenomonas ruminantium | reverse complement strand
TATCGTGAAAAGCATACTGTTTGAGCAACGCGAGTTTTTGCTTTTCACGATACGTAATTAAGGGCAAAAAACAAGTTTAGCTCCCTGCCTTAGCGGACGATGGCGACTGCCCCGCCGCGCGCCTTCAAAGGCACTATTTAGCAATATCCCGCCGCAAGATTGTATATTCCTCCACCGGTTGTTCCATCTTCATCCGTATAATCTGCTGCGGATGCGGTGCCACGGAGATTTCCTCATTGGTCTCATTGTCAATCATCGAAGTAATCTTCTGCCGGTAAAGCGGCCCTGTGGGCTGGAAGACTTCAATCTCCTGTCCCACCTTCATATTGTTGCGCTGTTCAACGACAGCATAACCGGTAGCCGGGTCATAAGAGCGCACGAGTCCCACAAAATCAGAGGTCTGGTCATAGGACGTCTTGCCGTAAATCTGGTCTTCGGCATCCGGCTGGTGATAATAGAACCCCGTAGTATACGCCCGGTGAGAAACCTTTTCCAGTTCGTCTATCCATTCCTGCTTGACCGTAAACTTCTCCGGGTCGGCAAAGTAACTGTCAATAGCCAGCCGATAAGCCTTCGTAACACTTGCGGCATAATGGACGCTTTTCATGCGGCCTTCGATTTTGAGGCTGTCCACGCCACTCTCAATAACATCCTTGATATGCGGCATCAGGCACATATCCTTGGAGTTCATGATATACGTGCCCCGGTCGTCTTCCTCAATGGGGAAGTATTTACCCGGACGTGTTTCCTCGACTAATGCATACTTCCAGCGGCAGGACTGCGCACAGCTGCCACGGTTGGAATCGCGGCCTGTAAAATAATTGGACAGCAAGCAGCGACCCGAGTATGAAATACACATGGCCCCATGCATAAACATTTCCAAATCCACATCACATTTCTCGCGGATTTCGCGGATTTCATTGAGGCTCATTTCACGGGCCAGCACGACGCGTTTAGCCCCCAACTCTTTCCAGGCATTAACCGTCGCCCAGTTGGTATTATTCGCCTGCGTACTGATGTGGAGTTCCATAGTGGGAATCAGCTTGCGGCAGAGCATAAATACGCCTAAGTCTGCAACTAATAACGCATCCACGTTGATTTCCTGCAAATAGCGCAGATAATCCGGCAGTTTTTCCATATCGCTGTTATGTGGGAAGATATTGACCGTCACATAGACCTTTTTCCCGCGCGCATGGGCAAAATCCACAGCTTCTTTCAGTTCCTCATAGGTGAAGTTGCCGCCAAAGGCACGCAGGCCAAAAGCCTTGCCGCCTAAATAGACCGCATCGGCGCCATAGAGAACCGCCATTTTCATCTTTTCCAAATTCCCAGCAGGCGCCAGAAGTTCAGGTTTCTTTATCATGTATCCAATCTCCTTGTGACGGCGAGTCCATCGCCGTTTTCCAGTATTTCCGTTACATAGGGCGGCTGGCTGACCATCTCGATATACTCCCGCAGGCGTTTGACAATCGTCTTAAAGCGCCGGGGCGTAGGCACATCGCCCTTGACATAGCCGCGAAACAGCACGTTATCCGCCAGAATCACGGCCTTATCGGCCAGCATTGGCTGTATCTTGTGGAAATAGTCCACATACTGACCTTTCGCCGCGTCAATAAAGACAAAGTCAAATTTTTGACCGGTCAATTGCAGCTTTAATAGATTTTCTGCCGCATCACCGCCCATAATATGAATCCGGTCAGCATATGCTGACCGGTCAATATAGCCCTGTGCCGTCTTTATCCGTTCGTCACTGAGCTCTAATGTCGTGATGTCAATATCTGCGGCACCATTTTGCGCCATGAGCAGGCTCGAATAGCCGATGGCTGTGCCGATTTCGAGTACACAGTGGGGCTTTGCCTCCTGCACAACCTGCAGAAAGGCCTGCCGCCCGCGTTCGTTGATGATGGGAACATGATGGAGAGCCGCATAGCTCTCCATCTCCCGTAATAATTCTTCCAAATTTATCGCACCTGTTCTACAATCTGCTGATGTTCAGCGTAGGATTTTGAGTAGTGATTATGGCCCTTGCGGTCAGCCACGAAGTACAGATAATCCGTATCGGCCGGATAGAGCACCGCTTCGATAGCTGCCATACCCGGGCTGGCAATCGGTCCTGGGGGCAGGCCCTTAATCTGATACGTATTATAGGGAGACTCAATCTTCGTATCCTTGATGCTCACATCTTCCTTGGGCGCATCCAAGAGATACTGAATCGTGGTATCCGTCTGCAAGGGCATGCCGATTTTCAGCCGCTTGAAGAACACCTGCGCAATAATCGGTCGGTCTTCTTCATACATGGCTTCTTTCTCCACCAAAGATGCCAATGTAATCAGCTCATGGATGGAAAGATCCATCTCCGCCGCCCGCTTCCGCATTTTGGGCGTCAGCCGATTATCCATATCCTCAGCCATCATCTTCAAAATGCCATCCACTGTCGGGTCATCATGGAGCACATAAGTATCGGGGAATAAAAAACCTTCGCAGGCATAACGGATATCCTTGTCCCGCTTGATATAGCTATACGGGGCAAAATCCTTGGCCTTGCGCAAAAACTCATCCTCGTCCACTAGCCCTTCATCACTGAGGCGTTTGGCGATTTCCTTGATACCAAAACCTTCGGGAATGGTGAACTTAACCTGAGTAGTTTCCCCGTTCACCAACTTATTGATGATTTCTTCCGGCGGCGTATTGGGCTTGAACGCATAGGTGCCGGACTTGAACTTATCCGCCGCATCGCTTTTCTTCACCTGCAGCCAAAAAGCCTTTTTATTGGTGATAATCCCATGCTTGACGAGTTCGTCACCGATGTCACTGGCGCTCATGCCATTTTTGACCGAAAGGAAGATAGTCTGATTGGGGTCAAGGTTCTTCGGTGCTGCTTCATCGGCCGTATTAAACGCGAGTACCACCGCCAGCGCAATGACCACCACAAAGGAAACGCCTATAGCCGTCCAATGTTTCCAGGTCAGCGAATGGAAAAAATCCGTTCCCTTCTTCATCCCATCGTGGATATTTCCGAGCTCCACATCTTCACCATTCAGCCATTTTCCCAGCTTATCCTTAAACTCCCCAATTTTGGATAGCAAATCCCCCACACCAACATCTCCTGTCCTGTTTTTTCGGCAAAACGAAAAACTGCCATTCTGCAAAGAATGGCAGCTTATTACCTATTTTACTCCTGTTCCGATTCTTCAACCAGAGCGTCGTAGGCTTTCTGTACCGCCTCGAATTCCTCATCGGTGGGCTCAACGTACTCGTCTTCGCCGTCAGCACCCTTTACGATTTTGGCGATGATGACATCTTCGTCCTCATCTTCGCAGCCACAGCCGCAACCGCAATGGTCATGACCATCTTCGTCGTTATGAATGCCAATCAGCAGCGCATATTTCTCGTCGCCTACGGGGATAATCATTTCTTCCTCGTAATAGTATTCGTTGCCATCCTCATCGGTCATGACAACAACAACGCCATCTTCTTCCTGCATATCTTCTTTTTTAGCCATTTGATTCACCTCGATAAATTATTCAATAATTTATTCTATCCTATCTTAATGAAGGCTGTCAAGCCAGCCCTGCAAGATAAATACCGCCGCCATCTTGTCGATGACCTTGCGCCGCTTCTTGCGGGATACATCCGCCTCAATCAGTGAACGGGTGGCCGCCACAGTAGAAAGGCGTTCATCCCAGAAGTGCACAGGCAAATCCGGGTGACGCTTGGACACCTCTGCCATAAAGTCTTTGACAATCTGGCAGCGTTCCCCTTCCGTGCCATTCATATTTTTCGGATAGCCGGATACCAGCTCGTCCACTTCATACTGCGCAATCAGTTCGTCCAGCCGGTTGAGGTCAGCGTCAAGCTCACCACGGCGGATGGTTTCCACGCCCTGAGCCGTGAGTCCGAGCAAATCACTTACGGCAATGCCGACCGTGCGGTCACCAATGTCTAACGACATATATCTTTTCATGCTTTAAGTTTCTCCAAATAGGAACGCACCAGTTCCTCTAATAATTCATCTCGTTCCAGCTTGCGGATAAGACTCCGCGCTTCCTTGTAGCTGGTCACATAGGCCGGGTCCCCGGACAGCAGGTAGCCTACCAGCTGATTGACGGGATTATAGCCCTTTTCTTCCATAGCGGCACTGGCCTGACGGATTATCGTCTCGGCTTTGTTTTCCTCGCCGCCCATCTTAAACATCATAGTTTCTTCACTAACCATGAGAATCCCCCCTGAACTGTTTACTATGATATATCATACCACATTTCAGCGATAATTCCTACTAATTTAAGACGGGAAGACCGTCCAAAGTACCAAAAGGACGCCCAAAATCAATTTACCGCCAATAGCTGCCAGCGTCAACAGATTCCAACCGGATTTGATATCGTCGATGCTCTCCGTCAAAATTGCCGAAACATCGGCACCTTCCGCCCGCAGTCCCCGATAACGGTAAATATTATGTGCCAAATCACCAGTCAATGCTGCAATGGAAAGATAGAATACAATAAGCTGCCAAGGACGAAAGTCCACATACTGGTAAGCCAAAAACATCCCCACACAGTCAAAGATGAGCAAAAGTGCCCCAATCAGGATAAACATCCGGCTGATGAACTCGCCGGAAAACATCTTCCCCATGGCATCGAGTTCATCCCGTTGCTCTTTTTGCCGCTCGTCATCTTCATCGGCACCCAGCCGTTCCATGACCATCTTCAAGGAAGCAATCGAGGTAAGCAGCCAAAAAATCGCGTAACACTGTACCATTACCGTCATTGTTCTTCATACTCCAAATCGTTTTCATCACAGTAATCCCGAGCAACCTTCAGGAAATATTCCTGCTGAAACTTTTCCCAGGCAGTTTTTAACAATAAGTGCTTAATCTGCTGACGGAATTTCAGCTGCGCACCAGGCAAACGCAGAATTTCCTGCAGACGCGTCTTAACCTCGTCCCGCTGCGCAGCAGCAAAACTTTCCATCAGGTTATGCCCTTCACTGTCTACCATATTGGGTAACGGAATATAATGCTCCCAATCGTCCTCTATCTCAAAGACATGATTCAGGGTTTCTTCCTCACCCAAATCATCCCGCATGATGATGACCTTGCCACTGGCAATATCGATATAGCCCTGATGCATGTCCGACTGGGACAGTACCTTGGCCAATTCCTGTAAATTCACTTTCATGGATAAAACCTTACCTCCCGCTTGCAATGTATATCTATTTTCCATCATTTACGATAAAAAAGCAAGCGCGTATTTTGATCGAGATGAATAATCCGCTTTACTGATGCTCATATACGGCAATCACATTGCCGGCAGTATCATGAAATCTTATGGGCTGCAGCGACAATTTTCCATTCTTTATGCGCAAACCATCCGTATACACGGTAAAGCCGGCAAACTCAATAGCGACATCTGTAAAGTGCAAATCCCGGTAGCCCTGTTCAAAATTACCGGAAATACGCTTAAACGGCCAAATCTGATAGTGTCCTTCTCCAGAACAAAGGCTGCCATACGAGGTTGTTTCCCGGCCGCTCCCCTTGGATTCCAGGTGTATATCCAAATCCACCTTACAGGACAGATTGCTGTTTGGCAAAGCTTTCGTCGTATCCAAATCCGTCCCCTTGCCATCGATAAAATAATAGCGGGTATCCAGATCATATTCGCCATTCGCAGCAAGCTGTCCATCATAGACACTGGCCAATACATCATTGAAAATCAATTTCTCTCCATCATAGTGTATTTTGCCACTGACACCTTTAAAATCCAACGCGGGAATATGCAGTTCCTCCATATATAGAGTACCTTCCCCATGGATATCACTAAGCGGACCGGTCAAATGCGTTTCAAAAATCAGCTTATCATGGAGATTGATTCCCATACCCATGGAAGACAAATCGACATCCAAAAAACTGATATGCAAATCTGCCATAGGTACTTCCGCGGCATTAAAATCAACCTTGCCCTTGAGTTTGACGCCATTGCCAATCATCGTTCCACCAAAATGACCAGTAGAAACATCCAATATCATATCATCATCCGTGTTGATATCTGCCAACAGATTTGCTTTTGACAGTAAATAGTGACGATCCTTGTGAAAAACTTCCAAGCGGCAATTCTCGAACTTCAGCTTCATGCGGATTTTTTTCTCCTCACGGTCAAAATTACTCCACTGTTTTGCCATTCGTTCGGCCTGCCGTTTGCGGCGTCGTTCACCGATTCGCTTCCGTTCTTCCGCTGATTTGCCCACCAGACTGACTTTTTCCTGCCAATCTTCATCCTTTTCCTTAACTTTATGCATATCCGGAGATGTCCGCACAAAATCCACACTCATATCATCACCCAAATGGATGGCTACCGCTGCATCGCGGATGACCAATTCCTGCATAGTCGTCGATTTAATATGGCCGGTAATGATATCCCAGGGGCGAACATCAAAGGAACCTTCCGGGACATAAAGAATAAGTCTTCCATTGGGGTCATGCCATTGTAACTGACTGAATTCCACATGCCCATTGATATGCGCAATGATTTTTTCGGCAGTAATTTCGCCTTTTAGCATATCCTGCTCCATCATTGCCTGATTAAAGATAGCTGCCGCTCCCCGGCTGAAAAATTCCAGCACCAGAAAAGCTATAATGATAATTGCTAAAAACAAACCGGATAATAGTTTTTTCCAATGTGTACGCAACCATATCAGCATAGGCTCCCCTCCCTGCAAACCTTTACCCAAAGATATGCATTAATCTTCCTGATTCTGGTACTTCATCAATAATCTGTCAGCCAACAGTTTTGCCTGCGGCCAAACAGCATTTATTTTTTCTCCCATCAATTTCTTGCCGGAAGCGTCCGGATGCAAGCCATCCAAGCCATAAACAGTCGGCAAGAGTCCGCCAGGACTTTTAATCGCTGCTGCAGTATCAATATGCACCTGTGTACGGATAAAATCATTTACCACAGCAAAACGCTGCTGCCAATCCGGTGCTGTATCCTCTTTGAATATGTGCTGAATATTATCCGGATTTATTGCAGGCAGCGTCAATAAAATCGGTGCAATATTATTTTCCAGACACATGCGCTGTATATCCTTCAGACAGTCAATAACCACCTGCGGGTCTTCCCCTGCCCGCAAGCTGTTGCTCCCCGTCATAATCAACAGATAATGTGGTCGGAATGGCAATACGTCCTTTTCAAAGCGGTCACGGGTCATTTGTGCTGTATCACCACTTTGGGAAAGATTTATGGCCGGGAAATTTAAATACGTTAAATAGCTGAATTCAAAATCTGCCGGTCCAAAGGAAAAATGTCCACCGCCATGACTGATACTATCGCCCAAAACGCCTGCTTCCCATTTATCCAAAGGCGATACTCGGTAATACTGAGGCTCTGACCATGTTCCCATCACATTTCCGTCCCCATCAAAGGACAACACCCGCCAAAAAAATCCATTGGGCAATGGACGCGGCGATGAGTCATACAGCTCTGACATATCCGCAAACAATGTTGCAAAAGGCTGTGCCTGTTCATTTAGCTGCGGATTCTCATGATACAAAGCAATTTCATAGCGCTTAGCGCCGGCCTGCTGTACCCAATGATAGACAGGATACAATAATACCGTACCATTCTTGCCCGAATAATCCGTTACGGGTAGCGGCGCATTCATCGGTGCAATATCCGGACTGGTCCAAAGCTCTGCCAGCTTACTGAACGGCGTCAGCGGCTGACCATCAAAATCCATAGAACGCACACGCCAATAAATAGGACGCTTGCCCAACAAATCCTGAGCAAATTCCCTTAATGGCGGGTTATAACGATTTTGATATACCCTGCGCGTACGATAAATAGCCGCTGTCGATTCGCTTTCTGCATCCAAAAAGAATGGTACTGACGAAAAGAATTCCACCTCATAAAATACAGCATTTATATCCTTGGCCCACTCTAAAATCGGTGAATACGATACCGGACTATGCTGACTCGTCTTCATCAGCTTGGCTTCTGCCTCAGGCACCTCTTTTGCACGCAACTGTGCCTGATAGAAAAGTATGCCGCCCATCGCTCCGCCAATGATACAAATGGTCAGGGCAATAAAGATAATATATGTGCGTCTTTGACGCCACCAGGTCATAACTCTGTGTCTCCTTGATTTCGATTTTTTAACTCTTGATACGCCTTTACTTGCTGACTCCGCACCCAATCACCAATTGCTGCTCCAGTTAAAGTATTCGGTGCCTGGTTGCCATTTACCTGCTGCATTCGGGCAAGAATTGCCGGCGCCTGTTCCAGATAAAAGGGCAGGCTGTGATGGTCAGCCCGGATAACGGCTTGAAATTCTGCCATCGTCAGCGGTGAGGAATTTACCTTCAGCAGCAATTCTGTAATCTTGCCAGCCTTGGTGAGTCTTGGTGCCCGCATATGCTGCTCAATAACGAGCAAACCTCCCTGCAGCCATTTTTTCGGCAGGGTCATACGCTGATTCCACTTCCGCAGTACATCCTGCCCGCGAACCTCATGGCCATAATGATGCGGAAGCATTTCTGACGGCGTTTCCCCCTTGCCCAAATCATGAACAAGGCCGCAAAAACGAGCCAGCAGGGAATCCGTCTCTGCCGCCACCGTATCCACAACCAGCATGGTATGTTCAAATGCATCCCCTTCCGGATGAAAGGCTTCCGGCTGAGTCTTGCCGATTAGCTTGGCCAGTTCCGGAAAAGTTACATCAAGAAGGCCTGTTTCCTGCAAGGCACGGAAAAAACGTGAAGGCTTTTCCGTCATCAAGGCCCGCTTGAGTTCCTGCAAAAGCCGTTCAGCCGGTTCCCCTGCCAATTCCTCCCGGCAGGCGTTCATTGCCGTTTTGGTTTCTTCAGCCAGGGTGAAGTTAAACTCTGCAGCCTGCCGGGCAGCTCTAAGCGCCCGCACCGGGTCTTCCGCAAAGTGATGGGACACCGGGCGGATTATGCCCTGCTCCACATCGCTCCTTCCCCCATAAAAGTCAAAAATCTCTCCTGAGGGCAGTTCCATCGCCATGCTGTTGATGGTGGTATCCCGGCGATATAAGTCTTCTTCGAGTGTTACCTCACGGCCATACTCCACCACAAAACCGCGATAGCCGGCCCCCTGTTTTTCTTCCTTGCGGGCAAAAGCCACCTCGGCATGGTGACCGTCAATCTCCACGAGATACACAGGAAAGGCCTTGCCGACTCTTGGTGCTTTTGGAAATACCTGTTGAAATTTTTCCTCGTCAATGCCGGCCACCATATAATCCTTATCGTGGGCGGGCACCTGACGCAAAAAATCCCGCACCCAGCCGCCCACGATAAACACGCGGGCGCCTGCAGTGCGGATTTGATTTACAAATTCTTTCTCAGTCATCATTTACTTCATCTGTCATTCACAATATGTGCCCCACGGGTATCCAAATCCAGCAGCAGAATATCTGCCGTTACCCCATGGCGGGCAAAAGTCTCCTTCATCGCCTGCCCCACAGCTTCTTCCACATGGCGGCGCTGCAGGCAATAGGCGATAAGGCACGGGCCTGCACCACTCAGACTAGCGCCTAAGGCACCTGCCTTTTTCGCAGCACTAAACACATCATACATGCCGGGAATCAATTTTGCCCGATACGGCTGATGAAGAGCATCTTCAAACACGTTGCGCAGGAATTTTTCATTGCCCTTGCAAAGCGCTGCCACGAGCATACCGGCACGGCCGATATTGTTGATGGCATCCTTCATGGACACTTCCTTGGGCAGAACTTCCCGTGCCTTTTTCGTGGACAGGGGGAAATCAGGCACCGCCACCACGAGCTTTAACCGCATCTTGGGAATCAGCGTAAAGCACTCCACATCCCCACGGGTCACGGTACTGACGGTAAAACCGCCATAGATGGCCGGTGCTACATTATCCGGATGACCCTCAATCTCGGTCGCGAACTGCAAAAGTTCCCGACGGGTAAAGCGATTGTTAAGCAGCGCGTTGGCCCCTTTAAGCCCCGCAACAATCGCCGTAGCACTGCTGCCTAAGCCACGGGACAAAGGCACATGATTATCCATATGGATAACCGCGCCCTTATAGGTGTCAGACAGACCTGCTTTTTTGAGCAGATACTGTACCGACTGCCAGACGATATTACGCTCGTCACGGGGGATGTTTTCGGCGCCGGCACCGTCAATTGTTATACGACAGCCGGGAGCTTCCGTCAATCTTAACTGCAAGTCATTGTAGACCGTACAAGCCAGCCCAATGGAATCAAATCCCGGCCCGCAGTTGGCACTTGTTCCCGGGACTCTAACCCAGATGCTGCGACTATCCACTGACTTACCCCCGTTCCTGCTCAACACGAATGACACTGCGAATTTCATCTACCACAGGCAAAGCTTTGAGCGCCGCCAAAGCCGCCTCAATCTGCGCATGCTCCACGCGGTGGGAAATCGCCACGATTTCGGCATGGTCAACGATGTTCCGATGCGTCTGGATAACGGATTCCAAACTTACGCCGGCATTGCCGAAAGCTGTAGCCACATAACCCAATACACCGGGCTTGTCATCTACGAGCAGGCGCACATAGTAGGACGACTCCGTCTTCTCAATGGGGCAGATGGGCTTTTCTTCATAGCAGGTGCAGCGTACCCGGCCAAAATTATCGCGCATGATATCGCGGGAAACGTCAATCACATCCGCTACAACCGCCGATGCTGTCGGCAGGGAACCTGCGCCCTGGCCGTAGAACATGGCATCGCCGATAGCGTTGCCCTTGACAAAGATGGCATTGAACACGCCATTGACCGCAGCCAAAGGATGTTCCTTGGGCAGGAATACCGGATGTACCCGCACATCTACACCATGCTCCTGCGTTTCCTTGCCCACAGCCAAAAGCTTGATTACATAGCCTAAATTCCGGGCATATTCGATATCGTCCGGCGTAATCTTCGTGATACCTTCTACGGACACATCTTTGAGTTCCACACGGGTATTAAAGGCCAGCGAGGCAAGAATAGCCGCCTTGCGCGCCGCGTCAAGACCATCCACATCAGCAGACGGATTAGCCTCGGCATAACCCTTTTCCTGTGCCTCTTTCAAGACGCTGGCGTAATCGCTGCCGCATTCCGTCATTTTCGTGAGCATATAGTTAGTCGTACCATTCACAATGCCCATGATTTCCGTAATCTGATTGGCCGTCAAGCATTGCTTGAGCGGCGTGATGATGGGAATACCGCCACCGACGCTGGCTTCAAAGAGGAAGTCCACATCCTTTTCTTCGGCTTTGGCAAACATCTCCTTGCCGAACTGGGCCACAACATCCTTATTGGCCGTAACGACATTTTTGCCGGCTTCCATGGCCCGCAGCATATAATCCTTGGCGGGATTGAGTCCGCCCATCAGCTCGACGACGATTTCGATTTCGTCATCGTTTAAGATGTCCTCAATCTTGTCCGTGACCTGATAGTTCGCCAAAAAGGGGCGCACCTTACTGCAATCGCGCACGAGAACTTTTTTAATCATCAGTTCTGCTCCCACGCGCTCGGTAATCTGCTGCCGATTCATCTCCAGCACTTTAATCACGCCGGAGCCAACAGTCCCGGCTCCCAACAAGCCTATCTTAATAACCTTCTGCATATGGTACACCCCTTTTCAACTATTCAATTAAGCCTGGCCCAAAACTTCCAGACGCTTCACGCCATCCACCATACGCAGCTTATCGAGCAAAGCTTCGAGGTCTACGCTGAGGTTCATGGTTTCGATGGATACAGTAGCATTGGCCACGCCCTGCAGGGGAATACCCTGATTGATGGTCATAACGCTGCCGGAATCCTGCGAAATCGTGTTCAGGACACTGGAAAGTACACCCTTCTTGTGCTCAAGCAGGAAGGTCAGGGTGACAATCTTATTCTGGCTGGCTTCGTAGAAGGGGAACACATAATCCTTGTACTTGTAATAAGCACTGCGGGACAGCTCCATTTTCTCCACGGCTTCGTTGATGGTACGGGCATCGCCACGTTTGAGCATTTCTTTTACTTTGATGGTTTTCTTGATTGCTTCCGGAAGAATTTCTTCACGGACGAGGAAAAATCCGCTTTTCTGTTCGTTCATATATTACGCCTCCAATGGATAATTTTCTACTGACAAAAGATAGTATACCACATTATGTATACATTTGTCATCCCAAAATTTTACAACTATCAACAAATTCAGCGTTTTGCCGCCTGAATTTTGCTTTCTGTGCCCTTCAGCAGACGGCCAATGTTACTGTGGTGACGGACAATGATGAATACCGCCGCCAACACGCCAAAGAGAATAAATTCCGAAGAATAATCCATCAGCCAGGCCAATAACGGTACGCAGGCTGCCGCCACAATGGAGCCTAAGGACACATATCCTGTGACCTTCACAATAGCCAGCCACAGTAAAAATACAATCAGAGCCGGCAGGGGCATCAGCATGACCATAACCCCCAAGCCCGTAGCCACGCCCTTGCCACCTTTGAATTTCAGGAACAGGGAACAGGAATGACCAACAATGGCTAAGATACCGCAGACAATCATAAAGACCGGCGTGCCCACGAGCAGAGAACCAAGATAAACGCTCACCGCGCCTTTGGCAAAGTCCAGCAGGAAAATGGAAATTCCTGCCGGCTTGCCGAGCGTACGCCAGGCATTAGTGGCGCCAATGTTATGGCTGCCGTGTTCCCTGAGGTCTGTATGCCAGACAGCCTTGCCCAGCCACAGACCGTTTGGAATCGAGCCCAGAAGATAGGAGAGAATCCCTGCTATCAGCATGTTCTCCATCAATAATCCTCCTCCTCATCGCGCGCACGCACAATCAAGCGCAGAGGCGTACCCTCAAAGCCATACATTTCGCGCAGACGATTTTCGATAAACCGCAAGTAAGAGAAATGCATGAGTTCCGGGTCGTTGACGAAGATGATGAACTTCGGCGGCTTGATATCAGCCTGGGTCATAAAGAGAATCTTGAGGCGGCGGCCACGGTGCATCGGCGGCGGGTTGATGGAAACCGCATCGCGGATGAGTTCGTTGAGCACGCTGGTCTTGATGCGCATGGACTGCTGTTCCGCTACATACTTCACGAGTTCCGTCACGCGGCCGACACGCTGACCGGTCAGAGCCGAAGCATAAAGCACCGGCGCATACTGCAGGAAGCCGATTTCCTCGCGCAAGTCTTCGGTAAAGCGCAGGGTTGACTTGTCATCCTTTTCGGGATAGATATCCCATTTGTTGACGACAATCACTACACCCTTGCCGGACTCATGGGCATAACCGGCAATCTTCTTGTCCTGCTCGGTGATGCCTTCAAAGGCATTGATAACCATGAGGACAACATCGGCACGGTCAATGGCGCGCAGGGAACGCATCACGCTGTAACGCTCTACCGGTTCATCAATCTTGCCGCGGCGGCGCATGCCAGCCGTATCAATCAGCATGAACTTCATATCGTCCTTGACGAAATGGGTGTCAATGGCATCACGGGTCGTGCCGGCCACGTCACTGACGATAACGCGTTCTTCGCCAAGCAGCTGATTGACGAGGGAAGACTTGCCCACATTTGGACGGCCGATAACGGCAATGCTGATTTCGTCCTCGTCCTTTTCCTCGGGCACTTCTTCGGGGAATGCCGCAACAATGGCATCCAAAAGGTCGCCTAAGTTCATAACGTTGGTAGCCGAAAGAGGAATCGGGTCACCCAAGCCCAGATTGTAGAACTCATAAATGTTCATTTCGAGCTGCGGGCTGTCAATTTTATTGACCCCTAAGATAACCGGCTTCTTGGTATTGCGCAGAATCTTGGCCACTTCTTCATCAGAAGTCGTAAGGCCGGCCCGGCCATCCACCAAAAAGAGGATAACGTCGGCTTCTTCCATGGCGATTTCGGCCTGGCTGCGCATGGATTTTAAGATATGGTTGCTTTCATCGAATTCGATACCGCCGGTATCAATCATGGTGAACTCATGGTTCAGCCATTCTGCATCCAAGTAAATTCTGTCCCGGGTAACGCCGGGCATATCGTCAACGATGGAAACGCGTTTCTTGCCAATCTGATTGAACAGGGTGGACTTGCCCACATTTGGGCGTCCTACGATGGCAACGATAGGTTTGCTCATTGTCAGCCTTCTTTCTTCTAGTTATTCCACAGGCTTCGTATAGCCTGCATTGCTCTGCCAGGTATAGGCAGTTTCGCCGCTGCGGTTCTTATGATAAGTTGACCAACCGGTAAGCGCATGATAGTAATCGGCCCCGCCCTGTACCGGCTCTACGCGGATATTCGGGAAATGCGCGGCAAATTCCTGCAGGGTCATATCGTCAAGGAA
>DFHU01000007.1:68155-83699 GCA_002373045.1 Pseudoselenomonas ruminantium | reverse complement strand
CACTCATGCAACAGCCCCTTTTTACTTACGTGCAGCAGATTACCGCATATTATTTGCCAGCGAGTACCTTGTAGCCTTCATAACGGCTCTTAGCATCGTTCTGGGTCTTTTCAAAGAGTGCCTCTGCAGCTTCCGGGAAGGAGCGCTGGAGGTTGATGTAACGGTTTTCGCCCATCAGGAATTCCTGGAACTTATCGAAGTTCGGTTCCTTGGAATCGAGGCTGAACGGGTTCTTGTCCGTGCCCACGAGCTGCGGGTTGTAACGGTAGTTGACCCAGTAGCCGCATTCCACAGCCAGTTTTGCTTCGAGCTGGCTGTTGCCCATCCCCTTGCGGATACCGTGGTTGATGCACGGTGCATAAGCGATAATCAGGGACGGGCCATGATAAGCCTCTGCTTCCGTGATAGCCTTCATAAGCTGGTTGTGGTCAGCGCCCATAGCGACCTGTGCGACATAGACATAGCCGTAGGACTTGGCCATCATGCCAAGATCCTTCTTCTTCGTCTTCTTGCCGGCAGCCGCGAACTGAGCGATAGCCGCAGCCGGAGTAGCCTTGGACGCCTGACCGCCGGTGTTGGAGTAAACTTCAGTATCAAATACCAGTACATTTACATCTTCGCCGGAAGCCAGTACATGGTCGAGACCGCCGTAGCCGATATCGTAAGCCCAGCCGTCGCCGCCCAGAATCCACTGGGAACGCTTCACGAAGTAGTCCTTGTTGTCGTAGAGCTTATTCAGGCATTCATCGCTGCCCTTTTCTGCTTCGAGCAGTGCCGTGAGTTTGTCCGCACGTTCACGGGAGCCTTCACCCTCGTTCATGTTGTCAACCCATTCGGTGAGAGCGGCTTTGAGTTCATCGCTGCCCTTGCCTGCTTCGACAGCAGCCTTAGCATCAGCAGCCAAAGCATCACGGACGGATTTTGTGCCCAGGAACATGCCCAGACCGAATTCAGCATTGTCCTCAAAGAGGGAGTTTGCCCAAGCCGGGCCATGACCCTTGTGGTTCTTGGTGTACGGCATAGCCGGAGCACTGCCGCCCCAGATGGAGGAGCAGCCCGTAGCATTGGCCACCATCATGCGGTCGCCGAACAGCTGGGTCAACAGTTTGGCATACGGCGTTTCGCCACAGCCAGCGCAGGCACCGGAGAATTCCAAGAGCGGCTGTTCAAACTGGGAACCGAGCACCGTGGTCTTCTTCATCGGGTTCTTCTTCGGTGCAACCTTCTTGGCATCTACACCATAATCAAAGAACTTCTGCTGTGCCTTGAGTTCATCATCCAGCGGTTTCATATCGAGAGCCTTCACGGGGCAGACCTGTGCGCAGTTGCCGCAGCCCAAGCAGTCCATCGTGGATACGGCTACCGTGAAGTGGTAATCCTTGATGGCCTTCGTCTGCTTGGACGGGAAGCCTTCCGGAGCGTTTTTGAGTTCTTCTTCCGTTGTCAGTACCGGACGGATTGCTGCGTGCGGGCAGACATAGGAGCACTGGTTACAGCCAATGCACTTGTCCGTATTCCAAACCGGTACATTGATAGCCGTACCGCGTTTTTCGTAAGCAGCACCGCCTACGGGGAAGGTACCGTCTACCATGTCATCTGCGAACTTGGACACCGGCAGCTTGTCGCCTTCCTGACGGTTCATGACCTCCTGAATTTCCGTAACGAACGCCGGAACGTCTTTCTTTTCTACAGCGTCGTCAGCTGCATCAGCCCAGGAAGCAGGAACATCGACCTTGTGCAGGGCTTCGATGCCCTTGTCGATAGCGCCGTTGTTCATGTTGACAACTTTTTCGCCCTTCTTGCCGTAGGACTTAACCACAGCGTCTTTGAGGTAGCCGACAGCTGTTTCGAGCGGAATGATGGCGGCAATCTTGAAGAAAGCAGACTGCATAACCATGTTGAAACGTCCGCCAAGGCCCAGTTCTTTAGCGATATCCACAGCGTTTACCGTGTAGAATTCGATTTCGTTCTTGGCGATATAGCGCTTCATGGCAGCCGGCAGGTGCTTGTCGAGATCTGCATCCGACCAGACCGTGTTGAGCAGGAATTTGCCGCCCTTCTTGAGCCCTGCCAGCAGGTCATATTTATAGACATAGGACTGCTGGGAGCAGGAAATGAAGTCGGCGTTGTTGATGAGGTACGGGCTCGTGATGGGCTGCTTGCCGAAACGCAGATGGCTCATCGTGATACCGCCGGACTTCTTGGAGTCATAGGCAAAGTATGCCTGTGCATACATATCCGTCTTATCGCCGATAATCTTAATCGCGCTCTTGTTGGCACCAACCGTACCGTCAGAGCCGAGGCCCCAGAACTTGCAGGCCGTCGTGCCTTCCGGCGTGAGGTTCACATCGCTCATGACCGGCGTAAGGCTCGTATGGGTTACATCATCGTCAATACCGATGGTGAAGCCATCCAACGGCGCGTCTTTCTTGAGTTCTTCAAAGACCGCGAAAATCTGATCCGGCGTCGTGTCCTTGCCGCCCAGACCGAAGCGGCCGCCCACGATAATCGGGCTGAGTTCGGAATCATAGAAAGCACTCTTAACATCGAGGTAGAGCGGTTCGCCCAGAGAGCCCGGTTCCTTCGTATGGTCAAGAACCGCAACTTTCTTCACGGTCTTCGGCATAAACTGGAAAAAATGCTTGATGGAGAACGGACGATAGAGATGTACGCTCATCAGGCCGACTTTTTCGCCCTGCTTGTTGAGGTAATCCACCGTTTCCTGTACAGCCTGGCAGACAGACCCCATGGCGATGATGATGCGGTCAGCATCCTTGGCACCATAGTAGTCGAACAGGTGATGTTCACGCCCCGTAATCTTGGCCAGATCAGCCATAGCTTCTTCCACGAGCTCCGGCAGAGCTTCATAATACTTGTTGGACGCTTCGCGTTCCTGGAAGTATACGTCCGGATTCTGCGCGGTGCCGCGGATAACCGGATGGTCCGGATTCAACGCACGGCGGCGGAATTCTTTTACCGCCTCCCAGTCGAGAATCTTGCCCAAATCGTCATAATCCACAACTTCAATCTTCTGAATTTCATGGGAAGTACGGAAACCATCAAAGAAGTTGATGAAGGGTACGCGGCCCTTGATGGCTACGAGATGTGCCACAGCGGCCAAATCCATAACTTCCTGCACGCTGGCTTCGCAGAGCATAGCACAGCCGGTCTGGCGGGCAGCCATAACGTCCTGATGGTCACCGAAGATATTGAGGGAGTTAGCGGCAAGGGCGCGGGCGGATACGTGGAATACGCCCGGCAATAACTCACCGGCTACCTTGTAAAGATTCGGAATCATCAGCAGGAACCCCTGCGATGCTGTATATGTGGTGGTCAGTGCACCAGCCTGCAAGGAACCATGTACGGCACCGGCAGCGCCAGCCTCCGACTGTAACTCGATTACGCGGACTTTCTGACCAAAGAGATTGGTTCTGCCTTTGGCAGCATCTTCATCCACATGTTCGGCCATCGGCGAAGACGGCGTGATGGGATAGATTGCTGCAACATCCGTAAAAGCATAGGAGATGTATGCGGCGGCCTGGTTGCCGTCCATGGTTTTCATCTTTTTGCTCATGTTTTATATTGCTCCCCTCTGAAATAAAATACTTCAAAACATATCACCTATTATACACCGCCCAAAAACAATTGTAAACAAAACAAACTATTCTTCGTCAACTCATAATAATTATCGCCATCATAGCTGCCAAGTGGTAAATCAGCTTGTATCTCCCACCAGACAAAAAACGGCCGATGGACATTTACACCATCGGCCAAGATTGCATATAAATTTTGTCTGAAAAGTTTAGATTAGAAATTATACAATAGAATATTATCGATTTATTCAAATTTACCGCCATGCGCCAGCCAGCTCATCGCTTCTTTTTCCGTCAGATTTACGCCCTCAATTTGAACAATCGTCTGACTGGAACCATTGTGCATATCTTTAATGCGCAAACGACCAATCTCCGTCAAATAACCATTGACCGCTTCAATGACATCATGGTCTTCCAACGGATAGTTGACATGGTATTCCAAAACGGTTGCCACCGAATAACCTTCAGCAGTATAGATGGCAATTTTCTGACCATCGTCCGTGTTAACCAGGCCGTTAATGCTGCCGCCGGTCATATGCGCCATACACAAACCGGATAGCGCCATCATCATAACCGCCACAAAAACCATAATCCGCTTTTTCATACTTCTTCCTCCTCTTACGCTTAATAATTCTCCTTTTTTATATTATCCTGCAGCCATCTGTGTTTACCACATCCGGCGTAGGGTAACAGCACACATGATGTCCCGGTCGTGACTGCCGCGTTTCAGCATAGCATCTCCGGCAAGGGTCCAGCCTGGCGAAAATTCGGCCTCGCCGTTAATGGACATAACCATATGCGTCTTATCCTGCTGGCCGCACATCTCATAAGCTGTGGAACCGCCACCAGCAAGACCAAAGGTTACCCGCGGATTGGCACCGCTGAAAGCATGCCTCAGGCCAAGCCGCATGGCATAGCTGCCCTTGTTCAGATAGCGCTTGAACTCCATTCCCAGCCCCGTGGCAAAATAGGTATTGCCGGCGCTGTTTACTCTCTGGCCTAATGCGCCCACACCACTTTCCGTATAGCCATCCTGCCACAAACGGGACAACTGCATATTCACATAGGGACTCACATGCCAGGCAGCGGCTTTATTCGCCTGCAGGTCGTATTTGTATTCGCCGCCCAATTCCAAAATGTGACTGTTGTAATCGGCTTTAGCCGTACCAAAGCCCGATATTCCTCGGCTCAGGTCATTTTTCAGCCAGCCATGGCTAAGATATACATAGCCCTCATGAGGGCCGCTCTTGCAGCCGCCATATAGCCCGAAGCGCGTATCCTGCACTTTGCTGCCGGCGGAACCAGCTGCAAAGGAACTTCTGCCATAGCTGACAAAACCGCCCACACGCCAGTTCTTCCCGGCCGCCTTGTCATACCCCAAGGCAAAGGTCGTGCCATGGTAATTGGCTCCGCCCTTTAACTCGCCCCAGTTCTTCGCCGTCTTGAACCAGATATCGTTATCTACCGGCTGGTCGATTTTCGCCTGCAGTTTAAGTCCCTCATCGGCTGTCGATTGCTGATCATCAGCCAGTTTTGCCACCGGAACATGGACAGCCATATTCTTCATGGCATAGGCTTCGGCCAACCGTGCGGACAAGATATGACTGGTCACCGTGCTGGTCTGCGCCATGCTCATGCCCTGTACGGCATGCGGAGAAGAAATATCCGTCAAAGACCGCGCAGCTGCCTCCGGCTCCATATAGAATAATTTACGCCACTCACCCTGCTGGAATTTTTCCGCCCCCATGCTGTCATACATAGTGATCACGGCATTGCAGGCATTGTTTACAGTTTCATCCGTACTGCCTAAGTTATTGGCAGCTGTCATTTCCACAGACAGCGTATTGTTGTCCGTGATTTTGCCTTTGGCACTGATCATGCTGGATACCGGAACAGCTGTGTCTGCATTGGCAATCGTTCCGCTAATAGACTGCGCGGTGAGAACGGTCTTGCTCTCCCCAGGCATCATTTCGCGGGCAGTCACCGTTGACCCGTCAAGCTTTGCGGCCCCCTTGACAATTATCCGGCCGTTTTCACCACTGCCATAGGCCTGCAGTCTGCCATCCGATACCAGTGTGCCATTAATCGTCATATTCCGGTCAGCCGCTGAAGCCCCGATCGTACCGTGATTGATAAACTGCCCTGTAGTCGTATCTGCGGCAAAATCAGCATTCTGTCTTTCGTTCATATCATTTACGGTATAGGTACCGTCCAACAACGTCGCATCTTCTGCCACCTGAACGTTTACCACATTGGCTGCACCTTCATAGGTCAGTGTCCCAGCATTAACCTTCATCTTCATGTTATCTTCGCCGGTGATATTGCCGCTGTAGCTCATATCCGTATTGAAATTTAGATTGGTCACCAGGTCCGGAATATAATCATCATATTCATACCCATCATTCCCATATTTTTTATTGTATTGAATACGCAAGCCAGCACTATGACTGGTACCTGGATCGTCATAAGCTCCTTCACATTCATCTTCGCCAAACTGTTTCCAATCGGAAGTGATATCCCCCTGAATCCTGGCCCCCTTATTGATGTTGATATTCTTTACAAAGGCATTCCTGGCAATATAGATGGCATTATCCGCGCCAATAAGCGCACCGGACAGATTATAGTCATTTACCAGTGCCCCATCTAATTCTTCATTATTTGCATTGTAGTAATTGGCTGTCATTTCTTTCAAGGCAAGATTTTCAGCCGCGGCAATGTTTCCATTAGTTTCATCGACCGTTCGCTTATAGCGGATATACGAGCCACGGTACTCATCTCTGGCACCGTTCGAGCTGGAACCAAAGTCAAAGCGTACACCTGTGCCGCCTTCACCGCCTGCTGTTACTGTTCCAGCCTGCTCTATCGTATGGTTTCTGCCATAAGCTATTAAAAGGCCATTGCCACGCCTGCCGTCCGCATGGATTTCTGTTTTCTCCGGCACAATCAGTGTGTTGCCCGTGCCATCTACCCGGACACCTACAGCTCCCGTACCTTTGGTCATGATGTCCGCATTCTGCGTCACCTTGTTATCCGAACCATAGATATGCAGGCCGACGCCCAAGGGCACGAGGCTATAGGTATTGGCAAGATAGTCTGTGCCATCAGCGTTGCGCGCGAAATATCCCTGATTGTTGACGATAGTGCCGTCGTTGCCATAGATAGACCGGCCATAAAAGGCCTTGCGGTCAATCGGATACCCCAGGTCCTGCATAACGGCCAGTTCTACTTCCAAAAAAGATGTGTAATTGGAATAGGGACGATGACTCATCATGCCAGCCGTCTGCAAATGTGAGCCGTCAAATATCAATATATTTCCCGACAATTCCCAGCCATTTACCGGCAAAGCAGAACGCCCGAAAAATGTCGCCCCGCCCAGGGCTTCTGTCACATGGTCACCATAAAAATACGCATAGCCTTTGCCATCAGTAGTGATTTTCCTATCCACCACAAAGTATTCTTTATTAGGATCTTTTGGATCATTCGAGTCCGCAAAATACATTCCGGCCTTAGCAGGTGTGTCATTTTGATCCCGCAAATGCAGGGTCCAGGAAAGCTTATCTGTTATCTTTTTGTCAATAAAAAAATTATTCTCATTTGGTTTCCCTGGTTTTGGTTCCCCATCTCCAACACAGATTATGCCCAAGGCATGTCCGAGTTCATGACGAAAAGTTCCTACAAAATCAGCAGCCTGTTCATTGGTAGGCAGAACAGTGTCCGCATCTATCCACCAGCCATTTTCGACGTTATTACGACTCGCCCCCACATACTTGCCAATCCGTATTACGCTATAAGCATATTTTCCTTCAGGCAGAGCATCATGTGACGTATATGTCACAGGTGTAAAAACTTTCCCTTCCTGCAGTTGGTCCTTCACATAGAACAAATGATTTTGAAAAAAATCTTTTGTTATAATTCCTCCAGAAGTGTCCAGCGATTGTGAGACTGCATCAGCGTTTACCTCCTCAAATGTGGTGACAAATATCTGCCAGGGTGTTGTATTTCTTGCTCCAGGCGCCAAAATATTTTTCCAATAATCCGTACTGGTCACAGTAGCATCAATAAGCCTATCACTTAATTTATATGTTGCCTTATTAACCAACCAACCTGGATCATCCGGTTTTTCTCCATAACCTATTCCATACCCCTGATCCATAAATAGTAGTTTAGCAAACGTCTTGCCATTATACGTAGACTCTACTGTTTCCAAATATGGATATGCCGGCTCCTCTGCTGCTGCATACGATAACGGCATGGCCAGACTGGATAAGACCGCCGCCGTCAATATACAATTCCTTTTGTTTCGCATGGTAATGACATCCTTTCCCACAAAAATTCTCTACAGCAACTTTTTGACAAGAATATATTTTTTACCAATCAATTAAGATAATACAGAATTTTTTACACTAATTATCTCATATCTATTCTAGGGCGTACTTTCTTATTCCTGCCTGGTAATATATTTTTTCTAAAAGAAGGAAATTCACCTTCCCTGTCGAAGTAAGACGGTAAATCACGAGAAGATATATCCTGCCGTAAGTTAATGGGAATAATTGGGAGAGTGATTCACAAATGATCAAGAACATTACCATCTATGTCATCCTCAAACTCGAGTATGGCAAGGGCCAGGAAAATGTTTACTCCAGTATCCTCAACGTATCCTCCAGCAAAAGTACCGCCGAAACCTTCAAGGAACATTACGAAGAACAATTCGCTGATGAAATCCAGAATGAGCATGAGGGCCGTTTCGTCTCCATCCATATGCACAAAGCCCTGATTCAGCTCGATGATGAAATCATTGCTCCGGATATGTTCATCCGCTTTATCGGTGACAAAAAAATCAAAGATAAATTTTAATTCAACATACGAAAAATCCCCCGCTGATTTCTCAGCGGGGGATTGCCATTTTCTATTAATGGTCGGGATGACAGGATTCGAACCTGCGGCCTCTTCGTCCCGAACGAAGCGCGCTACCAAACTGTGCCACATCCCGGCAACGAATAATATTATAGCGTAACTTGATGATTAATGCAAGCCCTTTTTTATCTTTTTTTCAAAAAAATAAAAAAGATAAAAAAAGTCCGCCAGCATAAGGCTGACGGACTTTTGTATATTCCACACGAATCGTAAAGATTAACGTTTGGAGAACTGAGAAGCCTTGCGGGCTTTCTTGAGACCGTATTTACGGCGTTCTTTTTCGCGCGGGTCACGTGTAACGAAACCAGCTTTTTTCAGAGCCGGACGGAGTTCAGCGTCCATTTCCATGAGTGCACGGGTGATACCGTGACGGATTGCGCCTGCCTGACCAGATACGCCGCCACCTGCAACATTTGCGATAACGTCATATTTGTCAACAGTTTCCGTAAGGTTCAGAGGCTGACGAACGATGAGTTCGAGAGTCTTCAGACCAAAATATTCTTCCATGGTACGACCATTGATCGTAACCTTGCCTTCGCCTGGAACCAGACGAACACGGGCAACGGAAGACTTTCTGCGGCCAGTGCCGTAATAGCTTACTTGTGCCATTTATATGTTCCTCCTCCAGATTAGCGAATGTTCAGCTCAAGCTTTTCCGGCTTCTGAGCTGCATGCGGATGCTCGCTGCCAGCGTAAACGCTGAGCTTGCGGTACATCTTAGCACCGAGACGGTTATGCGGCAGCATGCCTTTTACAGCGTGCTCAATAACGCGTTCCGGGAACTTTTCGAGCATCAGGCCAGCGGACGTGAACGTCGTGCCACCCTGATAACCGGAATGACGGAAGTAAGTCTTATCCGTAAGTTTCTTACCCGTAAATTTAACCTTCTCTGCATTGATGACGATGACATAATCACCCGTATCAACGTGCGGAGTAAAGGTCGGTTTATTTTTACCGCGAAGAACTTTAGCAACTTCAGCTGCGAGACGGCCGACAGTCTGCCCTTCAGCGTCTACAACATACCATTTACGCTCAACGTTGGATGCATTTGCCATAAACGTTGTCTTCATGCGTTTTCCCCCCTAATAAGTTCAAATAATTATTCGATATGCAACGCTCTCGTGGCTGGCTTCCGGGGCTAATGGATGCCATGCCCGTAACATCACATAAAAATATTCTACGCAAAATCGGACTTCAAGTCAAGGACTTTTTTATTTTTTTTGCAAAAAAATCAACCAAAATCAGCATTCCTTGAAATAGTTAATCGTCCGCGCCAATCCTTCGGCCAAATCCATTTGGGGCTGCCAGTTGAGGTTCTGCACGGCAGCTTCGTTGCAGAGCATGGAGCGGTTGATATCCCCTTCTCTGGGTGCAGCAAAAGCCGGCTCCACCGTTTTGCCCGATGCCTTGGCCATGAGTTCGATAAGCTCAAGCAGGCTGGTTTCCGTCTGATTGCTGAGGTTGTAGACAGCGTTAGCCTTATCCGTGGTCATCGCTGCAATGATGCCAGCAGCGATATCGCCGGCATAGATGAAGTCACGGGTCTGCTTGCCATCGCCAAATACCGTAATGCCCTGGTCTTTGGCAATGCGCTTGGCAAAGATGCTGATTACCCCGCCTTCGCCGGTATCGCCCTGACGCTCGCCGTAAACGTTGGCAAAGCGCAGTGCCACATAATCCATGCCATACAAATCATGGTAGAGCTTTAAGTATTTTTCCACCGCTACCTTAGTCAGTCCGTAGAAGGACATCGGTGCCAATGTTTCTTCCTCGCGGATAGGCAGTCTGTCCTCGGTAACATCACCATAAGCTGCCGCCGTGGAAGCAAAGATTATTCGCTTTACACCGCTATTCCGGGCCGCCTCCAGTACATTTATGGTTCCCATGATATTTTCTGATGCGTCAAATTCCGGATCTTTAATCGACACATCTACCATAGTCTGTCCAGCCAGCTGCACAATAACATCAAACTTCCCCTGTTCAATCTTTTCGCGTGCCGCTTTATCGCGGATATCCATTTCCCAGCAGGTGCAAGTGTCCTTGCCCTGCGGCAGATGCTGCCAGGTACCCGTGCTCACGTTATCGAGTACCGTTACCTGATGCTCAGCATCCAAAAGCTGACGCACCAAATGTGAACCGATAAAACCTGCTCCACCTGTTACCAATACATTCATTATATAATCCCCCGCTGTACAAAGCTGCCTAAATGCGCCGTACTATTTAATAATTCCACTGTCGGATTGGCATCCGCGTCATAGCGCACGATATTCACCGCCGTGTTAAACTGACGGATACTCCAGAGATACTGCAAAGGCATATGCAAAGCCGCTGCCAAAATCGTCCGCAGCACCGCACCATGCGCCACCACCACAATGGTTTGCCCATCGTGCTCTTTTACGAGTTCATTGAGCCGCGTCACAGCCCGCTTCTGCACTGCCGGAAAACTCTCGCCGCCAGGAATTTCCAAAATATCCGGATGTTGCAGGAAATTGGCCATCGCCTCTTCCCATTTATCCACAATCTGCTGATACGTCAGCCCTTCCCAGTCACCAAAACTGAGTTCCCGGAAAGCAGGCTCAGCCTGCACCGACAAGCCAAACGGCTTGGCAATCGTCTCTGCCGTCACCATGGCGCGCTGCAAATCGCTGGCATAGATGGCATCGACCCTTTCCACGGGGAAATTTTCCGCCAGTTTAACCGCCTGCTGACGCCCTTCCTCCGAGAGCTGTACATCCGATTGCCCCTGATAACGTCCCGTCACATTCCATTCCGTCTGACCGTGACGGATAAAAATAACCTTTGTCAAACCACTGCCTCCAATGCCTTAAGCATCTGTTCATTCTCTGCGCGGCTGCGCACAGCCACACGGATATATTGCCGCCCTTCCAGCCCGGTGTAATTGGCACAGTCACGCACCAACACGCCCTGCCCGCGCATCCGCGCGGTAAGTTCACCGCTACTCAGACCGGTTTCTTCCACATTGACCAAAATAAAATTCACGCTGGGCCGAATCGGACGCAGCCCCGTTACGGCACAAAGCCGCTCATAGAGCCAATCCTTCTCTACCTGAACGAATTCACGACTTTTCTTATGATACACCTTTAAGCCCAAAGCCGCAACACCTGCAGCCTGTGCCAGCGAATTGACATTCCAGACATCTTTACCCCGTTCCAAGCGCTGTACAAGGTCAGGATGCGCACTGGCAAAGCCCAGCCGCAGCCCTGGCATAGCGTAGAATTTTGTCAAAGACCGCACCACAAGCAAATGCTTATATTGACTGGTCAAATCCCTGACGGTGTAAACTTCTTCATCCAGCAGAAAATCCAAAAAGGACTCGTCCACCACCGTCCATATCCCCCGCGTTTCCAAAAAAGGCAGGTATTCGATAAGCTGTGCCCGCGTCAGCAGTTTTCCCGTGGGATTATTGGGATTGCCGATAAAAATACAATCCACATTTTCGATTTCCTGCTTGAAGCGGTCAATATCCGGTGCAAACTCCGCTACCGCCTGCAAAGGCGAAAAGACGATTTCAGCCCCCACGGCTTCCGCCGCCCGCTGATACTCGCCAAAGGAAGGCACAGGAATGCCCACCCGCTTTGGCCGTACCATATGCACGAGCAGATAAAAGAGCTCAGCCGCACCATTGCCCAGTAACAGCTGTTCCTCCGGCAAATGATAATGCTCACGCAATGCCTTTTTTAAGGCCTTTGTCTGCGGGTCCGGGTAGTGGACAATCCCGGCGATATTCTCCTGAATAACCTGCGCAACTTCCGGTGCCAAGCCCAAAGGATTGATATTTGCCGAAAAGTCCAGCCACTTGCCCCCATGCGGGGCTTTGCTGTAGATATTGCCCCCATGCTCAAACTTTTCCATTATCCCGCTCCTCACCATAAGCCGCACACTTACGGACAAAATTCTCTGCCGCCTGCGGACAGCCCGCAAAATGCAGATGCAGGTAACTACCTAATACATTTTGCACCTGCTGGCCTGCAGGATACTCGCTGTTATTCCGCAATTTCCGGAAAACAAACGGTGCCTTATCCGCACTTATCATTTCTCCCTCTTTGGAGAAGTGGAATTCATGGCCCTTTAATTTTGTTCCCCTGCTGCCTAATAAACTATCCTGCTGCAGTTCGGCTTCCACATAGCCCACCATCTGCAACTTCTCCGTCATAACCGCCCGTCCGGAAAATACGCCGGTCATTTCATGCACTTTACCGGCAAAATCCTGCAGCACTTCCATCAGATACATATAGCCGCCACATTCTGCCAACATAGGCATGCCCTTCTGCGCCAATGTCTTGATGGCCTTACGCATAGATACATTTCCGGCTAATTTTTCCGCAAACATTTCCGGAAAGCCCCCGCCGATAAACAGGCCGTCTACTTTTGGAGGTTCTTCATCATGCAACGGGCTGAAGGGCACGATCTCTGCCCCCAACCGTTCCAGCACCTTGATACTGGCCGGATAATAGAAGGAAAACGCTTCATCGCGCGCCACACCGATACGGCAGGGATAACGCTTACTGACTTCTGCTGCCGATTTCACCAGCAGGGGCTTGGCGCTGCGCGCCAAAGCCAGCACCTTATCCAAATCGATTTGCTTGGCAGCCGCCTGCCCCATGCGCTCAATAAGTTCAAGTTCCTCATTTTCTTCCACCGGCAACAGACCCAAATGACGCTCTGGCATCTTGAGCGATTCATCACGGCGCAGGGCACCGAAAACCTCCATGCCAATCCCCGCCATCGCCTCACGAATCATTTGTTCATGGGTATCCGAACCCAAGCGGTTCAAGATAACACCTGCCACCTGAACCGCAGGGTCATAATCCCGAAAGCCCTTGGCAATTGCCGCCGCCGATGCGCCCATGGATTTGGCATCAATCACGAGCAATACCGGCGCGCCGATTATTTTGGCAATCTCCGCCGTAGAACTTATGCCCTGCCGCCCGCCGTCATAAAGGCCCATAACTCCTTCCACCACGGCAATATCGGCATTTTCTGTCTCTGTCGCTAAAATCTCCGGCAGAATTTCCGTCGGAGTCAGCCAACTATCCAAATTATGTGCGGGCTGACCGCTGGCGAGTTTATGGTAGCCAGGGTCAATATAGTCAGGCCCTGCCTTAAAGGACTGCACCTTCAGCCCCTGCTGCCGAAGTGCGGCCAAAAGCCCTGTTACAATCGTGGTTTTCCCCGCCCCTGACTGGGTTGCGGCAATCACCACACGTGGTATATTCTTCATCGTCTAACCTCCACGCCACCAGAACATAAAGAAACAAGCCCCAGATAATCCACACCAGCAGTTCGCGCTATCCGTTCTGCACAGGCATGAATCTCTACCGCGTCCCTGTCTGCGCTCCACCACAAGCCTAAAACCGTACCGCTATGCGCGACATTTACACCCCATGCTCCAGCTGACTGACCTAACTGCCAAATCTGTGCCAATTCTTCCTTATATAATAGCCTCTGATTGGCCAATGCACTTTCCGTAGCAATCTGCGCAACACGTTCAGCCTGTCCTGATTCCATTGCCTGACGAAAAGCGTTGCACATTCCGCTCATATCTTCAGCCACATTTTCCTGTTGATGAAAAGCACAGGTATCCACCATGCCACCCACATCAAAAACGGCCCCGTGCAGCGCCGGCACCTGCGAAAAATGCGCATAAATTTTGCCATTAACCTGATTCATCAGCACAATTCCCGGACAGAACACACTATCTGTCGGCTCTATCTGCACGGCAATATCCATGATTAATTCCGGCGTCCAGCTTTCCCCAAAAGCCTCCATCACCGCCACTACAACAGCCGCGATATCCGCACTGGAAGAAGCCATGCCCTTCCCGCGTGGCAACTCTGAAGTCAATCGCATTCCGTAAGGAAAAGATGACCTGCCCAGACGAGCTAACGCCAATCTTAGTGCCTGCTGCGACTTCTCGCCCAAACCATCGAGTTCGAAAAAGCGGTCACTTACCTGTACCGTTGTATAGCGGTCTATAGGACAAGTCCCTAAAAACGGCTCTCCGCCCGCAAATCCCTGCACCAATTCCCCACATGAGCCGGGAACGCGCACTACAATCTCCATCTGTTATCTCCAAAATCATCATGAACGTTGCTAAATAAAAACCTACCATAAAATTATAGCAAACGTGTCTTTTTCTGTCCAACAGATGATACCTAAACCGCCTATACGGCGCCCCCCGCCGGCCTGTCGACAACACCGAGCCAACAGGCGCAACCTACGCCGCCTTACCTGCCATGACAAAAGCCTTGTGACCGATTGTAATTGGCTTGCCTTGTAAACTCGCCAACCATCGGCGTATCACGGATAAGTTCGATGTGTAATGAGATAACAGCGGGGTTATCGCAGTAAATCGTTATCGCGTTTCATGCTATTGCTCCTTACAAGAAAAGCACCCTGCGTTTGCATAGGTGCTTAATTATTCATGCCATCATGAGGATTTCCTGCTGCGCTTCAACCTCTGTATTATTCTTTTTGATAGCATCTTTTTTTATACTATCCTCTAAGAATTCCATGTAAGCATCAGCCTTTTTTGAATCCATCCGAGAATCATCTAGTATAGGCAATCCATATTCATTTGTGAATTTGTACTCAGTCCTTAACATAGATAATCCCTACCTTTCTACAATTTCGTAAGAAATCTCTCACAATAGCATCGAAATCATCGTTATATTTTATGCGTAACGGTTTCAAATAAAGCACACCATCAAAAGCTAGAGATGTCATCCCCATCACTTCATTGCTGTTATTTTGCTTTAGAGCATATTCCAACAACTGCTTATGCGCATATTGAAGATTCGCATTTTGTACCTCACTAAACCCAGGTACTTTTACTTCCCTAACCTTTTGTATAGCTATGTCTGTAATTTGTATTTTCTTATCACGCTTCTTGGCTTCTTCTAATCCATTTATTGAACCAATGATACTACTTTCAGTAGGTGCTTGTACAGTCTTTTTTACCTGCTCATAAAAATGTTGGTCATCATTTAGGAATATTTCTAAGCCGCCTATACGGC
>DFHU01000007.1:0-68000 GCA_002373045.1 Pseudoselenomonas ruminantium | reverse complement strand
AAGCCGCCTATACGGCGGAATACGAACAACAGCATATGCGAAGTTAATCGTCAGTTTTCTAAGCCGCCTATACGGCGGAATACCCGGTTGCAGCAGGGAATACAGTCAATCTTGTTTTCTAAGCCGCCTATACGGCGGAATACGCCTCTCATCCTTTTCCCTAAAGACTTTCCAATTTCTAAGCCGCCTATACGGCGGAATACTGACTGTGGTATCATCATCCCACAACTGCAGCTTTCTAAGCCGCCTATACGGCGGAATACATGATGTGCATCTGTCGGTGCTTTCACATGACTTTCTAAGCCGCCTATACGGCGGAATACGCCCAGCGCATGAACGCCGATGTCATGATGGTTTTCTAAGCCGCCTATACGGCGGAATACAATGACGTGAACCGCTCCGGGGCGGCGTATCTTTTCTAAGCCGCCTATACGGCGGAATACATATGGCTGCAATGGCCAGCTAATCGGCTACTTTTCTAAGCCGCCTATACGGCGGAATACTGGCAAGAGGGATTTTAATATTGGGCGAATCTTTCTAAGCCGCCTATACGGCGGAATACAGGAGGATTATCTTGCAGGTGAAGCACATGAATTTCTAAGCCGCCTATACGGCGGAATACCCTTCAGGAAAGGCATTCTCTTGCTGATTTTATTTCTAAGCCGCCTATACGGCGGAATACTCAAATCTAACAAAACAAAACATTCTTCATCATTTCTAAGCCGCCTATACGGCGGAATACAGGGTAAGACGGAAGTAAAGGCTAAGCCTATATTTCTAAGCCGCCTATACGGCGGAATACCGATAGACCGTCAGCCGCAAAACGACGGCAATTTTCTAAGCCGCCTATACGGCGGAATACGTGGGCATCGCGCCCATTTCTCCCGGCGAAAATTTCTAAGCCGCCTATACGGCGGAATACGCGGGCCTTGTCTGCGTGAAAAACAAAAAAATTTTCTAAGCCGCCTATACGGCGGAATACTGCACCCAAAACTGCGAACAACGGCTAAAATACTGGGATTTCTGCATTTTTCAGCGAATCACCCTAATTTTCCCCTTGCAATTTTCCCTTTATTTTGCGGGCTTTCCCAGTCCTACTCAAAATTTGGGTCAAAATTCTGGCACGGTGGAGAGGTTATCCAATCCATAGCTGCCAAACCCCATCATCTTTTCCTTATCCTGTGCAATACGTTCTATGCACAGGCGGTATTTTTGCTGGTTTGTTTCGCTGTGCATCTGCACAAAGGGGATTTTTTTCGCCGCAGATTCCAATGGGAAAAGTTTTAGCGCTTCTTCGTAAGATACGCCATGACGTTTGGCATATCTTCTGGCCTTCTGCTCAGGGCTTGATTCCTGATGATAACGGCGATAAACCGCGTAGCCCTTCACCTTCGGCGGCAAAAGCCGGATGCCTGTTATATGGATATAATCCGAATAACGCAGCAGCCAACGTTTTATATCCAGCTTCACCAAATCATCTTCCTGTTCTGCAAATAACCTTATCTTACACCCCAGCCGTGGTTTTCTACCATCTTCATACTGCGGAAAAGATACTCCGATTTTGCCCTTTTCGTCATGCTCCATCTGTGTTGCCAATGCTAGATGAAGTTGCTGATAAAACCTGCTCCAAATGTGATTTTCGTTAATCTCGGCATCCGGCAGCAAGGTAAGTTCCTGATAATATTTCACCATGCTCACCCCTTGCCGAATACACCACCGCGCACCAGCACTGCCATAACATAGTGTTCTTCCTCAGCGTTTTCCAACGGTTCGCCTAGTGCAAATTTATCAAACAACGTATAGAAATCCACTTTTTCTTTCGGATTTCTAAAAGCTTTCCCCAAGGTCGTCACAGCACCATAAGGCTCAATGGCAATCGGACCTGCACCTTCTGCACTGCCAAAGGACGGATACCAAGTATCAATCGTTCTCAGCGCATTGCCCAATTTTTGTGAATGCATAGCTGCAACGCCATTCACCTGATACAAAATCTTACTCTTGCGGCTGTTACCTTTATCAAAAACTAATTCTTCGCTGGGATATACTTCCTGTCCCATGCCCAGTTTTGCATAGGCTTCCACTTCAATAAACAAGTAAGGTTCTTTGCTAGACAGAACTGCTGCAATTTTCTCTGCCAAAGCATTCAACTCGGTATGTTCGCTGAATTCCCGCAGGGAATAATCATATCCAGAGAACTTCTGCTCTAAATCGCCTGCTTTGACGCAGATTTCCAGTTTTTCTGCACCAAGACGATTGCGCCACAGGAATCGTCCACTAGCAATATTGTAAGCATAGCGATAAGCCAGTTCCTTGAACCCTGTTTTCTCCATATAACCTTTGGCTGCCTCTGCATAGCTTTGCGCGAATACTGCATTATTGCAGGCTGACGGTTTCTCTACACCGCTTAATACCTTAATGGAGAAATTCAATTTAAGTGTATCCTGCTCCATACCCAAGGCGCAGGCATCTACCTGCTGGGGATTTGGATTTTCTATTTTCGCATTCAATTTTGCAGGGTCAGCTTCTGTAGCTGACTTAAAACGATTTGATATCGTACCACGAACTGATTTTTCCACAATACGCAACGGTTCAGCCTTGCTTTTATGTTCATCATCCCAACAGGTTACGTACATATAACCATCCGAAACCACCAATTTTTTCTCAAACGATAATACCGATGCAATATCCGCAGCTTTCTTAGCCATTATTCTTCCTCCTCCATTTCACAATCATCTTTACCCATATTATGACACAAATATAATCCATCTGCTGCCTCGTACTCATATTCCCATAGCATTTCCCGTAAAGAGTTCAGCCGATAAGGCATCAAAAACTCACCTATCGTTACCAAGGGTTCTACAAAATGATGCTCATAATCATAGGAGCGCTGTCCCTCTACTTTTATTTTGCTGGATAAATCCCGGAAACCAACTGCAATAGGCACCAGCCAGCCATCAGCCAGCACCTTTTTCCTCTGCCAGACGGTAACTTTGCCATCTACACCTCTATCTGCGGTGTATTCCACTTGCAAAGCCTCCAGCAAATTGTCCAAGGCATCCTTATCCGCAACAGGCTTCATTAAGTCTTGCCGTTCTTTCAGCACATACCCCGGCATCAGCAGGCGTTTTATGCGTCTTTCCGCCTGTTCATCATCATCCCGTACAGTGATTACCTGCCATTGTTCACATTCTCCGGCTTGCAGGATAATATCACCGCCTGCGGCCTTTAGACGCGGCAATTCCTGACACACCGCCTGCAAAAAGTTTTCTTCAATGTCCCCCGCAAAGCCTGCAACCTCTACCAACAAGCTGATTTCCAAATGGCAACGGGCTTCTTCGACAAACGGCGGCCGTTCAAACTCTCCTGTTTTTTTGCTTTTTTTCAGCGGATTCGCCGTACCAATCAAATAACCATAATAGTTGTCCCTATCGGAAAAAATCTGCATATCGCAGGCATGACAAGATATGCCCATACGCGGCAGGCTTATCTTCCGCAGTACCTCATTTTTCTGCAGCCGACGCTGCAGAGCATGAATCATCCCCAGCCATGCCGTCATTGCCGGAAAGCCCACGGTATATGGACTGCTGGCTGCATTCGCATTCTGAATATGCAAATGGGGAATGACTAAATATTTTGCCGACACACACATCACCCCCTATTGCTGCCGCAAATCCTCTTTGATAAGTTCTTGCGTTTCTTTTCTCAATGCCGCCAGTTCGTCATCTCCCAAATCTACACCATCTGTTTTCAACACAAAACGATAAGTATCTAATATCCAACTGGCGAACTGGCCAGCCAATTCTTTCTGCCAATCTGTTTCCTCAATACGCATATCAGCATATTTATCATCCAGCCAAACAGCTTGCGCCTTGCTCAATTTACGGCTATCACTCCAGCCTCGTTCCTCCTGCCGCAAGACATAGACCTGTTGCAAGGTGAGTTCCATAATCTGCCGTTCTATACGGCGAGCTGCCTGACGTATGTCCTTATTGTTTCGGTTATCCGCATAACGGCCATGCAGCTGCCGGAACAGATTGGCAAAATTCCGCAGCCGCAATGACTCTTTGAAAAAATCACGCTTGGGCAGAATTACCTCCCTTTTGGACAACTGCGGCGGCATGGATGGCAGCATATAGCTGCGCCCGCCTTGACGATTGTTGCCGAAGGATATATTTTGAGGCTTCGTGCCGCCAAACTTCGTCTGGATCAGATTATAGATACGCCTATGCGTACTGCCGTATTTTGTCGATTTTTTATCACAAGCCTCTCGCGCATCCGTCTCCATCTTGCGAATACGCGTTCTTACCTCCTGCATCAAACTGGACGGCGGCAACACCGTCAACAGGTGATAATCTTCATTCCCTACAGGAAAATACACCTGCTTTAGCCGCGTATCCGTTGCCGTTGGCACTTCATCGGATTTTATCGCCAGAAAATCCTCTCGTACCTGCTCATAATCAAGCTGCCAATGACTAAGTTCCTGACGCAGTTGGTCATCATCATCCCTCAAATGCTCATAAAATGTCCTGCCGTCCTCTAATGGCAGTTGCAGCAAACTGGCCGTTGCCAAATAGTTAGCCGCCACAAAAATATCCTGCTGACATTCTGCCGTTGCAGTGGACACATACAGTTCATCCGGCTTTTCCTTTATTTTTGTCTGCCAGTTCACGGTCACATCAGGATGGACAAAACGCCCGATATGTGTGGCAAACTGACATTTGCTTGCATTTTTCGCAACATCAGCCAACCATTGCCCCGGCGGACTGCCTTTCTTGTCGGCCTCCGCCTGCACATAATCGCCCAAAATACTCATCGCCTTCACCTCACTGACTATACTATTCAATATTATCTGTAAATTTCCTTTATATATGTATTGTACTGTCATAAACACATTTAGTCAATATTTATTCAAAATTTATAGAGGGTATAATAAAAATGCCGCCTACTCGGCGGTTCATCATCTTCTAAATTGATAGATTTCTAAGCCGTCTACACGACGGAAACAACCAATGCTATCTTAGCACGATTTGATGCGCTTTGCCAATACTCTAGGCAAATTGTCTTGCCATAATCCGTTGCAGGACAACGCCGATATTATACACCAGATTGTCCAGCCGTTCTGTGTCGAACAAATCATTCCTGCTGTAAATATCTTCCACCATCTGCCGCAACCATGATTCCGTCAACCTGTCCCAAGGAACAGCCGAACTCCCCAACAACTTCAGCTGTTCAGCATGCGTATCACGGAAAGGCTTGGCTGGCTGGTCTTTTAACTTCATGCGCTTATTCAACTGCAAATACCAAAGGCTGTTGCCGTTATCAAAAATGGGAGCCATACCTAAAAAGCTTCGCGTCTGCACATCACGGATAAAACCGAAGTTGCCATAGTGACGATCAGCATTGTTTATCAGATAATCAAACAGTAACATATCATCCACTTCCTGCCTGCTGACCGGAATAGATAACGCCTCTGCACAACGGAAAAAATGCTGATAGCTGTTTTCATGATTTAATTTCGGTACTGCGTTCAAAATTTCCAATGCCGGAACATACTCTGTAGCGGTTGTAACAAAGGTTTCACATACACTGTATGCCCTTTCTTCATCCTGCACCAAAGTGTAATTAACGTGAGGCAGTTCTAATACCTCCAGCAATCGCGCCGCGAACACTTCATTATACGGCTGCTGGTCAAAAGGCGCAGAACCTTCCTTATAGAGAACTCTTTTCCCCTGCTCAATTTTCCAAAACTTAGGCAGGTCACCATTAGAACTGCTATCTGGCGTATAGCTCGGCTTCCCTGTGTCAGCCATTGTGCGAAAAACCTGTTCGCTAAAATCGTTTTCAAACAAATTTACATCGTGCCAGCCAAAATCGGCGCCCTCTGGTTTGAACCAGTATTGGTCAGACAAATTCAACCCCAGGCTCTTGAACGACAGGGCACTGACAGTTTCTACATGGTATGCCGCCAGCATAGCTGCTATATCCTGACGATTTGCCGAAACACTGCGATTATCCAGCCATTTTTGCAGAGCACCACGAGGGCTGTCACTATGCACAACAGACAACGGCAGGTATTCACGATTATCCATATGTAAATCGCTGACAATCTGCCCTGTTGTGTCATTCACGGCAAAACCAACCACAGGAATATCTTGGCACATTAGTTGATAATTCGTCATGTTTCCCTCCCTTCCATACCTTCAAATTATAACAAACCTCCCCTTATAAGTACAACCATCCTTTTTCAATCATAAAAAAGCCGCCTATTCGGCGGTACACTCCGATCATCGACATTAATCGTTATGCTATCATTTCTAAGCCGCCTATTCGGCGGAACACTGTTATACATGATTAATGAGCTAGATGTGTGGTTTCTAAGCCGCCTATTCGGCGGAACACTACTTGCTAACATCACTACAGTTTTAACAGTATTTCTAAGCCGCCTATTCGGCGGAACACATGATGGCCTTCTGGAACAACAGGAGCTTAAACTTTCTAAGCCGCCTATTCGGCGGAACACTGCTTTTTAATCATGACCGGGATGCCGTCATATTTCTAAGCCGCCTATTCGGCGGAACACATTCTTTAGCTGGTTGGTATCCATGAGGTATTTTTCTAAGCCGCCTATTCGGCGGAACACACTGGATGCCCATTTGAAACCGCTTGCGTACTTTTCTAAGCCGCCTATTCGGCGGAACACGGCGTTGTTCCAGCGGTCAAGCGTCCCGACAATTTCTAAGCCGCCTATTCGGCGGAACACGGCAGTTATCGCCGTGGTTACTCTCACGCTATGGGGCAGTATGACGGCGAGGGCGGCAGCTATCGTCGTGGTTACTCTCATGAAGGTTATGAGGGTGGCCGCAGTGGTCACGGTATGCGAGAACGTTTAGAGCAGATGATGGAAGAAGCAGGCTCGGAACGTGAGCGCAGGGCAATTCAAGAGGCTTTGCAGAAGATGTAAATGCAGGGAGTCGGTGATTAACCGGCTCCTTTTTTGACCACATTTTGACCGCAAGGGAAAAATTGTATGGTTTTTCTGTGATAAATATGATAATATAGGCAAAGAAATCCACTATAAATATATGCAATTAAGTGGAAATAAAAAAAATCGGAATGACCTGAACTGTGTCAAAATAAGATTGTACTATTGAGCGTGTTTTGTCAGACTCATTGTCAAAATCTCCGTGCTCTATCCTTGCCGTAATTAAAGCAGTGGCAAGCTGATAGGCAGCGTCATAAGTTAGCTTTGGTAAATTCATAATAACCTCACTTTCTACAAGCACCATGCTAGTGGAGAGTTTCTAGCCGTCTCATTAAGTTGGGGCGGCTTTTTGCTGCGCTTATTAGCCGGATAGTTTAGTGGCTTTATAATGCCCTAATTTTGGATATTTTAATAACTCAATATCAATAATATAGCTGTTAGGGTCATCATAGCCATCATCATTATGGACAATTATTTCATCTGTCAACTTGTCTTTATTCCGTATAAGGATTCCACGCATGGCATATAAATAGCGTTCATCTGCGTAGTATTGCTCATTATATGTGTTTTGTGTTTTTATTTTAGATTCCAGCTCTCGGCACTTTTCTGCCAGTCTCTTGTTTTCGCGTTCCAACGCTAAAGTATCAGCTTGAAACTTAGAAAGATTCTGATTGTGCTTTTCAACAGCGTTATATTGTTCCGTCATTTTTTCGACCAAAAAATATGTAAGGCTTAGTTGATATTCGTTTGCCTCGTAAAATAATAATGCTCCAACCAGAGCGAAAAACAAAGCAATACCCATCATGTCATGAAAAAACATATTCATAAAGGCTAAAACTAAGCTGCATATAATTGACACGATGCCATAACGTTTGTTCATTCTCGATGTGCTTGACTGAACTTCTTGATTCATTGCCTTCCCTCCCTAATTCTCTAACCAATCTTTAATTTTTCTCAACTCTAATTCTTCTGAAAACTTCATCTAAACGCTTGTGGCGTTCCTCCGCCGACAACGTTTCTTCGATGATGATTAGCGTTTTGTTTCTCCCCACAGAAACTATATAGCCACTTTCACAGGTTCTTGGTAATGTTCTTTCTAAGCCGCCTATTCGGCGGAACACAGCCTGACCAGGTATTCCTCATGTGGGAAGCTTTTCTAAGCCGCCTATTCGGCGGAACACGTAGTCTTTCATCACACTCTAAACAAGTAACATTTCTAAGCCGCCTATTCGGCGGAACACCGTCTAAAAACATGCCCTCATCTAACGCGGTTTTTTCTAAGCCGCCTATTCGGCGGAACACATTCTGCTGCAACCAGTTCTGCCGGAACTGCTTTTCTAAGCCGCCTATTCGGCGGAACACGACGAATTATTATGCGGATTGGCTGAGGAGTCTTTCTAAGCCGCCTATTCGGCGGAACACACAGACGAAGACTTCAAGGGCATGGACGAGGTTTTCTAAGCCGCCTATTCGGCGGAACACGTTCTGCATTGGTATATGATGTCTGGATTCACTTTCTAAGCCGCCTATTCGGCGGAACACCAGCTGATTTTCCAGCGCGGTGGTTCTGCATTTTTCTAAGCCGCCTATTCGGCGGAACACTGCAAAAAATTATCCGTACTTCCTGCAAGATAAAGGCTTCCGGCTATTTTTGACTGTTTTACCCAAATTTAGCTTCCTTTTCTCGCCCCTTATTTTATAAGGCTCTGCAAGCAACACTGAAATTTTGGGTAGAACTCCCCCTATCTGTTCTTTATATTCTGTGCTACTGGTCAAATTCCTCTTTTTTCTCATACATCCCAAATTGGTCTGAGTATCGCCATTCTTTTTCTTTATCACGTTTTTTCTTCTTTGCAGGCAAATGCAGTAATCCCACTTTATCCATTTTCCCCCATTCTTCGCGTGTTCCCTTATAAGCATTCCAAGCCTCTTTATAATCCCGTTTCAGCCAAAAGCGTGCATTGTCTTCCGCTTCATCCTGCTTGATATGGTAACAATCTTCACATTTTATCCAATGTCCCGTATGGCTGCTTTTTTCATAAAAAGCAAAATTTCCATCTTCTTCTCTTAAGCATAATTCGATATCCTGTTGCCCTTCACGGAATTTATTCAACTGCTGCGGCAAGGCCGTAAGCCACCAATATTCTTCCTGCCAGCCATGCAGAAAGGCCGCTCCGCAATTTGACAGGTCACGGAAATCGCTTAACACCTTATGTTCCAAATGAACCAGATTGCTGCGTGCCTGCAATTTTTCGGGGCGCACCGTGCGTGGCGAAGCATCTATGACCGTTGCCAATTCAGCCGGATTGACCAATTCCTTCATATCATGGGTACGCAGCCTGTATTTTTCCTGCGTCTCAAAGCCGGGGCGGCAAAATACAGGGCCATTTATCTCCTGCAAAGCCTTGATATTATATTGCATGACCGCAATGTTGCCCAATTCTGCCGCCGCAGGCTCACCACGATGGCGGCGAATACGTCCGGCCAGCTGAATAAGCGAGCGGTAAGATGACGGTTCCACTACCGCCCAATCAAAATCATGGTCGCGTCCCAGTTCTTCAACCGGTGTTGCCACCAGTATAAAAATAATATTCTGCGCCTCTGTCCCTTCAATATGCTGACGCACAAGCGCATCTTGAAAGTCTATTTCCGCGCCCGCTTGTCCGTTACGTTTTAACACCCTGTCCAAATATTTTTCTTCCTGACTGCGTAACAGTGCTGTCTGCCGACTGTGATAAACCAGCAGCCGGGGAGCGATTTTCTCCGGCCACTCCGATTTCAACATATACTTTGCTGCTTGAACGCAGGGAAGAATATTTGCAACTCTCACCAGTCCGAAAGACACACGTTTTCCTGTTCGTTTATCCTTCACGGCGTACTGATTATGCAAGCGCACAATGGCCTGCTGCATAACTTGAAAATAGGCTCCTTTTCGTTCTTCCTGCGGCAGCTGCAGGATTTGTTCGCAATCAACAATCCAGCCACGCCGCTTAATTGGCTGTGATTTCAGCTTTTCCAAATGACGCTGAGAAAAATCCTTATGTCCTTGACGATAGGCAGCCAGCGCATCTTCCTGCTCTGTCGTTCCGATTGTTTGAATCTGCGGCTGAAATTCATCGCACCAGACACAGTTGACGGTAGTCTTATAGCCAAAAAACTGTGCATACTCCTGCCGCCCGCGCCAATACGCCGAAAATAATCCTTCTGCTAAATCCGGCGGTATGGTCGCAGATGACAGCACGATATTTCTTCCCAGTAAGCCAGCCAGATGTACCAGCCGTGCAATTGCCACCAAATCTTTCCCCGCAAAATCATCAATTTCATCAATGACTACATCAGCAGCCATAAGGCGCAAAAATGGCAAGATATATTTGCCACCGCGTACAGTTTCTACGCTGGGCATTAAATGGTCAATCGTTGACACCAGAACAGGTGCATAGAGCAGTTGCCGTCTTCTATCCGTCATTTTTTCTGCAGGGTCAAACAAAACATCCAATATTTCATCCTCTGCAGAAAAGTCCGGATACACCTTTCCCGACAACAGTTCATTCATACAAGCCGTATCGCCCGTATCCTCTGAACACACATCATCCTCATACAAATCCTTAACGACAGCTGAACCGACCAACACCGCCATTTCGCTGCTGTCCAGCTTCACGCGTGTACGGTATTCATTCCCCGTTTGCAGCGTCAAGGTACGCAAACCTAACAACAGACTGTACCGCAGAGATTTACCATCTTTGGACAAGGCTCTCATTATTTTCGCATTGCCAAAAGTCTTGCCACAGCCTGTACCGGCCATATTGATTACAAACCATCCATCATGCACGATTTCGCTATGTTCCTTGCAGTAATCCTGAATCTTAGCCGTAACCTTGTCCTGCCAGCTAAAAGCCACAGGACTCTTTTTCCTCAAGGCTGGCACATCCTCTATTCTTTCCATACCTTCCGCAAAACGTGGTAGGCAATGTGCCACTTTTGCCGCCTGTCTGCCCACACGTACCAAATGCTCGTCCAAACGCTGTTTCAGCTCGTTTTTATCGGTGTTGGCATATAATGTGCAATCCTGCGGCCATGATGGGTCGGCTTTATCTGCCGATACCATATAATCACTGAGCATCAGGCTGACTCTGGCATACAGCAGCAGTGGACGGATATTCTGTTGCTGCCACAACTCCTGCAAGTCACTATATACCTCCAGCAGCCTGCCCGACCATTTTTTCAACTGCTTTTTCCACGGAACAGATTTTAGCAGTCCAGAAACAAGTTTAACTTCATCCTTGCCCTCTTTTTTATATCCCCAATCCGCTTTGAAATTTGCCAGCAGCGCCGAAAAGTCCGGCATTTCCGTTTCGCTATAATTATTTCTGCGGTTTTCATCCAAAGCCGGCAAACGATGGTGGGACAGTATCAGCCAGCACAGCATACTGGCAGCCGGAGGCATAACAGCCAAATTTTTATCTGCATTTTCTTTAAGATAATCCGCTAGTTTTTTCTCCGGGATTTTTCCGGTATGCAAAAGCTCCAGCCAAGCGTTGTCATTCTGCATATCCGTCTGATAGACCAACCCTTCCAGCAGTTTACAGCTCAGCCATTCATGGCGGTAAACTTCGTCACTGGTCTTCTTCCCGTCCTTGTCCTTTTTCTTCTTCAACAATTTCTGAAAGGCTTTATTGGCCTTGCCCCAATCGTGCAACAAGCCCGCCATTGCCGCCAATGCCTTAATAGCAGGCAGATGTGCCCAATCGTTTTCCCATCCGCTATGGGCTAAATCTTTCTGTGTACTGTTTACCGGTACAATTCCCTCTGCATTGAAGCGGCTTTTATCCCCGACAATCCATAGCAATTGACTGCGGGTACGCGACCTTATCCAGCGGCAGGATACAGACATACTCTTGGTCGCATGACGCCTCAGCAAGGTTTTCACCATCTGCAAACCATCTTCGGTAATAATTGTCTGCCAGGTATCCGTCCCAATGCGATTAGCAAACGCATCCAAAATCCAGCGCGTGGTTTTCAGGGCGTTTTTATCACTCTGACTGGTAAATATCACCATCATCGGAACCGACTCCCTTCTGCCACTGCAAGCTTTGTTTTTTCACTGTATCATACATAAAGTCCAATACCTTATGTTCCGTAAATTTTAGCAGACAATATTCGCGAAACTCCTGTTCCCGATAATCATTCATTGCACAGAAGAAGGCTCCCGGCAGGACAATCGCATCCTTGATTAAATCTGCTACATCAAAGACCAACGCACCGCGCCGCGTTTTGCCATGCATAACGGCAAAACCATGTGGTATTCCCAATACCCACAAAACAGATGCCGCCATGCCATAGGCTAGGTAATTGCCGTGGTTCAAAAATATATTTGCTGTATCCCCGGCGTCTGTATCGCGGGAAAAATCCCCATAATCTGTCCGCTGCGCGGAATACTTATACAACTGCTTGGCAAAATGCGCCTCTGCAGCTAAAAGTTCGCTCACAGTCCCTACATGCTCAATCCCCTGCCGAAAAGCTTGCAATGCCCGTTCCATTTCTGCATCATCGGCATAAAAACCGGCACTTTGCAAATCACGGTCTTTTCCCCACACCTTTTCCAAGAAATCACAGCGCTGTCTTTGAAAATTCTTGGCTGCCTGCAATCGCTTGTCTTCTTCGAACCAAAAGGACACCCAGCCTTGCACATATTGCGTAGGCCGGTATTCGCTTTGCGGGCTTAACCATTCAATCTCCGCCCCTGAAAACAGCGGTGTTCCCCCACCGCCACAAAAACCTACTAATACACCTGCACTAGCCAGCATGCGCATTGCCGCCTGTGTGATGGATGTTCCCGTTCCCAACATAATCACCGTGGTATTGGCTATCGGGATATTCCAATATTGATTCGCCTTCTTCCCTTCCGTCAGATATAGAACCCGCCCATCCTTTTGCATCACCCGGCATTTTTCCAAATAATAGATATTGGCACGTTTGGAAAACAATATGGATTTCAACTCTGTTGGCGTTAAACTTTCCATAAATCCCCACCTCCCCATTTTTTATTCGACAAAAAACCGCACACAACCTGCTGTCGTGTGCGGTTCTTCCTATCAGCACCGTATAAAATCGCCGTCTTCCACCATCTGCCATTGTTCATCGGCAGGAAGTGTATGGTTTAAGATACGTTCTATATTCAATCGGTCACTTGTTTCATAGAATTTAACGGCGTCAGCCTTGGGCAGTCCGCCTTGAATCTTGCGTTGAATCAGGCGTTCCTGCAAAAGTTCCGGCGTTGCCTTGATGCTCAGTGTATAATCAGCCAGTTCTCGCAAGTCACGCCACTGCGGTTCGTCCAGCAGCAGCCAGTTGCCCTCGACCAGCAAAATATCACCATTGACTTCGAGCGCATTGGCAATCGGATTATGAATCTTGCGGTCATAGACCGGCCAGAGGGATTTTCCCTGTTTTGCCTCCTGCATCTTTGCCCGCAAGCCTGTCACATCAAAGGTTTCCGGTGCGCCCTTGATGGACCGCAGCGTTATCGTTTCGCCGTCACGTTCTATCGTATGCGAATCCAAATACGCATTGGGATAATGGAAACCATCCATGCCCAAGGACTGAACTTCCTGAAGTTCGTCCTGCGTTTTCGACAATTGTTCCCAGAACTGTACAAGGGTTGATTTCCCCGTTGCCGGCGGTGCCGCCAGAAAAGCCATGATTTTGCGCTGTTTCTGCCGTTGTATTTGCGTTAATTTCCGCAGCAAAGGTAAAAACAATTGATTTACGGTATCTTCATTGTATTTTACCCGCTGCGGCAGGCCGTTGACGACCATATCGTAAAATTTCCACGGCTTATTGCTCATATCCGCACCTCTTTCCCATCCATTATCGCCACAGAATATGCAAACCGCCCGGTATCCAGGAAGTTAGCCAAAACACCAGCAGAACCACGGTTTCAGTCAACGTTTCGATGGCTCCATAAGTGTCACCGGTCAGGCCGCCCAATTTACCGGACAGCCATTTGGCTGTGCACCAGGCAAAGGCAAGCCCCACAAATAGTGCGGCAATCGCCGCCTGTCCCCAAGGGATAACGCCCGCCAAAGTTGTGAATACCGCCAGCATTACCGTTTTTTTGTCCGCCATATCGGCAAAGATTTTGCCCATGCCTTCCTTGCGGGCATAAGGGAAGAAGGCAATCGCCATAACCATGGCCATGCGGCCGATAATGGGCATGACAAAGAGCGCCGTCATAATCAATACGAGTTTTACATCACGCAGCGCCGTCCAATTAACCAAAAGCAGGCAGGCCAAAGCGATTACTCCAAAGGAGCCCACCCGGCTGTCTTTCATGATTTCCAATACCCGCTCACGTTCCCGGCCGGAAAACACACCGTCCACGGTATCCATAAAGCCGTCCAGCATCAAGCCGCCGGTCAGAAGTATGGGCAGAATAATCAGCAATGTGGTTACCAAATTTGCCCAGCCGAATACGGCAATCAGGCACCATGCCGCCAGCATATAAATCGTGCCTAGGATAAGCCCAACAAAAGGAAAGAACTTCGTACTGCGGCCAAAGTCCTCAGCCGTCAAATCCGTTTGATTTTTTATGTGAATTCTGGTCAAAAACTGCAACGCGGTAATAAATGATTTCATTTTACGCTCCCATCACAAGCCAAACATGGCATAGCAGACGATGATAAACAACACCGTTGCCGTATACATCAGCCGGATTGAACCCATGATATGCTTGATGCCCAAAGTCTCAATCTGCTCGCCCATATAAGCACGGAAATGCTGCTGACCAAAGTAGGAATTATATCCCCCTAGCCGGACATGCAAAGCACCCGCCACCGTAGCTTCGGCATAGCCGCCATTGGGGCTGGGATGCTTTCTGGCATCGCGGAGCATCATGCGGTAAGCAAATTTGTAATCATAGCCCAAAATCCATGCGGCAAAGATAAAGAGTATCGCCGTTATGCGGGCGGGAATATAGTTGAGTACATCATCAAGCCGCGCCGCTGCCCGGCCGAAGTAGAGATACTTGTCGTTCTTGTAGCCAATCATGGAATCCATGGTATTTGCCGCCCGATAGGCCATGGCCAGCGGCACGCCGCCCAATACGAAAAAGAACAACGGGGCAATAATGCCGTCTACGGTATTTTCCGCAATGGTTTCCACCGTGGCGCGCGCAATCTCCGGTTCGTCGAGCTTATCCGTATCCCGTCCCACAATCCAGCCGACCTTGCGGCGGGCTTCCGTCATATCACCAGCCAACAATAACCCATAAAGCTCTTTTCCCGCCTTAGCCAAACTTTTGGGCGAAATGGCAAAGGACAGCATGACCGCCCCCACTGCCGTACTGCCAAAGCTCCAGGGGATTTTATAGGACAGCAGCATAATCCCTTCCGCCACGGCATAGGTCAGCCACAACACGAGCAGCACCAGGACCGCCCCCCAGGCAAATTTACGGCTGTCCTTATCGTCCGGATGATAGAACAAGCGCTCAAACAGCGAAATCAGATTCCCCATCAGCACCACGGGGTGCCATTTGCTCTTTGGGTCGCCGATAATGCAATCCACGAAAAAGGCTAAAATTCCCGTCAACATGAGGTTTCCCCCATAATCTGCGCCATTTTTTCCATATCAAGGCTGTCGCGCACCACGCTGGCCAGACGGTTATAAGCCCGTTCCTTTTCCTGCCGCACACTGCGCTGAATGGCAAGAGACTCCAGCCCCTTGCGGCTGCGCAGGGCATTAAGCACCTGACGGCGGAAATCGTCATGGTCAAAAATGCCGTGGATATAGGTGCCAACCACCTGTCCCTGCGCACCGTTCTGACTAGTCAAGCCTTCGGCAATAGTCACCGCCTGATTGGCGCGTTCCGTTATCTTAAAGGGGTGTTGTAACTCACCCAAAAACTTTGTTTCACCGGTGTGAATTTCGTAGCCGTATAAGCCCTCTGCTTTTAGCTGCTGGCCTAAGAAGGCAAACTGCGCGCAATCTGCCTGCACCTGACTGGTCAATTTTTCAGCGGCAAAGGTGGTTTCCATCGGCAGATAGCCTAAACCGGCCACCTCATCATTAGCCGATTCCGTATGCAGGGGGTCGGCAATCTTTTGCCCCAACATCTGATAGCCGCCGCAGATTCCCCATAACGGCGTGCCCTTTGCCACCTGCTCGCGAATCACCGCTTCCAGACCGCATTCGCGCAAATGCAATAAATCTTCGGTGGTATTTTTGGAACCGGGTAGGATAATCATATCGGGATTGCCCAAATCCTCCACCTTACGCACATAGTAAAGAGAAACATCCGGCTCAGCCGCCAAACTGTCAAAGTCGGTAAAATTGGAAATCTTCGGCGTCTGCATGACCGCAATATGCAAATCGGCCTTAGCCTGTTCCGCCGATTCATTGTCCTTTTCATCAAGGGAAACGGAATCTTCATCATCAATGCCCAGGGCTTCGATATGCGGCACAATGCCCAATACCGGCTTGCCCGTCTTTTCTTCCAAAAAATCCACTGCAGGCGTAAGCAACGTTACATCACCGCGGAACTTATTGATAACCAGCCCTTTGACCAAAGCGCGCTCGTCCTCGTCCAAAAGTTCAAGTGTGCCGACCAATGACGCCAGCGCACCGCCCCGGTCGATATCGGCGATTAACAGCACGGGGGCATTTAAATGTTTTGCCACCCGCATATTGACGATATCGTTGGCTTTAAGATTGACTTCCGCTGGGCTGCCTGCCCCCTCGATAACCAGGGTATCAAAATTTTTCTGCAGACGCTCCAGCGCCTCGGTCACAGCGCCAAAGGCTTTTAAGGAATAGCCCTTATGGTATTCCCGCGCGCTCATATTGCCTACGGCTTTGCCGTTGATTACGACCTGCGAGCAGGAATTGCCCGTGGGCTTTAAGAGCACCGGGTTCATATCGACCATGGGTTCTAAGCCTGCGGCTTCTGCTTGTGCCACCTGTGCGCGGCCCATTTCCTTGCCGTCTTTGGTCACATAGGAATTAAGCGCCATATTCTGCGCCTTGAAAGGCACGACCTTACGCCCTTCCTGATGAAAGATGCGGCACAAGGCTGTGGTGATAATACTTTTGCCCACATGGGAGCTTGTGCCCATCAGCATAATGGAGTTTGCCATTTGTTTATCCGTCCTTTTCCTGCCCTAAGGCAGGCATTGAGTTTTTTGATGTTAACGGGAATTCCCGCGATAACGGCGTATACATCATCCGCGGCAGCAGCAACCTGCTGATTGCTCAGCCCGCTGGCATCCCGATAGAGGCGGGCCAGTTTGTTTTCCGGCACAATCCCGGCCCCCACTTCATTGGTGACAAAAATCGTGGAAGTGTCCTGCCCGGCAGCTGCCTGCGCCGCCCGCACCAAGGCCCCCATCTGCTCCTCGACAATCCGATAAGCCACTTCATCATTTAAATCATCATAGAGAATTCTGCACAGATGATTGCTGAGATACAGGGTCAGGCAGTCAAAGAGCAATACCTTATGCGACTTTGCCGCTTCGGCAATCGCTTTTTCCGCCTCAAACGGAGCTTCCCAGGTCTGCCAGGAAGACGGGCGCCGCTCACGGTGCAGCTTGACTCGATAACGCATTTCTTCATCATAAATCTGCGCCGTGGCAATATAGCCAATAGAGGTTCCCATATCCGCCGCCAGCTTTTCCGCAAAAGCAGATTTTCCCGAACGCGCGCCGCCGGTGACTAAGATAATCTTTCCTGCCATAATCAGCCTCTGTCGTTGTTGATGAGATACATCATGGCATTGACTGCCGCCGCCGCAATCGGACTGCCGCCCTTGGTGCCTTCCACCGTGATATAAGGAACCGTCGTCTGCTTGGCCAGTTCAGCCTTGGAATCAGCCGCGCCCACAAAGCCTACGGGAATGCCCACGATGCAGGCGGGACGCAGATTTTCTTCCTCTACCTGCCGCAGAACTTCAAACAGCGCCGTCGGCGCATTGCCGATGGCGATAATCGCCCCATTCATCTGCGCACCAAACTTGCGCATAGCCGCCATCGAACGGGTAATCCCCTGTTCCTTGGCCGTCCGGGCCACTTCTTCATCGGCAATCAGGCAATGTACCTGCCCGCCAAAGGACGCAAGCTTGCGTTTGTTGATACCCGTGCGCACCATTTCCACATCGGTGTAGATATCGCAGCCGCCCTTCAGCGCCGTCATCGCCTGCGCAATGGCATCCGCAGACATCTTAATGATGGGTGCATAATCCACATCCCCAGCCGCGTGAATCAGACGCGAATAAACCTTGACCTGTTCAGAGCTGAGATTCAGCCCCTCCAAATGCGGCGCAATAATTTCCATACTGCGATTTTCAATCTCCATAGGCTGCTTGATAAAGTCCATAATCTGTCACCTCGTCTTCACTATCATACATTGTATATATTATCACATTTATCCTGCCTACGCACCATGCAGAAAAAAGTTCGCCGTACAAGACAATCAGACAGTTACATGTATACACATATATATCTTTTATAATATTTTCAAGACCGGATATCGAGCGGCGGCAGTGACAGCCCGCTGGCGCTCGTCGGCAGTGATTTTGCTGATACGGCTGAATTCTTAGGTCTTATCGTTTTCCTCATCACGCTGACCATTTTTGGCAAGACCGTGTTGGGCAATAAAAACAACTAAACAAACACGAAAAAGCTGCTGTGCAGAACGTCTGCGCAGCAGCTTTTGGTTTTACAATTTGCCCGTTATACCTTAAACTTCTTCACTTCCGCACTTAGCGTCTTGGCTAATTCTGCCAAGTGGTTATTCGCATCGGATATCTCATGCATGGCAGCCGCCTGCTGTTCCGTTGCCGCCGATACGCTTTGTGCTTCATCCGTAGCAATGCGGCTCGAATCCATAACCCGTTCCATATTATCGGCCAGTTCATGCGTCGCTGCATTGAGCGTTTCAATCGCTTCCGTGGATTTTTCCACCGTACCGTTCAGCAGTTCCACCTGTTCCTCAATCAGCCTGAATGCTTCACCGGTTGCCGTTACAATAGCCGCCCCATCACTGACGCTCTGGCTGCCCTCGCTGATGGATTCCACCGCCATATCGGTATCCCGCTGAATATCGTTTACGAGCTGTGTGATATTTTGCGCCGCCAAGGCGGACTGTTCAGCCAGTTTCCGGACTTCATCAGCCACTACGGCAAAGCCCCGGCCGGCCTCGCCAGCACGTGCCGCTTCAATAGCCGCGTTCAGTGCCAGGAGATTCGTCTGTCCGGCAATATTGGAAATCGTCTCCACGATAGAACCTATCTCGGACGAACGCTTGCCCAATGTACCGACCACATCAGCCGAAACCTTGACCTGCTCGGCGATATTTTTAATCTGTGCTACAGCCTGCCCCACAGTCTTACGCCCATCTGCCGCCTTGTCTTTGCTCTGCTGTGCAGTTTCGGCCATCACCTTCGCACCGGCATGGAGTTCATGCATATGTTCGCGCATACGAACGGTACTATTCTGCAAATCCGTGACAATGCGCACCTGTTGATTCGTTCCATCTGCCAAGTGCACCGCGCTATCGGCCACCATCTGAATCGAGAGCTGCGTTTGGCGTGCCTGCTCCTTCAGCATTTCCGCCGATTCCGTCACACTGTTGGTCGATTTATTTACGCCCAGCAAAAGATTTCTAAGCTTATCCCGCATCACATTGGCACTAGCTGCCAGTTCCCCGATTTCATCCTCGGTTTCCGGCAGAGGTTCGCCCCGCATATCACCATTGGCAATTTCCTGTATCGCAGTGATTGTACGCCGCAAAGGCCGCAGCGTTCTGCCAATAATCCACCAGGAGAAAATCCCCATCAAGGTAGCAATAATCAGCATGGCTACGATGATCGAGAAAATGAATTTATATTGGATGTCATCTAATTCATGCACCGACAAGCCGACAAAGGCCATGCCGATAACCTTGCCACTGCCATCTTTAAGCGGACAGTAAGCACTTTCGTAACTCTGTCCCAGGACTTCGGCACTGCCCGTATAATTTTGTCCGTTTTTCAGCACAACCTCCTGTACCATGTCCGAGGCAAGCGTTCCCACAGAACGCTTGCCTTCCATCTGGACGGTGGTTGCTACACGCATATTTCCCCGGAAGAAGGTAACATGACCGCCCAGCATATTGCCAAAGCTGTCGACAATATCCGTTGAACCTTCGATTTGCTGATTTCCCTTGTAGAGCACATTGTTTTCGATACGCCATTCCCCCGGATAACGCTCGTCCATCAGTGCCAGCAAAGATTTTACATTAGAATCGGCCTTCATCTGCAAGGATTTGGCAAACCCATCGGCCGCACTGCGATACCCCAGAACCCCCATACACAAGCAGGCTATGACGATAAACAAATTTACCCCCAGCACAGCCTTGGTCTGCAGCTTCATAAACAGCAACCTCCTTGTGTTACAATCTTTGCAATCTTACATCTTTTCAGCATTCCATATTCGCCACAAAAAAAATAATCCCTGCCATTGCAGAGATTATTTATCATTAGCATGCGACCGCACAAAGGACAAGATATCCTCGTAATGATGTCCCATACAGGGATACGCCAGCTGCGGACGGTCAATCAGTACAATGGGCAATCCCAATTCCTGGGCTGCCGCTAGTTTAGTATCCGTTCCGCCAATGCTGCCGCTGTTTTTCGTGATGATAACCTGCGCCATATACCTGCGGAACAGTTCTCTATTTAATTCCTTGGAAAACGGCCCCTGCATTGCCACGATATGCCCGGCATCAATGTCCAGGTCTTCACACAGTGCAATGACTTCAGCCGTGGGCAGGACTCTGGCCGTCAGTTCCGCATCTTTTAAGTGCGGACTATGAACGAACTTTTCCAAATTGCGGCTGCCGGTGGTGAGGAATATCCTCTGCCCCAGCTTAGACGCCGCTTCCGCCGCTTCCTCATAGCTGTGCACCACCGTTATCTTATCGTAAGCCAGCTCGGTCAAATCGCGCTCATAGCGGATATAGGGGATGGACAAGTCGCTGCAGGCCGCCATCGCATTGCGGCTGACATTGGCCGCATAGGGATGGCTGGCATCCACGAGCAAGCTTATCTGCTGTGTTCGCATATAAGCCTGCAGCGCCTGTTCATCCAATGGCTTGTCGTTAATCAGGCATTTCTGCCCGCAGGCATGGGCAAGGAGTTCCCCACCGTAACGGCTGACCACAGAGGCTGCCACATCATAGCCATTTTCGAGCAACATCTTTACAATCTCCCGGCCATCCTGTGTCCCGGCCAGCACGAAAATCATAAGCCCGGCTCCTTATTGCCATAACCACGCGGGGTAATCATATAGCCGTCCTTCACATAGGTCATGGAGTTGCCGATGATGACCAGGGAGAACATATTGATTTCCTGTTTGGTGAAATCTTCCAGCGTGGAAATGATTTTGCCTTCGCCCTCACGGCTGGCTGCTGTAACAATGCCCACAGGGGTATCCGCCTTGCGGTGCTTCAACATGATTTCCCGCACCCGCTCGATATTTTCCACCCGCTTTTTGCTTTTCGGGTTGTAAAGCGCCGTAACGAAATCTCCCTGTGCGGCCATTTCAATGCGCTTTTCAATGGTCTCCCAAGGCGTCAGCAGGTCGGACAGGCTGATTACCGCAAAATCATGCATCAAGGGTGCGCCTAAAACCGAAGCTGCCGCATTGACTGCCGATACACCGGCAATCACGCCGCCAAATTCCGGACGGCTTTCTTCCGGCTGCTGCAAAACAAGTTCCAGTACCAGACCGGCCATGCCATAGACTCCGGCATCACCGCTGGATACCACCACCGTATCGTGGCCGCTTACCGCTTCAGCCACAGCCATTTTACAGCGGTCAATCTCCTGCATCATGGCTGTGCCGATAACCTTTTTCTCGCCCAAAAGCGTTTCAATCAGCTTAATGTAAGTATTGTAACCGGCAATGACCTCCGCATTTTCAATGGCCTGACGTGCCCGTGGCGTCATGTCCAAAAGGCTTCCGGGGCCAATGCCCACTACCGTTATTTTTCCCATATTAAAGCCACCGTCACTTTTTCAAAATTCGTTTTTCTGAGGGCAATTCTGCCCCCGCGAGCCGCAACAGAGCAATACGCTGCCGCTTCACAAACATTGCCAATGCCGATACGGCTCTTGACAAACTCCGATTCAGTCAGCTGGTGGGTATCAATCATCTGCTGCATCTTATCGTTTTCATAAAATTTTACCGGACGAACCAGGCTGTCCCCAGCATAGACAATGCCCGGCTCATGTTTTTTGACAATGGTGCTGGCCAGTTCGTCAATAAAGGAGCGGTCACGGCCAATCATACGGCAGGCCGCATCCAACGCCGACATCACGAGTGCCGCCGGTGTTCCCTTGCGACAGCCAACACCGGCAATAAGCCTGCGCGGCGTAAGGCAGAGGATATTGGACGGCAGTTCAGCCAGTTCCGGCAGTTGCCGTTCCCCCGTAATAACGACTTCCAGCTGTTCCTGCTCCTCAGGCAGCACCGCAAAGAGCTGACTGTTCACACACAAATCCGCAATTTGCCCTTCCTGCTCCAGACACCGCTTGTAAAACACACTATGCGGCAAAGTCCGGTCAATGCGCCAATGGATTTTTTTGCCCGCCAGCAAACCGGAATTAATGGTCTTAATCCGAACCTTGGGCCAGGGACGCAGGCCCAATCGTCCCGCCAGCACATCCGGCGCCAGCTGTTTAGTTAAATCGGTTGCCGTGGTAATCACGGCCCCCGCCCCTAACGCCTGACAAATCTGACGGGTCAGCTCATTGGCCCCGCCCACATGACCGGACAAAAGGCTGATGCCATGCTTGCCCTGTTCATCAAAGACCACCACAGCCGGGTCAGTCAACTTATCCTGGAGAAACGGTGCAATCGCGCGCACCACAATCCCTGTGGCCATGACGAAAATCAGACCCTCATAAGCCTTAAAATTGCGCTCTACCGCCTCGCTGAAATCCTTGAAGACATGCACCTGATATTTTCTCTGTGTTTCTTCATCCGGCACTAATTTTTCGCTGACGTAAATATCCACATATTCATCCAAACAATGCCGAATATTTTGTGCCAGCTGCATTCCTTGGGCCGTTACAGCCATACAAGCCAATCGCATTATTTCACAGCCTTTCGGAACATATGGGAAAACTCCGGCGCATACAGGCGGGACAGTTCATAATCGGCGCCCAGGCAACGACTGACTACAATCATCGCTGTACGGTCAATATTCTTGCCTTCAATATCCTGAACAATCGTCTTTAAGGTGCCACGGACGATTTTCTGTTCCGGCCAAGATGCCCGCTGCACAATGGCAATGGGAGTATCTTCCGCATAGCCGCCCGCAATGAGTTCCTCGACCACCTTATCGAGCATGGTGATGGACAGATAAATGCACATCGTGGACTGGTGCTGGGCAAGGCTGCGCAGTTTTTCCGGTTCCGGCACTGGCGTCCGGCCTTCATTGCGCGTAATGATTACCGTCTGGCTGATTCCCGGCAGGGTGTATTCCTGCTGCAAGGCCGCTGCTGCCGCAAAGCAGGAGCTGACCCCTGGCACGATATCGAAGGCGATGTTCTTCTTGCGGAAAGCATCCATCTGTTCCTGAATCGCCCCATAAACTGACGGGTCTCCCGTATGCAGGCGCACGGTCATCTTGCCTTCTTTTTCCGCCTGTTCAATAGTATTTACCACATCATCCAGCGTCATCGAAGCGGAGTTATGAATCTGCACATCCTCGCGGCAATAATTCAACAGTTCCGGATTAACCAGTGACCCGGCATAAATAACGACATCCGCTTCTTTTAAGTATTTAGCACCCTTTACTGTAATCAGTTCCGAATCTCCCGGCCCTGCTCCCACAATATGTACCATTACCGTTCCCTCTTTCTCATCGCTTATTTTTTCCAACAGATCACAATATAGATGGGATTATTGGCCTTAGCCATATCATAGGTTCCCACCTGCTGCAAGCGCGTTACCTGCACCTGAATCGCCTCATAGATGTAAATATCCGAATGCTGCCGCATAAATTCAATGCACTGCATCAGCGTCTGCACCGTAATGCAATTAAGCACCAACCGTCCCGTCTGTTTGAGCTTTGGCGTAACCGTCTCCAAAATCTCCGGCAGACGGCTGCCGCTGCCGCCAATCAATATGGCATCAGCCTCTGGCAGGTCCGCCAATCCGTCAGGCGCTTCTGCCTGAATCACCTGCATGTTGGTCACGGCAAAATTGGCGGCATTGGCGCGAATGAGATTTATCCCCTCGCTGCTGCGCTCAATGGCATAGACCTCACCTTTAGGTGCCAGTCTGGCCGCTTCAATGGATAGGGATCCTGTCCCCGCACCGATATCATAAACCACCGCATCCGGAGCAATCTGTGCCTTGACCAGGCTTAGAATCCGGATTTCCTGTTTGGTCATCGGTACATCCTGACGAATAAATTCTTCATCGGCAATTCCGAGAAAATCCATGCCTTCTACCTCCCTATCGGCCTAAGAACAGACGCAATACGAGCCACACGGCCACACCTACGCCCACCAATACCAAAATCACCGGCAGGGCCACAAAAAACAAAAAGCCCAGCACAGCTGCGACGCCAGCTATCATCAGGGCCCGCTGCCACCAGTTTCCACGGCGGGATAAGAGGTCCTGCCAATTCAGCGTATGAATCCGCACACCCCGATAGCCGAAATCAGTCTTGGGCTGTTCATCGCCACCAGTGCCGCCCTCTTCAATGGTCACGCCATCGTAATCATTGCGTTCCTGGCGGGACATCACCCGTACTTTGCCTTCTTCCTGTTCCATGAACCCTCACCTCGCTCAATAATAGAGACTCTTGATAAATGCTTCTTCCGTCAAATAACGCGGGTCAAAAATATCACAATCCAATGTTTCCTGAATCTTTTTCATACAGTCCTGCACACTACCGCTGTCAATGCCAATCAGTTCATAAATCTCGGTCTGCGCAGACAAATCTACACCATTAATCTGGGCAAATTTTAACAGCAAAGCCGCCATCATAATATCATCTGTTTTCTCAACAGCAGCCAGCGTCACATAATCCATAAAGAACTTGACCAGCAACGCTGTTTCAAAATTACTGAACCCTACATGTCTTGCTACCCGTCGCAACATATCGATATCCGCCGCAAACAAATCCGCTGTTTCCGGATTATCCGGCAGCGCCTGTATTGCATGACGGCTTTTCAATACATTCAGCTGGGCATAGCCGGCTAAAATCTGCAGGGTATGACGTACAACACCCCCATGCCGGGCAAAAAAATCCGCTATTTCCGCCTGCGGCTTTTGCACTTTGAACAGCTCAAACTGCCGCAAAATCACGTCCCGCATACGCTTTTGCAGTTTGGGACTCGCCGTAAGGGTAGTGATATAGTTGAGCAGCATAACGCCATGAGAATGGATATGGCCATACAGAATGCAGTGATTGTAATTACCCAGGGCCAATTCCGGCACGGGCAATTCAAAGTTTTCCCCGGTAAAAAAATTGCGGCAGCTTACAAAGTCTTCTCCCACAGCCTCAATATTGAACACCGTAAACCGCGAACGCAATAAATCGCGCAAAATATCCTGTTCCGATGTGGACAATTTTTCCCGTTCCTGCTCGTAATAATAGCGCAAAGGCGAAGCATCCGAAACAATCAGATGATAATCAAAGAGGAAAAAGTCCCAAAAGCCAAACCAAAATCCGCGCCGTTCTTCCTCGGACGGAGCTTCCTGACCATCATAGTCCGGGCCGGCATACATCATTATCGCCTTGTCCATATCCCGGCGAAAAGCTGGTTTCTTATAGTAATCGTCAATCCGGTGCAACAGTTCATCCAACATCTTATTCAAACGCTGCATGGTTTCCGGCGGAACTTCCTCCATATGCTCCAACGAACTATAGAATTCATCCCCGTCCCGTCTGTCCGGCAGAAAAAAATAGCCGCCTTCGTAAAGAGAATCCTTGGCAGCGGTCAGTCCCTGACGATAATCCTCCGTCTTGCCGGTACGCTGCAGATATTCATAGAACTTTTCCGCAGCCGAAAAGAATTTGTTGATATCCGCCTCAGCCAGCATAAAATCTGCCCGGTCATTGGCGTAACGATAAATTATCTCCTGATAATCATAAACCGTCAAAGACCCCAAGGAATAAAGATCCAACTGATCCACATAAGTAACGAGCAGACGGATTATACTCCAAATCCGCTTTAGTTCATCATCATCTGCCCCATGCCAGGCATTGCGGCGCAAATAAGCCTCTACGGCATCTTGCGGGACAATCTGGCCGGCGGCTGCGTTTTCTTCATAAAATTCTTCAACCAGTGAATATACATTACCCATACAACAGGAACCTCTGTATCTTTATAAATTAACAAAAACATTATATCATAATAGCCGCCATTGTTCAAAAAAGAAGCCCGCTAAGCCAAGCTTAGCTTTTTCCCTTGGCATTAGGCAGAGTACCATCCAATTCCAAAATCATATCTCTAAGCTCTGCCGCCCGCTCAAATTCCATAGCACGGGAAGCCTGCTGCATTTCACGCAGTAAGGTTTTGACAAGATTTTCCTTGTCTTTCTTGGAGAGTTTTTTCTTCTTTTTGCCATCGCCTGCGGTATAACTTGCCGCTGATTCTGCGACCAAAGTGGTTTCAATCAACGGTTTAATGGGCTTGATAATCGTCTTGGGCACAATGCCATGTTCCGTGTTATAGGCCTGCTGAATTTCACGGCGGCGTTCCGTTTCATCCATGGCCCGTTTCATGGAATCGGTAATTCTATCGGCATACATGATTACCTGACCATGCGCATTGCGGGCAGCACGGCCAATAATCTGAATCAGCGAGGTATCTGAACGCAGGAAACCTTCCTTATCCGCATCCAGTATGGCAATCAGCGACACCTCCGGCATATCCAGACCTTCACGCAGAAGGTTGATGCCCACCAAGACATCAAATTCCCCGGCCCGCAAATCGTGAATGATTTCCGCGCGATCAATGGTTGCGATATCGGAATGCAGATAACGTACCTTTACGCCTGCCTCCTTCAGAAAATCGGTAAGATTCTCCGCCATCTTCTTGGTCAGGGTCGTGACGAGTACACGCTCATTGCGCTCAATGCGCAGACGGATTTCCGTCAAGAGGTCATCAATCTGCCCTTCCAATGGCCGCACCTCGATTTCCGGGTCAATAAGCCCCGTCGGGCGAATGACCTGCTGGGCAATCTGCTGGGCCTGTTCCTTTTCATACTTGCCCGGAGTAGCCGACACATAGATAATCTGATTGATACGCGCCGCAAATTCCTCAAAGGTCAACGGGCGGTTATCAAAAGCCGATGGCAGGCGGAAGCCATTCTCCACCAACGACACCTTGCGGCTCCTGTCGCCGGCATACATAGCATGTATCTGCGGCAGGGTCACATGGGACTCGTCCACAACGATCAAAAAATCCTCTGGGAAATAATCCAAGAGTGTATAAGGGGCTTCGCCTGCCTTGCGATGGGTCAGATGACGGGAGTAATTTTCAATGCCTGAGCAATAGCCCATCTCCTGCATCATTTCCAAATCGTAATTGGTACGCTGTTCAATACGCTGGGCTTCGAGGAGCTTGCCATTTTCCCGGAACATTTTGAGCTGCACATCCAGCTCGTCGCGGATGTCCTGCATGGCGATTTTCATATCCTCGTCTTCCGTTACATAATGAGAGGCCGGGAAGACCATCAGATGGGTGCGCTCGCCATAGACTTCGCCCGTTACCACATCAAATTCCACCATGCGGTCAATCTCATCGCCGAATAATTCTATACGCACAGCCCGGTTATTGTAGCCTGCGGGGAACACTTCGATAACATCCCCCCGCACCCGGAAACGGCCACGCTCAAAGGCAATATCATTGCGCTCATAGCGAATCTGCACCAGCTTGTGCAAAATATCCTCCCGCGGCACCTCCTGCCCCTTATGCAGGGATAGAACCATTTCATGGTAGCTTTCCGGCGAACCCAGACCATAGATGCAGGAAACAGACGCCACGATTATTACATCCCGCCGCTCAAACAGCGAACACGTTGCCGAATGACGCAGTTCATCAATCTCATCATTAATCGAGGAATCCTTCTCAATATAGGTGTCCGTAGAAGCAATATAAGCTTCCGGCTGATAATAGTCATAGTAACTCACGAAATAACCCACATAATTTTCCGGAAAGAATGCCTTAAACTCGCTGGCCAGCTGCGCCGCTAACGTCTTATTATGCGCAATGACCAAGGTCGGCTTTTGCACCTTCTCTATGACCTTGGCAATGGTATAGGTCTTGCCTGTTCCCGTCGCGCCTAAAAGCACCTGAGCCTGCTGACCGTTTTCGATGCCGGCCGCCAAATCCTCAATGGCTTTGGGCTGATCACCCATCGGCTCAAAGGGCGCAACTACCTTGAACGGTATCTCCTTATCAAACTGCATGGTATTTAATTTGGGTACCATAGCCATAAGTTCTCCTCCCCTTAAAAAGGCTCAATGGAAATTATCGCCAAATCTCCATTGAGCCTGAAGCTATATCCTGCTATCGATCACACTTCGCTGGCGGTCAAAATACACTCCACCTTGACCTCGCGATTCTTGTTCAAATCATAGAATTCACCTTTGTCCGTCTGCACCACAGGCAGCGAGCGAATCCGGCTTTCATCCAAGTAAACAATGCGCCCCTTCTCACCATTGGTCAGACGCACCCAGTTGCCATTCAACGCATGGGATAAACGCTTGATAAAGAGTACCCCGTATTCCGTATCCAGCTTGCCATCCAGTATATCATCATAAAGAATGGCAAACACATCAAAGGGCGAACGGCGTTTGGCAAATACCCGGTCACTGGCCATGGCATCATAAATATCGAGGATGGCCAAAATCTTGCCAAAGCGGGAAATGCTATCCTTTTTCAGCTGCAAGGGATAACCGGAGCCATCACAGCGCTCATGATGCTGCATGACGCCCATCATAATGTCCTGATTGGCATTCAACGTGGTCTTTGCCAGCGTATCATGGCCATACTGGGCATGCATCTTAACCTGTTCAAATTCCTCCGGCGTCAGCTTGCCCTGCTTTTCCAGCACAGCAGGCGGAATCATCATCTTGCCGATATCTAAGAACAGCCCCGCAATGACCAGATTATACTGGTCTAGCACAGACATCCCCAACCAACGCCCCATCAGCCCGGCTAAGATACCCACATGCAGACAATGATGAATCAGATAAGAACCTTCATGCTTCATATTATGAATCTGCGATACCGCCTTCGCACCATCACAAAGTTCGGTGAAATTCCGTTCATCCATAATATTCTGCAGGTCAGCAGCATTAAACTCCCCGCGTTGTACCAGACCTTCAAACATAACTTCCAATTGCTGATAAACCGTGTTATAGCACACGATATAATCATCATCTAGTAAATTTTCCTTGCTGGGCATGGCCGGAGGTTCCTGCTCCTCAATATAAACCGAAAAAATCGGCCTATCCAACAGCCCATAAATCATTTCCTTTGTCAGAATCGTTCCCGTACTGATCAGTGCGTTGCCCTGCTCATCTACGATATCACGGCCAACCTTCATCCCTGCCCGCAGGCTCTCTACTGCATACACCTTTAGCACAAGCCCTCATCCTCTCCAGCCAGATTTCGTTTACGTTTATTAATCTCTCCTGATTATAACGCATTTCCATGAGTTTTACCATAAGAATTTAATAAGTTCGAGGCACAAGGCGAAGGGCAGGAGGGGGATAACTTTCGGCTGCTTAGACAAGCTTGTCAAACGCTGCCGAAAGCCATCCCCCTCCTGCCCTTCTTAGGTTTAGCACACCCCCGCAATATAATCTAATCTGCGCACCTTACACCACCAATCCCCTCTCCGCAAATTTGTAATATGCGCAATAAAACTGGGGCTAATGATGACATTTCATAACATCTGGCAAGTTCTTCTTAACAAAGCAATCATGTACGCAATGAGCTTGGGGGCTGGTGATGACTTTCCGTAGCGTTTGACAAACCTGTCTCAGCGAAGGAAAGGCATTACCAGCCCCCAAGCGTCTTTATTATGTAGATGTAAACCTAACGATTATTTGTTTTCGCTAACAACCTTGCGCACAACCTCAGCCACATGGTCAACGGTGAAGCCGAACTTCTCGAAGAGCACAGCTGCCGGTGCCGATGCACCGAAGCCTTCCATGGAAACCGTAGCGCCATCAAGGCCTACATATTTACCCCAGCCGAAATCGCTGAGTGCTTCCACAGCTACGCGGGCGCGAACCTTCTTCGGCAGAACACTTTCTTTGTATTCAGCACTCTGCTGTTCGAAGAGATCCATGCAAGGCATGGAAACAACGCGGACATCCACGCCTTCACCAGCCAGTTTAGCCTGCGTATCCACAGCCAGGGAAACTTCCGAACCCGTAGCGATGATGATACCATCCATATTGGCAGCATCTTTTGCTTCGGACACAACATAAGCACCCTTGAGAGCATCCTTGGAGGAACCAGCCAGCTGCGGCAGGTTCTGACGAGTCAGTACCAAAGCCGTCGGCGTCTTTTCGCTGGTCACAGCCAGATACCAGCCTGCAGCCGTTTCCGTTGCATCTGCCGGACGGAATACGTTGACATTCGGCTGAGAACGGAGCATAGCCAGCTGTTCAATCGGTTCATGCGTTGGGCCGTCTTCGCCGACACCAATGCTGTCATGCGTGAATACATAGGTCACAGGCAGGCCCATCAGCGCAGCCAAACGAACCATCGGTTTCGTGTAGTCGCTGAACACGAAGAAGGTTGCTACATAATTCTTCAGACCGCCATGGAGGGTGATACCATTAGCCATAGCTGCCATAGCCAGTTCACGCACACCGAAGTGCAGGTTGCGGCCGGCATAGTTATCCTTGGAGAAATCGCCTGCACCCTTCATGTCTGTCTTGTTGGAAGGAGCAAGGTCAGCACTGCCGCCAAACAGGTTCGGCAGGAGATCTTTCAGGCGATTAATCATCGTACCAGACAGAGCACGGGTAGCCTGTGCCTTGTCTTCATAAGCCCAGAAATCTTCGTTCTCAAGGAGAGCTTTCGCATCAACAGGAGCATGGAACTTATCCCATTTAGCCTTGAGTTCCGGGAATTTAGCGCAGTAGTCAGCAAAGAGCTTATTCCAAGCTTCTTCTGCCTCAGCACCCTTCTTGGCTTTTTCTTCATAATGGGCATAAACATCCTGCGGAATGTTGAAGGTCTTTTCCGGTTCCGGCCAGCCCAGATTTTCCTTGAGAGCCTTGACATTATCAACGCCGAGCGGTTCGCCATGTGCGCTGGCTTTACCCTGTTTTGCCGGGCAGCCGTAACCAATCTGCGTCTTAACCGTGATGAAGGACGGATGTTCTTTGTCAGCCTTGGCCGCTTCAATAGCTTTGCCAATAGCTTCCAGATCATTGCCATCTTCTACAGTCAGCGTCTGGAAACCGAAAGCCTGCATACGTTTTTCCACATTTTCCGTGAAGGCAATATCCGTGCTGCCTTCGATGGAAATCTTATTGGAATCATAAAGCACAATCAGTTTGGAGAGGCCGAGCGTACCAGCCAGCGAGAAGGCTTCCGAAGAAATGCCTTCCATCATGCAACCATCGCCGCCCAGAGCAAAGGTATAATGGTCAACCACATCATAGCCCGGCTTGTTGAATTCTGCAGCCAGATGAGCTTCTGCCATCGCCATACCTACAGCCATACCCATACCTGCACCCAGCGGGCCGGTCGTGGCTTCAACACCTACCGTGTGACCATATTCCGGATGCCCCGGAGTCAGCGAACCGTCCTGACGGAAGTTCTTCATATCATCCATGGTAAGGCCATAACCGAAGAAATGGAGCAGAGAATAAAGCAGCGTAGAACCATGACCACCGGACAGGATGAAACGGTCGCGGTTAGCCCACTGCGGATTCTTCGGGTTGTGGTTCATGTGGTTAGCCCACAGTTCATAAGCCATAGCAGCGCTGCCAAGGGGCAGGCCGGGATGACCGGAATTTGCCTTCTGTACAGCATCAGCTGCCAGAACGCGGATAGCGTTTACACAAGTGGTATCCATGTTACTCAATGCGTATCTCTCCTTACCTAAAATAGTTTCGTTTACAAACATCATTCTACAAAAAAAAATGGAAAATGTACAGACCCTTTGTCCATTTTCCATTAATTTCTTTTATGTTTTTTTAAGAAACGATTATTGATAATTACGTTTTCAAACAATGAAACTTAGAAGTTTCGCAAATCAGGACGCAGCTCCTGTGCTTTACCCATGTAAACATGCTGAATATCTGCCTGTTTGATTTCTGTATCGACAAGCAGCAGCACGCGAATGCAACGCTCCATGGATTCATCCACCTCAGGCACCCGCGTATCAAAAAGGGGAACCTTATCAAAGCCTTCCATCTGACGGGCCCCCGTTGCCGGAAAACCTGCGGTCAGATCACTGGTACAACTGAAGATACAAGCACCGATATCCTCCGGCTTCACCTTGTTGCGCCGCAGAATCTGCGACAGCAGCATTTTGGCTGCCTGCCAGATTTCCTCCTTCTTGTTCTCCCCGACTACAATTGCGCCGCGAATTCCTCTCATAAATCATTCCTCCTCATCTGCCTGTGAATTTAAGGCTCCTTATGAATTTCCCAAATAATCCTCAGGCTAAGTATAAATGCGATTAAATATCCCAAAACGCCCAACAAAGGTATTTCCATTATTTTAGGCGTCATCTGCGTTGTACAGATGGTACTTGAACCAAGCAGAAGCGCCGCAACCAGCACTGCTAATATCACCTTGTTAATCATGCGGTCAAGATGCCGCAGAGGTTCTTCTGACCCCGTGACATCGAGATTCACCTTGGTCTGACCGCTCATGGTCATTTTGAGGATATCGGAAATCTGCTCCGGCAGCTGGGCTGATTTTTTCAGGAGCATCAAGCCCTCCTGCTTAGCCTTTTCGAGCTCGTCCTTCCAATCAAAATTCTTCTTGTAATCCACAGCAAGGCTGCGGGCAAAGATTTCCACAAAGCTGACCTTCGGGCAGCAAAGCCGCATAACGCCTTCTACCGTCAGCACGCCACGCGCAAACATCGAAAGTCCCTGCGGACAGGCAATATGGTGAACACGCATCAGATTCATAATCTGACGCGTCAGTACCCCCATCTGCAATTCGCTGAAGTCCAGACTGCTGTACTGTGCCAGCATGGCATCAATATCCTGATAAAGCGCCGTATGGTTGACTTTTCCCTTAACAATCCCCAGGGAAAGCACCGCTGCCTTCATTTCAAAGGTATCATGATGTGCCAAGGAGTATATCGCCTTGCGGATAGCCGCCCGGTCACGCCCGGACAGCCTGCCCATCATGCCTAAATCCAGCCAGACAATACGACCATTGCGAATCCAGATATTGCCGGGGTGAGGGTCTGCATGGAAGAATCCGTCCTCGATAATCTGCCGCACATAATTTTCACCCAAGCGACGGCCCAACGTATTGATATCATAGCCCCGCTCCTTGAGCTTGGCAAAATCGTCAATACAGATACCATCCACATACTCCATCACCAAAATATGCTGCATGGAGAGATTGCGGAAAACCCGCGGGCAGGTTACATAATCCACATCCCGGTTGAGATGCGTAAATTCTTCAATATGGTCAGCTTCCATGAGAAAGTCCATTTCCTGCTTGGCAATGGTCCACATTTCATCGAGCACCATATTGAAGTCGATAACATCCTGGGAACGGCTCACCACTTTCAGTAGTGTAGCCGCCCGCTTTAACAGGACGATATCCTTGCTCATTATCTCATATATACCAGGCCGCTGTACCTTCACCACTACTTTTTCTCCGGTGGTGAGCACTGCCCGATGAACCTGCGCAATACTGGCGGAGCCGATGGCTTCCTCATCAATATAAGAGAACACCTGATTCCAACGGCGGTTGTATTCCCGCTCAATAACCTCCACCACAGTGGTAAAGGGCATCGGTTTGGCCTCAGACTGCAGTTTCATCAATTCATCGCAGTATTCCGGCGGCAGAAAATCGGGGCGCATACTCATAACCTGGCCTAACTTTACAAAAGTAGGGCCTAAGTCTTCAAGGATTTGCCGCAGTTTTTCCGGAGTTACGCCCTTGACGATATCCCGCTTTCTAAGCACCGCCACCATTTCCTTCAGGCGGTTGGCGGTGCCAGCATCTTCACTTTTCTTAAAGAATTGTCCCAGCATAGTACTGGCTCCTTTAGTCATAAGTCTGCTTCTATGTTGATGTTACTTATTTCTTGCCGTATTTCTCTGCTAACTGCTGTTTCACCGTTTCATTGGCCAGGAAGTCATCATACGTCGTCACGCGGTCAACTACCCCATCCGGCGTAATGTCAATGATACGGTTGGCAATGGTCTGCACGAACTCATGGTCATGGGACACAAAGAGTGCCGTGCCGCCAAAGGCGATAAGACCGTTATTGAGTGCCGTGATGGATTCCAAATCCAGATGGTTGGTCGGCTCATCCATCAACAGGACATTTGCACCGGAGAGCATCATCTTGGACAGCATGCAGCGCACGCGCTCACCACCGGAGAGTACAGACGCTTTTTTGAGGCTTTCCTCACCGGAGAAGAGCATACGGCCTAAGAAGCCGCGCACAAAGGTTTCATCCGGGTCTTTGGAATACTGACGCAACCAATCTACAAGCGACAGGGACACACCGTCAAAGTAAGCGGAGTTATCTGCCGGCAGATAAGCCTGCGTGGTCGTTACGCCCCATTTGAACGTACCTTCATCCGGTTCTTCCTCGCCCATGAGAATCTTAAAGAGCATGGTCTTGCCGATGCTGTTGGGGCCGACAAAGGCCACCTTGTCGCCGCGTTTCAGCGTGAAGCTGACATTTTTGAGCACCTGCTCGCCATCAACGGTCTTGGAAATGCCGTCCACCTGCAGGAGCTGGTCACCAGCTTCGCGGTCTGGCGTGAAGGCAATGTACGGATAACGACGGGAAGACGGCTTGATGTCCTCCACCTTGATTTTATCGAGCAGCTTCTTACGGCTGGTAGCCTGCTTGGATTTAGCTGCATTAGCCGCAAAGCGCGCAATGAAGTTCTGCAATTCCTTGATTTTTTCCTCAGCCTTCTTGTTCTGCTCCTTCTGCAGCTGCAGAGCCAGCTGACTGGACTGATACCAGAAGTCATAGTTACCAGCGTAGAGCTGAATGGCGCCGAAGTCTACATCGCAGATATAAGTGCAGACCTGATTGAGGAAATGACGGTCATGGGATACCACGATAACGGTATTTTCAAAACTAGCCAGGAAATCTTCGAGCCAGTTGATGCTTTCTACGTCCAAATGGTTGGTCGGCTCGTCCAGGAGAAGGATATCCGGATTGCCAAAGAGTGCCTGTGCCAGAAGTACACGCACCTTTTCCTTGGCCGTGAGGTCCGCCATCTTCATGGTGTGTTCTTCTTCGGGAATGCCCAGACCATTTAAGAGGCGGGCAGCTTCAGACTCCGCATCCCAACCGTTGAGTTCCGCAAATTCGGCTTCGAGTTCGGATGCCTTCATGCCATCTTCTTCGGAGAAATCCGGCTTGGCATACAGGGCATCTTTTTCGTCCATGATTTCGACCAGACGCTTATGCCCCATGATAACCGTACGCAAAACTTCATAATCATCATAAGCATAATGGTCCTGCTGCAATACAGCCAAACGCTCACCCGGCGTAATTTCGATATTACCGCCAGTCGGTTCAATCTCGCCGGACAGCAATTTCAAAAACGTGGATTTACCGGCACCATTGGCGCCGATAATACCATAGCAGTTACCCGGCGTAAATTTCAGATTTACATCCTTGTAAAGTACACGCTTGCCAAATTGTAAACTAACATTGTTGGTCGTAATCATAAGTTATTAATATCCTCTCATCTTGTAATTAATTAACGTGACAACATTTCGCGGAACATACTCATAATGCTCTGCCCATAGGTATACCCCGGAACTGCCCAACGGCCATTGAGATCCGTCCAGCTGTTCAAGGTCCGTGAACCATACGTGTTACGCACCAGGCCATAGCGGGGATCTACCACCTGTTCACTCGGCTGGCGGGTAGAAGCATAGGCCAGTAAATGCTGAATCTGTGCCCGCACACCCAGCTGAGCCGAGCTGAAATAAGCGCCCTTCACCTCACTGCTGGTCGTTCCCAAACCGCAGTAGTTGTTCTGGTCAGGTGTTACCGTTCCGCCATAGCGGAAGAACCCCGTTTCCTTTAAGGCCTGAGCAAAGGCCACATCCGGACGAATCCCCTCACGTGCGCCTTCTTCGTAATAGTAGGCCACCAGTTCCTGCGGCGATACCGAGATATCCGGCCGGGGATTTACGCTTAACAGATACTTCACACATTGTTCCTGACTGGCAAGCGGCGTTCCCATGATGGAATCATCATAAGCCGACACCGTCTGATGAACCTTAATGGTGTTTTCCACCTTCTCGACAGGCGGATGCAAAATGGCATCAATGCGGGATTCCAGCCTGCGCGTTCCGCGTTCCACGGTACGGGTGCTGTTTCCTCCCATATTTAGCTTATGATGGGTATCCACCTTGGTTTCCATTTCCGGATTCATCGCCATATGACGGGCTTCGCTGTAATCAGGCACAGCAAAAGCCAAGCTGCCAGCCAACAGGCCAGCCATAACCACTCTCGAACAACGGTCAAATATCACGAACAGCACACTCCTTAACTTATCAAAACAGACTTCCATAGACATAATAAAGGGCAAAAATGCCGCTTATTAACCAAACCATTCCTGCCACCTGCCGGAAATTCCCGGCCATGCTCATAAAAAGCGCATAACCAATCAACGAAGATCCCAAAGCCGTAGCAAAATTTCCCGTCAACGGTAACAGCAAAACCAACACGCTAATGGCCAACACCTCAGCCCGCCGCTCCAAAGGATTTTCCGAAAGCGAACAGCCCGGCAATGCCGCCAACAGCAGTAAAAAACCACTGCCCACGAGCACGGGTACTGCCATGGCGGGAAAAGCTGCCATAGCCGCAATAATCGGTTCACAAAACAGTGCCCCGGCAAAAAGCAGGGCCGCAGCCAAAACTCCCCACCGGCCATTCCCTTCTGCAGAAACTGCCGATACCGGGGAAATAACCAGTGGCGGTACGCCGGCTAACGCCCCTAAGGTGCCCAACGCAAACAGGAAGCGGACGCCCTCTGCAGGCTTGCCTGCCCGGGACAAAGCTGAAAATGTACTCCAGTGAATTGCACTGAGCATAACCAACAGACTGAGCACGGTCACAAGATAAAAGGCACTGTTTTGGACACCCGAAACGCCTAAAGACAACTGGCCAAACACTTTTTCCAACCCCTCCGGGAGAAAAAAAGGCGCTGCAGGAATCACCCAAAAACCTTCGCTAAATGTAACTGCGCCTGTAATCACCATACCGACAGGCAAGGCACTGCGCCAGCCCCCAGCCAGCAGGGCCAAGGTCAGCACAATACCGGCCATGCTCCAATACATCAGCGGGTCGGCAGCGTCGCCCAACATCGTAACCTGCCATGGCGAGGTAATCACAATACGCCCCATCTTCAGGCCCAGACAGATTAAAAATACCGCCAGTGCCAGCTTTATCCCCCAGGGAAATATCCGCGGCAGATTCCAGCGTGGAAGACAGGTACTTCCCTGCCAAAGGAGCAGGCCCAACAGTGAGGCGGAAAAGCTAATGCCCAGCATGGCCTGCCAGCCTAAACCATGGGAAATGGCCACAATAAAGACCAAATACCCAGTTGCGGTCAAAGATGGAGTCAAAACAACACCATACCGCTTATAAGCAGACCACAATGTTCCCACCAGCGACAACAACACACCTGCTGTAAAACTGCCGGCAAAATCCATTCCCGCCTGCTGCAACATGGAAGCTGCCGCTGTAAATATCGCCAAAGAGGCCATCGCCATGGTCACCCCGGCGAAAATATCCCGGCCAAAACGCATAAACAGCTCATCCTCCATACAGTACACTAATTTTATTTTAACACAGGACAGGCAAAAAAGACAATTACCGCTCAGTTAAAAACATATAAGCTGCCTTCATCCCATCAACCGCAGCACTCATAATGCCCCCGGCGTAGCCGGCACCTTCTCCCATAGGATAAAGTCCGTTTATGCCCTCTGCCAGCATCGTTTCCCGGCTGCGGCAGATACGGCAGGGCGCAGAAGAACGTGCCTCCACACCGGTCATTACTGCGCCCTTATCGGCAAAGCCCTTGATTTTATGGTCAAAATGCGGCAGCGCACCTTCCAGCGTGCGGGTAAGAAAATCTGGCAGGCACTTATGCAAGTCCACCGCTTTTACCCCCGGCTGATAGGTCGGCGTGGTCAAGAACTGCGTAGAACCAAACGTGCCCCCCAGGAAATCCCCTACGGTCTGCACCGGTGCATGATAATTCCGGCCACCGAGGTCAAAGGCCAGCTTTTCCAGTTTATCCTGCAGATTCATGCCCGCGAGCACTTCCTGGCCGAAATCCTCAGGCCCCACCTGCACCAACAGTGCACTGTTGGCAATGCCGGAATCACGCTTGTAATTGCTCATTCCGTTCGTGCAGACCTGTTCTTTAAGCGACGTTGCTGCGACCACCTGTCCGCCGGGACACATACAGAAGGAATACGCCCCGCGTCCAGTCACAGGGTCCTTATAGGTCAGCGCATAGTCCGCCACCGGCAGGCGGGGATGACCCGCATCCTCACCGTATTGCGCTCGGTCGATAAATTCCTGCGGATGCTCAATGCGCACGCCGATAGCAAAGGGTTTAGCCTCCATTTTCAAGCCTTTTGCCAACAGCATGCGATAAGTATCGCGGGCTGAATGGCCAATTCCCATAAAGACCTGCTGACAGGCAATGCGTTCTTCAGCGTTGACGATGACCGCCTGCACCTGATCCTGCTCGATTTCCATATCCGTAACCTGCGCATTAAAGCGGACTTCACCACCCAAGCGGATGATTTCCTTGCGGATGTTTTTGACCACGCCCTGCAATAAATCCGTACCGATATGCGGCTTATGCAAATAGCGAATTTCCTCAGGCGCCCCGGCCGCGATAAAGGCCTCAAGCACATCCTGAATATGTCCGTCACTAATGCGGGTAGTCAGCTTGCCATCCGAGAATGTACCCGCACCACCTTCACCAAACTGCACATTAGAACGCTCATCCAATGTCCCCGTCTGCCAGAAGCACTCTATGGCCGCCTTACGGCTGTCCACATCACCGCCGCGTTCCAAGACCAACGGATTCCAGCCCGCTTTAGCCAGCGTCAATGCCGCAAACATGCCTGCAGGGCCAAAACCGACCACCACAGGACGCAAATCATGATTTGTATGCGCACGGAAATTTAATGGAGCAGCCTTTTTTTGCACCAAAATTTCCACATTTTTATCCTTGCGCAGTTTTTGCAGCACTTTCTTCTCCGGCATATTCACCGACACATCCAGCATATAAACAAACTGCACCGGCGCGCCATGATAACGGCGGGCATCTACAGCCTTACGTACAATTACCACCTCAGCAACAGCCTGAGGTGGTAATTGCAATCGCTTGGCTGCAAGTGTTCTCAACGGGCGCTCATCATCAAAAGCCACCTGTAAGTTTTTTATACGAATCACTTGAACCTTCACTCCATACCTTTACTTGTTTTCTTATTCTTCACCACAATATGCGCCAACACATCATGATTAGTGACCGTTACCCCTGGCGGGAGTTCCAGTTTAACAGTCTTATTGGTATTCTTATACACATCCGCCAACGAAATCTTTTCGGTGTTCACCGAAGTTAAATTGGCAATGACATTTTCTGCACCGGCAATCTCAATTTGCAGTGGGTCCGGTTTGATGGCCACCAGTTCCAGGGCACTGTTCAAATCATCCCCGGGAACAGGCGTTATCGTGACGATTTTCTTGGTCAGGCCTCTGGCCATACGCACAGCCACATACATCGTAGACGGCTGAATGGTTACCCCGGACACCTCCCGGCCATCCGCATTGATTGCCGTCAGCGGCACCTGCAGGGAAAAATCTGTCTCATTTTTGCTGGTAAGCCCTACGTAGCCAATAAGCCTTTCTACTTCATTTACCAGCGAAGATGGTCCTTCCACCGTCACTTCTTCACTGGCTTGTGTAACACTTGCTACCGTCACGCCACTGGCCGGCGAACCATTGACATTGATATCCGCCCGCACTTTGCGCTGCACGATTGGGTCCAACATAACCTCCATGGTTCCCGGATATACATCCACCAGTTCGAACCCCTGGGGCATATCGACTTTGACCTTATACTCTTTCTTCCCTGCTTCCGCACCATGCAAATCCACATAAGCACGGAAATCCGCATCGCCATTGTTGACAAAAAGCGACCGCACCCCACGCACAGTAATCTTGACTTTATCCTCATTCTGCGTGACCTTATACCCATCCGGTACATTAACCAATTGAACCGGAATCGTAAAATTTGCTTCCGTAGAAGGGTTTTGATCATTCATCACATAACCCCAAAGGATTACCGCCACCAATATAGAAGCGATTTTAGCCGCTAAATTACGCTGAATCAAACTGCGAAAGCTGGAAATCATTTCTTCTTCCTCCAGTTCATCACCATATCCTTAATCGTTGTGTTCGGCATCTCAAAGGCAGGCATCAATACCTCCTTCAAATATTCCGGACTTAAATGCCGCATGATATGGCCGTTTTCCGCTACAGAAATCGTCCCGGTTTCCTCGCTGACCACGACAATCAGCGCATCGCACTGCTCCGAAAGGCCGATAGCCGCCCGATGGCGGGTTCCCAGTTCCGTGGAAAGCGTGCGATTTTCCGTCAGCGGCAAAAGACACCCCGCAGCAATCAGGCGATTGCCCCGGATAACCGTAGCACCATCATGCAGCGGCGTATTGACAATAAAGACATTTAACAAAAACTCTGCCGAAATAAGTCCATCAATCTGAATCCCTGTGGCGCTGACATCATTTAAGCCCATATTGCGCTCAATGACCAATAGCGCCCCCGTTTTCGTAGCCGCCAGCTGCTTAACCGCTTTGGTGATTTCATCCACCAAATGTCTGGCCTGCTCATCATCGAGTAATGCCGACGAGCCTAAAAAGCGCCCCTGCCCCAAATGCTCCAAGGCGCGCCGCAATTCTGGCTGAAAGACGATGGGCAATGCCACAAACAGCAGGGTCACGGTTTTTTGCAGCAGCCAGGATATCACATGCAAATCCAGCCAGCTGCACACCATGGTTACGGCCAGCAGAACCAATATTCCTTTGACCAGCGTAATGGCCCGTGTATCCTGCAGCATTTCATAGACTTTATACAAGATTGCCGCCACTATCAGGATGTCCAACACATCAAACCACCCAATGGTGGAAAGAATCCCATGAAATTGTGCTGGCAACGTAAAATCAATCGGCATAAAACAAAACTCCCTAGTATTACATTCCTGTTATATCTTTACTCACTATTATAAAAAGAATTCGTGTTCTTTGTAAAGAATTCCTTGTCTTTATCGTAAAAAGTTTACGCCTTTTTTCTTAAAATAACATGAAAAAAGAGAATTGGCCGATAAAAATCAGCAAATTCTCTTTACCTGCGCTTATTTTATTTCACGAATCCAGCCTTCCGGTGCTTCGACCGTACCGAGCTGCACACCGCGGAGCGTATTGTACAGTTTGGTGAGTACAGGGCCCATTTCCTGCATACCGCTTGGGAACGTGATTTCCTTGTCTTTGGCGACCACCTTGCCCACAGGGCAGATAACCGCTGCCGTACCACAAAGACCGGCTTCGGCAAAATCCTCCAGTTCCGTAAACTTCACCGGACGATGTTCGACCTTGTAGCCCAAGTTCTCAGCCAGCGTTACCAAAGAACGGCGGGTGATGGACGGCAGAATGGAACCGGATTTCGGCGTTACGATAACATTGTCCTTCGTGACGAAGAGGAAGTTAGCACCGCCTGTTTCTTCCACATAAGTACGGGTAGCAGCATCCAGATACATATTTTCATCAAAGCCGTTCTCATGCGCCAAAATGTACGGATGCAGGCTCATGGCATAGTTAAGGCCGGCTTTGATATCACCGGTACCATGTGGTGCTGCACGGTCAAAATCGCTGACACAAATCGTAATGGGTTTAATGCCGTTCTTGAAGTACGAGCCTACCGGCGTACCAAAGAGGCGGAACTGATACTCATCCGATGGCTTAACGCCAATAACCGGCCCCGTAGCGAACAGATACGGACGCAGATACAACGCACCACCAGACTCATAAGGTGGAATCCAGTCCTTGTTCGCAGCGACCACCTGATCTACTGCTTCCATGAACATTTCTTCCGGTACGGGCGGCATAACCAACCGTTTAGCAGAATCCATCATGCGCTTGGCATTCAAATCCGGGCGGAAAGTAACAATGCGCCCATCTTTGGTACGATAAGCCTTCAACCCTTCAAAAACTTCCTGGCAATACTGTAAAATACCAGCACACTCATTAAGTACAATGGTCGCATCTTCCGTCAGACCGCCTTTTTCCCAATGACCATCTTTATAGTTAGCCACATAACGCTTGGTAATCGGCTGATAGGTGAATCCTAACTTTGACCAATCAATATTTACATTTGCCATGCTAAAACCCCTTTTCTTTTTCCTCAAAGTAACTTCATTTTATGCCTGCAATATACAAATGTCAAGATTTTCACCATTATTTTGCTAAAAATCAGCCAAAAGTACAACAACGTACATATGTAGCATACAAATGTATCACAGTGCAGTCATCTGTTTCTGACGCAGTTCCTTTAACGCAGCTGACAGATTTTCCCGAATATCACCAGCCAACAGGCCTTCACCTTTTTCACCATAGGCAATATCCCCCGCCCGGCCATGCAGATATACCCCCATCAAAGGCGCCAGACCGCTTTCCGTCTGTTTCATCAGACCGGCAATCGTACCTGCCAGCACATCACCGCTGCCTGCCGTAGCCATGCCCGGGTTGCCCAGCGTAGACAAAAAGACCATGCCATCCGGATAAGCAATCAGCGTACACTCACTCTTTACCACCAATATGCACTGATACTCCGCAGCAGCCTCACGCACAATCGGAAGCAACGACTCACGCAGCTCCGGCACGGAAACACCCAAGAGTCCGGCCATCTCCCCTAAATGCGGCGTAAGAACGGGAACCTGCGGCAGCTTGCTCAAATCATCCGGCTGGTGATTAAACGCAAAAATGGCATCCGCATCCATAATCAGCGGCTTGTTTACCTTAGCCGTGAACATACGGATTAATTCCTGCGTTTCCATGGCACGGCCCAGGCCCGGGCCAATAAGTACAGCATCATGGCTCTGCGACAATTCCAGCAAGCGGTTCAAAGCTTGTTCGCCACTCAATATTCCTGCAACCGTCTCCTCCACCGGCTGAACCATCACTTCCTGCAGCTGCCCGGCCAAAATCGGCTGCACAGACGCCGGCACAGCCAGGGTAACCACCCCCGCGCCAGCCCGCAAGGCAGACATTGCCGCCAACGCTGCAGCGCCGGTCATCCCTAAGGAGCCTGCAATCACGAGTATTCTGCCGCAATCCCCTTTATGCACCGCTTTGCCCCGCAGCGGCAAAAGCGTTTTGGCCAGTTTATCATTCAACAGCGACTGCTGAATCTTATCGCTTTGCAATAACGACTGCGGAATACCGATATCGTCCACAATCAACTGCCCGGTCATATCCGCACCGGGGCTCAACAAATGCCCCACCTTGGGCAGCCCCAAAGTCAGCGTCATGTCTGCCATCACAGCAACGGTTGAAACCCTTCCCGTATCCGCTTCTACGCCGCTGGGAATATCAATGGCCAGTACCTTTTTCCCCGCCTCATTGACTTCTTCAATCAAACGCAAAACCTTTTTCTTCAATTCGCCATTAAAGCCCGTTCCCAAAATACCGTCCAAAACAGCATCGGTAAACTTTAAGGCCAAATGCAGCCGGTTCCAGTCCCGGTCTTCCTCCAGTCTATGCACTTCCAGCCCCATTTTGTCCGTCGTCTTTTTCATGCGGGACGCCGTCGTTTTAAGATGTTCAGGCTCGCAAGTGAGGAAAATCTTGATTTTAGCCCCCATATTACTAAGGTACCTAGCTGCAGCAAAAGCATCGCCGCCATTATTGCCGCTGCCTGCCAGTACACAAATCGTCTTGCCTGCCACAGTCCCCAGCAAATGCTCCATCGCCTGTGCCACCCTATGACCAGCACTTTCCATCAGCAATAATTCGGGAAGCCCGTAGTCCTCTGCTGCTAACCGGTCGATATTCCGCATCTCATCACTTGTCGCAATCTTCATCATTCTGCCTCCATCACACACTGTGCCGCTGCATATTCTTTCGTATGCGTCAGCGATATCCAAACTTTTTTAACGCCTTTCTTCTGCGCAAAATCAGCAAAAAATCCCGTAAGCCCCACCTGCGGACAGCCCAAATCATCCGGCAGAATTTCAATTTCCGTAAGGCTGCCGCCCCGCAGCCCCGTGCCGAAAGCCTTTAATACAGCCTCCTTGCCGGCGAAGCGGGCAGCAAAACTCTGGCCTGCCTGCTGGCCCCGGCTGCGGCAATAAGCAATCTCTGCCGGAGTAAACACACGGCTTACAAAACTATCCCGCGCCACGGCCTTATCCACCCGTGCCACTTCCACAATATCCATACCAATTCCTGTAACCAAGCCATCCTCCTGCAGTTCTACCATTTCTTGACAAAGAATAAGCCGGCCTAGCAGCCGGCTATATCTTGCCTTACCTATTACATTGACGTTGTTGCCATATTGCTGCCAGCCGCGCCATTCGTTGACGGCGTAGCTGGACCGCTGTTCGCAGCCGGAGTATTTGCTGCTCCCGTATCCGCATTTGCTCCCTGCTTGCCGCCTGGAGCCTCATTGGGATTAAACCGATAATTCCGCGCAATAAAGATTTCTACCCGACGGTTTTGCTGTCTGCCAGCATCCGTCTTGTTGTCAGCAATCGGCCGATATTCACTATAACCAATCGCACTGAACCGCGCCGGATTCAACGATTTCTCAGCAGCTAACACGGCTTTCATCAAATTCATCGCACGGGAAGCACTCAATTCCCAGTTAGACGGATACTGTGCCGTACTGATGGGCACGTTATCCGTATGCCCGGAAATAACCACCCGTTCCGGCAGAGACGCCAGCATGCCGGCCACTACAGGCACAATGGACTGTGCCTGCCCGACAAGCTGAGCAGAGCCAGAGGGGAACAAAGCTCGTTCCTTAATGCGAATCATCAGACCTTCTTCTGCCATTTCTGTACTCAGCTGGTCTTCCAGATGATTTTCCTCGATGTATTCCTGCATCTTTTTCTGAATTTCTTCTAACTGTTTGTTTTCGGCAAAATAAGCAGAATTACCTAAGTCTTCATCCGAAGGAGTCTCCGCCCGGCGGCCAACATTGGGGCCTGCCTTATCAAAGAAGGACGGACCGCCCATGTTGAATGCTGCCGTAAAAGCCTGGGCAAGTTCTGACATCTTCTTCTGGTCTGTCTGCGAAATAGCAAACAGAGCGATAAAGAGTGCTAGAAGCAAGGTCATCAAGTCAGAATAAGGCAGAAGCCAGGCCTCGCCGTTTTCTTCCTCATGGGGTTTGGCATGTTTCTTTTTAGCCATCAAATCACTCCTTCTTCAACCCTTCACGCTCGGACTGCGGAATGAATACCATAAGTTTTGCCTCGATTGCCGTTGGCGAATCACCAGCCTGCAGGGAAAGAATGCCCTCAATAATCATGCGTTTTTCACTGACTTCTGCCTCCGACAAGAGTTTCAGCTTATTAGCCAGCGGCAAGTAAATAACGTATGCCGAGAAAATACCCAGAATCGTAGCAACGAAAGCTGCGGCGATAGCATGCCCGAGTTTGTTAACGTCGTTCAGGTTGCCCAAAGCGGCGATAAGACCAACCACGGCACCAAGCACACCAAGGGTCGGTGCATAAGTACCAGCCTGTGTCAAAATAGAACGTCCTACCGAGTGACGTTCCTGCATAACTGCCAGTTCCGCATCCAAAACGTCACTGACAAACTCCGGATCCATACCATCAATAACCATGCCCAAACCTGTTTTGAAGAACGGATCTTCAATATCCTGCACCTTGCCCTCCAGTGCCAATATACCTTCGCGACGGGCAATCTGCGATAGTTCAATAAACATATTGAGCAATTCCGATTTTTCATGGAGCGGCGGTTTGAAGAATGTCATCTTGACCAGCTTAGGCAGGGTCTTTAACTGATTCATGTTAAAACCAATAAACAGACAAGAGAACGTACCACCAATGATAATCAGGAATGCTGCCGGGTTATTCAGCGAGCTGATCGGTGCACCTTTGATGACCATACCGACAAATACCGAGATAAAGCCGGCCACCACACCGATGACTGTTGACATTTCCAAGATAAAAGCCCCCCTAACCTTCCTTTGCTAACGAAGGAACATCATCTATTTTTTGTATATACTTGTACATACTTGTATAATTCCATACCAAAAACAAAAATCCTACTAACTTGGCGGAAAATTTTTTCCTCTTTTTATAATAAATTTTTATTATTATATCATACATTCATCAAAAGTATGGTATAATAGACGGGAATAAAACTAGTTTATATAGAGAAAGAAGCGATACGATGGAACTAAGACAACTTGAATATTTCCAGATGGCCAGCCGTCTGCGAAATATTACCAGGGCTGCAGAACGCCTCCGTGTATCCCAGCCCAACATCACCGTAGCGATTAAAAAACTGGAGGCAGAATTGGGCATTCAGCTCTTTGACCGCAGCCAAAAACAGCTTTCCCTGACTCCGGAGGGAGCCGTCTTTCTCAATCGCGTAGAACTGGCCCTGCGCAACATTCAGGATGCCGTACTGGAGGTCAACGACTATAAACAGCTCCAGAAAGGCACCATCAAAATCGGCATCCCCCCGATGATGGGTGCCTACCTCTTTCCCAAAATCTTCTCCAGCTTTCAGCGCCGCTACTCCCACTTGGAAATCTTCATGCACGAAGAAGGTTCCATGTCCATTCGCGAACAGCTGGAACGCGATGAGCTGGACTTCGGCATCATCATCATTTCCGGTGCCAGCAGCCATCTGCAGCTCCTGCCCATGACCAAGGACCAGATTATTTGCTGTGTCCCCGAAAACAGCCCATTGGCCGCCAAAAAGAGTATTTCCCTTCATGATATTGCTGAGGAAAACATCATCATGCTGAAGGAAGGCTCCTTCCTGCGTCAGGCCATACTTTCCAGAATGAAGGATGAAAATATCACCCCCAACATCGTATTGGAATCCAATCAGGTTGTTACCTTAAAGGGATTGGTCGCCAGCGGTGTTGGAATCGCCTTCCTTCTCAACATGGTAGTCGAAGATACGCCCGGTGTCAAGGCTATTCCTCTCGCTGACCCGCTCATTGTCGATGTTGGTCTGGCTTGGAAGAAAGACCGCTACATTTCCAAGGCAGCCCAATCCTTTATCGACTTCTGCAAAGACTTGCTCAAGGAACGCAATGCCAAAGCCAAAAAATAACAAAAAGACGACGGTTCGCCATAATGAACCGTCGTTTTTTTGCGCTATTTTGCAATTACATCACGATATGTGCCATGACAAACCCCATGCAGCAGCCAGTTGCTACACCGATAAGGCCCGGAATCATAAAGCTGTGATTCAGGATGTACTTGCCGATGCGGGTAGTACCGGAACGGTCAAAGCCAATGCAGGCCAGGTCGGAAGGATAAGTCGGCAGGAAGAAGTAACCATAGCAAGCAGAGATGAAGGACATAATCATCACCGGGTCCATGCCTACAGACAGAGCCAGCGGCACAACGATAGCGATAGCTGCGGCCTGCGAGTTAACCAGCTTGGACGTCAGGAAAGCGATGATAGCATATGCCCAAGGATAAGCTGTTACGGCAGCACCGAGGCTTTCCTTGAGGATAGTCATATGCGCACCAAAGTAAGTGCTGGCCATCCATGCTACGCCATATACGGATACGAGTGCTACGATACCAGAGCGGAATACCTGGCTGTTGCCCACGTCCTTAGCCTTGATGTTGCAAGTCAGGAGAATCATTGCTGCTACGAAGAGCATAACCATCTGGATAACTACTGTCATGGAGATGGGTTTCATAACCCCCTTCGCATTCGGGAAATGCGGCAGCAAATCCGGGAAGTTGCCCAGGCAGGCAATAACGAGAATACCAGCAAAGAAGATGTACATTGCACGGTAGTAAGTTGCCGGCAGTTCCTTGTCCATCAGGGATTCCGTATCACCATATACATAATTGCGGTTTTCCGGGTCCTTGATGAATTCCTGGAAGCGTTCATCATCAGCCAGTTCCTTACCACGACGATAAGACCAAAGCGCACCGCAGAGCACGCCAAAGCCCGTTGCCGGAATGGATACTGCCAGAATCTGCAGTACCGTGTAATTGAAGTTATGAGCGGCAAAGAAGCCAACGATGGACACAACAGCTACCGATACAGGGGAAGCACAGATAGCCATCTGCGAAGCCACCGAAGCTACCGCCATCGGACGTTCCGGGCGAATGTTCTGCTTGATGGCAATATCATAAATAATCGGGAACATCGTGTAAACCACATGGCCGGTGCCGCAGAGCACCGTCAGGAACCAAGTCGTGAGCGGAGCAAAAATCGTAACCTGTTTCGGATTACTGCGCAGGAATTTTTCTGCGTACTTCAGCATAACCGTAAGACCGCCGGAAGTCTGCAGGAAACCGGCGCAAGTAACTACCGCCAAAATCGTAAGCATTACGTCAATTGGTGGCGAACCTGGTTTGTACTGGAATACAAACGTAAAAATGATGAGACCAATGCCACTGATAACTGCCAGACCGATACCGCCATGGCGGACACCGAAAATCAAGCAGGCCAGAAGCACTACGAGACCTAATAACATTTCCATAATTATTAATCTCCCTTTCCTTAAAAAATCTCGTTAACAGATCATTCCCCCTTGTGGTTTCTATTCGTCAAAGCTAAGGAATCTCCTGCAACCGGCAAAAAAATTTCATAACTTTTCTAAATAGTATCAATAAACCCTAAAACCTGCTAACACGTTGCTAATTATACTACAAAATCTATATATTAGTAAATACTATTTATTATAAAATATTTTAATGATTATTAATATTTATTGTAAGTTAATCATAACTAATCATAAACCACCATATACATTCAAATTGAATGCCAATGCTTGACACCAACTAAACAAATTCAGTATAATAGCTATATCATAAAAACATACTTTTAAGGCAATGGCGCCTTTTGCGACTCCCAGTCAATAGTCAGGCAGGATAACTGTCTCCTTTTGGCTGTTCAGCAGCAAAAGGCGTTTTATTTTACCAATTAAAGAAAGAAGGTTGTTTATGGAATTACTAAACTCTATGGTCGACAGTATCAATACCCTGCTATGGTCTTATGTCCTCATTGTTGTTCTCGTAGGTTGCGGCATTTACTTCACCTTTGCCACAAAATTTGTCCAGCTGCGCATGCTGCCGGAAATGATTCGTCTGCTCACAGAAGGAATGGGCACCAAGACAGAAGGAAATTCAATCAGTGCCTTTCAGGCATTCTGCGTCAGCACAGCCTCCCGTGTAGGCGTTGGCAATATCGCCGGCGTAGCGATTGCCATCGTCACCGGTGGCCCCGGTGCAGTATTCTGGATGTGGGTTATCGCCTTTATTGGCTGTGCTACAGGCTTTGTCGAAAGTACGTTAGCACAGATTTACAAAATTCAGCGTCCGGACGGCTCCTTCCATGGCGGGCCTGCTTATTACATCAAAAATGCCCTGCACCAGCCCGGCATTGCCAAACTTTTTGCCGTGCTCTTATCCGTAACTTTTGGTCTTATCTACAATTCCGTACAGGCAAACACCATCGCCCTGTCAGCATCCACAGCCTTTAATGTGCCCCAGTCGGTAACGGCAGGTGTGCTGGCCTTCTTCACCGGTTTGGTAATCTGCGGCGGCGTACAGCGCATTGCTCAGGTAACCGAATTCCTCGTGCCCATCATGGCTGGCCTTTACATCCTTGTAGCCATTATCATCACCATCATGAATATTGAACAAGTTCCCGGCATGTTCGCCCTGATTATCCATGATGCGTTCTCCCCGCAGGCTGCGGTTGGCGGCGGTCTTGGTTCCGTCATCCTCACCGGTGTAAAACGCGGCCTGTTCTCCAATGAAGCCGGTGAAGGTTCAGTACCGAATGCCGCTGCTACCGCCGATGTCAGCCATCCGGTAAAACAAGGCCTTATCCAGTCCTTCGGTGTTTATGTCGATACCTGGCTCGTATGTTCTGCTACGGCGTTTATCGTTCTGCTGACCGGCCAATACACTGTAGGCGGCGAGCTTACCGGCATTGCACTGGCACAGGCTTCCCTTGCCAGCATCTTCGGCGCGTCTGCTCCGGCCGCTGTCGCCTTTATGATTTTGCTGTTCGCCTTCAGCTCCATTGTCGGCAACTACTACTACAGCGAAATCAATATCGCCTTCTTTGAAGGAAACAGCAAAATGGGTTTGTACCTGTTCCGCGCTTTGGTTATCGGCATGGTCATCTTCGGCAGCATGGCTGAACTTTCCCTGGTTTGGAACCTCGCGGACCTCTTCATGGGGCTTCTCTGCCTGACCAACCTCTACGCCATTGCCCGCCTCTACAAATATGTACGGGTAACCTTCAACAGCTATCTGGAACAGAAAAACCAAGGCAAGGCTGAACCCGTATTCGATCCGGCTATTCTGCCCGACGAACACGGCATCCACGCCTGGGGCGTAGACAAAGACTAACATCATAATCGTTCACAAAAAATCCCTGACCGGCATCGACCGGTCAGGGATTTTTCTGCTATTCATTTAACTGCTGCGAGCCGATTCCTTTTTCTGATAGAAATACAAAAAGATAATCGGTATGACCAACAACGTAAATACGGTGGAAGTCAACAGGCCACCAATGATTACCCAGGCCATGGAAACGCGAGTTTCTGCACCATCGGTCATTGCCAGCGCCATCGGCAGCATCCCCACCATCATGGTAATCGTCGTCATGCAGATGGGCTTTAAGCGCACGCAGCCGGCCTCCACAATAGCCTCCAGTGCTGTTCTCCCCCGATCCATCAAGGTCAACGTATAATCAATGAGCAATGTGCCGTTCTTCGCCACAATGCCATCCATAACCAATATCCCAATCATGGAGTAAAGATTCAACGTATTATGTGTCAGGAACAACAAGAGCACTGAACCGATAAGCCCCAAAGGCAGGGAAAACATACGGATGAACGGGGTGAGCACCGACTCGTAGAGCACCGCAAGCAGCATATAGATCAGCACCAAAGCCAGGAACAAGGCACTAATCAGTTCACCGAAGGTTTCATTCATGCGGCTTGCCTGTCCCTTAAACCGATAGGTTACGCCTTCGCCCAGGTCAGTTTCCTGCAAAATCTGCTTTATATCCCGCACCACATCACCGACCGGTCTTCCGCGCAAGTTAGCGCCCAACTGAATGGAGCGCTGCTTATCCACACGGCGGATACTGACAGGGCCGCGCCCATCCTTGATATCGGCCACATCGCCTAAATAGGCCAGTTTGCCATTAGCCCAAACCGGGACTCTGGCCACATCTGATGCATGATAGCCATCAGCTCCCTTAAAGCGAACCTTGATTTTGGTATCCTGCCCGCCGTTCAGCGGGTCATTTTTCAATTCCCCGGCAGAAAGTCCCGATATTGCCGAAGAAAAAGCCGTATCAATATCGGCCAGACTGGCATCAAAAACCTTGAGTTTATCCCGATTGACCATCAGCTGCAGCTCCGGCATGCCCTCCGTATAGGAACTATTGACATCCCCTACACCTTTAACCTCGTGCCGCAGGATTTTTTCCACTTTATCGGCCGCAACTGCCAAGTCCTGCATATTGTTTCCCCGCAGTTCAACCTGCAGGGCTCCGCCGCCGCCACGCCCGCCACTTGGGCCGCCCATATTGGACTGATTCTCCGTCACCCGGATTTCCGCCCCGGAAATATGACTGGCATACTCACGGACTTCCTGCGTAATCTCCCAAACAGAACGGCTGCGTTCCCGCCGCCCTAAAAGCTGCACTTTAATACGGCCCTCATAGGCACTACTCGACCCACCAGCCTGCGTCATATAGTATTTGACCTCAGGAATCTCAGAGAGCTTTTTTTCCAGCTGCAAGGCCACTTTATTCGGTTCTTCCGAGGAAGCCCGCACAGGACATTGAATATTGATGGTAAAACCGGACTCATCCGTCTGCGGCATGAACTCTGTCCCTACTGCTCCCAAAGGAATCAAAGCCATGACGCCTGCAAAAACGGCCAGAATCGTGAGCAAAAGTTTTTTCCGATGTCCCAGACTCCAAAAAAGTGCTTGCCGATAAAGCCCCACAGCCCGTTCTTCCATCTTATCCATAAACTGCCACAAAAAGCGGTTATCCACATGATAGCCGTTTTTGAAGAAGCGTGAAGCCAGCATCGGTGTCAGCGTAAACGACACAAACAGCGAAAACGCCCCAGCAAAAACGATGGTCAAACCAAACTGCCGAAAAAACTGACCGGTCATGCCTTCCATAAACGCAATCGGCATAAACACCGCCGCATCGCAAAGGGTAATGGCAATAGCCGCCATGCCTATTTCCGTACGTCCTTTTTCCGCCGCCTCAGCGGGAGCAGCGCCATTTTTCAGGTAGCGGATAATGTTTTCCAGCACCACAATGCTGTCATCGACCAAAATCCCCACACATAAAGTCATGCCCATCAGGGACATCATATTGAACGTAAAACCGGCCAGGTACATGACAAAGAATGTCGAGATAAGCGAAGTGGGTATGGCAATCATAACAGCGGCTGTGGAGCGCCATCCCCGCAAAAAGAGAAACAATACCAGCCCTGTAGTAATCAACCCTTCTACCAAAGTCCCCAAGGTATTATGCAGAGCAGTGTCCACATAGTCCGCATCGTTGGACACCACGATAAACTGATAGTCCTGATAGTCACGGCGAAGCTTTTCTACCGCTTTCAGGATATTGCCTGCCGTCTCCACCACATTGGCATCACTGTTCTTGTAAATCAGCACATTGATTGCCGGTTCTCCATTCAGGCGCCCATAGCGCTGCTGGCGGGCATCCTGCTCCCGCACTGTGGCCACGGCCGTCAGCGGAATCAATTCTCCCCTGCTGTTTTGTATCCGGACTTTTTCAATATCTGCGGCCTTACTGTATTCGGCCACCACCCGCACATCGGATTTTGTCGACTCCGTATATATCGGTCCGGACGGCAGCAGCTGATTTTCATTGCGGACAGCGCTGGCGATTTTGGGCAGAGTCAGCTTATAGGCAGCCAGTTTATCCCGATCCACTTCCACGGCTACTTCCTTATCCCGGCCACCATGCAGCTCGATTTCCGAAACGCCGCCCGCCTGCTGCAAAACATCCTGAAAGACATTTTCCGTCATGGAATAGGTATCACCCAAGCCATGCTGACTCATGACCGCCAGTTCCATGATGGGCTTGGCATTAATATCCCGCTTTACCACCACAGGTGCGTCGGCCTCATCAGGCAATTTATTTTTAATGGCCTCTACTTTTTTTGTGGCCTCAATAGCCGCCATGTCCGCATCCGCATCAAAATTCAATTCCATCATTACGCGACCCCGCTCATAGCTGGCCACAGATGTTATGGTCTTCACATTGGACACGGAAGATACTGCATCTTCCACGGGCTTGATGATTTCCTGCTCCACAGATTCGGCACTGGCTCCGGGATATTTCACGGTAACCGTGACATAAGGCGTATTTAGCGCAGGCAGCAGTTCCACACCAATGCGGTAGTAACTATACAACCCCAACACCACAAAGAAGGCGACAATCATCGATATGCCCACTGGCCGGAGGATTGATAAACGGGTAATATTCATTCTGCTGCCACCTTGACTTTCATGCCATCCTGCAGTTTATCCTGATTCGTGAGAACAACCTTCTCACCTTCCGCCAGGCCCTCCAGAATCTCCTCCGAAACATCATTAAGCAGGCCTATTTTCACCACGCGCCGCTCTACCGTACCATCTTCCCGCAGGACAAAGACATACTGCTCGCCATTTCGGGTCAGCACTGCCGATTGAGGTACAAATATTGTTTGCGGACGCTGCAGAATATCCACGGCCGTATGGGCAAACAAGCCAGCCTTGACTGTATTGTCCGGATTATCCAAAGAAACCCGTACCCTGTAACTCTTGCTATCTTCGTCCATAGCCGGGCTTACAAAGATAATTTTCCCTAGAAAATCTTTTCCCAAGGCATCGATGGTAACATTGACCTCCATCCCGGCCTGTAAAATCGCCGCATCGTTTTCGCCAATGGTACAGTCTACATTAATATGGCCATTGTCCACCAACGTAAATGCTTTCGTTCCGGCGGCAGCCATTGCCCCGACCTCAGCATTTCGATAAGCGATTATACCGCTGCGCGGCGCCCGTAAAATCATATCTGACCGCTGTTTTTCCAACGCCTCTGTAGCATGCTCCTGCTTGGCCGCCAGCAACTCTTTTGACTCTATGGCCGCAGCCATACCACCGGCCTGCTGATTGGCCAGCACTTCATACGCCGCTTTGGCAGCACTGTATTCAGCCTCTACACTGTCCAGCTTATCCTGTGAGATAGCCCCGATGGAGAAAAGATACTTTTGACGCTCATATTTGGCGCTGGCTAGCTCATAAGCATTTTTCTTACTGCTGAGATTGGCATTATAAGTAGCTGCCGTTTCCCGGACATCTGCCCTTGCCGCACCGGCAGCAGCCGCATTCTGCGCAATGGAAATATCCAAATCCTCCAAATCCTGCACCATGAGAATTTGGCCTTCTTCCACCCAATCGCCCAGGTCAGCATAAACCGCCGTAATCCGGCCATTGTATTTTGGGGCCAGGCTGATACTGGCATCAGCAACCGTCTGCCCAGACAAAACAATATGACGCCCCATATCCGCCCGCACCACTTCCTGCACCTCAACAACAGGACTGTTGCGGCGAACCTTCTGCATATTATCCTTGCCCATGCCCATATAAACATAAAGTGCAATAGCCAGCAAGATGAGCACTATCCCTCCTGCAGCCAATTTTTGTCTTTTTGTCGTAACCGTAAAGTTATGCCGCATTTTTATTCCTCATTTCCGGGGAAAAAATCGCTGACGAACACGAGGTTCATCAGCGATTTTCATTTTATCACCTTAAAGTTTTTCAATAACTTTTTCTTTTCTTCTGCGGTCAGCGCTGAAGATTTGTTCTCACCTCTCACCATTTGCAGCTGCACCTTTTTTTCTACAGGCTGCCGCTTAATGGAGGGTACCACCGTCTTTATCCGGGTTTCCTTTTGTAAGAGTTCTGCCATATTGAGTTCATCCAACGCTTCCTTCAAATAGCCACGATTACGCGCTTTACGCAGACGATACGCCATCACTACAGCTGCATCATCCTGCAGTTCAAGGAGACTGCCTTTGGCGAGTTTTTCTTCATCCATGTATTTGGCCAAACCAACCCGTTCTAAATACTTAGCCAGGTTTCCGCGAAAATACGCCAGCCGCATACGTTCTTCCAATCGCATAGCTGCTCGCACTAATATGGCATCCAAGCGCTCATCCAGCCCTGAATGTTTCATGCACATCCCCCCGGAAATATCCTTCATTATGGTTTAGTATTCGTTGCTTACTGCGAATTTCCTGCCAGCAAATTAAAACATATGCAGATTTTTTCCCCGCGTTTTACTTTTCAGCGTAACCAAAAAGGTCGTACCTTTGCCCAATTCACTCTCAATGGCAATCTTGCCATGATGTAGCTCGACGATTTCCTGTGCAATCGCGAGTCCTAAGCCATTGCCGCCCATTTCTCGGGAACGCGCCTTATCCACCCGGTAAAAGCGGTCAAAGATTTTTTCCTGGTCTTCCTTGGCAATGCCAATCCCAGTATCCTGCACCGCCAAGGTTACCTTGCCTTTCTCGGCAGGCCGGAAATTCACTGTAACCTTGCCCCCGTCCTGCGTGTACTTCACCGCATTATCGACCAAAATCAGCACGAGCTGACGAATTTTCTGCTCATCTGCATGGATGATGGTTTTCGGCAGATTATCGGCAGCAATAGTGATGTGCTTCTGCTCAGCCAGCGGCTGCATCAGGCGGGCAGTCTGCGCCGCCACCGCCCCCAAATCAAACTTGGACGTCTTAAGCTTCAGCGCCTTATTGTCACTGCGGGCCACAACCAGCAGGTCGCTCACGAGCTTGGTCATCTTCTTGACTTCATCGTGGACATCTTCCACGACCTGTTTCAAGAAGGGCGATTTTATCTCCGGGTCATTCTGCAGAATTTCCGCTGAGGCCATCACGACTGCCAGCGGCGTGCGCAGTTCATGGGACGCATCGGCAGCAAACTGCCGCTGTTTTTCATAGGCCGCTTTCAGCGGTACCATGGCTTTGCCGGAAAGGATATGCCCGACTATCGTCGCGATAACCAATGCCAACAGCCCCAGCCCCGCCATAATGCTCGTGGCCTTTTCCATACCGCTGTACAATGCGGTAACATCCTTGCCCACATAGACCATCTGCACCTTGCCATTTGCTTCGGTGATTTTTTGCGTGGTCATCATGATTTCCGACTTATGCCCATTTTCCTTGGGCTTCGTCACGACTACCACATCCCCTTCGGGAGCTGACCACTGAGACATCACATCGAGAATAAACGGCTCAATGCGGAAAGATGCCCGCGAGAAATTCAACAGCCTGCCATCTTCGTCAAAGACATAGAAGAACAGGCGGTCATTGGTGTTCTTGTAAGCCAGCGTATCATCAATCACAAGTTCCGGATGCTGATTGAGATACTTCTGGGCTTCTGCCACATTATCTGCCGTGTCCCAAAGCTCTCTTGCCTGCTCGGAGCGAATCGACCAATCCATCGACTGATGCATGGCAAAAATCAATATCGCAAGGAAAATAATCATCACCAGAGAATAGAGCATCGTGAGCCGCTTGCGGCTTTTGCCAAAGAGATTTTCGGTCACTGCCCGCCAACCTCCAGCTTATAGCCAATGCCCCGGACGGTCTTAATGGCGGTTTCTCCGTCTCCTAAATCCAGTTTCTTCCGCAAAATCTTGATATAGGAGTCGATATTATTGGAGCTGACGTCTGCTTCCATGCCCCAGATACGGTCAAGCAGAATGTCACGCGGCACCACAATGCCCAAATTTTGCACCAACAAGTCAAAAATCTGAAACTCTCGCGGAGAAAGCTGAATGACTTCATCCTTTTTCTTCAGCACCTTCGTCGTGCGGTTCAGCGTAAATTCGCCCACTTCCACCTTGTCCTGCTGAATCTGCTGCGTACTGCGGCGTCCAAGTGCCCGCAGACGCGCCATAAGCTCGGCAAATTCAAAGGGCTTCACCAAATAATCATCCGCCCCCGCATCAAGCCCCGATACCCGGTCTTCCACCGAGTCACGAGCCGTCAACATCAGGATAGCCTTGGCATATCCCTCACTGCGCAGCCGCTTACAAATATCAATGCCGTTTTCACCCGGCATCATCCAGTCGAGAATTAAAATATCATAATCGGTGTACATGGCGTACTCATAAACTTCACTGCCATTGGTCACCCAGTCGGCCTTTATCTTATTCTGTTCCAGCATATATTGCACTAATTTGCCCAAGCGCCGGTCATCTTCTGCCAATAAAACACGCATAACCGCACCTCCAAAATCTTTTTTCTCTTCTATTATAAGCATGTTTTCTTGAAAATCCAATGAAAAAATGACCGGTCAAGTGCATGACCAGTCATTTTTAAGTGCTATGCAATTATTTTGCCATCAGTTTTGCAACCTTATTGGCAAATTCCACCGGATTTTCCGGCAGGATGCCTTCGATAAGGAGTGCCTGTGTGTAGAGGAGGTCGCAGTAGTCCTTGAAGTCTGCGCTGTCCTTGCCGGCATCATGGAGGCCCTGCAGGCGGGTAAAGAGTTCATGATGCGGGTTGATTTCGAGAATGCGTTTTGCCTTGAACATCGGATTGTTCATTTCGGCAAAGGTCTGTTCCATGGACAGGGATGGGCCAGCTTCGTCAGCAACGAGGCAGACTGCGCTGGATTTCAGACGCGCAGATACCTTAACGTCAGCAACCTTTTCGCCCAAAGCTTCCTTGATGTCCTTTAAGAGGTCATCATTCTTCTTCTGGATGTCTTCGGTTTCCTTCTTGACTTCCTGGCTTTCGGCATCGTCGAGGTCAAGGTCACCGCGGCTGATGGAATGGAAACTCTTGCCCTCGTATTCGCGCAGGGTTTCGATGCAGAATTCATCTACCGGGTCAAGCAGGTAAAGAACTTCAAGCCCCTTGTCGCGCAGAGTTTCCATCTGCGGCAGTTGCTCAATGGTTTCCTTGTCCTTGGCCGTAGCATAGTAGATTTTCTTCTGGCTTTCCGGCATACGCTCTACATATTCCTTCAACGTAACCAGCTTACCCTCTTTGGAGCTCATGAACAGCAGCAGGTCTTTGAGTTTATCGATGGTGTCGCTGCCCGCATACATGCTGTTGTAAACGCCAATCTTGAGGGACTTGCCGAACTCATTCCAGAACTTTTCGTAGTCCTCACGCTTGTTCTTGAGCTTGCGGGCCAAGGACTTGAGGATGTTCTTTTCCAGCGCCTTGCCGATAACCTTGAGTTCGCGGCTCTGCTGCAAAAGTTCACGGGAGATATTGAGGGACAGGTCGGGAGAATCCACAAGGCCCTTCATAAAGCGCAGGTAATCCGGCAGCAGGTCCTTGCATTTGTCCATGATGAACACATGGCGGGAATAGAGCTGCAGCCCCGGTTCATAGTCCGTATGATAGAGATTGAACGGAGCGCGGGAAGGAATGGCAAGCAGGGCCGTGTATTCCACGGAGCCTTCAGCCTTGGTATGGAATACTTCCATCGGCTTTTCCCATTCATGGAACTGATTCTTGAAAAACTCGTCGTATTCTTCCTCTTTGATGTCGGACTTATTCTTCGTCCAAAGCGGCTGCATAGAGTTCAGCGTGCGACATTCGATGGTCTTAACCTTCTCAGCGCCTTCGATTTCCTTGCCTTCATCATCCTTCGGCGTTTCTTCATGCTCGAAGTTCATCTTGATGGGGTAACGCACATAGTCGCTGTACTTCTTGACCAGACGTTCAAGCGTGTAGTTTTCCGTGAAGTCATTTTCGGCATCATCACCGAAGAATTCCTTGCCCAGCGTAATCGTGATGCTCGTACCGCGCTTGTCACGGCTGCATTCTTCAATGCTGTAAGAACCGTCACCCGTGGATTCCCAGCGCGTACCTTCCGTTTCGCCTGCCTTGCGGGTTTCGATAACCACCTTTTCGGCTACCATGAACGCGGAGTAGAAACCTACACCGAACTGACCGATAAGTTCCTTATCGGTATTGCCCTCAGCGCCCTCGCTGGCTTCCTTGGCCTTCTTGAGCTGTTCCATAAATGCCTTGGTGCCGGACTTGGCAATAGTACCGATATTTTCAATCACTTCCTGACGGCTCATGCCGATACCATTATCGCGAATGGTCAGGGTATGGTTTTCCTTATCCGGTTCGAGGAAGATTTCGTAGCTGTCGTCACCTTCCAGAATGTCACGGTTGGTCAGGCTGGCAAAATGCACCTTGTCAATCGCATCGGATGCGTTGGAGATAAGCTCCCGCAGAAAAATCTCGTGATTCGTATAAATGGAATGAATCATGAGGTCTAACAGTTGTTTAGTTTCCGCTTGAAATTCATGGGTTTCTTTAGCCATGTGTTTACGCCTCTCTTTTATGAAAAATATTTATCTACCAGTTGATTAGCACTCTTTTATGCTGAGTGCTAACGTACATTGATTAGTATACGGCATAAACAGCAAAAAGTCAAACATGTTTACATCTTGGCCCAAAGACGGAAGGGAGGAGCGGCAATAACTTTCGTCTGCTTAGACAGGCTTGTCAAACGCTGCCGAAAGCCATTGCCGCGCCTCCCCTCCTTTATGTCCATCATCCTTTCTTCTTCAGTACACCTCTGTAATAATCCACATCATCAGCACAATATTTCGTTCCAATATCATCGAAGGTTGCAATTAATTTCTTTAACGCGGCAAAATCCTTTTCTTCGTTGGCAATGGACATCATTTCGAGCAAAGATTCCACCATACCTGCATTATTTTTATCCTCTCGGTAGGCAGCGTAGATTTCTTCTTCCATGTGCCAGGCCATAAAGTTCTTGCCCGTCATGCGGTAGAGCCGGGAAAGTTTTTCCCTAGCATCGACATCAAGCCGCCTTTCCTTTTCATCATCCGTAAAATGTACCAACGCATCCTTATATGCCTCGATAGCGTCATCGTAACAAAGCATATCTTCTAACCCCAACCCACGAAACACGCGAATGAATCCCCCAGCATTTTTGTTTTCGTGCAGTATTTGATTAGAAATCTGAAGTGCCTGTAAAATGTCACCATCGTCCGAGGCTGCGACCGCCATGCTCAAGAGTTCTTCCATATTTTCACAGGGAATATCCGCAATTTTTCTGCGTTCCTCTGGTGTAAAACCAGTAATACGACATACATTTCTAATACTATCTAAATATGTCATAACTTTAGGAATATATACCCTCATGGCATACTCCGCATCGGCATACCATACATTAGATTGTCCCATACCTCGCCCTTTTCCCTCTTTGGTGGCACGAGGCACCGGAAAAGTTCGTTTTGTCACGGGAATGCGATAAGCATTATCGGCACTTGCGGAAAAATAGTAGCAAGATCCGTCATCTAATTCTTGTGGGTGACGGTACATTTGGGCTTTTTCGTACCAGCCTACAATGCGACTCCCCTCTTCACTCGTAGCTACCCAGACTACAGTCACGTCATCAAGCACATCCGCTTTTATGGCTGTCTTGTCCAAACGTTCCAGATTGAGATCAGAACCTCTATGTTCAACGTATCCATAGCACACATTTTTGTAGGCTGCAAAATTAAACGATTCCATAGCATTGTTGTTTTTTTTCACCCAAGAACCGCCATTTCTCGGTTGGTCAGTATCAGTGATACCCTTATAGCGGTTCATCCAAGCAATATTGCAAAATACTACTGTTCCCATTTCAATTCCTCCTACATAGCTTTTTCCCTATAGAAATCCGGGAATTTGTAATCCAAGAAATGCTCGTGTTCCGTAAAGTCCGGAAAAAGACGCTCCAGCCTGCGAAATTCCGTGCCATGTTTATGAATCAGCTGGTGCAGGCACTCATGGTAGATGAGAAACTTCATCGTCTCTCTGGGAACGCTCCTGGAATTCAAGACATCATTGACCTTGATGTGGTCGATTGCCCAGTCATACTGCGCGAAGTAGCTCTTGTATGGCTTATCAGTCCAGGCAATCGTCGGCCTGCGATAATTTTCTCCCAGTACAGAAGCCTGTTCCTTCAATACCTCGGACAATATATCCTCAAGGCTGTCCTCAAATGGAGCCGGGTCAAGCTGGTAAAATTCACGCTCAACTTCTTCAACGCGTGTCCCAATGGGAACAATTCCCTTGGGGTACATCATAAAATCCACGATACGGCGCTCGTAATAATCGCGATTCCCGTAAAGGCTGTCTATAATGGTCCTGTGACTGCTATATATCTCGCTGATACGCTCTTTCGTTGTGACCATGGGAAGAAGTTCCTCATTAAACTTTGCCGCCAGCATTCCAGGGTCAATTTCGTCACGCTGGGCAAATGTCTGTAATTCCGGGAAACTTCCCATATCATGGACAAAACCGGCCACATCCACCAAGTCATCCGGGTCAGGTGTCAGGCCAAATCCCTTGAAATAAGTTTTGGCAAGCTCTGCTCCGTCAAATTCCTCCGTGAGTTTCAGCGTTTCTGCATCTGCTTTCATGGCAAGATATCCTTCCTCCTGACTGGCAAATACGATAACCTTTTCATCGTTGCCTTCTTCATCAATGACGTTGTACCAACCAATAGGAAGAGAGGCATCATGCGCTGTTATCTGCACATTGCCGTATTGAATTCCCCGCATCACGGCGATAATCAGTTCCATGGGGATAAGCTCCTGCGGCTTGCTCTGGCGAGATACAGGCTCAGGCAATTCTCCCTCGCCCTCGGTGAGGAATTTGGGATTGAGCCAGCGGGTAAAGCTCGACCATTTGTCACAGAAATCAACAATGTTGACAGTTTCCGTTCCCCCGCAGCCAACGCCGCGCATTCCCCTGCCAATCATCTGCATAAGCAGGGTATCGCTTCCTGTGGGTCGGGTGAGAAATACGGTTTCGATGTCCGGAATGTCGCTGCCCTCGGTGAGAATGTTGATATTGATAAGCACATCAATATGGTCGGGGCGGTTATTATCGCGGAATTGTTCTATAACCTTTTGGTTTTCTGCCTCATCATTCCAAGTGTAAACATAGCCACATTTCACGCCACGTTTGCGCAGGGCATCAGCCAAAACTCCGCAGTGGTAGCCATTGAGGGCAAAAATGATGGTCTTGCCATACTTTGCTTGATTATTGACATATTCGTCCACAATGACATCATTGCGCTCATTGGTCTTGGCAATAAGGTCGATAGTCGCCTCCGTCAACTCACCCCGGCGGCGGATACGTTTCATCTCCTCCTCATCGATGCGGGTTTCAATATCAACATTGGTTTCTCTGCGGATATTTATGGGTTTCGCCAGCGTTCCATCGGCAATGAGCTTGCTCATGGGCACAGAGTAGATAATGCTGTTGTCGAAGTAGTCCATCAACGCTGCCGTTCCCTTATCCGTATATTTCACGGGGGTTGCGGTAAGACCTAAAACTTTTGCAGCCGGACGTTTCTTGCGGATAGCTTCGATGACGCGGCGATAGGAGGGAGCGATGGTATGATGCGCCTCATCTACTACAATAATTACCTTTTCCTTGAGCGGTTTGGTGATGTACTTGGTTTTGCGGCACAAGCTCTGCACTGTCCCCACCACCAAATCATCCTTCCTGGATAAGGCTTGGGAGGCGGCGTGCTTACCGGAAACACAGGTCATGGTGAAGGTGTCCGGGGCCTCGCTGCTTCCTTCCTTGACCAGGGGCGAGAGACGATAGAACACCCCGGCTGCCTGTTCCACAAGCATGAAGCGGTGAGCAAGCCAAATGATTTCATAACCACGGGCGGCCATTTCCCGTAGGAGAAAATAGACGCTGGTCATGGTCTTGCCGCTCCCCGTGGGCATGACCAGGATACCGGCTGACTTATTCTCATCGAGAAAATGCCGTTTCATGGCTGATACAGCTTCCTCCTGATAGGGATAAAGTGAGATATTCAGCGCCGCAGATGCCAGCAGGTCAAAGGTGAACGGCTTAGTGAAGTCTGTAGCCGGCTCCCAGTCGTCATCGGCATCCATACCAACCTTCAAAAGTTCGGTACGGTAGGCATCAATGAGCGTATTGGAGAGTTTTTGCCGCCGTAGTGCCAGCAGAATATCTTCCGGCTCTCCTGCTGTAATACCGCCGTAGTTTTTTTTCTCAAGACGGTGGGCAATATCAACGAGATGATTTTCCTCGGGCAGGAAGTAATCCTCAATTTCACGGCGATACCTGCGTATAAAGTGATCATTCGGCCACTCCGACACATCGTCCATGTAGGGGCAAAGAAAATCCGCATCATCAAAGTATCTGTCTGGACGAGCGTATGCGGGCGTGACCTCGCTGGACAGAACCGCCTTCAGAAACCGCAAAGGGAATCGACTCCAGTTAAAGTATTTTTGCTTCATAGTCAACCTCCATATTCAAACACTCGTTATCTGCTATACTGTGATAATAGCAAATAACGAGTGTCTGTAGTTGGACAGCCTGTCCAAAATGATTATGTCTTGATTTTAAATTCTTCGCAGGTTTCGTAGAAAGTCTTTATATCGTCCCCGCATTTAAGCGCATCCACCACAATAGCATCAAGGATAGCATTCTCCGGCTCCAAGCTATGTCCTTCCAAACAAAAAAGATTGTCCGCTTCATCAAGGGAAAGTGGAATGCCGACACAGATTTTTGCCACAGCCATGCGAGATATATTCCGACCTTTCTCCCTCCGAAGATATTTGCGCATGGCATCCTCGGTAATTCCTGTGCGGGTTTGAAGTTTAGCAAAATTGCCGTCAAAACAATCATAAAATAATTTTCCAAACTCTTTCCTGAGTTTGGTGGAATTTTGCGCTAAGACCGTAGGCAAAGCGTCTCCTGGATGCAGGCGGTAACTCACATCTTCTTCGTTATCCCTAAATAATATGCCATCGTACTTAAAATCATGTTTGCGAATATATTCCTTGGTAATCATAGAAAAATCCATAACAAACTCCATTCCGCCGCTGTCGCTGGCGGCACAAATAGGAATGAAAAACAAAGGTGCGACTCTCCTTTGTTTGGTATAATCTTCTTAGAGGGAAGATACCCTACAAAGCACGGGGAGGTGAGTTGAGGATTGTCAACTCTGTTCGACTCAAGTCAGTATAACAAACAGTGCAAGCCCTGCCGTTCAAGCACAAATAAGTGGATCTTCGAGACCGTACGCTAATCATTGGCATAGACTTATCGTTTCTGCTTGGCATGGGCAGGCAATGTCTTCCCTCAACAATGAAAGGAGGGCAGCTGCCATGAAAATCGTTTCCCCCATATGCTGTGGCATCGATGTTCACAAAAGCTTTCTCGTTGCCACCATCGTATCCGTTACTAAGCTACGAACTCTCACCTACAAAAAGGAACGCTTCTCCACCTTTAACAAAGACCTACTTAAACTCAAAAAATGGCTCATTGAAAACAATTGCTATGACGTATGCATGGAGTCCACTGGTAAATACTGGGTTCCCGTCCTTAACGTGCTGGAACCTGACCTGCACGTCGTCATCGTTAATCCCAAGTGGGTTAAGGCCGTCAAAGGTAACAAAGATGACGTAAAGGATTCAAAATGGATTGGTGAACTATTTTGCTTCGGCCTTGTCAGAAGCAGCTTTATCCCCAGTAAGGATATACGCATATTGCGTGAATACACACGCTATCGCTATAAGCTTGTCAATATGCGTTCCAGCGAGAAAAATCGCTTCCAAAACGGGTTTACCGTCTGCAACATTGCTTTGGATTCCGTGGTTTCCGATATGTTTGGCAAATCTGCCAGTGAAATCACCAATTATCTCCTGACGGATGAAAATCCCAATGCCGAACACTGTGCAACTATGCTCCATCGCTCTCTCAAGAAGAAAGCTGTTGCTGTAGTTGAATCCATTGAAGGATTCCAACTCACAGAGGAGCAAAAGTTCCGCATGCGGCAGGTTCTTCATCACAAGGAATACCTTGATTTAGCAATTGAACTTCTTGACACAAAATTGGAATCCCTCACAAAACCATATACCGCAGCAATAAAGCTCCTTTGCACCATTCCGGGCTTGGACAGTGACTCCGCTACAACAATCATCTCAGAAATAGGCACGGATATGTCACAATTCGATTCTTCTAAGAGACTTTGCAGTTGGGCTGGCCTTACACCTGGCAATAACCAGTCGGCTGGCAAGAAGAAATCCGTGAAGATTACCCGTGCCGGAGTTTACATCAAACCTATGCTCGTACAAGCAGCCCATGCCGCCGTGAAATGCACCAGCCAGCCCTACTACAAAATCAAGTATGAAAATATCTCGCGCCGTCGTGGCAAGAAAAGAGCTATAATTGCTATCGCACGCATGATATTAACAGCGATTTACAATATGTTCTGTACCGGAGAAGTGTTTAACCCCAGTAACCTTAAACAAATAGATATGCCTGAAGAATTAAAACAGAAGCAACTTCAGAAAAATGTGAGCAACGCTATAGCGCTTCTTAAGAAACAAGGCATATTGGGCGATGACTTTTATGCACCGTCCTGTGCATAAGTCAAATAGTCAAAAATCGTCTCTCAGGGGCTTATTAAGTGCGGCTTTTTGCTAGGTACTACCCATATCTGGAAGTTTTCACGCTATTCTCCTATTTACTGCTGACAGGCAAGTTCCACTCACTCAATACGCTTGTAGACATTGGATTAATTCGCCAAACTTGCTTCTTTTCCTGCCACCAAGGGACAATTTATACTCTGCCAATGCTTTCAGTCCTTAGTTCGTGGTAATGATGGTCTGTAACTTATAATTGAAACAATACTGGTATAAATTATTTTTGTTTTTTTGCCAAATAGCGCTCCCGCATGGCAAGCTTATGCTCCATATTCCCCACCAGCCGAGCAGCCGCTGCCAAATCTTCTGCATCCGGATGGCTGGCCGCTTTTTTCCAGCGTTCAATGGCGGCAGCACCACCGTGCGGGTCATCTGCCGGAGCATTTTTCCGCTTTTCCAGCATTGCCGGATTGATTTTCCCCTGACAGCCAAACGTGCCCAGGATTTCACAGTCCTTTCCCAGATGATATCCCGCTCTGGCAAAAGAGGTTATGGCATGCTCGCTGTTCACCTCTGCGCCATGCGTCTGAAAGAACACCACGCGGGCATTTTCCACCTGTGCCAGATATTTCAACGTCATAGGGTCAGGCTGTCCCAGCCGCAGCCAATAACCGATTGCCACAATATCATACTCCGACAAATCCTGCGGAGCCTCCTGTACGGGAAAGATATCTGCGCTATCTGCGGCATCCGCAATGGCCTCCGCCACCATTTTGGTATTGCCTGTCACCGAAGAATAAATTACTGCCCATTTACGCAAAGTTACCGCCTCCATAATTTTTTATTATCAATATAGCATATCTTCGCGAACAAAGCTGTGCGCTTTGTTACATATTGCCCCTTTTCCACAAAAATGCTACAATAAAGGCACTTTGATGATCCCCTGACAGAAAGGTTTAGAATGATGACGGACAAACGCACCTGGTGGCAAAGACTTTTTTTGAGTTTAGGCATTCTCACGGCCAGCACAGCCGCCTTTTCCGGCAGTGAAGCTTCCTCGCCCGCCCGCTATGACACCGCGATGGTTCAGCTTATCGGCGAACTGCATGATTACGCCCACAGGCATAATGCCCATTTCCAGTTGCTTGCCAACGGCGGCTCACCGCTGTACCTGCCCATTGACGGCAATACAAAGGAAAATGCCGCAAAAATGCTGCAAAGCGTAGATGGGCAGCTGGCCGAATCGGTTTTCTATGGCTTTGATATGCAGGACGGACAGGAAACACCTGCGGAAGAAAATGAATTCTTCCAACACACGCTCGACACTGCACATAACGGCGGCCTCCCGATATTTGTGCTGGACTATGTAACCGACAGTCGGCAGGCCGCCCGGTCCTGCGAAAAGAATTTTGCCAAAGACTATGTGCCGCTGGCTACGCCTTACCGCAGTCTTGACGGGATTCCCCCTTACGAAATCCCCCACGAAAACCAGCAGGACATTACCGCCCTTGCCGATGTGCAAAATTATCTGGTACTGCTCAACCCCGGCAAATTTTCCTCCAGTGCAGATTATTTGACCAGCCTGCAAAACACCAATTATGACCTGCTGATTATTGATCTCTATATGGAAAACCGCTTGCTGACAAAAAAGGAAGTCGCATCCCTGAAGCGCAAAAAGAACGGCGGAAGCCGTCTGGTGTTTGCCTATATGAGCGTTGGCGAAGCGGAAACCTACCGAAAATACTGGCAGGCTGATTGGTCAGCCAAGCTGCCCGATTGGCTCGACCAGCCGAATGAGGATTGGCAGAATAATTACCGGGTCAAATTCTGGCGTCCCGAATGGAAACATATTCTCTATGGCAGTCCGGATGCCTATTTGGATGAAATCATGCACGCCGGTTTTGACGGCGCCTTTCTTGATGTTATCGATGTATACCAATATTTTCAAAATCAATCCTAAATCGAGTAGGAGGCTGACCA
>DFHU01000073.1 GCA_002373045.1 Pseudoselenomonas ruminantium | reverse complement strand
CTAAAAAATCGGAATAACTGCTATAATTCCGATATCGGAATTAGAGCAGCCCCTTGATACGGTCTTTACGGCGGCCGCAGAAAAGGAACAAAGCCGGCTGGTGCGGGTCAAGCTGAAACTTTGAAAGCACCAGCGCGGCAAGGCCGTCGATAGACTTTCGCATATCCGTCCGGCCGCACGCCAGATAGACATGGTCTGCGGTAAGATTGCGGATTAACATACCGGGAACACATCCTTGATACAAGCGAGCGTTCTGGCAAGCAATTCACTCGATGTCTGCTCATTGACTTCCAAGCTTACGGGACCACAGGAAAGTTTCAGCATAGATGGCAGCGTTGCGGTCTGCACTGTAGTCGTAATGGTAGCGGTTGCCAACGTAGCAAATTTAGGAGCAGACTCATCCTTTTTGGTGATTTGGAGTGCAGATGCCGCAAAATCTTCGCGAATTTTGCGTTGCCAATAGTAAAAGGCATTGTACTTGATATTCTGTTGGCGACAATATTCTGCGGCAGTAAGCCCGCCGTTCTGTTGGGCAAGTATGAGCTGTTTCCAGGATGCTAAAGAATGTTGCTGGATTTGAGTCATAACAAAAAACTCCCGGATAAATTTTGACTAAAATGGCTTTTTCAGCTTTTTCGTGTGGCTTATTTTAGTCAATTATCTCATCTGGGAGGAAAAATTTACATACACTGTATTATTTTGCGGTTACGTATATTTTACTTTGGAGATAACGAGAAGTGTTTTATGAGTCTCAGATTATTTATATTTCAGTTGGCAGTAACCGATGGATTAATTACGCATACAAAAAGCAAGCCTGGAAAAATCGCAAGCTTGCTTTCATGTTTTTATTTTTCAGCAAAAAAATTCTACCCCTCTATTAGGGCAAGGTATTTTTTACGTTCATTATCAGGAATGCACAGTATTTCCATCGCTCGCATAGCCGAGACTTTTAAACTAGACATGACATTGCGGATGGAGCTAATCCGTTCTGCGTCCTTGCCCTGCGTTATACCTTGTAATATGCCCTGTTCAAGGCCTTTGCTTTCAACAGCATCCAATACTTTACACATATTGTTCAGCTCCTTTCCGGATGTTCTGTAGACATCCTCGTATCGCGAATCGCCTGTCATAACACTCATAAGTTGCAGAAATTCGTGGACATGCTTAATTGTTTCTTCTAGCGGCTCATATTGTTTATTTTTCCGCATTTGGACGAAATAATCAGCAACCAACCGAAAATCACTCTGAAACTTTGAAAGCACCAGCGCGGCAAGGCTGTCGATAGACTTTCACATATCCGTCCGGCCGCACGCCAGGTAGACATGGTCGGCAGTCTTTCTTTAGCACAAGGTGCCATATTCATATATTATATCACTGGCCAAATCAATTTCATCACTCCAAAATACGCAAGTTCTGCTTTCGTCAAGTTGGAAGTTTTGAAATAATCCATGTTCGGTTTGTAAAGAGCGATAAGTTGGTAATGTACGAATGTCATCTTTTACATCATAAAGAACTTGTCTTCCATCATCAAATAGGACATAGAGAGTATAGTCGCTACGTGGTTCAATTTTTTTTATACGAGGAATCATTGTTAGCACCTCCCTATTTTAATGGTGGCAATTTACGTATTAATTGGGTTTCCCACATTTCTTGCAGTTCATTGTGATATTTTTGCAACCATTCGGTTACAAGCTCTTGCGCTTTAGGGGGCAAATCACCTTCTATCATTTCGAAGGTGCGTATATTGAATTCACCAACGTATTCTCCATATAGTGCGTGAATATGGCTGGGCTCATGTTCTTTAGGCTTAAAGAACATTTTGATAATGATACCGTAAAAACGTGTTATTTCTGGCATAATACATCACGCTCCTTACCTAAATTATATCATACTTTGCAGGTCACTCCAAGGCTACATCATATAAAGTAGGAAATTATGAAAGACAGATAAAGTTAAAATTATTTTGAAAAAACGAATATTTTGTGGTAAAATGATAGTGGTGTAGTACGGTCTTCCTATTATTTGTTATTATTTAGGGGGTGGGTGCTTGTTACAAATCGGTGATAAGGTGGTCTATCCAATGCATGGTGCCGGGGTTATTTCCGGCATAGAGAAATGCGATGTACTAGGTGAGGGAAAGTCTTACTATGTGCTGCAAATGCCATTAGGGGATATGAAGGTGATGATTCCCGCAGATAAGGCAGACCATATTGGTCTGCGCGATGTGATTCCGGAGGCTCGGGTGGATGAAGTGCGTGATGTGCTTGAGGACGAGCCGGAACGCCTGCTGGGCACCTGGAATCGGCGGTATCAAACCAGTCTGGAACGCTTAAAATCCGGCGATATCTGTGATGCGGCAGCGGTTACCCGCAATCTGGTCGTACAGGAGCGGGAACGGCGTATATCGGCAGGTGAGCGCAGGCTTTTGGATTTGGCGCGGCAGATTGTGGTCAGTGAACTGGTCTATGCCTGTGACAAGAGTCCTGACGAAGTAGCCGTTTGGCTGGATGATATCCTGGCCGCAAATAATGCGTAAAGTGAATATTTCGGATAGCTGATGTTTGGCTGTCCGTATTTTTTTGCCGTTTGCGGGGCTTTTTCGTTGACATAGGCAGGGAAAATTTACTATACTTAAAGTTATGCAAGTTATTCATTATAGAAGGGAGGTGTGAAGATGTTAGACCGAGTTTTACGTTTTTTCATTATTCTGCTGGCGGCTATTGCTGGGGGAGCTTTGCTCAATCTGGCAACGCCGTTTTTGACCTTTTTTATCAGCACAGAGGTGTTGGAAACGGAGATGGGCTTTTTTAAGTTGTCCATTGCTGGTTTCCTGAGCATTCTCTTTGGGGCAGTTGCAGGTGCCGCTGTTGGTTTTCTGCTTTCCCCGTTCTTTATCCGCAAAATCAAGGGCTTTGCTGTTTTTGTTGAGGCACAGCTGAACAAAATGCCTACGCATGATGTTATTGCTGGTGCCATTGGTTTACTTATCGGACTCATTATTGCAAATTTGCTGGGCTATGCTTTTTCCAAGATTCCCGTAGTGGGTGAGTATATCCCGGTCGTGTTCAGCATTGTGCTGGGCTATCTTGGTATTCATATCATGATAAAAAAGCGTCAGGAATTGGTGAGTATCTTTGACTTTATTCCTAAGTTTATGAAGGAATTGGTCAAAATGCGGGAAACGAAGCAGGCAGCGCCTAAGGCTGTGCCTGCCGCAGCAGAGGATAAGCCCTGCTACAAATTGCTGGATACCAGTGTCATCATTGACGGTCGCATTGCGGATATCTGTGAGACGGGCTTTTTGGAAGGCACGCTCCTGATTCCGGTTTTTGTTTTGGAGGAATTGCAGCATATTGCCGATTCAGCTGATGCGCTGAAACGTGTACGTGGACGGCGCGGTTTGGACATTTTGCAGAAAATCCGTCAGGAAAGCCGCATGAAGGTCAAAATCACCGAGGAGGACTTCGAGGATATTCCCGAAGTCGATTCCAAGCTGGTTCAGCTGGCCCAGCAGGTGGGGGGCAAAATCATCACCAATGATTTCAATCTCAACAAGGTGGCGCAGCTGCGGGGAGTAGAGGTACTCAATATCAATGCCCTGTCCAATGCGGTTAAACCTGTGGTTATTCCCGGTGAATCCATGCAGGTAGCCATTGTCAAATCCGGCAAGGAGGCAGGCCAGGGGGTAGCTTATCTTGAAGATGGCACCATGATTGTCGTGGAAAACGGCAATCGCTATATGGGCGAAACCATCGAGGTGGAAGTGACTTCTGCACTGCAGACGGCGGCAGGACGCATGATTTTTGCCAAGCCGAAAAATTAAATAAAAGCAGCCCCCTGGGGAGGGGGCTGGCTTTTCTGGGAGTGATTTCATGGTCAGTGTTATTTTTCCTGCCGCCGGGCAGGGAAAACGAATGCAGGCTGGTATAAATAAAGTGCTCCTGACTTTGGGGGGCGAGCCGATACTTACCCGCACCCTGAAGACTTTTTCCGCGGTGGAAGAAGTAGGAGAATTGATTGTCGTCGTGGCGGCTGATGAAGTGACCGCCGTGGAACGGCAGCTGCAAAAGGTGGCTGGCTTAAAGCCGTTTCAAGTGGTAGCTGGCGGCAGTGAGCGGCAGTATTCCATTTACAATGGCCTTCAGCGGGTCGCCGATACCGCCGATGTGGTACTGGTGCATGATGCGGCAAGGCCGTTGGTCACAGTAAAGACCATTCAGGCGGTAATTGACAGTGCCCGTGCAAAAGGCGGCGCCATTGCCGCCGTGCCGGCGAAAAATACCATCAAGGTTGTGGATAAGGATGGCTTAGTGGAATCGACGCCGCCCCGCAGTACGTTGTGGGAAGTGCAGACGCCGCAGGGGTTCCGCAAGGATATTTTGCTAAAGGCCAATGAACAGGCTTTGCAGGATAATTTCCTGGGTACAGATGATGCGAGCCTTGTGGAACGCATTGGTGTGCCTGTGGCGGTCGTAAAAAGCGATTACCGCAATATCAAGGTGACTACGCCGGAGGATTTGCTGATTGCCGAAGCTTTTTTGCAGTGTACAGCAGACGAAGAAGCAAGCACCTTGCGTGCTGCGGCTAGTGAGGCACGGCAGGCGTGGTTAGAGGAGGAAAATAAATGACGAGATTTGGCATGGGCTATGACGTCCATCGTTTGGTGGCGGGGCGCAAGCTAATTATCGGGGGCGTGGAAATCCCGCATTCTTTGGGACTTTTGGGCCATTCGGATGCCGATGTGCTGTTGCATGCAGTAGCGGATGCGCTTTTGGGGGCAGCAGCCTTGGGCGATATTGGTCGTCATTTTCCGGATACCGACCCGCAGTTCAAGGGTGCTGACAGCATGAAACTCTTGGCGCATGTGGCAGAGCTTATCCGGGAAAAGGGCTATGTGACCGGGAATGTGGATGCGACGATTGTGGCACAGAAACCGAAGATGAAGGATTTTATCCCGCAGATGAATGAGAATATCGCGCGTGTGTTAGGGATTGAATTGGATCAGGTCAATGTCAAGGCCACGACCGAGGAAAAGCTCGGCTTTACCGGCAATGAAGAAGGTATCTCCGCCTATGCGGTGGCAGGTATCGAAAAGGCTTGATCACGTCAAGCAGGAGGTTTTTTATAGATGTTAAAAGTTTACAACACGATGACGCGCAGCAAGGAGGAGTTCAAGCCCTTAAAAGAGGGGGAGGCAAGTATTTACTGCTGCGGCGTTACGCCTTACAACCATCCCCATATAGGCAATGCCCGTCCGTTTGTGACTTGGGATGTAATCCGCCGTTATTTGGCACATAAGGGTTATAAGGTGCGTTACATCCAGAATTTTACCGATGTGGATGACAAGATTATCCGCACGGCTAACGAAGAAGGTGTAAAGTGGAGCGACATTTCCGGCCGCTATATTGATGCCTATTTCAAGGCGATGGATGCGCTCAATGTCAAACGCGCCGACATTTATCCCCGCGTCAGCGAAACGATTCCCGATATTATCGCCATGGTGCAGAAGCTCGTGGACAAGGGTTATGCCTATGCAGTGGATAATGGGGATGTGTTCTACCGCGTGGAAAAATTTGCCGGTTATGGCAAGCTGAGCGGCCGCAAGCTTGAGGACATGCAGGCTGGTGCCCGCATTGATGTGGACGAGCGTAAGGAACATCCCATGGACTTTGCTCTTTGGAAGGCTGCTAAGCCGGGTGAGCCGAGCTGGGACAGTCCTTGGGGGAAAGGTCGTCCGGGCTGGCATATCGAGTGCTCCACGATGTCGCTGAAATACCTTGGCGAGAAGTTCGACTTCCACGGCGGCGGCAGTGACCTCATCTTCCCGCACCATGAAAATGAAATTGCCCAGAGTCAGGCCTGCATTGGCGATGAACACAGCTTTGCCCAGTACTGGCTGCATAATGGCTTTATCACGATTCATAACGAGAAAATGTCCAAGTCGAAGAATAACTTCTTCACGGTCAAGGATATCCTCGCTGAATATCCGGGCGAAGTGGTGCGTTTCTTCATCCTGCAGACGCATTACAGAAGCCCGCTGGATTTCAGTGATGAACGGTTGAAGGAAGCACAGACCAGCCTCAATCGTCTGGCACAGTCCAAGGGCTTTATGGATGAACTGCTGGCTAAGACCGGTTCGAGCGATACGGCTAAGGAACTGGCTGAAAAGGCAGCCGCCTATGTCCAGGAGTTTCATGAAGCGATGGATGATGACTTCAACACGGCACTGGCCATCAGCCAGATTTTTGCCCTGTCCAAGGACATCAACATCTATTATCAGGATGTGATGAACAAGGGCGCAGCCTTCGACAGCGAAAACTTTGCCAAGGTTGCGGATGCCTATAAGCTGATGACGGGCATTATTGGCATTTTCGAGCAGGAAGATGCTGCCGATGATGAACTGGCCGGCAAACTCATGGACTTAATCATCAACATCCGTCAGGATGCCCGTAAGGAAAAGAACTGGGCACTGGCGGATAAAATCCGTGACGAACTCAAGGAAGCGGGGGTTATCCTTGAGGATACGCCTAACGGGGTACGGTGGAAAAAGGCATGAAGTTTGACCATTTTAAGATGCTCGTCGAAATGATGTTCCAGCCTGATGGTGATGGCGGGATACTGCAGCGTTACAAGGATGTGGACGTTAAGCAGCTCAATCCGTTGGTGCTTGCCTATGTCGGGGATGCGTATTTCCATCTCTATATGCGCACACGCCTGCTCTCCTATGAGCAGGCCAAGGTGCAGGCTTTGCACTCTTTCAGCGCTCAGATGGTATCGGCTGTCTGGCAGGCGAAGGCATATCAGGGCATTGAAGATAAGCTTACGGAGGAAGAAAAGGCCATCTACCGCCGGGGGCGCAATGCCAAGAGTCATGCGCCGCGCAGCGCCAGCGTTGCCGAATACCATGCCAGTACCGGTTTTGAAGCTTTGCTCGGAAGTCTCTACCTCTCCGAGCAGAACGAACGGCTCTACGAGATTGCGGAAATGTCCTTCCAGATTATCTCGCAGGCCATGATGAAGGAAATCAGGGAGAAAAATTAACGAATGATCAAGGTAAAACTCTTAAATTACACGCCGGAACCGGAGCGGGCGGTGGCCATGGCCGCAAGACTTTGTTACTCAGCCAGCGGTGCTGAGGAACTGGCGGAAAAGTTAAGTGATGAAAAGGTCAAGGAAATGGTGCGCCGCATGGTGGCGTTGGGCCATGGTTCCACGCTCGAACACGCCAGCTTTACCTTCGGGATTGAAGGTGTGAGCCGGGTGCTGACCCATCAGCTCGTGCGTCACCGCATTGCATCCTATGACCAGCAGTCTCAGCGCTATGTGGCTGCGCATGGCTTCCAGTACATCACGCCGCCCTCTATTGCGGAAAAGCCGGAAGCTTTGGCAAAATATGAGGCATTGCTCGAAGAAATCCGCAAGACCTATGATGAGCTTACGGAAATGGGCGTGCCCAAGGAAGATGCGCGTTATGTGTTGGCGAACGCCACGGAAACGAAGATTCTCGTGACCATGAATGCCCGCAGCCTTATGCACTTCTTCAACCTGCGTTGCTGCAACCGCGCCCAGTGGGAAATCCGCGAAATGGCCTATAAGATGTTGGCAGAAGCCAAAAAGGTTGCACCGACGCTGTTCTTTAACGCCGGTGCCAGCTGTGTCAACACGGGCCGTTGTCCGGAAGGCGCCATGACCTGTGGCAAGCTTAGTGAAATGCTGAAAATGCGGGAGAAAGAATAAATCATGAGAAATGACAAGCAACAAACAGGCAACCGCACTAAAAAACATGAGCACAGGAAGGCAGTGCCGAATGGGACAAAAAAAGGCTTTTTACCAGAACGGCAGAGCCGGGAGAGGATAAGCCGTCAAAAGCTGACCAGTCAGGCATTGGCACAGAAGGTGCAGGATGCCCGGGACGCACAAAATGTCCGGGAACTGCCGGAAGATGTACTGATTGGCCGCAATGCAGTGACCGAGGCACTGCGTGCCGGTCGTGGTATTAACAAAATCCTGTTGGCTGATGGCGACCGCGAAGGTCAGGTCAGTGAGATTGTGGCACTGGCCAAGGAACGCGGTATTGTCCTGCAGTTTGTCGACCGGGGCAAGATTGAGTCTATAGCTTCCGGCCTGCGCCATCAAGGGGTGCTTGCTTATGTGGCACCTGTGGCTTATGCGGAACTGGAAGATATCTTAGCAAAAGCCGAGGCGGCTGGGGAGCCGCCCTTCCTGCTTTTACTGGATGAACTGGAAGACCCGCATAATTTGGGAGCACTTTTGCGCACTGCTGACGCTACCGGTGTGCATGGTGTGCTGATTCCCAAGCGCCGCAGCGTGCCGCTTACGGCAACGGTGGCCAAGACCTCGGCAGGGGCCGTGGAATATGTGCCGGTAGCCCGTATTGGCAATATCGCCCAAACTTTGAAGACCTTGAAGGAAAAGGGCTTCTGGGTAGCGGGCGCTGATATGGACGGCAAACAGAATTATTATGAAGCAGATTTGACCGGTCCATTGGTGCTGGTGGTAGGCAGTGAAGGTAAAGGCATGGGGCGCCTGACTAAGGAGCAGTGTGACTTTATTGTCAAGATGCCTATGGTAGGTAAGATTAACTCTCTTAATGCGTCAGTAGCAGGCTCTATCCTGATGTATGAATCCATGCGTCAGCGGTTGGCTGCCAAGAATTGATTATTTATTGGGGAATAAATAATCGTGGGACTAAAGTCCTAAAACCATTCTTGACGGTAACAACCGTTTAGAGGTATAATCAAGACGTGTTAAGGGGATAGTAAGAATGAAAACTGGGGAAGTTTTCGGTAAAGGGGAATAAGCGATGGAAGCAGAACAGACTACAGAAGAATTATTTGTTGAGGAAATTTATAGTGAATTTGCCCAACTCACGGATGAGGAGATACTGCTGGCCATCAAGGATAGTAACGATAAGGCTGCACTGGATTACTTAATCAATAAGTATCGCAATTTTGTGCGTGCAAAAGCTCGTTCGTATTTTTTGATTGGCGCAGACCGTGAAGACATTATTCAGGAAGGCATGATTGGTTTTTACAAGGCGATACGGGATTTTCGCAATGACAAACTTTCTTCCTTCCGGGCTTTTGCGGAGCTGTGCGTAACGCGACAGATTATTACGGCCATTAAGACAGCTACCCGGCAAAAACATATACCACTGAATTCCTATATCTCGCTCAACAAGCCCATCTATGACGAGGATTCAGACAGAACCCTTTTGGATGTGTTATCGGGGGCTAAGGTCACTGATCCTGAGGAACTGGTCATCAGCCAGGAAGAATTCGTGGATATTGAGAAAAAGATGGAAGAAATCCTCTCTGATTTGGAGTGGAAAGTCCTCATGAGTTATTTGGATGGCAAGAGTTATCAGGAGATTGCAGAGGAGCTTCATCGTCATGTAAAATCCATCGATAACGCCTTACAGCGTGTAAAGCGGAAGCTGGAGAAGTACATGGAGAAGCGTGGGGACGAATTGGACGTCACGACCATTTATCGTGGTTTAAGTTCTATCAACCGTCGCTTGCGGGGCGTGGATGAAGTAGATTATTTACGCTGAAATCATCATAAGTAATAGAAATTGACAGGTCATTTTTTGACCTGTCAATTTTTGTATGGTAAAGTTCATGGGTTGGTGGTGACATGGCGGGCGCGTTGTGGTACAATGGGAAGGTATAAATTTAAGGAGGCAGCTCATGGATAAACATTCTAATGCGAGCCGTCAAAGGCGTTCTTCTAAGTCTGGTGGGACGTTTAAGCGTGTCATTTTAGGCTTTGGCCTGGTGCTCATGGTGATGGTCACAGGAATTGGCTGTGGCTTTTTGACTGCCAGCATGAATACCAAACCGGATTTAGCCAATGACATTTTGCCACCGGCATCTTCACAGATTTATGATATTAATGGCAATGAAATTGCCAATGTGCACGCGGCGGAAAACCGCCGTCCGGTAAAAATTGCGCAGGTTCCCAAGCAGTTGCAGGATGCGTTCGTAGCGGTGGAGGATAACCGCTTCTACGAGCATTCCGGCGTTGACCCACGGGGCATTGCGCGCGCACTCTATACCAATATTCGCGGACATGGCGTGTCGGAAGGTGGTTCGACCATCACGCAGCAGCTGGCCAAAAATGCTTACCTTACGCAGGAACGTACCCTGACCCGTAAGGTGCAGGAAGTTTTCCTGGCTTTGCAACTGGAACGTCAGTACACGAAAAAAGAAATTTTGGAGATGTATCTGAACCAGATTTATTTTGGTCAGGGCGCTTATGGGGTGCAGGCTGCTGCACAGACGTATTTCGGCAAAGATGTTGAGGATCTGGACTTAAATGAATGCGCTATGCTTGCAGGTATTCCCAAAAGTCCTAACTATTATTCGCCGCTGAATAATCTGCAGGCAGCGCAGGAGCGCAAGGCCGTTGTTCTGGACCAGATGGAAAAATATGGTTATATCAACCGGTCTACTGCGGAAAAGACGAAAAAAGCAGAAATGAAGCTGGTTAAGCCGGCACAGAAAAGCGACAGCAATACAGCGTCTTATTTCATTGACTATGTAACGCAGAAGCTCATTGATAAATATGGCGCGGATGCTGTCTATAAGGAAGGCCTCAAAATCTATACCACCTTGGATATGGATATGCAGAAGGCCGCTGAAGCAACGGTAAGCAAGCTGCCCACCTATAAGACGGATGGCAATGGTCTGGCCCAGCCGCAGATGGCACTTGTGGCCATTGACCCGCATAATGGTTATGTAAAAGCCATGGTCGGCGGCCGCGGCAACGACCAGTTCAACCGGGCAACTATGGCTGTGCGTCAGCCGGGGTCGGCCTTCAAGCCCTTTGTCTTTATTGCGGCGTTGGAAAATAAGTTTACACCGAACACCGTGATTAACGACAGCCCGATTGATATCAACGGCTGGCGTCCGCAGAATGCCAGCGGCAATTTCAGCGGCAAGGTGACGCTGCGGGAAGTAGCGCGCCATTCCATGAATGTGCCGACGGTTAAGATTGCGCAGAAATTGGGTATTGATAAGCCGATTTACTATGCGCAGGAAATGGGCATTTCCACCTTTGTGCTGGATGGCCCGGCCAATGACCGGCAGTTGGCAACCTCTTTGGGCGGTATGACTAAAGGCGTTACGCCGCTGGAAATCACCAGCGCCTATGGCACCTTTGCTAATAAGGGGGTCCATGTTGAGCCGGTGGTGATTGTGAAAGTTCTTGACCGCAACGGCAAGGTACTGGAGCAGAACGAGCCGAAACAGCGCAGTGTTGTCAGTGAAAGCAGCGCTGCAGAACTGACGGATATGCTGGAAGACGTCATCAAGAAGGGCACGGGCACAAGAGCCAATATTGGCCGCCCGGCAGCCGGCAAGACGGGGACGACCAGCAATTATAACGATGCGTGGTTTGTCGGCTATACACCCGACCTTGTGGCAGGTGTATGGGTTGGCAATGATGATAACACACCGACCCGCGGCATCATGGGAGGTATGCTGCCGGCGGAAATCTGGCAGGCCTTTATGAAGAAGGCTACTGCACAGACGCCGGCCAAGAACTTTGATGGTTCCCGCTCCAGCCATAGTGGCAGCGTTGGGGAACTGGAAGATGACCGCAAGCATGAAGTGAAGAAAGACGATAAGAAAAAGGATGCCAAGAAAGATGCGGCGAAAAAGGACGACAAACAGGCAGACGGGCAGAAGCCCATGCCTGAAGGTAATAACGTCCCCACGCCGAATAATCCAAATGGCAGTCCTGTCCCGGCCGCTCCCCCAACAGCTGCACCGGAACCGGGCGGCGTAGGCAAGGGCCGGAATTAAGAGATATAAAGGAGAGAGTTTGTTGGCAAACGTATTTGACACATTACAGGAACGTGGCTTTATCGCGCAGTGCACGAATGAAGCTGAACTGCGGGAACTTTTTGATAAGGAGCGCGTGACATTCTATATTGGCTTTGACCCGACGGCAGACAGTCTCCATGCAGGGCATTTCATCGCTCTGATGGCTATGGCGCATATGCAGCGGGCCGGCCATCGTCCCATCTGTCTGGTAGGCGGCGGTACGGGCACCGTTGGCGACCCTTCGGGCCGTACCGATATGCGCAGAATGCTCACGGATGAAGATATCGAGCACAACTGCGAATGCTTCAAGAAGCAGATTGCCCGTTTTATCGACTTCAGCGATGACAAGGCTATTATGGTCAACAATGGCGATTGGCTGCGCAAGCTCAACTACATTGATTTGCTGCGCGAAGTCGGTGCCTGCTTTACGGTAAACCGCATGCTCGCCGCTGATTGCTATAAGCAGCGCTGGGAAAAGGGACTAACTTTCCTCGAATTCAACTACATGGTTATGCAGGGCTATGACTTCTTGGAACTCAACCGCCGTTATGGCTGTAAGCTGGAAATGGGCGGCGACGACCAGTGGTCCAACATCATTGCCGGTGTGGAACTCAATCGCCGCAAGAACAACACGGCCGTTTATGGTCTGACCAATAAGCTCCTGACCAAGAGCGATGGCAAGAAGATGGGCAAGACCGCTGGCGGCGCGCTTTGGCTCGATGCTGAAAAGACCAGCCCGTATGAGTTCTATCAGTACTGGCGCAATGTGGATGATGCCGATGTGGAAAACTGTTTGGCACTTCTGACCTTCCTGCCGATGGATGAAGTACGCCGCTTGGGCGCGCTGAAAGACGCGGCCATCAATGAAGCCAAGAAAGTGCTGGCTTATGAAGTGACGAAAATCGTGCATGGCGAGGAAGAAGCCAACAAGGCCAAGGCCTCGGCTGAAGCAATGTTCGGTGGCAGCGGTGCTGGTGCCGATATCCCCGAAATCAAGGCGGAAATCGGCCAGAAGCTTCTCGATGTGCTCGTGGCAGGCAAAGTATTTGCCTCCAAGGGTGAAGGTCGCCGCTTGATTCAGCAGAATGGTCTGTCCCTCAATGACGAAAAGGTCAGCGATGTGGATTATGTGCTGGCAGAAGCTGACTTCAAGGATGGCGAAGCTATCGTGAAGAAAGGCAAGAAAAAATACTATAAACTGACGAAGTAATATGCAGGCTGACTTGTTCATTTTGACAGGTCAGCTTTTTGCTATGAAATTTTGCAGGATTTTGGACAATCAGGGGGAATATGAAAGATAAGCAGATGTTATGGGAGTGAGGCCGGTGAACAAAAACAAAATCATCATCGGAGCGGTGATTTTTTATATCATCATCATGGCCGCTGGGGCAGCCGCCTATTTTTATGTTGACCAGCAGCAAAAAGAGCAGCAGGCGCAGGCGGAAGTGGCGGTGCAGCAGGAAAAGACCCCGGAGGAGCTGCAGCGGGAGACCGAGAAGGTAAAGGAAGAAGAAATAAAACGGCAGATTGAAGAACAGGAGCGGGTGAAGCGGGAGAATAAAAAGAAGAAAGAGCGTGAACTCAAGGATTCCATGCAGGAGGAGACCATTAACGGTATAACCTATTATAAGTACAGATGGCCCAAGAAACCGGAACCGGGAGTTTATCTGCGTCCTTTTGTATTGTCAGGCAGCACGCGCACATCACTGGCTTATGAAGTCTATTACTATTACCATATCAATGACCCGCTGCAAACCGCCTGGATCAATGGCGACCATCTGGATATTGTGGCAGCCGGTGAAACGACGACCGTTGCTTTTGACTTTTCCAAAATCAACAAGCATATGGCATCGGATGCGGAATGGCTGGTGGAAAGCTATTCGCTTAGCGCAGATAAAAACGTGGTGGCAGCCTTTAAGCGAATATTGTCTGTGGGTGGCGGCTATATCGTTTATTATCATGCGGGCGGCAAGTCCCGCCAGCATGATTTAAATGCTGTGGAGGTGAGACGCATACGGGAAATGATGGAACTTTATGAAATGCTGGCGGAGGAGTAGATTTTATGCTATAATTATTGCTAATGCTGTATTCAAAGGAGGTGTTGCACCAAATGAAGACAACGATTATCGGTATTGCTGGCGGTTCCGGCTCGGGCAAGTCCACCTTTACCAATCGCTTGAAAAACTTTTTTGGTGAAAACATAACGGTTATTTATCATGACAATTATTATCGGGCTAATGATGCGTTATCCATGGAGGAGCGCCGGAAGATCAATTATGACCATCCGCAGGCCTTGGAAACGGATTTGCTGATTGAGCATCTGGAAAAGCTCAAAGCAGGTGAAAGCATCAAGTGCCCGGTCTATGATTTTACCCAGCATAACCGTTCGGATAAAACCATTACCATTCATCCCAGCCGGGTTATTGTCGTAGAAGGAATCCTGATTTTTCAGGAGGAACGGCTGCGGAATGCCTTTGATATAAAAATTTTCGTTGAGGCCGATGCCGATGAACGCATCCTGCGCCGCGTGGTGCGGGATATGGACGAGCGTGGTCGTGAACTGCAGGACATCATCGAGCATTATCTGGCTACGGTAAAACCCATGCACTATCTCTATGTTGAGCCGACCCGCAATGTGGCGGATATCGTCCTCAACAGCGGACTCAATGATGTGGCTTTTGATGTGATGAAAACCAAGATTGAGCGGATTTTGGAAAATCCGGATGAAGATTGACGATAAACAAATGTCTATTGTGACGAAAATATAAAACAGGCAATGAGAGCCGCAATCCTTGTCCTACGGGCGTGGATTGCGGCTTGTTTTTATGGAATTGCTAAATGTGATGTCAATTTCAGGAAAACAAAAGTATATATTTATAATAAAATACTTTACAAATTACTGTAAAGGTGTATAATATTCTTATCAAGAATTAGAGGTGATGTATATGAACGAGAAAAACAGCAAGGACAGCAGCTTTTCCGGCCAGTTAGGCTTCGTCCTGGCGGCAGCCGCCTCCGCCGTAGGCGTAGGCAATCTCTGGCGGTTTCCGTACTTTGCCGCGAAGGATGGCGGCGGAATTTTCCTGCTGACGTATTTAATTTTGCTGGTAACCTTTGGTTACGCACTTTTGTCTTCGGATTTGGCCATTGGCCGCCGTACACAGCTCAGTTCCATCAAGGCATATGGAGCCATGAAGCCGGGCTGGAAATTTTTGGGTATCCTGACCTTCTTCGTACCGGCAATCATTATGACTTATTATGCGGTTATCGGCGGCTGGATTACCAAGTATGCGGTGACGTTCCTGACGGGAGGCGGCGCTGCGGCTGCTCAGGATGATTACTTTGTGGGCTTTATCACAAGCCCAGTGGAATCGGGCTTTTATGCGGCGCTCTTTATGCTGGCTACGGCTTATGTTGTCTATCGCGGCGTAGAACGGGGCATTGAAGCATCTTCGCGCATCATTATGCCTGTTCTGCTGGTTACGGTTATCCTGATTTCCCTGTATGTGCTGACGCTGGAGGTTCATGACCCGGATGGAACGGTCAGAACCGGTCTGCAGGGGATGGCGATTTACTTCCTGCCCAACTTTGAAGGGCTGACCCTTGGCAAGTACATTCAGATTGTACTGGATGCCATGAGCCAGATGTTCTATTCGCTTTCTGTGGCTATGGGCATCATGATTACTTATGGTTCTTATGTCAAGAAAGACGTAAACCTCAATCAGTCGGTATCGCAGATTGCGATTGTGGATACGGCAGTGGCCGTGCTTGCCGGTATGATGATTATTCCCGCCATCTTTGCTTTCTCCGGTATGGAAGGCATGGCGGCAGGTCCGAAACTGATGTTTGTCTCCCTGCCGAAGGTGTTTAACTCCCTGGGGATTGTCGGCATCATCATCGGTGCGGCATTCTTCCTGATGGCGATATTTGCGGCACTTACCAGCTGTATCTCCGTGTTGGAAGCTATTGTGGCAAACTTGATGGAAATTTTCCATGCCGGCCGCAAGAAGGTTACGCTGCTTGCCAGCGCCTTCTATACGGTGGTAACCGTGGTCATTTCTCTGGGCTACAGCCTGTTCTATGTGGAAGTTGGCCTGCCGAATGGTTCTACCGGTCAGCTTTTGGATATCATGGACTACATCAGTACCGCCTGCATGATGCCCATTATCGCGTTCCTGTCGGCAATCCTGATTGGCTGGCTCGTGAAGCCGGAATGGATTATCGGCGAAATGGAAGCCGATGGCAGCGCTATGCCGCGCAAGGGCCTCTATCGGGTTGTTATCCGCTATGTGGCTCCGGTCATCATGGTCATTCTTGCTCTGCAGGCCTTTGGTGTCATTAATTAAATATTAATAGCAGGAAATTAAATTCCCCTTGGCGAAATCATAGATTATAAAAATATGATTTAATGGCGAGGGGAATTTTTATGTGGAATTGGCTTAGTGACTACAATTACGATTTCGCTTTGGCTACAATCCCTGTTCAACTAATTCTGATGATGGTTTATCTGGAGCGGCAGCAGCTGCCTACGCGGCAGAGCCGGAGCTTTTGGCTGGTCATGATTATGAATCTGGTCATGACAATTACGGATATTTTGTCCTGTGAACTCAATGAAGTGTGGGAGGAATATCCGCTGGTCATATCCTACGGGCTGAATATGGCCTATTTTATCGCCTTTATTGTGCGCGGCTGGAGTCTGTTTAATTATGCCTCCGAAGTCGTAGATGCCCCGAAAAAATGGGGACGCCGTTATATCTGGGGGATGGCACTGCCGGCAATTGCGGTATCCCTGCTGACAATTGTGACCCCGTGGGCGGGCACGATTTTTACGATGGATCCGGTATCGGGGTATCATAATCTCGGTTGGTATAATGCCATTTATTTCAGTACCTGGTTTTATATCATCGCCTCGCTGGTATTGCTTGTTTATTTTCGCAAGGACGTTTCCCTCAGACTGCAGACAGGGCTTTTTTCCTGCAATCTGATTTTGGCTGTGGGACTTATTATGCGTCATTCCTTTATGAATACGCTCGTGACCAGTTTTTTCAGCTTGCTGGCGATTCTCATTATTTATCTGACTGCCCAGAATCCGGATTCCTTGCGGGACCGGATGGTGGATGTGTTCAATAAAGCGGCCTTTGCGGAAATGGTGTCGGAGCTGATTCTTTATGACAAGCCGTTTTCCTGCTTTGGCGTGGGGATTCGCAATTATGCATCGTTTAAGACCTTTTATGGAGCAAGTACGATGTATAAAAGCCTCTTGGACGCGGGGAAGTGGCTCAATGTCAAATTTTCGGGCTTCCATGTATTCTATTTAGGCAATGGCCGGTTTGTAATGCTCAATCATACTCTGGACTATATTGATGTGCAGGGGATGGCTCGGAAAATCAGCGAACGCTTCCGTTATCCCTGGGAAGACAGCGGCGGGGTTCAGGTGCCTTTGGGCATAAATATGGTCTTTATTTCCAAAGGTATTCCGAAAAAGAATGAACGCTATGTGGAGGTTTGTCTGGAGGAAGCCTTTAACGAGGTACGCCGGCGTGATATGTCCACGGTGTACGCAGTGGACGAGGCGTTGGAGGCGCAGATCAAGCGTCAGGAAAAAATCCGTGCGGCCTTGGGCCGGGCTTTGCGGGACAATAGTCTGGAAATTCACCTGCAGCCGCTATACTGTGTCCGGGAAAACCGCATAAGTGCCTTGGAAGTGCTGGCCCGTCTGCAGGATGGGGAACTTGGCTATATACCGCCGCAGGAGTTTATTCCTTTGGCGGAAAATGATGGCGACATCATGGAACTTGGACGGCAGATTTTTGCCAAGACCTGTCAGTTTATCAGCAATCATGACCTTGAGGCGTTGGGGATAGATTTTTTGACGGTCAATATTTCACCGGCTCAGTGTCTTAACTATAATCTCGGGGATGAATTGGAGCGTATGGCCTCCCGTTACCATATTTCCATGAATAAAATCCGCCTGGAGGTTACGGAATCGGCAACTGGGGATATGGAATCCCTGCTGGAACAGATGGAGCGTTTGAAAAATTGCGGCGTAAGTTTTCTGCTCGACGATTTTGGCGCAGGTACATCCAATATTACGCGGGTGATTCAGCTGCCCTTTGCGATGGTGAAAATTGATATGCAGCTGGTTTGGGCATATTTCCGCAGCAACAGCAATATGCTTCTGCACGTTATTCGCATGTTCCAGGAGGAACACATGGCCATCATCATCGAAGGCGTGGAGGATAAGCATATGGCGCAGCACTTGGCACAGATGGGCTGTGAATATGAACAGGGCTACTATTTTTCCCGGCCTTTGCCGGCGGAAGAGTTGGTGGCTTATCTGGAAGAACACCGCGGATATGTCTGGCTTGAGTAAAAAAATTCCGCAAAGCCTTTACAGCGGGTGGAAGGCGTGCTATACTTTAATAGTTAATTTAAGTATTCTTATGTTAAAGAGTGGGTGCAAGCCCACTCTTTACTCTTATGTTTGAATGCAAAATCGGATAGGGAGGTGGATGTATGGCAGCGAAGAATATTGAAGAATCCGTGGAACTCATGGTGCAGGAACTGTTGACCGGTCAGGATGTCATTGAACTGGTGGATGTGGAGTACGTTAAGGAATATACGGATTATTATCTGCGTGTCTACATCGATAAAGAAGGCGGCATTGATATTGAGGATTGCCAGGAGCTTAGCGAAAAGCTGGAGGTAATGCTGGATGAAAAGGATATCATTCCAGATGCCTATATTTTGGAAGTATCGTCGCCCGGCATTGACAGGGTACTCAGAAAGCCCCGGGATTTGGTACGGGAGCAGGGCAAGGCTGTGGATGTCACTCTCTATGCGCCAATGGATGGCAAAAAGAATCTTACGGGTGTATTGACCGGCTTTGATGGCGAGAAATTTACCTTGGATGATGAATTGACCATCGAACTCAGCAAGGCAGCGCAGATTCGCCTGCATATTGATTTTTAAGGCTGTTGCCTTTATATATTTGGGAGGAAAATAGTTTTGGCAAGAAAAACAACGCGTGCAAAGGATAATGGGCAGGAGTTTTTGGAAACCCTGCGGGAACTCAGCAGAGAGCGCAGCATTGATGAAGAAATTTTATTTGAGGCTATTGAGCAGGCCTTGATTACCGCTTATAAGCGGAACTTTGGTTCGGCTCAGAATGTTCGTGTTACGCTGTCCCGCGATACGGGGCATTATCATGTGTATGCCTTGAAAACCGTTGTGGAGGATACCGAGGATGAAATCACGGAAATTTCCTTGGCGCAGGCGCGTACCATTCGTCCGGAATACGAAGTGGGCGATGTGATTGAAATCGAAGTAACGCCGGCCAACTTTGGTCGTGTGGCAGCGCAGACGGCCAAGCAGGTGGTTGTACAGCGCATCCGTGAAGCAGAACGCGGCATGATTTACGAAGAATTCCAGAGCCGTGAAAGCGATATCCTCACGGGCCTCGTACAGCGCGTGGAAAACCGCAATGTGTTCATCGACCTTGGCAAGACGGAAGCCGTACTGACGCCGGCTGAACAGATTCCGACGGAAACTTACAGCCATGGTGACCGTATCAAGGCTTTCATTGTGGAAGTCAAGAAGACCAACAAGGGCCCGCAGGTTGTGGTATCCCGTACGCATCCGGGCCTCTTGAAGCGTCTCTTTGAACTGGAAGTTCCGGAAATTCAGGAAGGCATTGTAGAAATCAAGTCCGTAGCCCGCGAACCGGGCAACCGTTCCAAGATTGCCGTTTGGTCCAAGGACGAATCCGTGGATCCCGTTGGTTCCTGCGTTGGCTATCGCGGCATGCGCGTGCAGGCCATCGTTGACGAATTGGGCAGCGAGAAAATCGATATCGTAAAATGGAGCGAAGACCCGGCGAAGTTCATCGCCAACGCCCTTAGCCCGTCCAAGGTGGTGTCCGTTGCCGTTAACGAAGCCGAAAAGGTTTCCCGTGTCGTGGTTCCCGACTATCAGCTGTCGCTGGCTATCGGCAAGGAAGGTCAGAATGCCCGTCTCGCCGCTAAGCTCACGGGGTGGAAAATCGACATTAAGAGCGAGAGCCAGGCTGCCGATGAGGAACTGGACGAAAACATGAACGTAGTCGAAGTGGAAAGCGATGAAGCTTTCACCGCAGAGGGTGAATAAGGTGAAAACCAAAAAGATTCCTCAGCGGATGTGTTTGGGGTGTCAGGAAGTAAAGCCCAAAAGAGAACTCATCCGCATCGTGCGCAGTCCCGAAGGGGAATTTTCCGTGGATGCCACGGGGAAAAAGCCCGGACGGGGCGCCTATATATGTCCGAAGCTGGAATGCTTTGCCGCTGCGCGCAAGAGCAAGGGGCTGGAGCGTTCCTTTAAGAGTCCGATAGATAAGTCGGTATATGAGCTTTTGGAGCAGCAGTTAAATGAGCTGCCCAAGGCTGAGGGCTGAATATGGCTAAACCTAAAGAACAGCGCATCACAAACCTTTTGAGCATGGCACAGAAGGCCGGCCGTATTGTTTCCGGGGCATTTGCCGTGGAACAGGCTGTGAAGAAAAAGCAGGCTGTACTTGTCCTGTTGGCTGGTGATGCCGCTGAAGAAAGCAAGAAAAATTTTATTACATTAGCAGATAAATTCGCGATTCCCTATGCCGATTGTCTCGACCGTGAGACATTGGGCAGATGTTTGGGCAAGGATTTCCGCGCTGTCGCCGCATTACTGGACGATGGCTTTGCGAAAAAACTTCGCCAGCTGATGGAGGAATCACTATGAAATAATTCGGGGGTGGATTAATGTCCAATATAAGAGTTTATGAATTGGCCAAAGAATTCAACAAGGAAACTAAAGAAGTTCTGGAAGTCCTGCAGAAAGGCGGTTTCCAGGTTAAAAATAATTTCAGCAGTGTCGGTGACGCTGAGCGTGAAGCACTGAAAAAGCATTACAACAAGGGCGCAGCTCCGGCTGCCAAGGCTGCTCCGGCGAAGGACAGCAAGCTCAAAGCTCAGCCCAAAGAAGTGAAAGAGGTTAAGGAAGTCAAAGAAGTGAAAGAAGCTCCCAAGGCAAAAACGGCAGATAAGAACGCGAACCGCAGCCACGAAAAGCATGAAAACGGCCAGCACAAGAATGGCAGTAATAATCATGGCAATGGCCAGAACCGCAATCATGAAGGCGGCAATCGCGGCGGTCATAACGAGCGCAATAACAATAATAATGAACGGAATGAGCGCAACGACAGTCGTGGTGAACGCGGCAGCCGCAACGACAAGAACAATCGCGACCGCAACGACAAGAATGACCGTAACGACCGCCGTGGCGGCAAAAACAATGGCCGTAACGATCGGAATGAACGCAATGACCGGAATGGCCGTAATAATGACCGCCGTGGCGGCAAGGGACGTAACAACAAGCGCGGCAACCAGCAGCCGGCACCGAAGATGGAAATTGCCCGTCCGAAGCACATCAAGCTGCCGGAAATGATTGCCGTTAAGGATCTCGCATCCAAGATGAGCTACACCGCTGCCGAAGTGGTGAAGAAGCTCTTTATGATGGGCGTAATGGCTACCATCAATCAGGAAATCGACTTTGATACGGCAGCGCTCGTGGCGTCTGAATTCGGTGTAACCTGTGAAGAACTGCCGCCAGATGCAGACCCGACGGAAATCCCCGAAATCGAGGATGACCCGAAATCCCTGAAACTGCGTCCACCGGTTGTTACCGTTATGGGTCACGTTGACCATGGTAAGACTTCGCTTCTGGACTGCATTCGCAATACCCATGTATCCGCGCACGAAGCCGGCGGCATTACCCAGCATATCGGTGCTTATCAGGTAAACTGCAAGGGCAAGAAGATTGTCTTCCTCGATACGCCGGGTCATGAAGCGTTCACGGCTATGCGTGCCCGCGGCGCTCAGATTACGGATATTGCTATCCTCGTTGTTGCTGCCGATGACGGCGTTATGCCCCAGACCATCGAAGCCATCAACCACGCCAAGTCCGCCAACGTGCCCATCATTGTGGCGGTCAACAAGATTGATAAGCCGGGCGCCAATCCGGACCGCGTGAAGCAGGAACTTATGGAACACAACCTTGTCCCTGAAGAATACGGTGGCGACACCATCATGGTTCCCGTATCGGCCAAAAAGCAGATTGGTATTGATGACCTCCTGGAAAACGTCCTGCTCGTAGCCGAGGTCGAAGAACTCAAGGCTAACCCGAACCGCGATGCCCGTGGTGTTATCATCGAGGCCAAGCTCGATAAGGGCCGTGGTACGGTGGCAACGGTACTCGTCCAGAACGGTACCCTGCGCATCGGGGATTCGGTTGTCTGCGGTACGACCTATGGTAAGGTTCGTGCCATGGTGGATGACCGTGGCAACAACGTCAAGAAAGCCGGCCCGTCCGTGCCGGTTGAGATTCTTGGTCTCAATGATGTGCCCGCTGCCGGCGATATTCTGGCCGTGCTCGAAGAAAAACAGGCGCGTTCCATTGCGGAAGCCCGCGTAGAACGTCAGCGCACCAACCTCATCAAGAGCAAGAAGGTTTCCCTGGATGACCTGTTCCATCAGATTCAGGAAGGCGAAATCAAAGACCTCAATATCGTGGTCAAGGCCGACGTACAGGGTTCTGTCGAAGCACTCTGCGGCTCGCTCTTAAAGCTCAACAAGAACGACGAAGTACGCGTCAGCGTGGTTCATTCCGGCGTAGGTGCCGTAAACGAATCCGATGTTATGCTGGCTTCGGCTTCCAATGCCATCATCATTGCCTTCAACGTGCGTCCGGATGCCAATGCGCGCCGCGTAGCGGATACGGAAGATGTGGATATCCGCACTTACCGCGTCATCTATGATGCCCTCAATGACGTCAAGGACGCTATGAGCGGTATGCTCAAGCCCAAGTACAAGGAAGTTGTACAGGGCCGCGTAGAAATCCGTCAGGTTATGAAGTTCTCCAAGGCGCTGGTTGCCGGTTCCTACGTTCTCGAAGGCAAGATTTTCAACAACTCCAAGATTCGCATTATCCGTGACAATGTCGAAGTGTTCGATGGTGAGATTGACTCGCTGCGCCGCTTCAAGGATGAAGTGAAGGAAGTAGCCGCCGGTTACGAATGCGGTATTTCCATCATTGATTACCGCGACTTCAAGGAAGGTGATATCATCGAAGCCTACACCATGGAAGAAATCGCTACGGATATCAATGAAGCCAACAAAGAAGCCGCCAGACGGCATCAGGAAGAAGCTGCAGCCCGTGCTGCTAAAGAAAACGAGGAATAATGACTGACATAGAAGTAGAAGGAGGTGCGTGACTGTGGGACAGCTGCGCGTGGAAAAAGTTCAGGAACTGATGAAGCAGGAAATCAGCCAGATTATCCTGCGGGAATTAAAAGACCCCCGCATTGGCTTTGTCACCGTAACTTCCGTGGAATGCACGGGGGATTTGCGGGAGGCCAAGGTCTATGTGAGCCTGATGGGAAGTGAATCCCAGGTGAAGGCCTGCTGGTCGGGGCTGAATAGTTCTCTGGGCTTTATCCGCCGGGAAATCGGCAAGCGGATTCGCCTGCGGGTGACTCCGGAACTGAGCTTTGCGCTGGATAAGTCGCTGGATTACAGCGCGCATATCCAGGAACTGCTCTTAAAAATCAAGGCCGAGGATGAAGCAAAAGCGGCAGATTCGGCACCTGAGGAGTAAAACAAATGCAAATTTCATTGACGGAAACGGCAGCGGAACTCAAAGCCCATGAACGCATTGTGCTTACGGCCCATGTGAACCCCGATGGCGATGCCATCGGCAGTTCCTTAGGGCTTATGCATGCGCTCAAGGTTTTGGGCAAGGAGGTGCAGGTTTTCATCGATGATGATATCCCGGCAGCATTTTCTGTGCTGCCGGGATATGAGCTTATAGGGAAACCGGAAGAAGGACAAAACATCCCCGCCGACCTTTTGGTGGCGGTGGATGTGAGCCTTGACCGGATTGGCCGGGTAAACGAGGCGGTAAAGGCGCCGACCCTCAATATCGACCATCATATCACCAATGACGGAAAGGCCGATAAGCTCTATCTCGATGGAAATGCAGCTGCAACTGCTGAAATCATTTACCAATTAATTGAAGAACTGGGCGCACCCTGCACGCAGGAGATGGCGATGTGTCTGTATACGGGGCTGGCGATGGATACCGGCTGGTTCCGCTTTTCCAATACCACCCCGAATACGATGCGGGTGGCAGCGGCTTTGCTCGCCTGCGGTGCACAGCCTCATGTTATCTCGGAAGCGCTCGAACAGCGCCCCTTTGCGGAAGTACAGAGTCTGGCCTTTGCCCTGCAGAAGATTGAACTCTTGTCAGATGGCAAGGTGGCCGGCATTTGCTTGAACAATGCCGATCTACAGGAGCATGAAGCCCCCGAAGGCCTTATCGGCATGGTGCGGGTCATTGAAGGCGTGGATATCGCCTTTACCCTGAAGGAAAAGGAACCGGGGCTTTGCCGCGTGAGCCTGCGTTCCAAGGGGATTGATGTGACGAAAATCGCCCTGCAGTTTGGTGGCGGCGGTCATGTGCGGGCGGCAGGCTGCAGTATAGAAAAAAGCTGTGCCGAAGCACGCCTTGACCTCATTAACGCCATTACGCAGGTATTGGAGGCTGAATCGTGACGGAGGTAAAGCCCGTAAGCGGCTTTCTCAATATCCTAAAAACTCCCGGCATGAGCTCCCATGATGTGGTGGGCTATGTACGGCGGGTACTCCATACGAAGAAAGTGGGGCATGCCGGCACGTTAGATCCTGCGGCGGCAGGCGTTCTGCCTGTGGCAGTGGGCACGGCCACCCGGCTTATCGAATATCTGGAACTTACCGATAAGACCTATCGGGCAGAAATCAAGCTCGGTATTGCCACTGACAGCGGTGACGATACGGGCAAGATATTGACGAGTCAAACGGACTGGTCAGATATTGACCAGTCAAAACTTGACGAGGTCATGGCGCAGTTTACCGGTAAGATCCGTCAGACACCGCCGGCGCATTCAGCCATTAAAATCAATGGGCAGAAAGCCTGTGACTTGCTGCGGGCGGGAAAAGCTGTGGACGTTCCATCGCGAGAAGTCACCATCTATCGATTGGAACTTCTCGCTTATAACCACGATATGCTGCTGATTGATTGCGATTGCAGCAAGGGAACGTATATCCGCAGCCTCTGTCAGGATATTGGCGAAGCCTTGGGCGTTCCCGCCACTATGGCATTTTTACTGCGGCGCAGAGTCGGTGACTTTACGGCCGAAGCTGCTCTGACTTTAGAAGAACTGGCCGAAGCTGGAGAACAGGCGCTGCTGCCTGCGGATAAATACCTAAGCTCCATGCAGCGATTTGATTTGAACCCAAAACGGGAAAAAGCCTTCTGTAACGGCCTTTCCAGCACGGTGCGTAACTTTACGGCACAGACGGAAAGCCTGCGGGTTTATGCGGACGGTTATTTCATCGGCGTAGGCCGTTACGATAAAGAAAGAGAAGAACTTTTGCCGGTGAAGGTAATAGGGCGGTGATAAAATCATGGAAGTATACAATAAACTGATTGATTTGACAAAAAAATATCCCCGCCTGACGGTAGCGCTCGGTATGTTTGATGGCGTGCATATCGGCCATCAGAGCATTATCCGCCGGGCTGTGGAACTGGCCAAAAAGATTGACGGCAAGTCCGTGGTCTTTACCTTCAGCAATCATCCCTTATCGGTGTTGGCTCCGCAGGCCATGCCGCTGCAGATTGGCAACAACATCCTGCGGGAAAAGCGGCTGGAGGAACTCGGCGTGGATATTTTGATTGCCATGCCTTTTACCAAAGAATTTGCCAGCCGCCGTCCTGAGGAATTTTTGGAAATCCTGCGCATGAATCTGGCGCCTTACTATGTGGTGACAGGCCCTAATTATACCTTTGGCTGCAAGGGCAAGGGTACGCAGCGCATGCTCCTGCGGGAAGGCAATGCGTATGGCTTTACGGCAGAAATCTGCCCGGCTGTCCTGCGTGATGGCCGTCCGGTAAGTTCTACCCGTGTCCGCAGTTTGCTCGCGGCGGGGGATTTGCATACGGCCAGCGACTTTCTGGGCTGTCCCTTTACCGTGATGGAACGGGTGATTCATGGGGACGAGCGCGGCAGGCTCCTGGGCTTTCCTACGGCGAATTTAGCCATCAGCGAGCAGCGGGTAATGCTGCCTAATGGCGTCTATGCGGTCGGGGTGAAGTTTCAGGGCCACAGTTATAATGGTGTAGCCAATATCGGCAATAATCCCACCTTCAAGGGCTGTAACCGCCGGATCGAAGTCAATATCGCCGAGTTCAAGGGTGACCTCTATGATAAGCTTATTGCCGTAGAATTTATCGCAAAACTGCGGGATGAAGTGAAGTTTGACAGCGTTGACCAACTGGTCAAGCAGATAAAAAAGGATAAGGAAAAAGCCAAACAGTTTTGGCGCTATTAAGTTTTTGACCTGTCAAATTTTTGACGGGTCATTTTTGGTAGAAAAAAGGAATATTTCATCGAATAGGCGAATAAATAAAAGTGGGATACTTAGGACTTGATTTCTAAGATGAATAGGGGGATATTGCTTATGGCTGATGAAAGACGGACATTTGCTGAACTGGATAGTACCACACAGATTTTTTTGGAGTGTATTTATGGTGCGCAGAAAGGCATGCACGGCCTGGCTGCCAAGACCATTCAGTATATACGGGAATTAAATAACCGCGAGGAAAGTTTATTGGGCGCCAAGGCAAATGTAAATACGTCAGGGGCCGTATTGCAGACCCTGTATAAGATAAAGGGCAAGATTCTTCCGCTGAAATTTAATATGGCCGTTAATAAAATGATGGCAGCTGAAGAGGCTTGGCGGCTAAATTACTGTCCCTTAAAGAATCGGACGGTAGCGGTAGTTTTTACCGAACGACGGGAACTCCCAACGATTGTATTCCGCAATCTGGAGGATGTGCCAGAAGATGAACTGGATGGAACGTTGCGGAAGATTATGGAAACGGAAATGCGTCAGGGATTTGACCTGAAGCATGACCTGTTGATTCGTTTTGTGATACTCCATACGGGGGCAGACGAGTATGCCGTTATTGTAACTGCTGTGCAGGCCGTATTGAATGGGTTGAATATCCACAATCTTTTCCGTCTGGCGCAGGGGGAGAATATACAGCCGACTGCCAGCAGGGATAACGGCCTGGTCATGACGGAGAAGATGGCTGAACCGGTGATGAATTATTGGTCAAAAGTATTAAGCGGACTTCCGCCGTTGCCGAAAGTTCCTTATATGCGGAAAGGCGGGGAAAAGACGGATTCCCGCCAAAACAGTTATGTCATCCGGATTCCCTTGGACATTCAGTCTGATTTGCGCAAGCAGGCCAAGGACAATAAGATGATGCTGATGTCCATATTGCATACAGCATGGAGCTTTTTGCTGCAACAGGAAAATGAATGTCAGGATCTGGCGTATTGCCTGTTGGTGCCGCGCAGCCAGGGGGAGGGGGCTGAGCCTAGTCTGGTGCCGATGCGCATGCAGATTGAGGATGGTTCTACTGTACAGGGAATCATCACAAAGGCATTTCAGCAGTTTGTCATCTCCAAGCCTTATGCGGCTTTGGCACGCAGGGATATTGCCTCATTGGTCGGCAGCTGGGAAAATAATTTTGACCATTTCTTGAACTTTGTTGATTTCTTCCACTCCGGGAAAACCTATGTGGAAGTCAAGGGATGCCTGGAGGGCAGCGTTGTTCTGCAAAATTCAATGGATGTGCGCAATGTCCGTTTGGCTTTGCGGTTTAGTGCTGATGAGGGACAGGTTTGGTTAAAGTTTGTTTATCGTGAGAAACTCTTTACGGATGCCGATATCCGTATGCTGGCCAATCATTATCTGTTGGTTCTGCAGCAGCTGCTGACCGATTGGAATCTGTCCTATGCAGAATTTTTGCCCCGCTTGCAAAATCGCTGGAAGCAGGAGATACAGCAGATTCCGCCGGAGGATTCCCGCAAGATATTGCAGGATTATATTTCCCGCCTGTCGCTCTTGCAGGAATGTGACAGAGGCCTGATTCAACTCTTCATGCGGGATGCAAAGCTGAGTACGCGTTTTGAAGGCGATCGTATTGCCGAGAAAGAAATCGAGGAAAATGCAGTCTTCTTGGTCAAAGGCAAGGTGGCACGCTGCCTGGAAACTGGCGATGGCTGGTATAATGCGTTGGATATCCGGCGTGAAACCAGCTGGATCAATGAACTTGCCCTGCTGCCAGACCGAAAGTGCCACTTGTCGGCAGAAGTACTTACCGAACAGGCTGTGCTGCTGATGGTTCCGCTGTCGGCGTTACAGCGTTTAACCGAAAACTCACCGCAGCTGGCAAAGAATATCATTCAGCACACAGTAAGGCAGCTGGAGAGCTATCAGAAACTTTGGATGCAGTCATAAACAAAAAAATGCAGGAAAATGGAAAAATAAAGCGAATAATATAATGTGACGATAAATGAAAGGGGTTACCTGTTATGGAGATTAAAAAAGAACAAAATGGTTCGGTGTTGAAGATTGCGTTGGTTGGCCGTCTGGATGCAGTTACGGCTCCCGAACTGGATAAAGTTGTGCAGAATGAACTGGCTGGCGTTACGGATTTGACCTTTGATTTCAGTGAACTGGTCTATGTAGCATCTGCCGGCCTGCGCGTGTTGCTGCTGGCGCAGAAACGGATGAAGAAACAGGGTTCGATGAAGCTTACCCATGTCAACAGCGATGTTAAAGATGTACTGGAAATGACGGGTTTTATTGACTTCCTTACCATCGAAGAATAACAGGGATTGGGGGGGCTTACATGAGAACCGCAAAAATCAAGGTAAACAGTCTCGGCTATGGCATGGAGAAGGCTTTGGACGAGGTGGAATCCTTCAGCTGCGGAATGGGCTTTGGCGAGCGCAGTGCCCGCCGTGCCCGTCTGTTGGCCGAAGAAACCATGAGCATGGTACGGGCTATTGTGGAGGATTTCTCCGCAGATTTTTGGATGGAAGGCTCGCCGGATGGCAACTGCGAATTGCATCTTTTGGCTGACGCTATGATGAATTATGATAAAAAGCAGGAGCTTATCGATACTTCCTCCCAAAAGAGAAATGAAGCCTCTGTAGGTATCATGGGCAAGATAAAGGATTTCATCGAAGACAGCCTTTACAACATGAAGGATGGTGCAGTGGTTTCCGTTGGCGATATGCATTGTATGAGCATGGGCGGTGTAGGTATTGTGCCGGATGCCTATATGTGGTCGTTGGAACAATATCGGGAAGACGTGGAAAAGAAAGCCGATGAAGATGCGGAAATGGAAGCTGCCTTAGATGAACTGGAAAAATCTATCGTGGCTAACATTGCCGATGACATACAGGTTGCTGTAGAGGGCAACCATATTGAAATGATTATTCGCAAGAAATTTAACCCAACTGAATAACTGGGGTAAATAAAAATGAATCATATTCATCTTTTACCTTGACATTTTCGGAGAAATAGGGTAAAATCGTCCTATCGATAAAAGCTGAATATGAACTCATCCAGAGCAGTGGAGGGATAGGCCCAATGAAGCTGCGGCAACCATCGCAATGGCGAAACGGTGCCAATTCCTTTAGGCGAAGCCTATAAGATGAGAGTGAAGATAAGAGACTCTCATTTATGAGAGTCTTTTCCTTTTGCCCAATGGAAGACGAGACATTTCAGCCGCTCAATGTATAAGGAGGCAAAATTATGAGCAAGAAACGTATGCTGTTTACGTCGGAATCGGTTACGGAAGGTCATCCGGATAAAATGGCTGACCAGATTTCCGACAGCATCTTGGATGCCATCATCGCCCAGGACCCGCAGGGGCGTGTGGCTTGTGAAACGTTGGTAACGACCGGTCAGGTACATGTGGTTGGTGAAATCTCCACGACCTGCTATGTGGATATTCCGAAAATCATTCGCAGCACGGTAGAAGAAATCGGCTACACCGATGCCGCTTACGGTTTTGACTGTAAGACCTGTGGTATTCTGGTATCCTTGGACGAGCAGTCACCGGATATCGCACAGGGCGTAAACAAGGCTCTGGAAGCCCGCGAAGGCAAGCTCGATGAAGCAGATGCCGTTGGTGCTGGTGACCAGGGCATGATGTTTGGTTATGCCACTAACGAGACGCCGGAATTCATGCCGCTGCCGATTGCGCTGGCGCAGAGACTGGCACGCCGTCTGACGGAAGTGCGCAAGAATGGCACTTTGGACTATCTGCGTCCGGACGGCAAGACGCAGGTTACGATTGTCTATGAAGACGGCAAGCCGGTGGCTGTGGATACCATTGTTATCTCTACCCAGCATGATGAAGATGTGACGCTGGAACAGATTCGCAAGGACCTCATTGAGCATGTAATCAAGCCGGTTGTACCTGCTGACCTGCTCAAGGAAGAAACCCGTATCTTCGTGAACCCCACGGGCAAGTTCGTTATCGGCGGCCCGCAGGGTGACTCCGGTCTTACGGGCCGTAAAATCATCGTTGACACCTATGGCGGCTGGGCTCGTCATGGCGGCGGTGCTTTCTCCGGCAAAGACCCCACGAAGGTTGACCGCAGTGCTGCCTATGCTGCCCGCTATGTGGCTAAGAACATCGTGGCTGCCGGCCTTGCCGACAAGTGCGAAATCCAGCTGGCCTATGCTATCGGTGTAGCTTATCCGGTTTCTGTCATGGTGGATACCTTCGGCACCAACAAGGTTGCCGAAGAAAAAATCGAAGAACTGGTTGAAAAGCATTTCGACCTGCGTCCGGCCGGCATCATCAAGATGCTCGACTTGCGCCGTCCTATCTACAAACAGACGGCTGCTTATGGTCATTTCGGCCGTACCGATGTGGACCTGCCTTGGGAACACACGGACAAAGCAGATGTGCTCAAAAAAGAAGCCGGTCTGTAATTTCATAACCTTTGCCAGTAAGCCTTTCCTGCGGGAGAGGCTTACTTTTTTCGTCCGTAAAGGGAGGATTAAGGCAAAAAATGTCTAATCATAATAATTGAGATAAGTTTTATCTCCTAATTGTGAGAGGAGTTGATTGCTATGCTGGTTTGGATTGAGCGTTTGGGCCGTGTGGGGGAAGATGAGTTGTTTGGCTTTGGTTTGTCGCCGGATGCTGTAACTGGGGAAATTTTGCTCGACCCGTTGGGGAATACCAGAATACGCAAAAAAAATAAGGCGATGTCGGAGAGTCAGACATTGGTAGTGGAAAGCAGGCTGGACGAGTGGATTCGCAGCTTGGGCTACTGCCAGTTGTCCTGCATATCTGCTCCCCAATATCTGACTGGGGAAGAAGATGAAGGCATACACAGATGGCGGCCGCGCGAACTGGATTTGCGTCCGCTGAACCTGCCGATGCATGGGGAGGGTATTTTGCCCGAAGTCGATTGGGATGTTGCGCTGGAGTGGGGATAAACACAAAAACTTGTAAACTTTAATTAATTATTGTAAAATAGGTAGTGTTGAGTGTAAATATTGTATGAGGATATGTTATATGAGTACATCTACCTATACGAAGCGCATTATTCCCTGTCTGGACGTCAAGGATGGCAGGGTGGTGAAAGGCACGAATTTTGTGGGGCTGCGGGATGCCGGCGACCCGGTGGAACTGGCTGCCCGCTATGACAAGGAACGGGCCGACGAGCTGGTATTTTTGGATATCACCGCATCGAGCGACAAGCGTGATACCATCGTGCAGGTGGCTCGTGATTGTGCCAGCCAGGTCTTTATTCCCTTTACCGTGGGTGGTGGTATCCGTACCGTGGAGGACATGAGCCGGATGTTGAAGGCGGGGGCTGACAAGGTTTCGGTCAATACGGCTGCGATAAAAAATCCGGAACTTATCCGCGAGGGTGCGGAGAAATTTGGCCGGCAGTGCATTGTGCTGGCGGTGGATGCCCGCCGCAGCGGCGAAGATAAATGGGAAGTCTATGTCAATGGCGGCCGTACCCCTACAGGGCTGGACTGTCTGGAATGGATAACAAAAGCCGTTTCCTTGGGGGCCGGTGAGATTTTGCTCACCAGTATGGATGCTGACGGCACCAAAGACGGCTATGATATCGCTTTGACCCGCGCGGTGTCGGAGGCGGTAAATGTCCCGGTTATCGCTTCCGGCGGCGCGGGGAAGCTCGAACATTTTTATGATGTGCTGGTCGAAGGCAAGGCAGATGCCGTGTTGGCGGCGTCTGTATTCCATTACGGTGAGTTTACCGTGCGGCAGGTTAAGGAATATCTAAAATCACGGGGCGTGGAGGTAAGATTCTGATGAGTGCAGTAGACATTTCGATGATTAAATTTGACGACAAGGGCCTTGTACCGGCTGTGGTGCAGGAAGAAAACGGCCAGGTACTGATGTTGGCCTATATGAATAAGGAGTCTTTGGAAAAGACCATTGAGACGGGCTATACCTGGTACTACAGTCGCAGCCGTCAGCGTCTTTGGAACAAGGGCGAGGAATCCGGCAACAAGCAGAAGGTCAAGGAGATTTCCTATGACTGCGACGGAGATACCCTGCTGATTAAGGTACATCAGACCGGTGTGGCCTGTCATACGGGTACATACACCTGCTTCAGCGGCCGCAAGCTGGTGGAGGAGAAGGAAAAAGGGCTGGTGGTTGTCGAGCCGGAGCCGGAGACTTCGCTGGCTACAGTGCTCAATGACCTCTATAATGTCATTCAGGAGCGCCAGCTGAATCCTGTGGAAGGTTCCTACACCAATTACCTCTTTGAGAAGGGACAGGATAAAATCCTCAAAAAAGTCGGGGAGGAGGCCGTGGAAACGGTCATTGCGTCCAAGAACAACAAGAGCGAAGAAGTTCTCTACGAAATGGGCGACCTCTGGTATCACTGTCTGGTGCTCCTGGCTTATCACAAGCTGACACCGGACCAGCTGCTCGATGAACTCATGAGCCGCCGCAAGGGTGGGAATTATCATAAGTTCACGGGCAAGACCGGGGTAAGACCGGATATGTAAGAAAAATTTTCGGTAAAATAGTGTATATAGGGGACATTTTTCTGCTTTATCGCAGGGAAATGTCCTTTTTTTCGTTGCATTATGGCAACTGGAATGATAAAATAGTAAAGAATGAATTGTTCGGACTTTGATTGCGCAGACGCAATGAAATATAAGAATTATAAATAAGCAAGAAGACAACTGAATTATGGAGGTGTAATTTTTGGCAAAAGCACAAAAACTACAGATTATTCCCTTGGGCGGACTGGGGGAAATCGGCAAGAACATGACGGTCGTCCGTGTTGGCGATGAAATTCTCGTGATTGATTCCGGGCTCATGTTCCCCGAAGAAGATATGCTGGGCGTGGACCTCGTTATTCCGGATATCAGCTATCTTTTGGAGAATCGCGATATGATTAAGGCGATTGTCCTGACCCACGGGCACGAAGACCATATCGGTGCCCTGCCCTATGTCCTTAAACAGCTCAATGTGCCAGTCTATGGCACGCGTTTGACGCTGGGCATTTTGGAAGGCCGTCTCAAGGAAAATGGTGTGGATTCGAGCAATCTGCATTCGGTAATGCAAGGGGACATTATCAATGTGGGCTGTTTCAGCGTGGGCTTTATCCGTGTGAACCATTCCATTCCCGATGCAGTGGGGCTTTCCATCAAGACGCCGGTGGGCATGATTGTCCATACCGGTGACTTCAAGCTCGACTACACGCCGATTGACGGCAAGATGACGGATTTCCGCCGTTTCTCGGAGCTTGGGAACAAAGGGGTTCTCCTGATGATGGCCGATTCCACCAATGCGGAAAGAGCCGGACATACGCCGAGCGAAAGCACGGTCGGAGCGTCCTTTGACAAGGCTTTTCACGGTGCCCGCAGCCGCATTATCGTGGCAACCTTCTCTTCGAATGTACATCGTATTCAGCAGGTTATCGACACTGCTGTGCGCTATAAGCGCAAGGTGGCCATCTTAGGCCGCAGCATGGTAAATGTGGTGACGATTTCCTTGGAGCTTGGTTATATCACCGCTCCGGAAGGAACTATAATTGATATTGATGAAATCAATAACTATCGCGCCGAACAAATCGTTATTGTCACCACGGGCAGTCAGGGTGAGCCGATGTCGGCCCTGACCCGCATGGCAATGTCTGACCATCGCAAAGTAACCATTGTCCCCGATGATACCGTTATCATCTCGGCTACGCCGATTCCGGGCAATGAAAAACTGGTTTCCAAGACCATTGACAACCTCATGCGTTTGGGGGCGAATGTGATCTATGGCCGCGATAAGGAAGTGCATGTATCCGGTCATGCCAGCCGCGAAGAACTGAAGCTTATGCACAATCTCGTGCGTCCGAAGTTCTTTATCCCTGTGCATGGTGAGTATCATCATTTGGTACAGCATGCCAAACTGGCGCAGGAACTGGGCATGCCCAAAGACCATATCTTCCTCGGTGAAAACGGCTATGTGTTTGAATTCACCCGCGATAAAGGCCAGATAGCCGGCAAGGTTACGGCCGGTATGGTCATGGTTGACGGCCTGGGTGTCGGTGATGTCGGCAACATCGTCCTGCGTGACCGCCGTCAGCTGTCGCAGGATGGCATTCTGATTATCGTCGTAGCGATGGACAGAGCATCCAACACCGTAGTGGGCGGCCCGGATATCGTTTCCCGCGGTTTCGTCTATGTTCGTGAATCGGAAGCGCTGATGGATGAAGCGCGCGCCAGAGTCGAACAGGCTTTGGACCGCTGCCAGGATGAAGGCGTCAAGGAATGGGCAGCCATCAAGGCCAACGTTCGTGACGCTTTGGGGCGGTATCTCTTTGAAAAGACCCGCCGCCGTCCGATGATTCTTCCAATCATTCAAGAAGTATAAGTTTGTAAAGCGCAGTCCGCAGATGGCTGCGCTTTTTGCGTATAAACAATAAATTTAGGACAAAACAAGAGAAATTTCTGTTTTTTGTTGACGCGCCTTTATTTATCGGCTATAATACGACTTGTTAGTATATTGAAAGGGGATTACTACTATGGCAAAAGAAGTAATTAGCAAGACTATTCTCGTTGATAAAGTTGCAGAAGCTGCTGGCGTATCCAAGAAGGACACGAAAGCTGTTGTTGATGCACTGCTTGAAACGGTGAAGGAAAGCGTTAAGGCTGATGCGGAAATCCGCCTGATTGGCTTTGGTACCTTCAAGAAGGCTCATCGCAATGCACGTTCTGGCCGCAACCCGCAGACGGGTGAAACCATTGAAATCGCAGCTAGCGACAGCCTCGCATTCAAATCCAGCGTTAAATACTAATTTGACGGTAGACTGCCTTCACGAAAGTGAGGGCAGTTTTTTTATATAAATTATTCTGTTTTTGCAGGAATTAAAATGAAATTCAGAGAATATAGAAAACAGTATATGAAATGGAGGGACTGTCGATGAAGAACTACAAGAGTACCAATATCCGCAATATTGCAGTAACCGGACATGGCAAAACGGGCAAGACCAGTCTTTTGGATGCATGTTTGTTCAATACGGGCGTTGTAAAGCGGCTGGGCAGTGTGGAAGACGGCACCAGCGCGTTGGATTATGACCCGGAAGAAAGCAAGCGCAAGATGACGATTGGCGCAAAATTAGTAGCATGTGAGTGGCGTGATTTCAAACTGAACTTCATTGACACCCCCGGCTATCCTGATTTCGTTGGTGATGTAAAAGGAGCGATGGTGGCTGCTGACAGCGCACTGATTGTCATATCTGCATCCTCAGGCATCAAATCCGGCACAGAAAGCGCATTTGCTTTTGCCGAAGAAAATGAGCTGCCCAGAGCATTCCTTATCAACAAGATGGACAGGGAACATGCCGACTTTGACGGCGTAGTGGAGGAGCTGCGGGTACGCTTTGGTGATGGGGTTGTGCCGGTGCAGATTCCTATCGGCAAGGAAGCAGCTTTCCAGGGCGTAGTTGACCTGCTGACCCTGCATATGAAGATTGTGACCCACGACAATGAAGTGGTGAAGGACGAAGTACCGGAATACATTCAGGGTGAAGTAGAAGAAGCCCGCCAGAAACTCATTGAAGCCGTAGCGGAATTCAACAATGAACTGCTGGAAAAATACATCGAAGGTGAGGAAATCACCGAAGTGGAAGTGGCAGCCGCCATGATTGAAGGCATTCAGGCCGGCAAGATTTTCCCCGTGTTCTGTGCTTCGGCAAAACAGAATATCGGTATCCGTCAGCTGATGAATGGGCTGGTGGAATATATGCCCACGCCGTATTTCAAGGTGTCCATCGGTACAGACCCCGTCAGCGGGGAAATCAAGGAACGCCGTACGGAAGATGCGTTCTCCGCGCAGGTCTTTAAGACCACCGTTGACCCCTTTGTAGGCAGGCAGAGCTTTATCCGCGTTCTGTCCGGCGAAATGAAGGGTGATGCCAACTACTTCCATGTCAATAAAAATGGCGAGGAACGCATTGGCACACTCTTTACCATGCAGGGCAAGCGCCAGGAAAACCTCAGTCAGGTGGCTGCCGGCGATATCGTGGTCACGACGAAGTTACAGCAGGTGCGTACCGGCGATACCCTTTGCGATAAGAGCAATCCCATTCAGTATGAAGGCATCAGCTATCCTGAACCCATGTTGGAAATGGCGGTAACGTCCAAGAAGAAGGGCGAGGAAGACAAGGTCTTCGGCGCCTTGGCCAAACAGCAGGACGAAGATCCGACGCTGGTGGTGCAGAAGAAGCAGGAAACCAGAGAAACGCTGGTCAAAGGCATTGGCGAAGTCCATCTGGAAATTCTGGCGGAACAGCTGCAGCGGAAATTCGGTGCAGAAATGGTGCTCTCACAGCCCAAGGTGGCTTATCGGGAAACCATCCGCAAGAGCGTGCAGGTGCAGGGTCGTCATAAGAAACAGAGCGGTGGTCATGGCCAGTTCGGCGATGTATGGCTCGAAATCAGCCCGCAGCCGGCAGGTGAAGGCAATGTCTTCACGGAAACCATCTTCGGCGGCAGTGTACCGCGTCAGTATATCCCCGCTGTTGAGAAAGGGACGGAAGAAGCTCTGGCCGCAGGCGTAATGGCAGGCTATCCCGTGGTGGATGTCAAGGTCAACCTCTATGATGGCTCCTATCACTCTGTTGACTCGTCAGAAGCGGCCTTCAAGACTGCTGCCGGCATTGCCATCCGCAAGGGCGTTATGGATGCTTCGCCGATTCTGCTTGAACCCATTGATACCATCCGCGTGATTACGCCGGAATACTATATGGGCGACGTTATGGGCAAGCTCAACAGCAAACGCGCACATATTTTGGGCGTGGACAGCAAGGGCAAGGATATGAGCGAAATCTCTGCCCTTATTCCCGAAGCGGAACTCTATCGCTTCGCCACGGATTTGCGCAGCCTTACACAGGGGCGTGGCGCCTATAGTCTGGAATTTACCCGCTACGAGCCGGTGCCGGAGAGGGAAGCAGTAAAGATTATTGAGGCGCAAGGGAAGAAGAAGGAATAAGATTATAGCATAATCGTACCCCTGATACCTATTGGGACAAGTAAATAGGTGTCAGGGGTGATTTTTAGAGAGGGGGCGCTATTGTGCTGGGAAAATTCAAGTTTAATTCATTGCTGTGCGCGGGCCTGATTGCTGTTACGTTTGCCGGAAGTGTGGCCGAGGCTGCGCCGCGGGCGATTGGCGGCTTTTTCAAGCAAATCCGGCAGCAGAATTTTATGGACAGGGATGCGCAGGGCGAACATGAAGTTTTGTATCAAAAATTTGCGGGGCTGGCTGTGGATAAGGAACTGCGTGAACGCTTTCCTAAGCTTAGTACAGCTATTGAACAGCGAACCGCTGCTGATTGGGCACGTTTGCAGAAGGATAGTAAGGGGATGAAGGCCGAGGCTGTGCAATTCCGGCAGGAAAGTCCGAATTATTATCATCCCTTTGCGCAGGATGTGGATGTTATCATGCGCCGGGCGGATGATGCTGTGGTCAGCTATCTGGAAATGGAATACACCAATGGCGCCGGCGCCCATGGCATGTATGGCTGGCAGGGAGTAAACTTCAATACCATGACGGGCGAGGAAATTGCATTATCGGATGTGGTGAAGGATATGGGCAGGTTTACGGATATCCTCATTGCCCAGCTTAAAAAAGAACACCCGGATGCGACTTTCTTTGACATGGAAAAGCAGGTGCGCAAGTATGCCTTGATGGATAAGCTGAATTGGACACTTGACCCGCGTGGTGTGACGGTTTATTTCAACCCATACGCCATTGCTCCTTACGCCGAAGGGCTGTTGCAGACGACGGTGCTGTTTCAGGAGCAGCCGCAGTTGTTTAACGAAGCTTATTTGGAAACTGCAGAGGTGTATGCCCAACCGTTTAGTGATTATTATCCCTTGGTTACCTCACTCAAGGACAATGACCGGCGTGATGTTCTGTCCGTTGATGAAGGGGAGAATAAAGTGACCGTTACGGTAAACGGTCGAAAGACCGTTTTCGATTTGCCGCTTACGAAATTGCAGCCGGTTTTGGTGCATATGGCGAACAAGGACAATTATCTTTATATTGACGGCCAGACCGCAGAGGGGAGCAGACAGACACTGGTGCTGAAGGTGGAAAAAGGAAAGGCGCATCATGTGGCAACCCTTCCCTATACCTTTATGCATACGATTGCGGTTTCGCCTGCTGAGCAGCAATACTGGCGCTTTATGACCAATCCGAATGGTTTTTATATCGACAGAGCCGCGAAGCCCGGTCATTCATCCAAAACAGATATCTGTGCGGTGGGCGCTGATGGACAATTGACTTTTGGTTAACTTGATTTTTTGCCCTATTTATGCTAATATAATGGGCAGAGATTTGTCTTTGAGGCGGGGGGCAGTTCCCCACCGGCGGTATAGCCCGCAAGCCTGAGCGTTCAGGCACGATTCGGTGAAATTCCGAAGCCGACCGTATAGTCGGGATGAGAAAAGGCATGTTTGTTTGCATGCAATTTTAGCCACCGCGAAGATAATTCCCGGTGGCTTTTTTCGTCTCATTCACAAACCTGAATTCCCGAGAATTTGAGGTGATGAATTTGCAAGATGAAGATTTTATGCGGGTGGCGCTAAACTTAGCCCGCAACGCCATTGGCCGCACGTCGCCCAATCCCTTGGTTGGCGCGGTGATTGTGCGCGAAGGGCGCATTGTCGGCGCTGGCTGGCATCGCAAGGCGGGCACGCCGCATGCCGAGATTCATGCGCTGAATATGGCCGGGGACTTGGCAAAAGGCGCCACGCTCTATGTGACGCTGGAACCCTGTTCGCATTATGGCCGTACCGGCCCCTGTGCCGAAGCGGTGGTCAAGGCCGGGATTAAGCGTGTGGTCATCGGCATGGGCGACCCCAATCCCAAGGTGGCAGGCAAAGGCATAGCCATCCTGAAACGGGCGGGCATTGAAGTGCGCTGTGGTGTGTTGGAAGATGAAGCCCGTGCGCTCAATGAGGTGTTCCTGAAATGGATAGCTGTGCAAAAGCCCTTTGTGGTGCTCAAAACGGCCATGAGTCTTGACGGCAAGATTGCCACGTATACCGGAAAATCCCAGTGGATTACCGGCGAAGCGGCAAGGCGCAGGGTGCATGAGTACCGGGATACCTATGACGGTATCATGGTGGGCATTGGCACGGTGCTGGCGGATAATCCGAGCCTTACGGCGCGGCTGCCGGACGGGCAGGGCAAAAATCCTGTGCGTATCGTCGTGGACAGCAAGGCCCGTACACCGTTGGATGCCAAGCTGGTGACCGATGGCGCGGCGCTGACCATTATTGCGGTGACAGCCAAGGCCTCGCAGGAGCGTGTGCAGGCGCTTAAAGATAAGGGCGTAGCTATCATGGTTGTTGGTGACGGCGAACAGGTGGATATGGACCTGCTTATGCGCAAGCTCGGCGAAATGGAGATTTGTTCGGTGCTTGTCGAGGGTGGCGGACAGGTGAATTTCTCCCTGCTTAAGGCCGGACTCGTGGACAAGGTTCATGCCTTTATTGCGCCCAAGCTGATTGGCGGGCGTGAGGCGTTGACGCCTGTGGAAGGCGAAGGTTTTGCCGAACTTACCGAAGCGGTGGAACTGGAGCGCACCACGGTAGAAACCATTGACCAGGACATTTTATTGACCGGTTATGTAAAAGGGCGGTGAGGGATTGTTTACAGGCATAATTGAAGAAGTGGGGCAGGTCGCCCGTATCGGCGGTGGCAGTCTCGTCATTAACTGCGCTAAGGTAATCGAAGATGTGCATTTGGGCGACAGCATTGCGGTCAACGGCGTATGTCTGACAGTCACGCATTTTGACAAGTCAGGTTTTACGGCTGATGTAATGCCGGAAACGGTGCGCCGCACATCGCTTTCTGAGCTAAAAAAAGGCAGCCCCGTGAATCTGGAACGGGCGTTGACCCTTGCCAGCCGTCTGGGGGGGCATATTGTCAGCGGTCATATTGACGGCACGGGCGAGATTGTCAAATTTGCCGATGAGGGCAATGCCATATTGATGACGGTGAGCGCAGACAGCGGCCTTTTACGTTATATTGTCGAAAAAGGCTCCGTGGCTCTTGACGGCATCAGCCTAACGGTGGCTCGTGTTACGGATAGGGATTTCACGGTGAGCCTTATCCCCCATACACGGGAAGTCACCAATCTGGGCAGCAAAAAGACAGGCAGCCCGATAAATATTGAAACGGATGTGCTGGGCAAGTATGTGGAAAAGATGCTCAAAGGCAGCAGTTCCGTTCCGGCCAAGGCACAAAGCAATATGACCCTTGATTTTTTGAGGGAAAACGGTTTTTAAGCAAGGACGAACCGTTAAGTAGTC
>DFHU01000032.1 GCA_002373045.1 Pseudoselenomonas ruminantium | reverse complement strand
TGCACCTCGCTACGCACAAGGGCGATGTGGAAAACGGTTCCGTCATGATTGGCGAAATTTCCGGCATGCTCAATGATATTAAGCCGGTAAAACAGATTATTGAAGACATTGTGGGAGGACTTCCCAATGTTATAAATGCTATTCAGGGTAATTGCAAATAATTGGGGGTTATAGTCTTGAATAAATTAGCATTTGTATTCCCAGGTCAGGGTGCTCAAGCCGTAGGCATGGGCAAGGATTTCTGTGAGCAGTATGAAGTAGCAAAGAAACTCTTTAAGGAAGCAGATGAAGCACTGGGGTATTCCATTAAGGATATGTGCTTTGAAGGTCCCGCAGAGGATTTGAAGCTGACGGCAAACACGCAGCCTGCAATTCTGACCATGAGTGTAATTGCCAATGAAATTCTGAAAGAGCACGGCATTCAGCCGGATGTTGTTGGCGGTCACAGCTTGGGTGAGTATTCCGCTCTCGTTGCCGCTGATGTTATGAACTTCCAGGATGCAGTGCTGCTCGTGCATAAGCGCGGCCAGTTTATGCAGGAAGCTGTACCTGTCGGTCAGGGCGGCATGGCAGCTATTATCGGCCTTAGCGATGAGGTTATCGTAGAAGCTTGTGAGAAGGCAACGAAAACTGCCGGCGAAGTGCAGGCGGTTAACTTCAACTGCCCCGGTCAGACGGTTATTGCCGGTACGACGGCTGGCGTAGAAGCAGCGGTGGAAACCTTGAAGGCTGCCGGTGCCAAGAAGGCCGTTATCCTGCCGGTATCTGCTCCGTTCCATTCCACGCTGATGAAACCGGCAGCTGTAAAACTTGCGGCTGAACTCGACAAGGTGGACATCCGCGATGCTAAGATTCCCGTAGTTTCCAACTACACGGGCAAGCTCGAAGAAAGTGCGGCTGACATCAAGGCTAATCTTGTGGCACAGGCAGACCATCCGGTTAAGTGGATTGACTGCGTGAAGACCATGCAGGAATTCGGCGCAGATACCTTTGTAGAGGCTGGCCCAGGCAAGACGCTCTGCGGTTTCAACCGCCGTATCGACAAGAGCCTTACCAGCATGAACGTGGAAAATATCGAATCCCTGCAAAAAACTCTTGACTATTTCAAGGAGGTTCGCTAATATGCTTTTAGACGGAAAAGTTGCCCTTGTAACGGGTGCTTCCCGAGGCATTGGCCGGGCCATTGCCTTGAAACTGGCCGCTGAAGGCGCCAAGGTTGCCATCAACTATGCAGGCAACACGGCCAAGGCTGAAGAAGTCAAGGCTGAGATTGAGAAGAATGGCGGCGAGGCCATTCTCGTACAGGCCGATGTGGCAGACAGCGCCGCTGTTGAAGCCATGGTAAATGCCACGGTAGAAGCTTTCGGCCAGATTGATATTCTGGTAAACAATGCCGGTATCACGCGTGATGGTCTCATGATGCGCATGAAGGATGAGGATTTCGACGCAGTAATCAATACGAACCTCAAGGGCGTGTTCTACTGCACGAAGCTTGTGTCCAAGCTCATGATGAAGAAGCGCAGTGGTCGCATCATCAATATGGCTTCGGTAGTCGGTCTTATGGGCAATGCCGGTCAGACCAACTATGCCGCAGCCAAGGCCGGTGTAATTGGCTTTAGCAAGTCGGCAGCCAAGGAACTTGCGGCCCGTGGCATTACGGTGAACATGGTAGCACCGGGCTTTATTGACACGGACATGACGGCAGCCATGACGGACAAGGCAAAGGAAATGACGCTTACGGGGATTCCCTTAAACCGCATGGGTACGCCGGAAGATGTGGCTAATGCCGTAGCTTTCCTGGTATCGGATAATGCATCCTATATCACGGGTCAGGTCATCAATGTAGACGGTGGCATGGTTATGTGATATAACTATAGATGGACATCAATTTAAGGAGGTGAAACTTCATGACTTTTGATAAAGTAAGAGATATCGTTGTTGAGCAGTTAGGTGTTGAGGCTGACGAGGTTGCCCTCGAGTCCACTTTCATCGATGACCTGGGAGCTGACTCCCTGGATATTGTTGAGCTGATCATGGCTTTCGAAGAAGAATTCAACATTGAAATTCCGGACGAAGCTGCTGAGAAGATCAAGAGCGTTCAGGACGTAGTTACCTACATAGACCAGAACAAATAAGTTTGAGCGTCTTACCTGTTTGAAAATCCCGTGAAACTTGTTTCGCGGGATTTTTCAAGGTAGGTAAGCTTGATTGGAGGAGTAACATTGAAACTTCCAGAGCTGAAAATAGGCAATAAAGTCGCCCGCGTTCCCATTCAACAGGGCGGTATGGCGATTCGCTTGTCCACAGCCCGTCTGGCGGCAGCAGTTGCCAATGAAGGCGGTATCGGCCTCATTGCGGCATCGGGTATGAGCCATGACGAACTGCGGTATGAAATAAAGCTCGCACGTTCGCTTACGTCTGGTATCATCGGCATCAATATCATGGTGGCAGCTAACGACTTTGCCGAAGTGGTTAAAGTGGCTATTGATGAAGGCATTGACCTTGTCGTAGCCGGAGCTGGTTTTTCCCGTGATATGTTTGCACTGGGGAAGGAATCCGGAACGCCGATTGTTCCCATCGTTTCTTCCGTTAAATTAGCTAAAATTTCAGAGCGTCTTGGCGCAACGGCCATTGTGCTGGAGGGCAAGGAAGCTGGCGGCCACTTAGGCACCGATACTTCGGTGCGCGACCTTATCGCAGATGTAAGTTCTGCGGTAAAGATTCCCGTGATTGCCGCCGGTGGTGCACTTCATGGTCAGGACATCGTTGATTTTATAAAGCTGGGCGCAGCAGGCGTTCAGATGGGCTCCCGGTTCGCAGCCTGCGAGGAGAGCAATGCGGCACCGGCCCTCAAAGAATATTATCTGAAATCCAAACCGGAGGATATCGTGGTTATTCATAGCCCTGTCGGCTTGCCGGGACGTGCCGTGCGCACGCCGTTTTCGGCTCGGGTTATGGAAGGCCCCGTACCTCCAACGCAGTGTGATGCCTGCCTGAAGGCGTGCAAGCACAATTTCTGCATCATTCGTGCGCTGACCCGCGCACAGCAGGGCGATGTGGAAACTGGTCTGGTCTTTACCGGGGAATACATGCCCCGCATCGATAAGATTATGACCGTGCATGAAATTTTCGCGCAGCTTATAGCGGAAGCCGAGGCTGCCAACTAAGCGTAGCACATTGCTATGAATAGATGAGAGGAGTTATTCATTTTGAGTAATCGCGTAGTTATCACTGGTGTAGGTGCCATTACCCCTATCGGTACGGGCAAGGATGAATTCTGGAAAGGCCTCATGGAAGGCCGCAACGGTATTGATAAGATCAGTCGTTTTGATGCAAGTGAATTCACGGCGCAGATTGCCGGTGAAGTCAAGGATTTTGACCCGACTCAGTACATCGACAAGAAAGAGTCCAAGCGCATGGATCGTTATACGCAGTTTGCTGTTGCTGCGGCAGATCTCGCTATCAAAGATGCCGGTCTGGATCTTGAAAAGGAAAATCTTGACCGTGTAGGTACGTTCATCGGTACAGGTATCGGCGGCATTGAAACCATGCACAGCCAGTACAAGAAATTCTTTGACAAGGGACCTTCCCGCATCAGTCCGTTCTTTGTGCCGATGATGATTGCGAACATGGCTGCCGGTCAGGTGGCTATCACCTACAAGCTCCATGGTCCGTCCAGCTGTACGGTTACGGCCTGCGCTACGGGCTCCAACTGCATTGGTGATGCGTTCCGTGTGATTCAGCGCGGCGATGCGGATGTAATGGTAGCCGGTGGTACGGAAGCTGCTGTTTCCGAAGCTGCTGTAGCCGGTTTTGCGGCCATGAAGGCTCTCTGCATGGATCACAATGATGACCCCAAGCACGCTTCCCGTCCGTTCGACAAGAACCGCAGCGGTTTTGTTATGGGCGAAGGCGCTGGTCTCGTAATCCTCGAAAGCCTTGACCATGCAAAAGCCCGCGGTGCGCATATCTACGCAGAAGTTGTAGGCTACGGTGCAAATTCCGATGCTTACCATATGACCAGCCCGGCTCCGCATGGTGAATATCAGGCCAAATGCATGCAGCTGGCTCTGGATGATGCCGGCATGAAGGCTGAGGAAGTGGATTATGTCAATGCACATGGTACGTCCACGCACCTCAACGACCAGGGCGAAACCGAAGCCATCAAGGCTGTATGGGGTGAAGCGGCAAAGAATGTTTCCGTTTCCTCCATCAAGTCCATGACGGGCCATATGCTCGGTGCTGCCGGCGGCGTTGAAGCTATCGCTACGGCTCTGGCTATCGAAAACGATATGCTCCCGCCGACCATCAACTATGAAACTCCGGACGAAGGCCTCGACCTCGACTATGTGCCCAATAAGGCCAAAGCCAAGACGGTGCGTGCCGCTATGTCCAACTCCTTCGGCTTCGGCGGCCACAATGCCTGCCTGCTGCTGAAGAAGTACGCTGAATAAGAGGATAACGGGCGATGGGAGATACACTAACGGCTAAACGCAAAGGAGAGCTTTTGGAGCTTTCGGCACGTTTGGGTGTGGAGTTTAAGGACTTAACCCTGCTGCACAAGGCGCTGATTCATTCGTCCTATGCCAATGAAGCCAAAGAAAAAAACATCGTCCATAATGAACGTCTCGAATTTTTGGGAGATGCGGTGCTGGAGCTTGCCTCCAGCACCTATCTTTATATGCACTTTCCGCAGATGCCCGAAGGTCAACTGACCAAGACCAGAGCCAGCATCGTCTGCTCCAGCAGTCTTGCGGAACTTGCGCGGACGCTTCATTTGGGCGACTATCTGCTCTTAGGCCATGGCGAAGAAATGAGCGGCGGCAGGGACAGGCAGACCAATTTGGAAGATGTATTCGAGGCGGTAATTGGTGCTATTTACTTAGACCAGGGTTGGGAAGCCGCTAAGGACTATGTCGTGTGTCAGCTTATGCCGCTTTTTGCCAAAGTAGAGCAGGGGGGCATACTCAAAGACTACAAGACCATCCTGCAGGAAGTGGTCTATCAGGAAGCCCAGCAGACGGTAAGTTATGAACTCGTGAGCACTTCCGGCCCTGACCATGACAAGACCTTTACCTTCAATGTACGCATTACCGGCAAAGTCATGGGCACCGGTACGGGCAGAAGCAAAAAAGAAGCCGAACAAAAAGCTGCGAAGGAAGCGTTGGACAAGATAGCACCAACGAGGTAAGCGGTAAACCCTTCCCTTGAGGGGGCGACGTAGTCGCTGGTGGTGGTCAGCCTGCATGACTGACGGATGAGGTGGAATAGGAGGCATATTATGCGTAAGTTAGTAATCCTCGGCACTGGCTTTGCCATGGCCACAAAATGCTTTAACACCTGTTTCTTTTTGGAACTGGAAGATGGCAGTCTGTTTCTCACGGATGCCGGCGGCGGCAATGGTATCCTGCGCCAGCTCGAAGTAACGAATTTTGACTACAATAAGTGCCATCATATGTTCGTAACCCACGGTCACACCGACCACGTACTCGGCGTGGTCTGGATTATCCGCAAGGTGGCGGACCTCATGAACAAGGGCAAGTTTGAGGGCAAGTTCCATATCTACTGCCATGATGTGGTCAAGGATATGCTCGAAAAGATGTCCGCCATGACCCTCAAGAAAAAAGACTTTGCCCGCGTGGGCACGGATATTATCCTGCAGGAAGTCAAAGACGGGGAAAGTATTGAACTGCCGCAGTTTAAGCTGACTGCCTTTGATATCATGTCCACCAAGGCCAAGCAGTTCGGCTATGAACTCAAGTTCGCTGATGGGCTGAAGTTCACCTGCCTGGGCGACGAACCCTATAACGAACACGCTCGTCAGTATGCGGAAAAAGCCGACTGGCTGCTTGCCGAAGCCTTCTGTCAGTACAAGGACAGGGATGTATTCAAACCCTATGAGAAAAACCACAGCACCGTAAAAGAAGCCAGCGAACTGGCTGAGGAACTGGCGGTGAAAAATCTCGTCCTCTATCATACGGAGGACAAGCATATTGCTACCCGCAAAGCTGATTACACGGCGGAAGCCAAAGAATATTATCACGGCAATATCTTTGTGCCGGATGATTTGGATGTAATCGAGTTCTAATTTGGCTTTATGAATGGTCTGTCATGCAAGGACGGGCCATTTTATTTTGCTTATAGAGCAGGAAAATTCAGTCAGCTTGTGGAAGTATTACATAACGATTAAGTGCATTTTTAGGGGGGATGGATATGCGCAGATTCAATCAGCTGCTCAAATGGCAAAAGGTGGTCATTTTGCTTTGTCTGCTGCTCTTGCCCGCTTTATCGGCTGGTGCAGAGAAAACCAATTGGGTGGATAAAACCTACGATTTTCACAAGATTCAAAAGGCCCTGATTTATGATGTGGTGCTCACCGATACGGCAGAGATGGATAACGACCTGTTGGAGCAGGTATTGCGGGAGGATTACTTGAAAAATGCTATGCGGCCAAAGTATAAGGTTATCCGTCCGGATAAAGCCGAGGTACTTTCGCCGGACAATCCCAACGAAGCGGCTGATGTTTATATCAAGGCGGAGCTTTTGAAGTGGCATGATGATTCCTACATTAAAGAAGCATATACATCATGGGAGACCAGACATGCCAAACGGACGAAAAAACTGCCTAATGGAGACAAGGTGGAGGAAGACTATAGCTATACCATTCCGGTTCATCATCCGGCCAAAACCATCTATACATCTACTGTCCGTCTGCGTTTTGAGGTTTTTGATTCCAAGACAAATAAACGGATAATGGCCCGCGATGAACTGCGGCTGCGGGATGATTCCCATCATGGACAGCAGGGCATTTTTGGTCGTATCAGCAAATCCTTCTTTGATGATTTAGGAAAACAAATAAGACAATAGAATAAAGGACGGCCTGATGCTTGATGCATCAGGCCGTCCTTTTTCCTTCGTTTTTACAAAAACATCTTGTTGATCAGTTCGTAATATCTGCGCAAAATACTGGCCAGTTCCTGTCGTTCATCAGTGGTTAAATTCCGGGCATGAATTTCAAAGCGCTGCCGAAATTGTTCCATATGCTCCGCAAGTAATTTTTCACCTTTGTCGCTGATGGTAACGACAAACCGGCGGCGGTCCTTGGGGTCAGGATTTTTGCTTACGTAACCGGCGGTGAGCAGCTTTTCAATAACATTGGTCATCTGCTGCTTGGAAATATTAAGCTGGCGGCTGAGGTCGATGATGGCCAGTCCCTGCGTATCCATCAGGGCACAGAGTACGCCAAATTGATTGAGGGGCAGGGGAACCTGCGTCTGCCTGCCGAAATTATTATGCAAGAGCACCATGATTTCCACAAATTGCTGGGATAAACTGGGTTGCTTTTGGGCTTCCATGATATAACTCCTTTAATTCTTGACTTTTACATAAATATAATATACTATAGATAACACAAATAGTAAACATTTATTTACTATTCCTCAGGGGATAAGAAATGAATTGTTGTCATAAGCATGGGAGGGGAGCAGTGCGCTCTTTTCTTTGTGTTTAGGCTAAAAAAGGAGGTTCATAAATTGTTTTTGTCCAAAAACAAGAAGACTAAAGCATTGCTGATTGGCCTGTCCCTGGCTGTTTCTGCAAGCTTTGTGGTGGCAGGCTGTGGCAATAAGCAGCAGCAGGCTCAGATGCAGGGCGCGCAGGTCAAAGCCATGCAGGTTATCCAGCAGGATACGCCGCTGACCAGTGAGTTTGCCGGTCAGATTATCGGCAAGGACGAAGTAAAGGTTCAGTCCAAGGTGTCCGGCAACGTGGTCGAAAAATATGTGCAGGGCGGCCAGTGGGTAGAGGCAAATCAGCCGCTTTACCGCATTGATGACCGTCAGTATAAGTCCGCTGTATGGCAGGCACAGGCTAATTTTGCGCAGGCACAGGCAACGCTGAGCAATGCGCAGAACGATTTGGGCCGTTATGAACAGCTCGTGGCGTCCAATGCGATTTCCCGTCAGACGTATGACAATCAGCTCTCGACGGTGAACGCTTATCAGGCTGCTGCAGACGCTGCTCATGCTCAGCTTATCAAGGCGCAGCAGGATTTGGCCGATACCACGATTTATGCACCCATGAGCGGTCAGCTGGCCGTTGATGATGTGGCTGTGGGCACGTTTGCTTCTGCGGGTACGACGGCGCTCGTAACCATTGGTTCCGCAAATCCCGTGTATGCGAAGTTCAATGTGTCGGAGACGGACTATATCACCTACATGAACGCCCTTATGCAGGGCGGTAAGCAGGTAAAACCGATTGTGAACATCACGCTGACCGATGGCACGGAATATCCGCTCGAAGGCGAAATTGTCGAACAGGATAGAGCCCTTTCCGACAGCACGGGTACGCTGACCTTCAAGGCAATCTTTGAAAATCCGAGCGGCATGCTGATGCCGGGTATGTTTGCCCGCGTGCGCCTGTCCGGACAGACGATTCCGAATGCTATTCTCGTGCCGCAGCGTGCGGTTCAGCAGCTTCTGGGCAAATCCTTTGTCATGGTCGTAAATGGCGACGGCAAGTCGGAAGCACGCCCGGTAACCTTGGGCAACAAGGTCGGCAGCTACTATATCATCAAAGACGGTCTTACCACGGCTGATGTGATTGTGGTAGAAGGCCTGTCCAACCTGCAGGAAGGTGTGCCTCTCAACGTTACGATGGTAACGGCTGATGATATGGGCTTCTCGCTGATTACGGATACGAGCAAGTTCGACTCCAATAAAATAGCAGGTTCTTCAACGAAATAAGGAGGCGGCGATTTGTCTAAGTTTTTTATTCACCGCCCGATATTTGCCATTGTTATCTCGATTATCATCGTTATCGTGGGTGTGCTGGCAGCCTTTCAGCTGCCGATAGCGCAGTATCCGCAGATTTCTCCGCCGACGGTTTCCGTTGGTACCAGCTATACTGGTGCCAGCGCCTCCGTTATCAACGATACGGTGGCGCAGATAATCGAGCAGCAGGTCAATGGTACTCAGGGTATGGATTATATGAGTTCCAACTCGGACGACAGCGGCCGTTACAGCCTGTCTGTGGTCTTTGAGACGGGAACGGATGGCGATATGGACTCCGTAAAGGTGCAGAACAATGTCGCCATTGCCAATGCCAGCCTGCCTTCCGATGTACAGCAGGTCGGTGTTACAACCAAAAAATCGTCTAACGATATGGCCTACATGCTGTCCCTGTACTCTCCGGACGGCACTTACGACCGTGCCTATATGAAAAACTACGCCGATATTTATCTCTTGGATGAATTAAAGCGTGTATCCGGTGTCGGTGATGTGCAGATTTTCGGTTCTGACTACGCTATGCGCGTCTGGCTCAATCCGGATAAGCTGGCCGAGCTCAAGCTGACCATTGCCGATGTGACCTCGGCCATCAAGGAACAGAACGTGCAGGCACCTGCCGGTACGGTTGGCGCTATGCCGGTAAACAATGGTCAGGAAAAGCAGTACACGGGTAAGATTTCCGGCCGTTTGGTAACGCCTGAGGAATTCGGCAATATCGTGCTGCGTTCCGATAAGGGCAAATTTGTTCGTCTGAAGGACGTAGCCCGTGTGGAAACCGGGGAAAAATCCAGTGCGATTATCTCCAAGTTCAACGGCTATCCTTCCGTGGGTTTCGGTATCAACCTGACCAGTGATGCCAACGCCATGCAGACGGTAGCAGGTGTGCGTGAAGTGCTCGAAAAAGCCAAGCCGACCCTGCCGCCGAAACTCGAAATGGCACAGATTTTCGACTCCACGAACTACATCAACGCTTCCATCAAGGAAGTAGTGGAAACCTTCGTCGAAGCCCTGCTGCTGGTGGTTTTGGTTATCTTCCTGTTCCTCCAGAGCTGGCGTGCAACGCTGATTCCACTGCTGGCTGTGCCGGTATCCCTTATCGGTACTCTGGCGGCGTTTGTGGTGCTAGGGTTCTCCATTAACACCTTGACCCTTTTCGCCATGGTATTGGCTATCGGCCTCGTCGTCGATGATGCTATCGTTGTTATCGAAAACGTCGAAAAGCACATGGAAGAGGGCTTGACGCCGGTGGATGCCACCGAGCGTGCTATGGCCGAAGTGCAGGGGCCGGTTGTGGCTATCGCCTTCGTTTTGGCCGCCGTATTCGTACCGGTTGCCTTCTTAGGCGGCATGACGGGTATCCTTTACCGTCAGTTCGCGTTGACCATTGCGGTGTCCATGGCGCTGTCCGCCTTTGTGGCCCTGACGCTTACACCGGCGCTTTGTGCGATGATTCTGAAGCGCCATGAAGCGAAAGACGATGAAGGTGTTCTCGGTCAGTTCTTCGTGAAGTTCAATAACTGGTTTGAACGCACGAAGCGTGGCTATATGGGCGTGGTGGCTAAGTTTATCCGCCGCACCCGCCTGGCGATTCTCTTTATGGTCATTGTGTGCATCATTTCCGGTGCACTTTACAAGGTACTTCCGTCCACCTTCGTTCCGGACGAAGACCAGGGTTACCTCTTTGCTGTAGTACAGCTGCCAGAAGGTACATCCATGAATGTCACCCAGCAGACCATCGACAAGGTGGCTACGGCAGCTAAAGACGTCAAGGGTGTAGAAAATGTCATGGCTATCACGGGCTTTGATATTTTAGGCGGCGGCGCTAAGCCGAGTGCCGGTCTTGTCGTTTTGGGCATGAAGGACTGGTCACAGCGTCCTGGCGGTGATGAATCCGTTGGGGCAGCCGTTGGGGCTATGTTTGGCATCGGGGCAAAACTGGCACCGGAAGCTACGGTTATCGCCATGAATCCGCCGGCTCTGCCTGGTCTGGGTGCCGTAGGCGGCTGGAGCCTGCAGCTGCAGGATATGTCCGGTCATACAGATGAAGAATTGGCTGACATCACGGGTAAAATCGTGGCAGCAGCCAATCAGCGTCCGGAACTCAAGGGCGTGCGTACGACCTTTAAGATGACGGCGCCGACCTATGAATACGATATTGACCGTGAAAAGGTCAAGCAGTTGGGCGTCAAGATGTCCGATGTGTTCACGGCTATGCAGGTGAACTTTGGTGGTGCCCAGGTCAACGACTTCAACCAGTTCGGCCGTACCTATAAGGTTATGCTGCAGTCGGATGTAAGCTACCGCAGTGAAGCCGAAGGAATGAAGTTCGTCTATGTGGAATCGGAAAACGATACGATGGTGCCGCTCGATACGCTCTTAAAACCGCGTGTAAGTTCCGGCCCGACGTCGATTTCCCGTTTCAACGGTGCTCGGGCCATCAACATTCAGGGTAACGCCGGGGAAGGTTATTCCTCCGGTCAGGCCATGGCAGCCATCAAAGAAGTGGTTGAGCAGAATGCGCCCAGCGGCTTCAACATTGAATGGTCCGGCCAGAGCCGTGAGGAAGCTAAGGCAACCAGCTCCACCTTCCAGGTGCTGGCACTCGCACTTGTATTCGTATTCCTGTGCCTGGCAGCGCTCTATGAAAGCTGGAGTGTTCCGTTCGCCGTACTGCTGACGGTGCCGACCGGTATTATGGGTGCCCTTATCTCCGAGTATGGTCTGTCCATGCTGGAAGGGATGTTCGGTATTCAGAATGCAGGTCTGCAGAACAGCGTTTACATGCAGATTGGTATCATCATGATTATCGGTCTGGCAGCTAAGAACGCTATTCTGATTGTAGAGTTCGCCAAGGTCCGTGTAGACAGGGGCATGGAGCCGGTCAAGGCCGCTATTGAAGCAGCTGGCCTACGCCTGCGTCCTATCCTCATGACCTCCTTTGCGTTCATCATAGGGTGTTTGCCGCTGGCTATCGCCAGTGGTGCCGGTGCGGCAGCCCGTAATGGTATGGGCGTGGCTGTTGTCGGCGGTATGCTCTTTGCTACGGCTCTCGGTATTTTCCTGATTCCGGTGTTCTTTGTCGCTATGGAATGGATTGCCGCGAAGCTTGGTATGTTCAAACAGCAGAAGAAGAAGACTTCTGCCGATTATATGTAAACACTTCGATGGGCAAATGTTCGATTTGACATCGATATGCTAAAGGCGCCCGAAGGTGCTGGTAGTATTTTCCTTCGCTTAGACAGGCTTGTCAAACGCTGCGGAAAACACCACCAGCACCTTCGGGCTTTTGTGCGTACATTACATTATTACATCATTACATCGTAGTGCAAAGGCGCCCGTGAAACCGGTAATATTTTCCTTCGCCATAGACACGTTTGTCAAAAGCTGCGGAAAATATCATCAGTTTCACGGGCTTTGTGCGATAGGATTGCAGGAAAAATACGGAGAAAAGGAGAAGTATTATCAAGAAGTATATCTATAGGGGGCATCAATATGGGAACTATTGCATTGCTGGGCGCGGGTGTGTTTTTGGGCTGGGTGTTGTTTGGACGGCGAGGGAGTAGTAATGAGAACAGGCAGCATTATGCAGGTGGACAGGAGAAGTTAATTCAACAGAATCCAAAATCCAATGCGGTCAGCTCTGGAAAAACGGCAAATTATGCGACGCAGCCGGCAGCCCGTGTACAGGAACGCAATCCTAACAGCAATGGTCAGCATACTCTGCGCAATGTGGCGGGCGGCATGGTGGCTGGTGCGGTTTTGGGGCATATATTGAGCGGCGACCATAAGGCAGAAGCCCATGAGACAATCAACAACTACAATACCTATAATGAGCTTTATGACCATGATGATTGGGACGGAGTGGACTACGATCCGGATTATGATGGTGATGGGCTGGATTATCAGGATGACGATGACAGCAGTGAACTGGATTATGTGGACTATGACAGCTATGATGATGACGATAGCTATGATAGTTACGACTATGATGCGGACAGCTATGACAGCGGTTCTGACTGGGGCAGTGATTCCTATGATGATGGCGGAGATTGGTAGAGTTTATTATGTCGGCAAGAGGAGGATTTTTTATGCACAAGTGGTTTAAAATTTTATTGATGTCGATGGTCGCATTTTCGACGATTTTTCTGGCCACAGGCTGTTCGGCTGAAAATGGAAAAACAACGCAGGAAACGGCAGACAGCAACAAGTTCCCGGCCTTTCAAACGGTAGATGTAGCAGGCAATACCGTTACGCAGGATATTTTCAAGGGCAAAAAAATAACGGTCGTAAATATTTGGGGAACTTTTTGCCCGCCCTGCATTGGTGAAATGCCGGAACTGGGAAAATGGGCTAGGGAAATGCCACAGGATGTGCAGATTATCGGCCTTGTGTGTGATGCCAATGGCCCTGACGATAAAGAAACCAAGGCGGCTGCTGTGAAAATCTTAAAAGATGCCAATGTCAACTTTGTCAATATTCTGCCTGACGATAAATTGTTAAAGTATCTGGAAAGTGTTGAAGCCGTGCCCACGACCATCTTTGTGGATTCGGACGGCAATATCATTGGGGAAAAGGTCGTAGGTGCCGATGTAGCTAAGTACAAACAGCAGGTTGAGAGGTATCTCAAGTGACCAGACTGGGCAAAATCCGCAGTCTCCTGCTTGCTTTGGCCGTCTGCTGCATACTGTGGGGACTGTGGCGCGGTGAGACCCGGATAATTTTGCAAAAGGCTGTGCGCGTGTGTATGGAATGTATAGGATTGGGGTGAACAGATGAATATCACCCGTTCGGTTAATCGCCGTTTTGTGCAGCTATTGGCTACCGTGCTTACCAATCAGGAATTGCTGAATTTTACTTCCGGCAGGCTCTACAAGGGTAGTGCCAAAAATTTGTGCGCGCCGGGGCTGAATTGTTATTCCTGTCCGGCAGCCACTTTGTCCTGCCCTTTGGGGGCGTTGCAGGCAGTCGGAGGAACGGCCGGTTATGGATTCAGTTTTTATGTCGGTGGCTTTTTATTGCTGCTTGGCGTGCTTTGGGGAAGGTTGGCCTGTGGCTTTCTTTGTCCCTTTGGCTTTTTGCAGGACTTGCTGAGTAAATTGCCGGTGCCGAAAAGACGCCTGTTTCCGCCGTTGCGCTATGTGAAATACCTGGTGTTGGTCATCTTTGTCCTGTTATTGCCGGTGCTGCTCCTCATGGTAAATGGTGTGGGAGCGCCGGCCTTTTGCGAGTACATTTGCCCGGCAGGTATGTTGGAGGCAGCTGTGCCGCTGTTATTGACGCATGCGGAGTATCGGCAGGCTGTCGGCGGCTTGTTTGTATTAAAAGCTGTGCTATTGGCTGTGGTGCTCATCGGCTGCCTGTTTATCCGCCGCTTCTTTTGCAAAATGCTTTGTCCGTTGGGGGCAATTTACGGTCTATTGAATGTCGTCAGTATCTGCAGGCTGCATTTTGATGAAAAAAGCTGTGTGTCCTGTGGCCGTTGCCAAAAGGTTTGTCCCATGGATATCGACCCGGTGGCGCAGCCACATTCCCCGGAGTGCATTATGTGCGACCAATGCGTTGAGGCTTGTCCGCAAAGAGCACTGCATTTAGGGATGAAAAATCCGGCAGCTAAGACTGCTGCAGATACACATTGAAGCGAATAGTGGGGACGAACCGTTAAGTAGTCGAAAATATCGATAAATATGTATATAAGTGGACAAATATCTTATATACATATGCTTAACGGGCTGTTTCAAGCTCTAGTGACCGTGTTCGGCGAAAGCTGTTTGCGGGATGAACTAAGTTATCAGGATAAGTTAAAGACTCACCTGCGGATGTAAACCATCAGTCCGCTGCTCTGAGAGTGATAACCAAGAAACACCGCTAATGTCCTGCGGTGATAACAGGGAAACACACGAGCTTCCTGGCGACATGGGCAAGAAGGAAAATTCTCCTGTAAAGGAAGGTGGCAGAGATGCCCACAATTAAGAAATATGCGTTCGTTCTGGACGCAGAAGGGAAACGACTTGATCCAACTATCGAGCAGAATGCCTGGCGGCTTGTCCGTCAGCATAAAGCTCGGCTGGTGTCGAAGTTCCCTATGATAATTCAACTAAACAAAGTCGTTGACAATCCTAACAGCGATGAGATTCGCTGTGGTATTGACGATGGTGCGAATCATGTTGGGCTTGCGTTGGTTCAAAAGTGTTTGACCAAAAACAAGGTTGTCTTTAAGGGAACTATCGAGCAACGCAAGGACGTCAAGTATTTGCTGACTGTTCGCCGTGGCTACCGCAGGTATCATAGATACCATAAGCAGTACCGCCCTGCAAGGTTCTTCAATCGTGCGTCTTCACGAAGAAGCGGCAGATTGATGCCGTCGATAATTCAGCGAAAACAAGCGACGCTTCGCGTAATCGACAGGCTCCGGCAATGGATTCGCATTGACGGCTACTGGTTGGAAGATGTGAAGATTGACATTCGAGCCTTGACGGATGGTTATAGACCTTATCGTTGGCAATATCAGAAATCA
>DFHU01000077.1 GCA_002373045.1 Pseudoselenomonas ruminantium | reverse complement strand
TGCTGTTATGGGGCTGTGGACAATGATAGGGCGATAAACTACAGAGGCAGAGTGAACTTTGACGGCGGGCAGTCGTGGAGAACATAAAATTCGGAGGGATAAACATGACCGAATGCATGACCACAAAGATGGACAAAGCTGAATTGGAAGAATTATTACAGCGGCGCTATGGCAATAAAATTGAACCGGTGAAAGAATGCTCCGGACAAGTGAAGTGCATGCGTGGCTACTACGAACAAGCGACTCGACCGCATAATATTGTGCATCGGATGAAGGACGGTTGAAGATAAAATACCCGGATGGCCATGAATCGTTCATGGATTGTTTTGATTGATGGCGTAGATGATGCGCCAGTTAGAGGGAGTTGCGAAGTAATCGTTAAAATTGAGAGGTAAATCGTTCGAAAATAGCCATGAAGCCTTTATTTTAGATGGGTAAATCGTTTGAGAGGTTTTCGAACAATTCTGCGAGGTTAGGCGGGCGGATGATGATGGAGTATAAGGAGGGCGCAGTAATGATTAAAAGATACCACAATAAAGCTGCTATTCGAATTGAACGGAATATATTTGATAAATTGCGGGGCTATGCTGGTGACGGGCGCCGCAGACGTAGAAAGGCTTTTGCTATGGCACTATTGTTAGATAATGGAGGAAAATATAAATGACACTTGGCGAATGGATAATTCACTTAGAGTCTGGATTTGAAGATTATCCTATAGAACAAGAACATCATGGAGAAGTTACCCGGCAGGATATAAAAGATTTAATTGAAATGTTGGTCGAATTGCACCAGCGAAGAACTACTAAAAATTTTCCAATACCACCTGATGTGATAAATGAATTGGAAGGCTTGGCCAAGAAAATCTATGATAATGTTGAGGTCTGTGATATGTGCGTGACTTTTGGCTGGTGTGGTATGAATGGTGGTGAAGTAAGTGAAGAACGATGCCAAAATGCCATCGCTAAGCTATTAGCACGTTCGGCGGGGTGGAGAATATGAATAAAAGAGCGATACGGTGGGCAGTCGTGGAGAATGTAGAATATGGCAAAGAATAAATTAGCCCAAAAGGACAGACTACCTGATGACGCTTTAGAAAATCTTATGGATGTAACTGCATTCAAAATGAAGTTTATGGATTTGAATGATACAGAAAAAGCAATATCTTTTTGTACCTTTTGGGCATTACTTGAATTGGCAGATTATAGAAGAAAAGATAAGCAAAAATTGTAGGCAAGTTAAAAATGGCAGTAACGATGCGGCTTTGCGACCGACATTAATGCCGGTAGCAAGTTGTAGGCAAGTTATTATACAGGAGATGATGGCTATGGGGAGACTATATTGGTGGTACAAAGCCCATAACATATGTACGCAATGCCGTAAGGAGGAAACTGTGCCAGGAAGAACCCTTTGCCCTGAATGTGCTGAAAAAAGCCGTATCCGTGCTGCTGAACGTAGAGCGGCAAAGCGCGATGAAATAAATAGAGAACAAAAAGAGTGGAATCGCCGGATGAAAGAGAAAGGATTGTGCCGTTGTGGCCGTCCAGCACGTCCAGGGAAAGTGCAATGTCTGGAATGCGCTTTGAGGGATAATCGAAGAACTTTGGCAAGGAGACATTCTAGTGGGAGAACATTACCCCATGGTCTGAGACAAGAGCTGCATATCTGCCGGCGGTGCTCAAAGCCTGCCGTGCCAGGATATTATTTTTGTGAAGAACACCTGGCTAAACAACGGGAATATATGGCCAAAGCGATAGCGGCAGGCATGAATGATTCAAATGTAATAGCTGCACGAAAATGGATGCGAAGGACAATGATGTAGTGGGGGTGAAGGAAAATGGCTGCAGGCAGGAAACCTGGAATTTATGCCATGTATAAAGGGGACGAGTTACTGGCCATGGGAACGATTAAAGAAATTGCCAAGGAAATGGGGATAACCGTGGAAACGGTCCGGTACATGACATCTCCAGCCCATAGGAAACGTTGCAAAGGGCATAACCACAGAGAGGTGTTTCTTGTTGAGTGAGCAAGAAGAGAAGCTATATTATGCCACGATTGGTCTGACTAACCGTTATACTATCGGCGTATGGGCTAAGGATATGGAAGAGGCACGGATAAAGGCCGCTGTGAAAATCAAGCGCGAGTATATGGACAGGAAACCACGGAACCCAAGGCCGGTAATCACAGAAATCAAAGTAGCTGAACGACCGGAAACGAAGACGAAAAAGCCCGCAAGCCTTGAAGAATAAGGGGCTTACGGGCAAATTAATTGTATAATATCTTGATAAACGTATTGACAAAACAAGATAGAAATGATATAATTAAATCAAGCTAAAGGAAAGGGGGAAAGAAACTTGGAATACCTTGAGGTAGCAGAAAAGGCCACCAACATCATCGTAAACCTTCTCACGGTGATTGTCCTAATCAAGACAATCAAAGGATGATGGGTAGCCAGTTCTAAGCAAAGCAGGGAGCCTCGCAAGAGGTTCCTTGCACCTCAATTATACCATGTTTCGGAGACATGAAAAAGATAAATCTTTTCGTATTAATCTGTACGCTGGGGAGTATCGGCGTATTACATGGCAAGTCAGTAGCAGCTTTCGACATTTTAGACTGGGGGATATTGATTTCCCTGATTGCCGTGTGGAGCTTATTCGGGTATGCGAAATGGAGGGGCAAGGTATGAGTGAGAATAAAAACGGATGGGGCGGCGCTCGTGAAGGAGCTGGCCGTAGACCTGCCGCAGCTGATGGCACCGAAAGGCGTATGCGTTCCCTGAGGGCTTCTGATGGGGAATGGGAGAAGATTAAGCAGTTCGCTAAAATCCTCAAAGATGACCCCAAACGGGCGGATAGGATGTTGGCAATGGAATAATTTTCATAGCGAGCGGTTGGCTGGAAGTGATACTTTTTAGGCTGAAAAAAGTGATATTTACGGCGTGATTTTCCCATGTTATACTAAAAATACGGAAAAATTGTGACCAAAATCAAGGCACTGTCGATTAAGGCAGCGCCTTTTTTGCGTGTTAAGAGATTGGGGATGGTAGACAGTTGGCAAGAGATTTTGCTGAGGCGTTTTATCACAGCGCTGCTTGGAAGCAGGCACAGAAATTAGCAATGCAGCTCCATTACGGAGTCTGCGAAAAGTGCGGGCGGCCGGCTAAAATCATTCATCATAAAATATGGCTGACACCAGAGAATATCGGTGATCCGGACATTGCTCTGGGACAGGATAACCTCATGGCTCTCTGCATTGACTGTCACAATCGTATCCATGCGAAAGCAGCAAGCGTCAGAGAAGGTTTGGAGTTTGACGGTTCGGGGCAGCTGGTCAGAATGCAATCCCCCCCGTTCAAAAATGTGGAGCGTTTTTGAAGCTCCACCGCGCCCAGAGGTTCAAAAAACGCACAGCATAACTTTGAAGGGGGGTGTGGTGTATGGCAGACAAAGAGGAGCGAATTCGAAAAGCGTTTTTGGCTCTCCGGCGGAATTTATCGGCTATGTTGCCGACTGTAAAGAAATTCAATGAGCCGTTGATGCATCGAGCTGCTTTTATGCGCATCACACTGGAAGACTTGGAGGAGATTATCAATCGGGACGGTCCGGTATGCAAATATCAGAATGGTGAGAATCAGTGGGGAACCAAGAAAAGCCCTGAGGTTGATATCTACAATACCATGGCCAAGAACTATGCCGCTGTGATGAAGCAGCTGTTGAGTTCTATCCCCGAGGATGAGGAAACGCCCCAGGTGGATGAGTTTGATAAATTCGTGATGGACAGGTGATGCGCAGATGAATTATGTGAGAGCATACCTGGGACAGATTGTTTCTGGCGAGGTGGTGGTATCCAAAAAGGTTGAGCGGGTTTATCGAAAGCTGGTCGCCGATATGAGCGATATGGAATGCCCATGGGAATTCGATGAGCGCCGGGCAGACCATGCCGTAATTTTTATCGAACGGTTCTGCAAGCATAGCAAAGGCCCCGCGGGCGGCAGCCCTTTCATATTGGAGCTGTGGCAGAAAGCGCTGGTGGCGGCTATGTTTGGCTTCATTCACAAGATAGACGGCACACGCCGTTTCCGTGAAGTGGCATTGATTGTAGCTCGTAAGAATGGTAAGTCCACCTTGGCGGCAGCCATCGGCATCTACTTGATGATTGCGGATCAAGAGCCAGGGGCGGAAATCTATGCAGCGGCCACCAAAAAAGACCAGGCCAAAATTATATGGCTGGAAGCTAAGCGCATGGTGAATAAGTCGCCAATCTTGCGTTCCAAGATAAAGCCGTTGGTGGCTGAGTTGAATTCAGATTACAACGACAGTACATTCAAACCTTTGGGCAGTGACTCAGATACGTTGGACGGCCTGAACGTTCATGGAGCTTTGCTGGATGAAATCCATGCCTGGAAAAGCCGGGAACTTTATGATGTTATCGTTGATGGTACCAGCGCTCGTGAACAGCCTATGATTTTCATTACTTCTACAGCGGGGATTATCCGTGAAGCAGTATATGACCAGAAGTATGATGAGTATGCCAATATCATCAAAGGTTATGATGATCCGAATCTTCCGCAGGATGAACGTGTTCTGCCGATTGTGTACGAATTGGACACAAGGAATGAATGGACACAGCCGGAATGTTGGCCGAAAGCTAACCCCGGGCTGGGGACTATCAAGAAACTTGACCAGCTGGAAGATAAAGTCCGAAAAGCTCAGGCAGATATAAAACTGGTCAAGAATTTGCTGACCAAAGATTTTGATGTCAGGGAGACTTCCAGCGAAGCCTGGCTGGAATTTGAGGAACTCAATAATAAGGCGGTATTTGATATCGAGGAGCAGGCTCCCTGCTATGCTATCGGCGGTGCTGACCTGTCTGCTACCACTGACCTCACGGCGGCGGTTATCATCTATCGGCTCAAGCATGACAATCATTTGTATGTGCTGCAGATGTACTGGATGCCGGAGGAACTTATCGAAAAGCGGGTGGCTGAGGATAAGATTCCCTATGACCTTTGGCGGGAACAAGGAATTCTCAGAGCATGTCCTGGTAATCGTGTCGAGTATAAGGATGTGACTGCCTGGTTTGCTGAGATGCAGGCAGAACATGGCCTTTATATCACATGGGTTGGATATGATCCGTGGGGCGCTCCTTACTGGAAAAGTGACATGGAAGCAACCTTCGGGGAAATTATGGAGGAAGTCCGGCAGGGTAAAGTCACATTGTCCAATCCGATGAAGGAACTGGCGGCAGAGTTGCGGGCAAACCATATTGTCTATAACAATAATCCGATACTCAAATGGTGCATGTCCAACGTGGCCATCGACGTGGATAAGAACCTGAATATCCAGCCGTGCAAGACCAACAACCAGCGGCGGCGTATTGATGGCTTTGCGGCCCTCTTGGACGCTTATGTGGTCTACACCCGGCATTTGGAAGAATATATCAGCATGGTAGATGACCATGTGGAAGAAGGAGGTGAGTGATGCGTGTGGATTTTCGATAAAATCAAGACATGGTTGGGCGGCCCGGAAGAAACCCGGCTGGCCATGGTCAGTTCGACAGGTAATGGGTTCTATTCCTGGAATGGTGACCTTTACCGCAGCGATATTATCCGCGCCTGCCTGCGGCCGTTTTATAAGTCGGCGGGAAAGCTGGTGCCGAAGCAGGTCAGGGAAAATAGTAAAGGCGAGACACTTATCAATCCGGATTCTTATGTGCGGGTTTTGCTGGAAGAACCTAATCCATATATGACCGGGCAGATGATGCAGGAGCGGCTGGCTATCCAGTTCAAGCTGAACAATAATGCTTTTGCGTTCATTCTGCGGGATGCGGGCGGTTATGCCCGGGAAATCTATCCCATCAATGCGGTAGGCGTACAGGCCAAGTATGACAAGAACGGTGTACTGTTTCTGGAATTCACCATGAAGAACGGGCATGTCCTGACTTTCTACTATTCGGACGTGATTCACCTGCGTCAGGATTATGGCGAGAATGATGTGTTTGGCAGTTCCAATATGGAGATGCTCAAACCGTTGATGGAAGTCATCAATGCCACAGACCAGGGCATGGTTTCCAGCATCAAGAACAGCGCTACTATCCGTTGGCTGCTGAAGTTCAAATCTCCTCTGGCTGAGCCGGATAAGAAGAGACAGGTGGAAATGTTCGCCAAAGCCTTCCTTGACCAGTCAGAGAACAGCACTGGCGTGGCCGCTGTCGATACCAAGGCTGATGCCGAGCAGATTCACCCTGATGATAAACTGCCGAATGCGGCGCAGATGGACAGGGCGTTGAACCGCATCTATAACATCTTCGGCACCAATGAGGCCATTGTCCAATCGAAATATGATGAAGACCAATGGAACGCCTATTACGAGTCGGAGATTGAGCCTTTTGCTACGCAGTTTTCTCATGAACTGACCCGCAAGATTTTCTCCCGGCGAGAACGCGCTCATGGGAACCGTATTGTTTTTGAAACTTCCAGCCTGCAATATGCCAGCATGGCCAATAAGCTGAATCTGGTGCAGATGGTGGACCGTGGCAGTATGACACCGAACGAGTGGCGAAAGGTATTGAACCTTGGGCCCATCGAGGACGGCGATACACCTATCCGGCGCTTGGATACGGCTCAGGTTACAGATGGCAAAACCATGGAAGGGGGTGACGAATAATGCAGACAACGATAGAACAGGCCACTACCATCACCAAGCAAGGGGATAGAGGGAAACTCTATTTCTATGGTGATATCGTCAGTAGTTGGTGGGGGGCTTGGGATAATACAGACCAATACCCGGAACGCATCAGGGATTTCCTGTCCGGCCAGACAGGCCCGCTGGATATCTACATCAATTCTGCGGGCGGCAGTGTATGCGCCTGTATGGCCATCTACAATATGCTTTCCCGTTATCAGGGAGAGAAGGTTGTCTATGTAGATGGTTTGGCGGCATCGGCGGCTTCCGTCATAGCACTGGCCGGGGATAAGGTAATCATTCCGGAAAATGCGTTCTTTATGATTCATCATGCCTGGACAAGTGCCGCGGGCAATGTCAATGAGCTGGAGAATGTGGTGGGCATGCTCCGTTCTATGGACGATGCTATGCTGTCTGTTTACGAAGCGGCTGCAGCTATCAGCCGGGATCAAATCATTGAGTACATGGATATGGAAAAATGGTTCACCGGGGCTGAGGCAGCAGAGGCTTTTCATAAGATTTCCACTGTGCCAACGGTGGAGATAACAGCACAGGCTGACTCGAAAACTATGGCACAGTTCAGAAATATCCCCGCAGGAATGCGGGCGGCTGAGCAGAGGGCAAAAGCCGCTGTGGAAGTGGAACGGGAGCACTTGCGGCTCCTGAATATGAAAGGAGGCTGTCAGTTATGACACCAGAAGAATTCAAGCGGTATCAGGACGGCAAGCAGGAAAATACCAAGGCCAAGGCTGATACGGCCAAGAAGGATAAGAAGGGTGAAGAGAAAGGAGACAAAAAATGATGCGTTACGAAGATTATAAAGCCCAGAGAGATGAGCTTATGGCCAAGGCCAATGCTGCATTGGATAATGGCAAGGTGGATGAGGCCAAAGCGGCTCGCAAAGAAATCGAGGAACTGGATGCGGCCTATGAAGAAGCTCAGGCAGAAGCAGCCAATCTGACGGCATTGAAAGATGGCGTGGCCAAGCCGGCTGCACCGGTGGCCCCGCAGGCTATTGCTGCAGCAACTGGCCCTGCTATTTCGGTAGCGCCCATGGTTGAAAACGCAAAGGCACGTGAGGACATGTACCGCACGGCTTTTGCCAAGACCTTGATGCAGCGGGCATTGACCACTGACGAAAGTGAAATTTTCGCCCAAGTCAATCAGGATGCTTTCGCCCAAGTCAATCAGGATGCTTTTGCTACGGTGGCTAACAAAGCGTCCGACAATCAGGTGGTTATCCCGACCACCATGAAGCAGGAAATTTGGCAGGAAATGGCTGAGCTTCACCCCATCATTGGCGAAGTAGATTTCACCGATGTACCGGGCAATCTGGAAATCCCCAAAGAAACCGGCAACAGTGGCGATGCGGCATGGGTGGATGAAGACACTGCAGCTACCAGCGGAACGCTGAGCCTCAGTAATATAACGCTGGCTGGCCATGAACTGGTCAAGGCCATCACGGTGTCCTGGAAGCTCAAGACCATGAGCATTGACGCTTTCCTGACCTACATCACGACCAAGATTGCGGAACGCATGGGCGCTGCCATCGCCAACGCCATTGTCAGCGGTCAGGGCATTCCGGGCGTGGGTGACACCTTCAAGGCACAGCCTTATGGCATCATCACCCGCCTGAAGGGTGAAACCAACACCCCGCAGGTAGTGACCTATACGCATGGTGGTAGTGTGGCTTATGCCAATATCACGGCGGCTCTGGGCAAAATCAAGTCCGGCTATATGGACGGTGTGAAGATTTACGCCAAGAACTCCGATATCTGGAATCAGCTGGCCAACATCACCACCACGCAGAAACAGCCCATCTTTATTCCTGACCCCACGGGACAGACCATTGGCCGTCTCTTTGGCCGGGAAGTTGTGGAAGAAGATGCAATTCCGACAGGCTCCTTCCTGATCGGCAACGTGCGTCGCGCCTATGTGATGAACCGCAATCAGGATGTGTCCATCTACACCGAAGAACATACGCTGGCCCGCAGCACGGATTATATGGGCTATGCTATTCTTGACGGCGATTTGCTCACCACCAAGGCTTTTGTTCTCATTGAAGAAGCAGCATCTTAAGGAAAGGAGGCGGCAGTGATGGATATGACCTTGTTAAAGCAGCATCTGCGCATTGACGGGAATGAGGAGGATGAACTGCTTCAAAGTTACATCGATGCCGCCGAACTCCTGATTCGCCGGGAGACCGGTAAGAATTACGTGTTGGAAGCTGGCGAATATGTGGATATTGCTGGGGATATGCTCTTCCAGCAGGCGGTGAAGATGCTGGTGGCTCATTGGTATGAGTGCAGGCAGCCACTTGCTACGGCGGTGGTCGAGGTGCCTTTTGCCGTAACGCAGTTGACCAGTCAAATAGCTATGGGTGGCGCTTATTATGCGGAAGATGAATCCGCTGAGGAAACGGAGGGAGATCCATGAGAATGAAAGGTACTCTGATGAGAACGACCATGGATGACCTCACGGAACGAATCAGCATTGTCTATCATGCCAGGACGCGGGATTCCTGCGGCAACATTGTAGACGGTGAAGATGAAGTCCGCTGCATGGTATGGGCCAAGGTTTATCCTTATGGGGCACGTATTCAGGAGGGCGGCGTGGAGCGAATGAACCAGGTGGACTACCGGGTGATTGTCCGTTACCGCACCGATATTCTTCCAGATGATGAAGTCCTATGGCGCGGCAAGAGGCTGCGTATGATAAAACCCGCCTATGATGCAGAATCTGCCCGTACATGGACGGTGCTGGAGTGTCAGGAGGTGTTGGCTGATGGGGCGGCAACGTAAAAATCATTATCGTGATAAAAGCTTTTCCCGTGGGCATGTGAGCACCGCCAAGACCGAGCAAGTGCTTAAGGAACTGGGGAATCATGTTCTTGAAGCGGCAAAGACGGCTTTAGGCCAGGCGGTTGAGGCTGTTGTCCGGGATGCCAAAAGCCGGTGCCCTGTTTATGCGGGACACAAGAAAAATGGCAGGACCTATATGGCAGCCGGAGTGAATCCGGGAGCATTGCGCGACTCCATCAAGGCAGAACCGAACAGCAAGGGAACAGCCTACAAAATCAGCGCTGATGCAAAATCTAAAGATGGTTTCCTCTATGGCCAGATTGTGGAATTCTCCCCGCGGGTGAATCGGCCGTTCTTGTATCCGGCGTTGGAGGCAAATAGGGAAATGGTGATAAGAAGCGTATCGGATGCTATTCGGCAGGCAATAGCAAGGGGGAGGTAACGTGGAGACTATTGAACTTGAAGCACAAGTTTATACGGCGTTGACCAATGATTCAGCCTTGGTTGCATTGCTGGCTAAGGGAGCGAAATCCGTATACCATTTACAGGCCCCAGGGGATAAAGAAGACCGTTGCCCATTTCTGGTTTATACCCCCATTTCCGATGTTCCGGCATTAGCTGGAGATGATGGGGAAATCAGTCATCGAGTGACAGTCAGAATTCATATCACCACGCTGGATGGTCAGTATGGTGGTATCTATCGGCAAGTTCATCGGATTATGGAGGGACTGGGCTTTTTTAGAGTTCAGGCCATTCCTTATATGGAAAATGGTGAAAAAACATTAATTGTAGATTACAGGATAGGAGTTGATTCAACGTGGCAACAGTAGGTCTCAAGAATTTGTATTATGCAGCCCTGTCCAGCGACACTTCCAGCGGCGCCACTTATGGCACGCCTGTGAAGATTGCGGGGGCCGTCAGTGTGGATATTAACCCGAGCGTGAATTTCGCCACGCTCTATGGCGATGATGCGCCTTTTGCTGCAGATTCTTCCATGTCGGAAATCACCGTGACGATAGAATCCTGCGACCTGACGCTGGAGGATCAGGCGGCTTTGCTGGGCCATACGGTGAATTCCACCACCAAGCAGCTGGAGGCCAAGGCATCTGATACGGCACCTTATGTGGCGCTTCTGTTCGAGGCCAAGAAGCATAATGGGAATACCCGCTATGTGAAGCTCCTGAAAGGCAAGTTTGCTCCTACTCAGGAGACCATGCAGACCAAGGGCGAGTCGGTCACCTACACCACGCCCAAGCTGGAAGGTCGCTTTGTGGCCAGAGAGTACGATGGTGCTTGGAAGCGTGTCGCAGATAGCGACAACACGGAAAGCGCGACTTTGATTGCAGGATGGTATTCGGCAGTAGAGCCGTCTTGATAATGTTTGGCGGCAGGGTGAGAATACCTGCCGCTGTTTTTTTGAGGTGAATGATATGGCAATGAATAAAGAAATGGCAATTCCCAGTATTACTCTGATTGATGGTAGAGAAGTAACTCTGCCCAGGCCAAATATGAAAATGTGGCGCCGGGTGGCGGAATATGATGAGCTGGACAAAACTGACTGGACTATATCCAAGCTCATGACAGAGCACGCTGCCGTGATTGCAGAGATGTTCGGTCTGGAATCTGCTGATGATATGGACCCTGCCGATGTGCTGCCCATGTATATGGAGGCGGCGGGCTATGTTATCGGCGTGGCAAATGAGAAATTGAAGAAGCTCCCAAACGCCGAAGCGGAGGAAGGGTAATAGACCTTTCTCCGTATGAGCAAATGCTCCGGCTCTATGCCAGGTATCAGGAAGCATACGGCTGGACAGTACGGGAGATAGATGAAACCGATATGGGCTTTCTGCTGGATCAGCTTTGCGTCCTTGAGCGCATAGAGGCTGGCAAAGATGAAGCGTATATAGACGATATTCTGTGAGGTGAGGGCATGGCTAAAAAGGACGCGATGGGGCAGGAGGTGGATTCCCTCTACCTGTCCCTGGGGCTCAATGTTGCAGACTTGGAGATGGGCTTTCAGACGGCCGGGCAGACTGTCCGGCAGGCTATGTCCAGGCTTAATAGTGAAGCTAATCAGATAAGACTCAAGGCGGATATTGATGTGACCCGCTTGGAAGCAGCAGGAAAGTCCGTGGAGGCATTGAAGGCTCGTGAAAAAGCACTCAATGATGAATTGGCGGTGCAGCAGAAAAAGCTGGAAATATTGAATCGGGCTTACCAAGCCAATGCCAAAACTTATGGGACAGACCATTCGCTGACCAGAGGAGTGGATACCAAACGCCTTTATCAGTTGAGGGATATAGAACGGCTCAAGGCGCAGATAGGTGCAGTCAATGGAGAACTGGCCAAAACTGGCACGGCATCGACATCGGCACTCGGAACGCTGGCCAATGGCTTTAACACCGTTACAGGCAAGGTCACTGGTACTGTTGGTGCTATCGGAAAGCTCAATACTGCTATCACTGGTGTTGTCGCAGGGATAACGGCAGGTGCAGGATTATTCGCGCTGACAGATAAGGCGATGAAAGCTGGCAATGACTTATATAAGCTTTCGACCAGACTCCATACAACGACGGCAGAGGCATCGCAGCTATCGAAAGTCTTCCAGTTATCTGGCACGGATATTAACTCGGTTATTCCATTGTTCGCGAGACTTGATAAGCAGGCTTTGTCTGCAGCCAAAACTCAAAACTCGTTGTCACAGGCGATGACTGAATTTGGATTTACGCTCACAGACGATAAAGGAAACCTGCTATCCTATCAGCAACAATTGGCGCAGTTGGCCAAAGGCTATCAGGCTGCAGTCAAGGCAGGTCGTGAGACGGAATTTGTGACGCAGGCTCTGGGCGCGAAAGGCGCAGCTCTCGTCCCACTTCTGCAGGACTATGCCACTAATATGGAGATAGTCTCCCGGATAAAGACCACGGGTTTGCTGAATCCGAAAGAAGCCCATGAGCTCTATATCGAGTGGCAGGCTATGCAGATGCAGGCAGGCCAGCTTACAGGGGCAGTCGGTCAGGCAATGATGCCAATAGCCCGGGAAATGATGCCGGAAATTACGAGGGGGTTTTCTGAATTCGCTCAGCTGATAAAAGAGAATCAGAGCAGTATCAAAGAGTTTGGCTCCGTAGCTGGAAACGCGATTGGTGGAATAGCCACGGCTCTTGTCGAAGTGGTTTCCCTACTGGGAAAAGTGAAAGAGGGCATTGATAAGGTCGGGGCGTCTGCCGAGGATTGGGAAGTCCTGAAAAAGATAAATCCAACGGGTACACAAATCCTGCGTCCTCTGGTTGATGGTTCCGCCGCTCTAGCAGGAGGTATCGCGGGCGGTTCCCGGTTCGGGTGGAAGGGTGCAGTCGGAGGTGCCTACGCTTCGGGCAGTGCCGCAGACGAAATTCTCGGCCGAATCGGTAAATGGGCAGTCGGTAGTGATGAATTCGAAGCCATAAAAATGCGTCAGCAACTTTTGAAAGAGGAACAGGAGAGTTTCAAAAAGTTCAACGAGGAACGCAGAAAAGAGCGCGAAGAAGAAAACCGGAGCATCGCCGAATCCGTAAAGATGGAAAAAGAAGCGACGCAGGTCAAAACTGAATTACAGGACCAGCTTGCCAAAGCAACTAGCCAAAAACTGAAAGAACAGCTTGAAGCCATTAAGGACAAAGTTGATGAATCTGTAAGACAGGGAAAGACCGAAGCCGCCGCATGGGTGGCTGTCGCTGATGATATCAAAAAGGCCATGAAGGACGCCGCAAAGGAAGCCCGGGAAGCCAACAAAGCTCTTGACCGTAGCATTTACAGGTTATCCCATAGCGACTATGAAAATAGTCTAAAGGATATAGAGTATTCTGCGGAAGACACTCTGAAAAAAGGTGCAGACCCTGCAAGGGTTGCCCGGGAGGCCGAGTTAAAGAGGCAAAAGGTTATCGAGGACAGTGCACGGGAAACGGCACAATATCTCGATAGTGTTTATGAGGATTCTTTGACTCAACGGCTCCGGCAGATTGAACGGGAACGCAAAGCCTGGATAAAGAAGGGTATGGACGAAGTCACAGCAACGAGAGCCGCCGAACAACAGAAAAAACAGGCTGTGAATGATAGTGTCAAGAGTATGTTTACCAGTCAAAAGAAGTATCTCGCATTGTACCGCAATGCGATGGCCGGGAATATCTCGGCTGACGGGAGCGGGTTCTATGACTTCACTCAGTCACAAGGGGATAGGCAGAAGAATGCTATCCGGGCGATTCAGCGGGCCATGATGGCGGAAGCTGGTGTCAGTCCGAACGAAAGAACCAGTATGGCGGAAATCATGGGATTTCAAAAAGCCATGAAGGAAGCCAATAATTGGGGCTCCGGTCTAATCTCAGATGGCACCGCAAACGGGATTTCCGAATTATCAAATGTATTGGCACAAAATAATGAACAGACTATTGATATCCTCGGGCAGATTAACAGCCAGGTTCCGGAGGTCAATACAAACTTGTCAGCAATACTCGGGGCCATTGAGCAAAGGAGTCAAAGTGCACCGGAGATAAATGTCAGCCCGTCGATAAATGTTAATCTCGGCGGTGCTTATGTTTTCGACAATGCGATGAAACAACGGTTGACGGACGACATTACAAACAATGTCGCGAACGCCGTAACCAGTGCAGTCAATGAAGCTACCAGTCGAATAAATACCGGTTTCGGAAACTAGGAGGGCAGCTATGAAGATAAAAATAAATGATATCGAAAGCTATCGCTCTCCGGAAAGTCTTACCATCAATATAGATGATCGTATTGAAAAAATCCCGTTGATTAACGGGAATACGGTTCAGGACTATGGGCACATAGAAAACGGGGACTCTTTTGTGGTCTCCTGCCTATTTTCCAAAACAAATTTCAATTCGATTCTCGCATTGTGGAGAGCACGGCAAAGAGTTACTTTTACGGATGATTCGGGGGAAGTATGGCAGAATTGTCGAATGGTTATTCGCTCATATAAGTACGAACCCCGGTTCCCTGATTATGTTATGCTGGATTTTGAAATTTGGAGGTGCTGAAAATGGCAAACGCATATATCAATCTTTATAAGAACAATCCCACGGCAGGCGGTACGGACGGAACGGCAATTTCAACAGATGGTACATACACTAATCCATTAACCGTTTCGCTGAACGCGACTATCAACGAAAGTAAGACGGTAAAACTGGCGGTCAGAACAGAAGCAGGCTATGCCACTGTAGGAGATACCGTCATTTCCGATGTCGGTGATACGAATGACCGTTGGAAATTGTGTTTGACGGAAAACGGCACATTCACGGATAGCATTACAATCAGCAACGCTATTACGAACGCCAATACGGTCTTTTACGCGAAAGCGTCTAGTGTAGACACAGAAACTCCGTCCACGGACCGGAGCGTTTCGTTGCAGGTGCAAACGACTATTACGACAGCATGATTTAAGACCCCGTAGCAAGGGGAAGGCGGGTGGAGAATTTGATTTTCGATGAACGTTTGAAATCATGGCTAAACTTTGACGCATCGGCGGCGACTGACGCCGTTGTTAATAACGCGTGGACGGTAACGGGAACACCAACGACGTCTAGTGTTAATGCGGTTAGCGGGCACGCTTTACAGCTGGACGGGAACAGTTATTTACATTCGAATGCTGTAGATTTAGGTGGGCAAGATTTCACGATTGAATTCTGGTGCAATATTTCGTCACCATCAAATGGACAGGCGGTTGTTGACGTCACTCTATCCAATGGAAGGTCACTAGTTTACGTCGAAAAAAGCACTTCTTATTCAGACAGATTACGTGTGTATATAGCTTCAGGAAGCACGCCAACAGGGGCGGGGGGTAAATACGACGCGACGGAAATTGGAGGAGTAGGAAATCTGGCTCATGTCGCTATCGTTTACCAGTACAATGACCAAAAGCTGGCAGTGTATGTTAATGGCGTGCAGGCGGTGCTTTATTCAAACTGCCCTCGATACGACAGAAAGTCTTATTACTTTACTATCGGCGCTTATGACGGTGGCTCTCAAAAAATGGTTGGTTCTGTCGATGAATTTTTAGTGTATGACGGGTTAGCGGTATATACTACTAATTTCACACCTCCGTCACAGTCGTATTATTCGACATACGTGCTTACGACGCGGGTTGACACACTTCGTAAAATACACAGTAGCTCCGGATGGAAGTATGAAAATGTCGGTGAGACATCGTTATTAATTAACACATCTACGGCTGTACAGCTGACTGATTTACCAGCCACTCAAAGCAAGACAGGTGTGGCGTTCTACCAAACAACACGCGGCATTCGGTTATTTGATATTCCGGATTCATACGAGCTGTGGGTGAAATTTGACGTATATTTAGGGAGTTCAAACCGTTGGCGAGCGTATGATTATTCGACGGGTACGGATACAGGTGTAAATGGGCTAACCAACGGCACGATGGAAGTCTTTAACTGCGACTCTAAAAAAGCAGATTTATCGAATAAAGTCGTGGTGAACTCAATACAAACCATTTTATTACATATGAAATCCGACGCGTCTGATGGCGTTTTAGAAGTATATACGGGTGGCGGTGAATTAATCTATTCTTTGACGGGGACCAGCGTCAACAACGGCGTTGCATTTTCAACGTTTTTTTTGCAGTCGGGCGGGGCGGGGACGTTCTTCTCGAATGTTGTAATTTCAAACGAACCTTTGTGGTTTGATGACGATGCAACAGTCAATGTTCTTGTGAGTTTATTTAACGATACCGCGAGGGTGTTATTGCGGTCCGGTACGCAAACATTCGATATCGTACGACAAATTATATCGCAGAGAATCCCGGTGGATGTAGGTTTTGACCTATCCCGTGTTCTTGTTACTTCGGTGGATACTACCGTTGACGCGGAAAGGGCGTTGTTCCGTAGTGAGCGTTTGAGCGTTGACATTGAAAGAAAATCACAAAATACAGTTACAATTAGATGCGACACTCAGCGTGTGTTAGTGATACCGGTTGTGGGTGACTACGACACGGAAAGGAACGTTCAAGTCCCCGTGGAGGTGAGTGTTGACGCCCAACGTGTGTTATTAAGAACCGTGGATTTCAGCTGTGACGTATGGCGTCAATTGCCGCATAACATAAACGGAAACTCAGATTTTTTGCAGAGTATAACTGTCGGTCTGCAAGAACAGCAATTAACCGACAACGTGTCCTTTGTTATGGCTGGCGATATTGGGATTATGGAGGCTGTTAATTTTCATGCGTGGGACTACAATTTAATGGCCCGTGTAGAACAGACCAGTAAACGGGGAACCCTTGTGTCCTGTCAATGCACTTGCGACATCGACGAAATACTGTATCAGCAGATGGCCTATACAATCCCGGAAAACGCTTTTGAGTGGACCTACGAATACAATGAGGCGTATAACAATTACAAGGCGGAGCATCAAGACGAGGAAATTAACAAAATGCCCTCAGCTCCGGCAAGTGCACACATAACAGCTATCGCGCAAGCACTCGGAAAGACCGTGGCCGTACAATTTGATGATTGGATTTCAACAATGTCAACGGACGTGAAGTCCGGAACCAACTACGGCGGGTTGATTGAGGAACTATTTGGCTGGACAGCACGTTTGCCGCATTTAATGATTAATTGTTATATGCGCGGGGATACCATCTACGCGGTTCAGCGTGGCCACGAAAATAATACATTTTCGCTGGACGATAAAAAACTGACAGTTCATACGGTTGCCAAAAAACTGGTCCGGACGACATGGGGATCCGACCCGAATAATAATACAGAAATTGAGCCCCTCTATAACTCGTGGTATTCTGAAGATTTAACACCGTGGCCGCCGGAAGAAGAACTCGAACCGCCCGGTGGCGGTGGCGGCGCTATCCACGATAATAATGGACTTGTAAAGGAAACTGAAGTTGTCCGCGGCCAAGAGCGCGTTATTACTACATACAAGTATGAGGATTTAGGCGGCGGGCAAAAGTTCTTATCCGAAGAAAAAACGGTCACAATAATTGGGGACCAGCGTGTGGACGAAGTAACTACTTATCATAAGCCTGTTAGTTATGGCCAGTCGCAAGTTTATTCTGCGGATGAAGATGGCGTTTTGGGAACCACAGTATCATCCACAAACTTCGACGACCGCATATCCCCGTATCGGTACCAGCAGATGACGACAGGCGGCTATTCAGAGGCTTTTGTGAGTGGTGCTCATGACGAATACGGGAATTATTATCCGGCGGTCTACGACGGACAGGGGAACCGTTATTTAGTTACTGGCCATACGGCTCACAAAGAGCAAATTGGCCAGCGGACGCGCCTGAATGCGTATGCGCTTTTAGATACGTCCTTCCCGGTAAACGGGTACGATAAATTATCTTATCTCACAGAACAGATAAAATGGCTTGACCGTAGGACGGAGGAATCCGTCACGTTGGAGCTCTATGATTGCTCGCATTTGGTTGATTTCAACGACAGAATTATTTGGCATGGAAACACCTATTTTTTGCGGTCAAATACCGCAACAAGAACGGAAACTATTGTAAACCGGCAGACTCTTGAATTTGTGAGGTGGTATTGATGGTCGATTTAAGAAATATGAAACAGGCGGTCAGCAATATGGTGACAAGCGCTATCTACGTCACAACACAAAATCAAAAAGTAAAACGCGGTATTGTCAGCGGTGGAAACGTGGTTATAGGAAACCGCGTTTTGCCATACACCGCGGCCGTGGATATCTATTTCGCGGACGGGGATTCCGTATGGTGCCTTATCCCGGACGGCGGTAGAATGGCGGTGGTCGTCGGTGTCTAAAATCAATGTGCCAAACGCAATCCGGTATCTTTACCCGGCCACGGTTGAAAGCGTCGGCCTCGGTACCATCACAGCGGGCGGCCGGGTACTACGGACGATTGGAAATGTGCAGGTTAGACCGGGGGACCGGATTTGGACAGATGGGCGGGTGGCCTATGGTCATACGCCGCCACGGGAGCAGGTTAATCCACCCGCCGCTTTTTCCGGCGTTCCGTTTATTGGATTGCCATGGGGGGCGGATAACTGGTATCAGGGATATTATACGGACCGCGCTATTCGAAAGCCTAAGCATATCGGGCCAATGACAACGAGTTCTTTTTTAGTAAATAACGGTCGCAGTCTATTTCTTGAAAAATCAGCACCGGAGCGGACGGTGATAGACGCCGAAATTCTATCCAACGATAAGGGAGCCCCGATTGGGTATTCTATTGCAACGGTACGGGAAGGTGAACAGATTTGTAGCGCAAACAATAGCGAGATTCTTATCGAAAATAGCCTCGGCACCCGGTCCGAAACTATTGCAATTAAAGACAATATTTTCGTCAACGCGGTGGTCAGTGATTTTGTGAAAATAGCCGGCACGGACAATTATAAATTCGGCGGTCTGTTTTCGTCACAGTATCTGTACTATCGATTTACAGACGAAAAAGGGAATTGGGAATTGTTGGTAGGGGTTTCGGTGCAGGGATTAAGCATTTGTCATACAGTTCCGCAGTCCGTAGGGCGGCCGTTATTCCACACATACTCCACTCTTAGCAGGGATATAATAAGCCGGGAACCGTTCATTGGTGCAACGGATATCGTCTACTGTTATGAAACAGTTACATTAAGTGGGGAGCAGACCGGACACGAAGAACCCAGCGGCCCGACAGAATACTGGGAAAGTGTGGGACGACTTTTTGCCGCGGTGAAACTGGATTCCTCCGGCCGGGCCACCGTAGTCCATAGGAATTATCATAAAGAGGTAGGGGGATATTACACGACGACCGGGTGGGAGCCTGAAGTCGTATCCTACGACGTATCAGAGGACGCCGGTACCTTTATCGGTCCGGGGAGCGCCGGGCCGGTAGGGGTGCCATTCGAAGAGCATTTTAACGATTTTACCAATCACGGCGGTTCCTATTCGTATTATGTAAGATACGCGATACCGAGGGACGACGAGGACATAACAGGCGCCACGCAAGCGGGGTTCGCGAGCGGGCTCAACGGGATAACGACAAGAACGTTCTACAATGCCGTTTCGCGGGTCACACGCTTTCCGAGCATATATGAGTTAAATGATTTATCTACGGCCCTGCCTGACGGGTTTTCCGCTACACTAAAATCACAGGATTCTACTTATTACGGCGCTCTCAGTATTACGCAAGGTTCCAATAGGGTAATCGATGATTATAGGTACCACGGGAATTGCTGGCTAGATACGAGGTATGGTTTAGTCCACGGTGGTGCGGAGCTGTCATACTGGGTTTTTCCTCATGTCAGTTGTTACAAGTTTTCAAATTCTCCAAAGACACTAGCGGCGGATTTTGGGGATAGATTGCTTATGTGTCAGGATGGCCAGTATGAGTACCTAGATAGACATATGGCTAACACGCGGCTTCGGCGTATGCGTAGAATAGTGAGAATCCCAGCCAGTAAATTAGAGCCGGGCCAAAATATAAATTAGGAGGCGAGTATTTTGAATGAGGTAACAGAATTGATAAAGTCACTTGTTCCAAATCGGACAGAGGCTGCAGTAGGAGGAACAACAGGGATGTTTGGTGCTTTGGTTACAGTTTTATATGGCGAATGGACGCAGGCGCTTAATGCCCTGCTTATTGCGATGGCGATAGACTATTTGACCGGTGTTTTAGCGGCAGCAGTCAGCCCAAATGAGGCAGTGGACTACGAGAAAGGTGCTAAAGGTTTGGCAAAGAAAGTGACAATCCTTCTGATTGTAGCCCTTGGGCATTTGGCAGATGCCATCTTAGGCGCAAATGTGGTCTGTCTTGCCGTTACCTATGGCTATTTAGCTAATGAAGGGATATCTATTGTCCGGAATGCCGAAATGATTGGTGTTCCCGTGCCCGATATTGTAAAAATGGCTTATCGAACCATTGGCGAAAAAGGCAGCTCATCTTTGAATGGGAAGAAAACAAGGAGGGGATAGTATGGAACGTGCCAATATAAAAGAAACAAACTTGTCTTTTGGGAGTCTGTACAAGCGTGATTCTACAGATATGGTTGTCCTTCATCATACGGGTGGAAATGACATTGATGCCAGCGCGGAACAGATTCATGGCTGGCACCTAAATAATGGCTGGGCCGGTATAGGCTATCACTTTGTCATCCGGAAAGATGGCACGATAGAACGAGGCAGGCCGGAATGGGCTGTGGGGTCTCATGCATGTGGGGAAAACAACCATACGATAGGGATTCATTTGTCTGGAGATTTTTCACAGGCTAAGCCAACGACAGAGCAGATTGAGAAATGCGCGATGCTTATTGCCAATTTGAGTGCCGACTATGGTTTTCCTATAGATAGAGAGCATGTCCTGGGACATGGAGAGCTTATGGCCACAGACTGTCCAGGTGCAAATTTGCAAACATTGCTTGATGATGGAACAATAACTGGTAAGGCCAACTGGTACAGATATGGTGCTGTAGAACAGGAGGAAAGCGCACCTAAAATGTTGCCTGAGGAAAAGATATGGCGCTTTCTGAAGGGAAAAGGGCTAAATGACTATGCTGCAGCAGGGCTTATGGGAAATCTCTATGCGGAGAGTGGACTTAGCTCCACCAATCTGGAGAACTACTACGAGTGTAAGCTGGGAATGTCGGATGATGAGTATACTCGCGCTGTGGATAGCGGAGAATATCAAAACTTTGTGTATGATCGAGCGGGCTATGGTCTGGCACAGTGGACATATTATAACCGCAAGGCAGGGTTGCTGGAATATGCCAGAGCTAAAGGGAAGTCCGTTGGCGATTTGGATATACAGTTAGAGTTCTTATGGCAGGAATTGCAGATGAATCAATATCTTCTGGAGAAATTGGCTAATGCTGGTTCCGTTCAAGATGCAAGCAATACTGTTCTGTTTGATTTTGAACGACCAGCTGATCAGAGCGAGGCGGTACAATCCATTAGGGAAAAATATGCTCAAGATTACTATGATGACTTTGCGTTAACGAATAAAATGTTGTTGGAGGATGATGAGATGCGATATAATAATGTAAACGAGGTGCCGGAATGGGCACGGCCCACAATTCAGAAGATGATTGATAAAGGCTTGTTGGGTGGAATTGGCGGCAAGGATAAGCTGGATTTGACACTGGAGATGATTCGTGTCTTTGTTATTAATGACCGGGCTGGGCTGTATTGATATGATATATCTAACCATACATAGGGGACGCTATGTATCTCTCAGTACAACAACCCAAGGATGAACGGGATAGAGAACTGGCAGCACTCGAAGCTTCCCATCAAAAAGATGAATAAATACCAGAAAGCACCGACGGTCAAGGACTGCCGGTGCTTTTGTCGTTCATAGAGAGTATTCAAATCTATGTATTTGGCCATTGGTAAATTCAAGCTCGATAATCTTGCCGTTGCGTACACTGATACGAGACACTATGGCATTAACGAAATCTTTCAGTATGGTAGCCTCCGTTTGAGTGGCGAGCTGTTCAAAATCAATGCGTCCTTTCTGCAATGCAGTATTCATGAAAAATTGGGCAGCTTTTTGTACAAATATCTCCTCGGACAAATTGGTGGCAAAGATGGAGCTCTTGCGGATGGCATCGAGCTCTCCCTTGATGCGCGTAATATTATCTTCCAGGGCTTTCTTTTGCTGCAGGAATTCGGCCTGTCCCATGGCATCATCCGCATACAGGAATAGATGCTTCAACCGGTCAAGGGCGCGGGTGTTCTTATCCAACTCTGCCTGCAGGTTTTCATCTTTGCGTTTAGCTGCTTCCGGGCCATGTCTATTTTTTATCGGCTGGTATTCAGTGGTACAAGTAAGGTTATCTATCAGTGTGGTACGGATGCTGGCGAGTGTGGCAGGGGAGATGGCTTTTATTTCGCGGAAGGTGTCACCGCGCAGTAAGGTGCTGCAGATTCGACGCATCTGCCAGCGTGGTGAAAACGCCTTTTTCAGTCGGATCATGTTGCTGATGTAGTTGAACACAAAGTTGCCAATGGTTATATCGGTGACATACTTATTATCGCAAAGTGCCTTCTGCCGTCGGCCGCTGCATTGGTACATCGAAGGCCGGTATCCGGAAGCCAGCGTCCGGCTGAGAGAAGCGAAGTAGTTGTCCCCGCAGTTGCCACATTTTATCAGCCCGGCGAAGATGTGAACATTTTTTCGCTGGGAGTGAGTGGCTTTTCCCTGCAAGCGGCGGTTCTTGGTCAGCCAATAGTCGATGTTATCATATTCTTCCTGAGTAAATAGAGCTTCATGATGTTTGCTGCACATGACCCAGTCTTTTTGGTCTTTGAAGGTAAAAGTACCTTTGGTTTCATTTCTATAATTGTAGCGGTATGTACCACGATAAAAAGGACTGCGTAGAATAATTGCTACGGTCTGAGGCGTCCAGCCATAGCCACGGCGTGTGCGGCGGCCAATGGCATTGAGCTCATGGGCCGTGCCCGTGATGGAATGAAGACGCAGGTAGATGTTTTTCATTTCATGGACTACCTTGGCCTCATCTTCACGGATGGAGAACGAATCCGTCTCCTTGTCATAGCTGTATCCAAAAGGTACACGGCCGCCATTCCATTTCCCTTCAGTGGCCCGAGCGTTCATCGTGGACATGACGCGCTCACTGGTCATATTGCGTTCCAACTCGGCAAATACCAGGACAATCTTTAGCATGGCTTCGCCCATGGCCGTGGAAGTATCGAATTGCTCGTTCTTGGACACAAAGGTTACGCCCAAATTCTTGCATTCGGCATACATAGAGGCAAAGTCCAGCAAATTACGGCTGACACGGTCAATTTTCCAAACCAGCACATGAGTGAATTCGCCTTCCTTGATGCGTTCCATCATTTCCTGATATGCTGGTCGGTCAGTATTCTTCCCTGAGTATCCCGCATCTTCGAAAACCTCGTAGTCTTCAATATTGAGGGCATACTTCGCGTAGTTAATCATATCGCTCCGCTGCATCGGCAGGGAGTCTTTGTCTACCTGATGAATGGTAGATACACGGCAGTATATCGCCGCTTTCTTTGCTCTTGGCATAGAGCCAGCCTCCTTTCGGAGACTGTCAGATGTTCTATCCCCATTGTAGCAAATAAAAAATTCCCCAACGCACGCGGATATGTGTGTTGGGGGGCTAGTTCGGCTGAGTTCACAACTTTTGTGCGGTTTTCTATCATATTACTTGATTTTTTTACAAAAAAGTGCTATATTACTTTCAAAGGTGTTTTTGAAAGTGAGGCGTGATTATGCTAGAGTTCGAAATTGAATCCAAGAGGCAGTTTAAGAAATTATTTCAGTCACAGGATATTCATTGCTTGCGGGCGGCTATTGATAGTGCTTACGAAGCAGTAGAACAACTATACACATCACAAGTGATGGAAAACTTTTTATTGGATACTATTATTGGACAAAAAGATGTACGTCCACATATTCTTAGAGCAGCTATTGCGAGTTTCACAAAAAAATATTGTCAAAAAGGTTATTTGGAGTTTTTATATACAGAAGAATGTAATAAAGCCAAAAATTGTCGACATGTAAGATTAGAAAAAGATAATTGTTCGCTCTATATAGCCAGAGTGGAATGGCCAGAGGAAATTCCTCATAAAGCATTATATCGCCCAACAATAGGAAATATAGAGATAAACTTATTTGAACCAATGAAATGGGAACCAAATAAAATCAGTACATTCACAGCAACGTATGGAGATAGAGGGAAAAACTCTTTTCAATTTGGTAATATAGGGGTGTTAGGACTTTCTAATTGGTGGTACTGTGAACCGCTGGATAGAGGTGCATATTCAGTAATTTCAGATAATGATGAAGAAGAAGTTCTAGTTGAATTAAATGAAGAATTTTTGAATATGGTAAAGAAACGTGATGAAAATGGCGGTAAATAGATTAAATTATATTCCGCAACGACTTCGTGATGCACGTATAGCATCAGGATTAACGATAAAAAGTGTTGCAGAAAAAATAGGGGTTACATCGCAGGCGTTATCACTTTTTGAGCGTGGTGGTTGCGCAGTAAACTCTGAAAAATTTTTTCAACTAAAAAATATTTATGGATTTCCCCTAAGCTTTTATCAATCTCAGAATTTGGATTATATAGATCGTAGTAAAGTGTTCTTTCGAAAATTCAGTACAGCTACAAAGCATGAGCGAGAAAAAACTCTGAAAATCGCAGATATGATAGTAGCTAATATTACTGGATATTTTCATGATAAAATAAATTTTCCACCTGTAGATAAAAGTTTTACAGATATAAAAACATCCATGAGTATCGAAAAAAGAAGAGATCCTGAGTTATGGGCAAAACTTATAAGACGCGCGTGGAAGTTGCCACCAGGACCAATAAATAATTTAATATTGTCAGCTGAAAAACATGGTATCATTATAGTAGTGATGTCTATGGATACACAGAAAGTGGATGGCTTTTCCTTTTGGGAGAATGGAAGACCATATATTTTTGTAAACAAAGATAATTCAGCTGTAAGGTTGAGAATGAGCATTGCGCATGAGATTTGTCATTTGTATTTCCATGATGAAGAAATGGCAGAAGAAGAGCTGAAAACGATGGAGGAAGAGGCAAAGGAATTTGCTGGGGCTTTACTTCTTCCACAAAAGGAATTTTTATCAGATTTTTCATCTTCTTTAGATGCACTTTTATATCTCAAACCCAAATGGAAAACATCTATATCAGCCATGATTATACGGGCTAGAAAGTTCGAAATCATCACTGAAGATAAGTATGAGTATATGCAAAAACAAATTTCAAGAAAGCATTGGAGGAAGATAGAGCCAGGAGATAAGGAGATAACTCCTGAAAAGCCTCGTTTATATAAGCAATCAATAGAATTATTCGTGGATAAGGGGTTATCCACGAAACAAGATTTAGTGGATAATATATCCTTACCAGCAGAATTGATTGAAAAAGCAGCCAATCTTCCTAGGGGATATTTTAGCGAAGAAGATTCAATCATTAAACTTATGAATAAATGAAAATAAGCCGTTCCTGTTTGGAGCGGCTTACTTTTTTATGGCTTCTTGCGGTCCATGATTAGGGGCATTAAGGGAATCGGGGGGGTTGGTGGCTGCTGGCAGGCGGTATGACTTTTCTTTTCGGTTTGCTTATGCTATACTACTCATGCTGCTGTGCAGTAAATCACCTCGGAGAAGGGAGGTGATTATATGGACAACTTATTCTTCTCAATTATCATAAATGTTATCTGCGGCATTGTCGCAGCATATGTTTATGAACGGTATTTCAAGCCACGGCAGTAAGCCTGACGGGACCGTGAATCCTTGATGGCAAAACAAAAGCCCCTTAGCATCGACCGTGAATCGTATGCTAAGGGGCTTTTTGTCGGTGATTACATGGAATCACTTATTCTTCTCGTTGCCCTTAGTATACCATACGATGCTTGTATATGCAATATGGAGTTATTGGTCAGCAGGCGGATTCTTGAATAGAGTGGGAGGTGGCGGTGCTCATCGGCGTTTCTTCCACGGCTTCGCTCTGAGCACGCACTTCCGGTTTGAGGATGGTATCAACGATGGATTTGCCGCGGTCGTTGGCGTTGCGGTAGGCTTGGACGAGGGCAGCTTCTTCAGGGGTGAGGGTATCGGACTGGATTTGTGGCTGCGGGCGGCAGCAGGGGAGTCTGCCTGGTGGCCCTGTGGCTGGTCGGACAGGCCAAGGGAAGGATAATGCTAAAGGAGATAGGTAAGTTTTATTCAGGCTGCGTCATTGACATAAATGTAACTTTCCCTTGTTCATACGTCACAGCGTATCGCTTGCCATTATATTCGGATATTTTCATGCCACTTTTGTTGTCTATATCATCATCTAGCCCTAACTGTTCACCAATATACCCCCGCCCAGCATCTGTTGTTGACGGGCTTACTGCGGAGATAGTAGCATAAATTGCGGTCAATCCGTCTATGCGTGCACGGGTGTCATATTTGGGAAATATCACACCTATACTGTCGAGATTTTTGGGATTTCCCTTGCCAATAATGATGATGGATTGGCTGTTGTTGCCAAACTCGATGAAGTCATTTTGTACATTTTGGTAAGACGATATATGCAGTCTGTCGGAAAAAGCGTTGAAGTTGGGAATGAATAAATCGGCACTTATGCCGAGACGAGTGTCTTTTTGAGGGGGAATGTCGTTTTCTGCAAGTTGTGAGGCCTTTTTAGGGATACTGTTTGTTGCACCATGGTAATATCCAAATAAGTAAGCAACACTACCAAAGGCGAATAAAAGAGAAAAACAGAGAATGAGTTTACTCTTGTTATCAAGGTTAAACATAAAAACCCTCCTATCATGCATTAAACAATATTATGAACGCATTAAGCTTTGGATTCCCTGTCTATTCCGAGTAAGTGAACGATTTGGGAGTTAACCAGCAGACTCTCGGATAATAGGGCGGGCTTTAGTATGAGCTTGGGCGGTGCTCATCGGCGTTTCTTCCACGGCATCGCTCTGAGCACGAGTAAGGTTCAGATTTAGCGGATACTTCCAGTCACTCTTCGAGATGGATTTTGTGGTAAAATATTAGAGTAAAGCTTGTAGAAAGTGAGGGGGACAAAGATGGAGAAAGGCGATTTTGCTGTGAGCTGCTTACGACTGAAGAAATTGCTGGACCTTAGGGAATCGCTGAACTCAGTGATGGGCTGGGTACCTAAAAATGAACCTCATCGGGAGAAATATCTTACTCTGCGTAATCAGCTTAATGAAACAATAGCGGAAGAAGCTAGATTCCTAGATGCTGCTTCACGATAGCAACCCCAATTGATTTGATGACATCGATGGAAACGCTTCCTCCAATGGTGGAAATCTTTTGCTTTATTTCGTTCCATATAGATTCATTGCGGACTGTGTCTAAATAATCGTAGCCAGCAAATGTTATTCTGCTGATAAGGAAGTCTTGTACCATATCATCAGCATATAGAGAATCAGTTACTTCAATAAAGCCTGCATCCCGTAAGAGTTGGATATGCAAGGATAGCACAACGTCGTCATCACATAGCTCATGGAAGGTATGTAGCCGCATGATTCCATATGATGGTTCCAAGAATTCGATTTTTATTAAAATAGCTCGAAGTAAATCTAAATCACGTTTCAAAAATAATCATATCCTTTCATGCCGTCCCAACCACGGGGCGGCTATTGTTTATCCTATACGTTCGGCAGTGCTCAGGGGCGTTTCTTCCACGGTTTCGCTCTGAGCACGCACTTCCGGTTTGAGGATGGTGTCAATGATGGATTTGTCGCGGTCGTTGGCGTTGCGGTAGGCTTGGACGAGAGAAGCTTCTTCGGGGGTGAGGGTATCGGGCTGGAGTGGCTGCTGCTGATGGGGGGAGGAATTGCTGGTTTTAGGTGGCTCTTGCTGAGGAGCATGTGGCTGGTCGGACAGGCCAAGGAGATAGTCGGTGGTGACGTTGAAGTAGGCGGCCAGTTTAGCTACTAATTCATGAGAAGGCATATTTTTACCGCGTTCCCATAAGCCAACAGCCTGTTGAGATACATTCATTATTTCTGCAAGTTTAGCCTGGGTAAGGCTGTTCTTTTTAGTCCGTAACTCTTTGAGTCTTATTGCAAACATTACAATCACTCCTATCTATAGTATAGATTTTACAATCAATACTTGTATAAATAAACACAGCTAAGCTTGTAAAAAATATTGACATGGACAAGGAAAACTTGTATTATATCATTACAAGTATATCTTGTTTTTATAGGGGGTGAAATTGTGAAACGAGAAAAACTGATTGCCTTTAGAGGCAAACGCTCTCAAGCTGACATGGCAGCAGTCTACGGTGTAAGCCAACAGGCATGGAGCATGTGGGAAATGGGAGTGTTGAAACCTAATGTAGTCACTATGAAACGCTTGGAAATTGACAGCGGTATCCCTATGGAAGAACTTTTTTTTGATGTATTTAACAAGGAAATCTTGTTAGAAAAAAAGGAAGCATAATCAGCAAGCTTTGACTGAGCAATACCTTGCCTGAAAAATTCAGCAGGGCTTCCATAATCACCAAAACCAGAAGGGACTGACAATGGACAAGGAAAATAAAAAACTGGCCTATCTGGCAGCAACATTTATGCACAGCCCCTATTGTGAGGTTTGCCCTGTGTCTGAGGGGTGTGAGCTGGATTTTATAAAAGATGATATGGAATGTTGGCTTAGGTTTTTTGAATGGTACGAGGGAACAGACCACGGAACTTCAGCGTGTGGAGAGCACAGACGAGTAACCCCTGGACAAGAGCACCTGACATATAGTGAAGCTAAAATGCTGGTAAAACTGCGTGATGAGTTTATGACAACCGTCAAGGAGCTGGATGGCGTTTCGTTCAGAAATTGGCACGCAGATTTCTTGTTTGACCAGCTTATGCGGGCATATAAGGAGGGAAAAAAGAAAGCGAAGCCCAAACGATAAACGCGGCTTCGCTCAATGTAGAGTAGACAATAGAAAATTTGTTGTTGGTTCTAGTGGTACTTGATGGGTTATTTAGATTTTAGCAGAAAAAAATATACCAAAAGCATGTATTTGCGTATGTTGGAGAAGGGGTGAGCGCTTTGGTGTTTATGTGTCAGGAGACTGCGGCAAATCCATATTATCGGGCCCGGCTCCATGCAGCGGAACGTGACACGGCGTTTGAGTCGCGGGTGTCTGCTGGGGCAATGGTGGGCATCAGCTCTACGCGGCTTTACCAGATTGAACGGGGGCTGCAGGAGCCGCACAGGGACGAATTGTTGATTATGGCAGAGGTCTATGAGGCTCCGGAACTGCTTCGCTATTATTGCGATATGATGTGCCCGGTAGGGCGGCGGCTTCGTGAGATGGAGGAAGGCAAAAATAAAGCCGCCAATTGCTTGGCGGAAAGATGAGGATATGAGCGATGCTGAAGGAAATTTTATGGACTGGATTGTTGCTGACTTTGGGATTTTGGCTGGGGTGGCTTACTTACTGCCATTTATTTGAGTAGCCATGCGCTGAGAAAGCCAAGAATATAGCCCAGGGCAATCTTGACCAAATCCCATTGCAGGGAGAAGATTTTCTGTTCTCGCTTGGTCTTCAGCCGGGCAAGCGCATATGGTTGAGGGCTTAGGGCATGGAGCTTGTCATTTGCATATAAAGCATTGATGAGCTTCTGGCTGCTCAAATCGGCAAGCGCTGGCAGCAATAAATGTGGCTGCCATGGTGGCCAGTGTTGTGAAAAATGAGACTGTCAGATGTTCATGCAGGCGGCAACCTGCAATATTAAGGAGGCAGTAAGTATGAATACCCATGAGAAAGCAGAAATGCTGAAAAAGAAGCTGGTAGCGATGGGAATCACCACTGAAGAAGAGCTGGATAAACGCATACAGGAGTCCGGCATAGATATCTCTATGTTTGTTCCCGTGCCAAAGGAAGGCAAGAAGTCAGCATGATGAGGACAGCAATATAGCCGCCGGCGTAAGTCTGATGACGGTAGCGGGCGGCTATTTATACGGATTTTTGGGGAGGTTAAGAAGTATGAGAATGATTCATAAAGCAATTTTTTTTAAAACGGAAGAGGATATCAAGATGCGTCGTGCGTTTATTCTGCGCTGGTTTGCAGATGACCGGCTGAATCGCGCCGGTTTTAGCATTGAACCTCCAGAGGCACATGAAGATGTCAAGACTGTCAGCACGGAATATACCTGCACCATAGATGAGGATTTCAGGGACATGGTACATATGATGAAGCTGATGATTAACCCTGTTGTTGTGGTAGTGGATGGAGCCAGGGAGTGAGAAAGTGGGCAGCCCCATACGAAAGGAGGTGATGGCGCATGTCGTTTAAAGAGCAGAGAATTGTCCGACTGTTTGGAAGGAGCAATGGCCGTGAGTCAATCGTCAAGATTCAGTATGCAGACAAGAGCATACAGGTAATGGTCAGTAAAACAAAAAAGCCCTTCCTGATTGGGACATCAGGAAAGAGCCTGCGGCATGATATACACGCTATTTAATCAACTGCGTCTAGTATATCATTCCCACGGGCGAAAAGCAATATGGCATGGTCAAAAAAGTCTTTTGCCGCCGCGGGGCGGCATGGGGCTTGTATGCGGTATTAACATTTCGTTGAAATACAATTGTATATCTTAAGAAGATATGAACCATAGTTTGAGACAAGGAAATAGATTATGAGTGGGAATCGAAAAAGAACCAGACACTGCGGAAGGTATGGAGCCAGAGCAGAGTATATTCAGGTAAGTTATTTCAAATACACAGAGAGAGGAACTAGGCAAGGGCGAGGCAGGCAGCGGAAGTTTGAAGCCAGCACCCCAAAGCAGAGGAATCTCAATGAGAAAAGAAGCAAGCGATATTTTGAAGCACTGGTTTTGTCTAATTTCCACAAAGATGACCTGCATGTGACTGTGACCTATGATGATGAGAACCGGCCCGCTGACCTGAAGATGGCCATGAAGGCGGTGGAAAATTACATCAGGAGACTGAATTATACCCGGAGCAAGGCAGGGCTGCCCTCTGTCCGGTATGTATGTGTCACAGAGGAAGGAGCCACCAATGGCCGGATTCACCATCATTTCATCATGGATGGAGATTTGGACAGGGACACGGTAGAAAAGCGATGGGGACTGGGCTATTGCAATGCAGACCGCATCCAGCCGGACAGGAAAAATGACATTGCTCCTTTGATTGGCTATTTGTCCAAAGACCCTAAGGGACGCAAGCGGTGGTCATCTTCCCACAACCTTGTTCGGCCATGGGAGAGTATCAATGATAATCCGCGAATGATGAGCAGTAAAAAGATGGCGCTGATGAAGGACCTGCCGGAAGACAGTGAATTCATGAAGCAAATTATCGAGGCGGATAATCCCGGCTATGAGATGGATCGTGTGGAAAAGGAATACCGGGAGGACACTTCCCAATGGTATTTCTTCTGTCGAATGAAAAGGAGAAAACAAAGTGAGAACCATAAATATTTGCAATCTGAAGGGCGGGGTGGCTAAGACCACCACCAGCATAAACCTGGCATGTAATCTGGCTGAAATGGGGAAAAGGGTGCTGCTGGTGGATAACGATAAGCAGGCCAATTCTTCGCAGTTCTTTGACCGCCATAGCTATGAGGCTCCCGGCATTGCTGAGGTGTTGACCGGGAAAGCGGCCATACAGGAGGCTGTTCAGCAGACAGAGTTCCCCCATTTGGATATTTTGCCTGCCAATATGAATCTGCTGGCAGCTGATAAGGAGATACTCATGGATGAAACAGTACCACAGCATGAACATCTGAAAAGGGCACTGGCTTTTGTTGATGGTCAGTATGATTTTGCCATTATTGACAATGCTCCAGATGTGTCCATGAGTGTTATCAATGCCTTGACTGCAGGAGATGATTATATTGTCCCGGTGAAGATTGACCGGTTTACTTTTGATGGAGTAGATATCATGGTAGACACAGCCAACCAGGTCAGGGACAATTACAATCCGCGATTGAATTTTTGTGGCTGTATTATCACCAGCTATCGCTTTAATGATGTGAACCGGACGGGGGCAGCATATCTGGCCAATAGCCAGTACAAGATGTTCCAGACAAAGATTCATTGGACGCCAAAAGTAGATGAAGCCAGTTTCGTGGGCAAGCCCTTGCGGGAGTATAGTCCTCGCTCGTGGGCGGCAAAAAACTATCGGGAAATGGCAGAGGAATATCTGGAAATGATTCAGGAGGCGAAGTAAATGGCATTCGATATGATGACCTTGATGAATAATAAGAGCAAGGCACAGGCGGCAGGCGCAGGCAAGAAATATGAACTCCATAATATCCCTTTGGAAAAGATGATACCCAATCCGGCCAATGAGCTTATTTATGAAGTTGGTGAGATTGAAGAGCTGGCACATTCTATTCTGCTTACAGGCAAGGTTCTGCAGAATGCTGTGGTGACGGCGGCAGATGAAAATGGCAATCATGTGATTATCGCCGGTCATCGCCGTAGGCTGGCGTGTCAGAAACTGGTTGAGGAAGGGCATACCGAATTTGCGCAGATGCCTTGCATGGTTATGACTGAACCGGATGACCTGTTGCAGGAGTTGTTCCTGATCCAGACCAACAGTACGGCTCGCGTACTGTCTGAGGCTGAAAAGATGCGTCAGGCAGAGCGGGCAACGTCCATTCTCAATCAGCTAAAGGAGCGTAAGCAAATCAGCGGGCGGGTGCGGGATATTGCTGCGAAGATGTTAGGGACGACCACAGGGCAGCTGGGACGTTACAATGTCATTTCCAAGGGGCTGAACAATGAAGTATTGCGGGCGGCTTTTGAAAATAGCGAAATCGGTATCAGCGTAGCCTATGAAGCCGCCAGGTTGTCTGCAGAGGAACAGGCGGCATTGGCTGAAAAATTAAGCCAGGGACAGACAATCACCATAAGGGATATTGTGGAGCGGCAGAAACAGGCTGAGGTGCGGAAGGCTGCTGAGGAATCGGATATGGCATTGCCTATGCAGATGGAATATATGCTCCATATCAAACCCAGATTTAATATGACGTTGACCATTCAATATATAGAGAAAGATGGCAAGTTTTATGCCGGGTATAATTATCGTGCTCAAAATGGCGGCGCAGCTTCGGGGATAAACTACAATTTCCCTTATGAATCCAGTCAAAAGGCCATAGAAGGGATTATGGTTGAACTGGCTCATTATTACCCGCCTTTGCACGAAGCTTTGTGGGAGAGCGGTTATAGTATCGTAGGCTGCCCGGTAGCAAAAGAAAATCCTGCCGAAGAACTGAGGCTGACAGAGAACCAGTCAGAAGCACCGGCAGAATCATCAACAGACGAAAATAACCACAACAAAGAGGATTCGGTAACGCAACCGCCCACCAGAGGTACAGATGGTGAGGAACTGGAGATAGAGGATATGCGGGAGATGTGGCTGCGGAAAAGGGCTTTGCGTGGAGTTATCCAAAATCTGAACAGCCAAGTGGAATATGAAACTATGCAGGTGAATATAAATGCTGAATCGCCTGTTAAGAGAAACACCCACCGTGCAATGGCGGACATATTCCAAGAGTATATTGCCCTAGGCAAGGAAGAAATTGCGGATATAACCGCCCGCCTGGGAGAATGGGAAGAACTTTTTGACCAGGAAGCGGGCGGCAAATAATCTTTAGTAGAATACCCTCAGGGGAAGGGGGGATAAAAATGGTTTCTGTGTATCAAATAGATGATGTTCATGTGGAGATTTACAATATCCCAGACATGGATGAGGGGGAAGTGGCTAAATACATCGACTTTGTCAAAACACAAACGAGCGCCAAATTGGTCAAACTGCAGATAGAACCGGTCGGCCTTGATGAAATCACGCTGAGCTATACCTGCCGGGGAGAAAAATTTGAACGCATACGCCGGATAACGGGATATTTGGTTGGCACCATTGACCGGTGGAATAATGCCAAGCAGGCTGAAGAACATGACCGGGTGAAACATATTCGGGTATAAGCCCGGAAAGAAGGGACTATCATGCAGAATATAAAAAAAGTGTCCGATTTGGACACAAAACAGGGAAAATCTGAGCTACAGGAGCTTATCAAAGAAACTGTGGAAAACAAGATGGAAGAGGTTGGTCGCAGGCTGATTTTGGCAGGGAAGAAAAACCAGAAGAACTGGACGAAGATGACCATGAAGCGACTCTATAGTTTTCCGATACTGAAAGCCAATATTGAACGGTATCAAAAGGATATTGAGGATATTCGGCGGGAGGATATGGGAAAATCTAAGAGCATTGTAGAGTTCCATAGTAAGAACAATGAATGGGAAAAGCCTGATGTGGAAGATTTGCGGGCGGCAAAGATACGTATTGCGGAGATGAAGATTGACCGGGATACCCGGGAAGTTCGGGAAATTGAAGTGGCGCTGGATAGCGTCCGGCTGGACCAATACTATCCGATTATCGAGATGAAATTCTTTCAGCATATGACCCATGAGGAAATCGCAGAGAAACTTCCTTGTGGAGTAGCTACGGTGTCCAGACAGCTAGGGCGCTTGCTGGATATTATAAATGTTACGCTCTATGGTGCGGATGCACTGGCTCGTTGATATGGATTGGGGAGAAAACTGTGGCGAACTTATCCGAAGAAGAACTGGCCGGGATAAAGTTGGGGCCTTGCCCTTCCTGTAAAGCGGGAAACACCAGCATAAGGCCCCAGAAGGACGGCTGGTATTATGTTGGCTGCATAGAGTGCTTCAATAAGATTCTGTGTGACAGAGCCAATCTGGAGTATGCGATAGAATTATGGAACAGGAGGGCAGGACTTTGCACTATGGCCAAAAACGAATTATGAAGAAAGGCGTACACATCTCGCGGGCGGCAGAGCGGGGGATTCGACAGAACCATGATGTGTCCTGTGAAATGTTTTTCCATGAGCGCAAAAAGCCCAATGTGACATTGCCACGCAACAAGAAAAAGACCCGCTGGAGCCCGGGGACATGCCTTATCTGTGGCGAATACATGGATATCATCACAAATTATCATGCCCAAACCCACGGCTACAAGAATGCCGAAGAAATGATTGCAGCGGGGAAGATACGCTGGGATAAATAAAAAGCCCGCCAAAAGGCGGGAAGGTTATGCTAAACATTCAATTCGCGCATCAGTGCATTCTGTAAGATGTTGGAAAAATTGAGGTTTTTCTTTATGGCCATGTTATTTAGCCAAGCAGGGATGGAAAGAGTTTTCTTGACGGATTTTGAATTATACTTTTTATCATAGGCCAATTTGTCGAAGGGAACCATCATAACAAAGCTTTTGCCTTCATGGGCAATATCAGAAGGCGAAGACGGCACAGGGTACGCTTGCTCGTCTAACCCTTCAAGCATTAAGCCAATGGCATCCTGAACCATGTCGAGGGCCTCATCCAAGGTGTCGCCCTGTGTCATGCAACCAGCAATGTCCGGTACATAGACAGAAAAGCCAATATCTTCAGGTTCAAAAATGGCAGGATAGAAAAACTTAGTGCTCATAATATTTACACCTCCATGAATTTATCTTATTTGAGCCCGGCCTGTTTTAGAATTGCCTGCTCCAGTCCTTTCTTTAGGTCGCGGCAATGTACTGGAATGGAAACTGTTACGTTTGTGACAGGATTGAAATACTTTTGATGAGAGCCATTGTTGCTTTTGACGTATTGGAAACCGTTTTGCTTCAAAATCTGAATCATTTCTTTGGGGGTCATGGGCATGTACAAACTCACCTCTATGATTATTATACTACGTAATAATACGTAAGTAAAGGAGCGAAAGGTTATGGATAATTGTGTTTGGGAAGATTCGAGGGGCTGGCGTTATAAAGTAATGCCAGGGCTGGGACATGAGCAGTTCAAAGCCAGATATAACAAAACGGGGAGCAGCGGCTGGCATTGTGTGAGAACCTTGCCATGGCGTGACAATCCGGAGGCAGCAGAAAATGACCTGACTGAATATGCGGGCAAAAAGCGGATGAGGAAAGTGTCGTGATGGAATGGAGAAGAAAAGCATACTGGTCACGACCGACCAAGCGGGCGGCATCATTCACGCTTGGTCGTATTGCCACTGCTACGTAAAGCGCGAGAAGGGCATCAAGATTTGTCTG
>DFHU01000002.1 GCA_002373045.1 Pseudoselenomonas ruminantium | reverse complement strand
CAAACGCGACGGGAAAACATCATCAGCCAACGGGCTTAGTTTTTGCATTATACAGATATGCCAAGATGCCCGTGGGGTTGGTAATGTTTTGTTTACATTGTAGTGTTATCGGGCAGGCAGTGAGGAGGGGCGGGGTTACCTCCCCGCCCATCCGTCTGATTTAACAAGATGATAAGATAAAAAGCTTTTTTGCAGGAATTTGACGGTTTATGTCGAATTGTAACTAATGTTGAGAAAAATATCACTTGCTATAGATGGAGAGGGTGTTTCTTTAATGAAGGTTTTGGTCACTGGGGTGACTGGTCAGTTGGGGCATGATTGTGTCAACGAATTCATGAGCCGGGGCGTTGAGGTGCAAGGGGTGTCGAGTAAGGATTTTTCCCTGACGGATGGTGCCGCGGTGGAAAAGTATATCCGTGAGTATGCACCGGATGTTGTTTTGCATGGAGCGGCTTATACGGCGGTGGATAAGGCGGAAGATGAACAGGAAAAGTGTATGGCGGTCAATGCCGAAGGCACGCGGCATATTGCGAAGGCTTGTGCTGAAATCGGTGCCAAGCTTATCTACATCAGCACGGATTACGTCTTTCCCGGGGAGGGGGAAGAACCATATGAAGTGGATGATGCCAAGGGGCCGTGCAATGTCTATGGCAAGTCGAAGCTCATGGGGGAGCAGGCGGTGCAGGAGCTTTTGCAGAAGTATTTTATCGTGCGCATTTCCTGGGTGTTTGGCATTAACGGCAAGAACTTCATCCGTACCATGCTGAATCTGGCCAAGACGCATAAGGAGCTTACGGTAGTCGGTGACCAGATTGGTTCGCCGACTTATACCCGCGATTTGGCGGTGCTGCTGGCAGACATGGCTGTTACGGAAAAATACGGTGTTTACCATGCCACCAATGAGGGCTTTTGCTCCTGGGCTGAGTTTGCTGCTGAGGTTTTCCGGCAGGCGGGCAGGGATGTTACGGTCACGCCCGTGGATTCAGCAGCTTATCCCACCAAGGCCGTGCGTCCGCATAATTCCCGCATGAGCAAACAGGCTTTAGTGCAGGCTGGCTTTAAGCAGCTTCCCCGCTGGCAGGATGCAGTGGGCAGGTATTTAATTGAATTGCAGAGTGAAGCGACTTTGACCGCATAGACGGAAAAAGATTGGAAATGGTAACAGCATCTCCTTACAATAGGCTGGATTGGGATTATTCAGGCAGTCTATCGTAAGGAGATATTTTTTATGGACTATGCCCTAAGTGAAATAATTGAAGGTAATTAGGCAATATTGTCGAATTTATTTATAGTAAGATAGAATTTCTGTCGATATTGTTGCTTTTGCTTGAATATAGTAAACAATTGAATTTGTTGAAGGGGCATAGAAACGATGAAAAAAACATTTGGTCTGGCTGTTGTCATCATTTTTCTGATGGCTGCCGCTATTGTGGGCTGGGGGGCATGGCTCAATTACAGTGATGAAAATCAGATTGCCAACCGCATGAATAACCGGGCAGTGGAAGTAAATGCAGTAAGGGTGGCGCGTCGGGAGCTGACACCGGTGATTCCGCTGGATGCTGTCCGTTTCAGCAGCGATACCATGACAGATGCCGTGGCGTTGACAGAGGGAACTATCGTCCGCTGGCATGTGGGAAAGAATAAGAATGTGCATGAGGGGGATATCCTTGCCGAGATGATGAATGAGAGCATTCCCCTTAAAATTCAGCAGGCAGAAAGTGCCATCAGTCGTGCTGAAGCTGCATTGGCGCAGGCTAACAACAGCTATCAGCGGCAGGAGCGTCTGCTGGCAAGACGCGCAACGTCCAAGGAAAAGTACGAGGCCGCCGAAGCGCAGTATCTGGCCGCTCAGAGTTCCCTGCGGGAAGCGCAGGTGCAGCGTGACCAGTGTCTGGTACAGCAGGGCTGGCTGTCGGTGAAGGCGCCTTTGGACGGCGAAGTGCTTATTATCTATCAGCGGGAGGGCGCACATGTGCAGGCGGGTACGCCGGTGGCTCTGGTCGGGGATTTTTCCTGGCTGAAGTTTTCCCTGAATATGGATGATGTAAATGCCCGGCACTTGCAGGAAGGTCAGGCAGGTTTTTTACGTTTTCCTGACCGTGAAATGATGGCTAAGGCCTATGATACGGATTTTGGCGCAGGCAACAAAGAACGCGGCATGGAGATAAAAGCTGTGCTCAAGGAGATTGTGCCGCCCCTGTCCGAGCCTGCCGACCTCCGGCGGACGGTTTGGGAAGTGGATAACCGCACCCGTATTCTGGAACCCATGACCTATAATGGTGTGAGGATGCGGCTGGGGATGACCTATGAGGCTTTGGCTGTGCCGCTTGCGGCTATGGTGGACAAATCCCGTAATAAAGTATTTGTGGTAGATGAAAACAATATTGTTCATGAACGGACAGTGAAGACCGGTGTGCTGGATGATAAGTATATTGAAATTTTGAGCGGCCTTGCCGAAGGTGAAGTGGTTATAACCGGAAATCTGGACGGCTTGGAAGACGGAATGAAGGCGGATGTAGAGATGGACGGTGAGGACTGATGGGGGCAGAACGCTGGAATCAGAAAGGCAATGAGATATTCAGCAAGGAAGCACTGAGCAAGATGCGCTCGCCGGAAAAGCTGGATTTAGCCATGAGTATCACCACGCCCATCGGCTGGATGGGGCTTATCGCCGTGGCCGCAATGGTTTTTGCCATCGTGATATGGTCTGTCTTCGGTTCCTTTACGGTCAAGGCCGATGGCATGGGGATGATTATGGATTCCTCCGGTATCTCCAAGGTCTATGCTCTGTCCGGGGGAACGGTGGACGAAATCTATGTTCACTCGGGAGAAAAAGTGGAAAAGGGGGAACTGATTGCCCATGTAAACATGGCACAGGAAGATGCGGCTACCCGTATGGCTCAGTATGCGCCGGAACTGGCGGTATCTTCCCGTGAAGCGGCAACCAGAGTGCATGAATTTGATTCACGCCGCTATCAAAAGGAGTCGGCGGAATATATTTATTCGCCCTATGATGGTACGGTGGATGAAATTCTGGTAGATGAAGGCAGCATTGTCAGCAGTGGCATGCCGCTTATTCATGTGCGCATTGACGGCGGCAGGGAAAACTTCAAGGGCGTATTATACATCCCTGTGGACAAGGGCAAGCGCGTGGAGAAGGGGCAGACGATACAACTTGCCCCCAACGGCGTTGATGTTTCACAGACGGGAAGCCTTTTGGGGACTGTGCGCTCGGTGTCTCAATATCCGGTAACAACCCAGTATATGCAAAGGGTTTTGGGCAATGAACAGCTGGCGCAATGGATTATCTCCTCGCAGCAAAGCTCTGTGATGGAAGTAAATTTCGATTTGGTGCGTGACCCGGGCAGTGAGTCGGGCTATCTCTGGACCTCCAGTGTTGGGGAGCATAAGCCGATTACGGCAGGCAGTTTTTGTACCGGCTCCATCATCATTGAGCGTCAGCCGCCCATTGAAAAAGTATTCTATAAGTTGAGCCAGTGGCTGAGGGGAAGGTGAGTGGGGTGCGTTTTCCTTTTGCCAAGAAAAAAAGGGTGAAAGTTCCCACGGTGCTGCAGATGGAGGCTACGGAGTGCGGGGCGGCAGCTTTGGGCATGGTGTTGGCGCATTACGGCCTATGGATTCCCTTGGAGAAACTGCGCGCTGAATGCGGTGTGAGCCGTGACGGCTCCAAGGCCAGCTGTGTCATACGGGCGGCGCGGAACCGCGGCTGTGAGGCCGATGGCTACCGCTGGTCAGCCAGTGAGCTTTTGGAACTAGCTGAAGAAGAAATCTTTCCCTTGATTATTCATTGGGAGTTCAATCATTTTGTCGTGCTGGAAGGTTTTCAAAGGGGCAAGGCTGTATTAAATGACCCGGCTATGGGGCGGCGGACTGTGCCTTGGGAAGAATTTCGCACATCTTATACAGGCGTGTCCTTGCTTATAGAGCCGGGGCCGGATTTTAAGCCTGCCGGTCACCGCTACAATGTTTTCAAGGATGTGGCGAAAAAACTTTTGCATGACCGCTGGGCAATGCTGTTTATCATCATTCTGGAATTGTGTGCCATCATTCCGGGGCTGGCAGGCCCAGTGATGAGCCAGATTTTTCTGGATGATATTTTGACCCGTAAGCATCCCGACTGGATGACAAATTTTTGTCTGGCCATGACGGTCTCATTTATTCTTTCCGGCATTATCGCCTGGCTGAGAGCCGTGGTGCTGACCCAGTGGCAGAGAAGGCTGACGCTGGCCGACAGTTCCAGTTATTTCTGGCATCTGCTGAAACTGCCCATGCAGTTCTTTCATCAGCGTTATGCCGCAGAGGTGGCAGGGCGCGTGGGCTTTAATGAATCCATTGCGAATACCCTCTCGGGACCTGCGGCTACGGCTGTACTGGATTTATTTGTGGCGGTATTTTATCTGCTGCTGCTCTTGCAGTACAATGTGGCGCTTACGCTTATCGGCGTGGCGTTCAGTTCCGTGGAAATCGTGTTGTTTTTTGCCATGCGGCGGCATCTTACCGACCTCAATATGCGGATTCAGCAGGATGCCGGCAAGGCCTATGGCGTGGCCATGAACGGGCTGAGAATGATTGAGACCATCAAGGCCAGCGGTGACGAGGCCGACTTTTTTACTAAGTGGTCAGGTTATCAGACCAAGGTGCTCATGGGCTCGCAGGAAGCGGCGTTATGGGCGATGTCGGTAAAACTGCTGCCCACTCTGCTTTCGGGTATCAACGGGGCGCTCATTATGACGGTAGGCGGCTTTTCCATTATGGAAGGGGCAATGACTGCCGGTATGTTTATGGCTTTCCAGAATTTAATGGGCAGCTTTCAGGCACCGGTGAATGCGCTGGTGGGGCTGGGCTCTACCTTGCAGACTACGGAAATGCAGATGCAGCGTCTTAATGATGTGCGCGCCTATGAGGTTGACAGCCTGAATTTTCCGGCGGACGCAAAACAGTCGCATCACGCTCCTGCGTCCGCACTAGGCCATCCTTGGCCGTCGCCGGCTGACGCAAAGACGGCGGAGGTGGAGACTTTAGCCGGGGATTTGCAGTTAAAGGATGTAAGTTTTGGCTACAGTCCGCTGGAAGCGCCGCTGTTAAATCATTTTGACCTGCATGCCCGTCCAGGGCGCTGGGTGGCGGTAGTGGGTGCTTCGGGCAGCGGCAAGAGTACGCTGGCCAAAATCGTCACAGGGATTTATGAGCAGTGGAGCGGCGAGGTTCTCTTTGACGGCATACCCCGCAGGCGTATTTCCCGCAAACTGATTTCGGCAAAGGTTGCCGCCGTAGACCAGGATATCTTTCTGATTTCGGGAACGGTGGCCGAAAATATTGCGCTTTTTGATCATACGGTGCGGCGCAGCGATATTATTGAGGCCGCTCGGGATGCCTGCATTCATGAAGATATTTTGCAGCTTAATCACGGTTATGAGACGCTGGTGCAGGAAGGCGGCATGAATTTTTCCGGCGGTCAGCGGCAGCGTCTGGAAATCGCCAGGGCACTGGCGGTAAATCCATCCCTGCTCGTTTTGGACGAGGCGACATCTGCTCTTGACCCCCTGACGGAGAAACAGGTGCTTGATAACATCCGTCACCGTGGCTGTACCTGTCTTATCGTAGCGCACCGCCTGTCTACGATTCGTGATTGTGATGAAATCATCGTTTTGGAGAAGGGGAGAATTGTCGAGCGCGGTACGCATAGGGAAATGATTCAGCATGATGGGGCATATCGCCGCTTGATTGAGGAACGGGACCAGGAAGAAATGGAAAGAGTGAATTAGCTATGACAAGAAAACTCTTTGCTGGAGAGCGTTTCCTGTTGGAAGACGATAAGGGCTTCTGGCAGGTCTTGTCCGGCTGTATAGAAGTATATGCGACCACGCAGAAAGGTTCGGAAATTTCCTTCCATCAATGCTATCTGGTGGAAAAGAAACCGGGCGATGCGATATTTCCAGCACTGGACGAATTTGGCGAAGTTCGCATGCAGGCCTATGCGGTGGAAGATGCAGAAATGGCGTTTATCACTTGGCAGGAACTTACGCCGGATAAGCTGCGCCCCTTGATGGAGGCATGGTTCAGCAGTCTTGTGCAGATTCCCTGGATTCGCCTGCTGGCAGACAAGGGCGATGATATGCTTCAGCGCTGGCAGAAAAAGGGCCTGCTGAAAGGTGCACAGACAAGCGAGCAGCTCCATGAGGAATTTTTGACACATGAGGGAATCCTGGCCATGCTCGCCGGTGTGCGCTTTGGCGCGCAGGATAAGCGGTTGGCCCGCCAGATTCGCCTGCGCGAAAAAGCCAAGACGCTGCTGGTGGAAAATGGTATAAGGGGACTTCTGGGCGAAGAAACTTTATACATCGGCGGCAGTGAAATCAATCAGCATGATGCTTTGCTGAAACAGGCTGCCTTTGCGGTGCGGCAGGTGGCAGCGGCGCTGGCCATGCCGCATGAGAACATTGGTCTGGATGAAGAAACCTGCCGGAAGCTGGATGAAGCGGCCCTTTTGCGGCGGCTTATGCAAAAGGGCAATATGCAGATGCGGCTGGTGACTTTGCCGGATGACTGGCATAAGAAGGATACCGGTGTGCTCTTGGGCTTTTATACGGGAGAAAAGGGCAAGGAAATTGCGGCGCTGATTCCCGAGACTCCGGAATCTTATCGTATGTTCGTGCCGGAACACCCGGAAGGTATTGTCCTGACGGAGGCCGAAATCAGGCATATCGATAAGGATGCCTTTCAATGCTACGCAGGTTTTCCGGCAAGAGCCTTAAAACTATGGGATTTAATGAAGTTCATGTTTCGTCAGTGCTGGCTGGCCGATTACCGCACGATATTGGTCTGCAGTTTGTTTGCCGGGCTTATTCCGCTGGCCACGCCGATTATCACGGAGACGATTTTTCAGGATATCATTCCCATCTTGGACAGGCAGGGACTGGCTACGGTAACGCAGGCTCTGCTGGTGACCAGTTTTACCACGGCGGCGCTGTCTATCGTGCGTTCCATTGCCGTACTGCGCATATCCAACCGCATTGAAATCACTGCCGAAGCGGCGCTGTGGGGCAGACTGATGACCCTGCCCACGAGTTTTTTCCGCCGTTTTACCGTGGGCGAGCTGGCCAGCCGCATGGGGGGCATCGGCATTGCCAAAAATTTGGTATCCGGTGAATTTGTCGCCTCCATTCTTTCCTTTATCTTCTCCTTTTGGAGTATTTTTTTGATGTGCTATTACAGCATGAAACTTACGGCGGCGGCGGTTGTGGTCTGGCTGGTCTATTCGCTGTTTGTGGCGCTGGTTTTGCGGCGCGTGCTGTTCTTTCAGCGCAAGATTATTGAGGCCGGCAACAAGTCGGCAGGTACGGTGCAGCAGATATTTGCCGGACTGTCCAAGTTCCGGGTACAGGCCGCAGAGGAACAGGCCTATAATCTTTGGTCGCGTACCTTTGGCGAGCACTGGAACTGGGCACTCAAACTGCGGTGGCAGAATAACTACACCTCGATCATTTCCAGTATTCAGCCCTTTATACTGACCATGATTCTTTACTGGATAGCCGTTTACGGTATGAACGAAGTGTCTCCGGACGGGAAGACGGTAAAGACGGGCATTGGCTATGCGCAGTTTATTGCCTTTAATGCGGCTTACTCCAGCTTCAATGGGGTTATGGGCGGAGCTATCGGGCTTATCAGCCAGTATTTTGCTATTCAGCCCCAACTGGAGAACCTGCGACCCATTTTGGAGGCCGTGCCGGAAACCACGGAGGACAAACAGGAGGCTGGACAGCTGACAGGCGCCATTGAGGTGAGCCGTCTGTCCTTTGCCTATAGCTGCATGGTGCCGGATGGGAAAGGCGGTACGGTGGAGACCGAGGGAGAAGAGGTACTTAAAGATGTGAGCTTTTCCATAGCTGCCGGTGAAAATGTGGCCATTGTGGGCAAATCTGGCAGCGGCAAGAGTACGCTGGTGCGCCTGCTGCTGGGGTTTGAAACACCGAAACGGGGCAGCATTTTCTTTGACGGTCAGGATTTAGCCGAACTTGCGCTGCCTTCCGTACGCTCGCAGATGGGAGTGGTACTCCAGAATGGCCAGCTTATGACGGGGGATATTTATACCAATATCGTAGGTACCCGAATGCTCACTCAGGATGCTGCCTGGGAAGCCGCTGAGGCGGCAGGGATTGCCGAAGATATTGCCGATATGCCCATGGGCATGCAGACGGTAATCAGTGAGGGAAGTTCCAATATCTCCGGCGGTCAGCGGCAGCGCATTCTGATTGCCCGGGCACTGGCCGGCAAACCCGCCATCCTGATTTTTGATGAAGCAACCAGTGCACTGGACAATCGTTCACAGGCTATCGTTACCCGCAGTCTGGATAAACTCAAATCTACGCGCATTGTGGTGGCGCATCGGCTCTCGACCATCCGGCAGTGTGACCGGATTATCGTCATGGACAACGGACGCATTGCCGAGATGGGCGGTTTTGATGAACTGGTGGAAAAAGGCGGCCTGTTTGCCGATTTGGTAAAGCGGCAGGTAACCTGAATCCACGCAGAAAGGTGATACCCCATGAAATTCTATGATTCGCTGAAAAATAAATTATTATTAGCCGGTATTCTAAGCTGTACACTGGTCTTTTCGGCAAAAGTCTGCGGCGCAGAAGGTCTATCCACCGTGCACCTGTCACTAGCCGAAAGCATTCGCATGGCACTGGACACGGATGAGAGCATCGAATCGTCCGCTGCGCAAAGAGAAGCTGCCTGGCACAATCTGCGAGCAATACGGCGCAGCAAGGGGCCGGTAGTCAGCTGGACTTCGCAGGCTTATCGGATTGGCGGCAGAAATTACAAGTCCGCTAACGAGGCACATGATGAATACGGCGACCCGCATTCCAGCGATACCAGACCGGTATATGTGTCAGGTGACGACCTTGTTCTTGGCAGTCCGCTGTCCGTAGGTTCCTATGCCTATCGCAATACCTTTGCCAACAGCTGGAGCCTTACGGTACCGCTATATACAGGGGGGCAGGTGGAAGGCCAGATTGACGCCGGACGCTATCAGCTCAACCGGGCTGACCTCACTGCGGAAAACACCCGGCAGACTGTGCGCTATGCGGCTGCCGAAGGCTATGCCAATCTGATTCACTTGGAAAACCTAGCCAGGGTCGCCCGTGAAGCCGTGGAAATGGGCAATACCCAGATGAATCTGATTCAGGCGCAGTTTGAGGAGGGGGCTGTGGCAGAAGCTGACCTGCTCATGATGAAGGTAAATATTGCCAATGACCGTCAAAATCTGGTCAACGCCGAAAAGCAGGTGGATGTGGCCAAATCTACGCTGGCCAGTATAGTGGGGCTGCCACAGGATACGGATGTGGAACCATTGGACATCTTTACCTATGAACCTTATGACAAGGATTTGGCGGCCTGTGAAGCGTATGCCATGGAACACCGCCCGGACGGTCTGGCTGCTGATTATAACATCAAGGCTGCGCAGGCACAGAAGGATACAGCCAAAGCCGGTTACCGTCCCAAGGTGTCGGCAGTAGCCGGTCAGAGTATCGTCGGCAATACGCCCTTTCGCAGTGAGCGCAGCAACGCGTGGGAAGCCGGGCTGAATATATCGTGGAACATCTTTGACAACGGCGTGACAGCAGAGAGTGTCCAACAGGCCGATGCCAATATCCGCGCCTATGAAGCCGAAGCGCGGCGGGTGAAAAAAGCCATCCGGCTGGAAACCCGTACAGCGTATCTCAATATGAAAGCCGCCGAGCAAAATATTCAGGAAACGGCAGTGGCCGTAAAACAGGCCGAGGACAGCTATATGATTGCGCAGGTGCGTTATGAAGAAGGCGTGGATGTGCTTTTAGGACTTACGGATGCGCAGGACAAACTGACCCGCGCCAAGCAGAACTATATGACCGCGCTTTATCAGTACAATCTCAGCCGGGCGGCACTGGAAAAAGCTATGGGCGTACCGGTAGGCTTTGATGCCCTGCGCTACGCTGCGGCAGAGAACAAAGGAGCCACCGCCGAGCAGGCACTCAAAGCCTCGCAACTGGAAAAGGAGCCGGATGAAGATGAAGGTTATCACAAGCGGCAAAAAGCCAACTGACCCATGGGGAAAGCTGGCGCTAAAAGCTATCCATGATGAACAGGCCTTTACGGAGCTTTACGCATATTTTTTCCCCAGAGTATATCAATATCTCCTGAAAAAAACACAGGACAGCCATCTGGCGGATGAACTGGTGGAAACCACCTTTATCCGTATGTATCAGCATTTGTCCCAATACGACCCGGAGAAGGGGGCTTTTTCCACATGGCTGTTCCGCATTGCCACGAATGTTCTAAGTAAGCATTACGGCAGCAAGGCCGTGACCATGCACCTGCCCTGGGAAGAAAATTTTGACCCTGCCGCGCCGGAACAGGAAACGCCGGAAAAACAAACCCTGACGAAAGAACGCAGTGCTGAGCTGCGCGATGCCATGATGAAGCTGCCGGAGCGTCAGCGGCAGATATTGGAGATGACCTACTGGCTGGAGATGAAGTCTGGCGAGATAGCAGAGGTGTTGGGCATGGCGCCCAGTTCCGTCCGGGTTGACTTGAAAAAGGCAAGAGACCAGCTTAGGGAACTTTTGGCAAAGAAAATATAAAAACTTCTAACATTGAGGTACAAAGGCGCGCGGCTGCTGGTAATGTCTTTCCTTCGCCATAGACAAGCTTGTCAAAAGCTGCGGAAAGGCATTACCAGCAGCCGTGCTTAGGGCATTGACGTAGCAAGTCCTAAAAAACTCAAAAAAAAACATAACACTTTGGTGCTTTCGGGGATATAAAGAACAAAGGGAAATGGTTGGAGAGAGAAATCGTAACAATCGTGAAAGGAGTGATGGAGCATGACGGAAGAAAAATTGGAGCAGGAACTGGGTATCTTCGATTTTTCCCTTTGTCATTCCGTTCGGGAAAGTCTGCTGACTAAGCTGCTGACCATGCACCGCAAGGATAACGCAGCGCAGCAGAGCCATAAATGGGCTGCCGCCCGGTTGGACGAGGATGAGTTGGACTGGGTAGCTGCCGCAGGTACAGGCAGGATTTTGCAAAATTGTGAGGAACAATGGAAAAGGAAAGGGTGACTAATCATGTCGATTAAAGAAAGCCAAAAAATGAATATTGATGAACTTGACAGGGTAGCCGGCGGCACGATTATAGAAACGGTAGCTGACAGCGTAGAGCTTTACAAGCGCGGTCTTTTGAATAGTGATTATGAAAGCTGTGAAGCCGTTCGGAATAAGCTGCATGACTTGGGCTATGGCGGGTATGTAGATAATGGCGGTTTGGCTAAAGGCAATATCTACACCGATAAGGATGGCAACACCATCAGCCGCAAGCAGTTCTGGGCAAATTTTGATAAGGAGAACAATACGAAGATTATCCGTGGCAGTCAACTGGATCCATTAAAGGACGCTTTGGGATTGTAAGGCAGAAATAGGAGTAAAGCCGGACTGTGGCGAAGAATTGAAGGAGTAAAAATAAGTACAGGAACTAAAGTAAGAAAGCAGGGAAAGTGAAATCTGAAAAATAGTCCTGTTGGCGCTTGGAAAGCGTCAGCAGGGCTTATTCCATATAACGGGAAAAAGCGAAAGGACGTTTCAAGGAGCGAAGACAATGAAAAAACTTTTATCAGCAAGGAAGAAAAAAGCAATTCTCTATGCCGTGGCAGCAGGCATCTGTGTCAGCGGAACTGTCCTGCCGCAGCCTGCTGAGGCTGCGGAGCAGTTTGATATTGGTTGGGACGGAAAAACGCTTTTCAATGTCAAATATTACGGCGCGAGCGACTACAACGCAACAAGAGAAATTATTTTTAAAGGAAGTGGTACTAAAGCTCTCAATTATGATTTATCAAGCGACCTTAAAAGCGGCTTGAATAAGGCTTTCAAATGGTGGGCAGAAATTTTAGGACCCGGCGCAAATATTTCTCAACCTGCGCAATATTTTGTCGGAACTAATGATGACAGAAATGCCAGCGCAAGTGCTATGCAATCCAAATACAATTTTGCAGACATTTTCCAGAGCGGGCAAATTGTTCCGCAATTTAATGATATTGATGACCTTGATGAGAATAACTCAGATAATGGTTTTGCGTTTGGAAGAATTCTTATCGGGCAAAATTTCGTGTTTGATTATTCAAAGGACGGCAATTACGGTTGGATTAATACAGCGTATTATGCAAATCCTACGCCTGAAGCGATTATTGGAACGGATATTTCTGCTGTTATGTACCATGAAATCGGTCACAGTTTGGGAATAAGTGTCGACAGAAATCTTTCAGGTGTTGTGCCCGGTAAAAATTATCGCACAGGGGTTTTTAACAATTTTGGTGAAAAAAGTTTCACGGCGCATCTTTATAATCAATATGGACAACAACCTAAACCGGGACAGGTAATTTTGTCATCTGAAGACGATATTTCTGCTTTCAATCAATTAACTTCTGAAAATACTTTTATAGTACCAAGCTCAAGTGATGCGAAAAAGGACGGAAAAATTTATCTTTATTTCGCGGGAGATAATGTTACTGAAGTTTTGGACGGAAAAACTTTTACGCGTGCCGACGGTCAACAAATCAGCGGTATTCCGATAAATTTATGGGATCCTATGCGATATAATAATGAAATTGTTTATTATCCTGAATTTAGTCACAGCGAATTGGCAAGAAGTATGATGAGCCACCAAAATTACAGAAGTTATGTAAATTTTATGGAGGCTGAATTGGCACTTTTGCAAGATATTGGCTACAACATCGACAGAAGAAATTTTTACGGACGATCAATTTATAATGACGGCTTGACTTTGACGAACTATCAAGGATTTTCCAAGCGTGAAAATGGCGAATATGTTGACGGCTACAATAATTCAACTTTTGGAATAGGTTTGCATGTTTACGGCTCGAATAACAATATCACGCAAGCAGGAGATATTTTTACAAACGGCGCGGGTGCGGTCGGTGTTCGCGTTGACGGCGTAAATAATACAATCACTGTTGCAAAAGATACAGAAATTCATGCGGACGGCAGTTATAACGACGGCGTTTTAATTGTTTACGGAAAAAATCACAATGTAAATATCGAAGGAACAGTTACAGCGACAGGTGAAAGCGGAAATGCTTTGAGTTTTAATTTCGGTTCAAATTCTCTCGGCACAGATATGGAATATCGCGGCTCTTTTATGAGATATGTAAAACAGTTTGAAAATAATGAGTTTACCCTAACAAAAAATCTTGGTTTGAATGAAATCAGTAGCGCAAATGATTTGTGGAGTTTTACAGATAAAGAAAACGGCGATTTAAACGCGCCAATGGTCAACACTGTAAATATTTCAGGAAAACTTGTTGCGGATTCCGAAAATGCAGGAAATGCAATTTATATTGATATGTCATCATTTGTTGACACGATTAACATAAATGACGGCGCAGAAATTACAGGCGGAATAACTTCTCAATGGAAACATTTCAGTCCTTATATTGGATTTTTTGAATATGAAACGCCGTATACAGAAACTGACGCAAACGGCAAAACTACAAAATCTCTGGAAGGTTTGAAACTTCAATACAAGGGCGGCAAATACCTTTACACCAAATACATTCCCGACCTGGTGACGAAACTGAATTTCAACAATACGATGAAGTATGACGGCGATATTGACGGCATGGACAATATGAAAATAAACGTCAATGGAAATCTCGTTTACGGCGGTTCGGCAGATGTGGTTAATGTAACTGTGGCAAAAGACGCAGGCCTTTTCGGCGGAACGTTTACGGTTAATGACAAGAGCGATAAAATAGCGGATGGATTCACGGATGACACAACGGGCAAATTTTACAATCATGGCACGATAGGTTCTGCAAACAGCGACAAAACGATGACGATTAACGGCGATTTGGTCTCTGACGGCACATTAAGCGGCTGCGCCGGTGGTGAAAAAGGCAATATCGTGGTGAACGGCAATGCCAATGTGGAAGGCTCAACCATTGCGGCTGTCAACATTTTGCCGGAGGAAAAGATGACTGTTCTGACGGCGGACAATATTACAGGTGAATTGAAAAATTCTGCGGATTATACGCCGCTTTCCGGGATGATGAGTGCAAAAGGAGAAATTTCCGGCAATACAATTTCCGTTACGGCGAAAGCAGAAAATAATCTGGGCGCATTAACTGCCGAGCAAGCCCAAACGTACAATGCCGTGAACAATATGTATGCAGCATTGCAAGGCGATGACCGGAAAGCTGAATTGCGGACGGTTTACAATCTGGAGGCTGAAAATGCCCGTCAGGCGCTCGACCAAATCGGCAATTCGGATGCAGCGCGGATGATGAGCGCCGTGCAAACAAGCAGCGTTGTCAATCGCGTGCTTTCCGACAGGCTGGCAAACGCTTTTTCCGTGCAGGATTTTGATTTGCAAATCCCCGTAAATAATTTTGCCGATGAGGATGACGAAAATAATTTGACGATACCGGTGAAGGCCAAGCTCCCCGCGCAGGCAGATAACAATTTCTGGCTGAAATTCACGAAAAACTGGGGCGATTTGAAGGGCGGCGCGGATTATCACGGGCAGGCCATTTCTGGTGGTTATGATAAGGCAGTCAGTGACAGCTGGCGTACAGGAATTTTTGTGAGTTATAATGCGACGAGCATGGGCGCAAGGAATGCCGGCGGCAATATTTATGATACGCGCTTTGGCGTTTACGGCTGTTATCATAAAAATGCGGATGATGCCTTTATTTACATTGATGGCGGCAAAATCCGCAATAAACTGCGTAGAAATATTTCCGCTATCGGACGGAGTGCTGAAGGCAAATACGATGCCAATATCTGGGAAATCGGCGGCGAATACAAGCATAATCTGCAGCCGGAAAGGATTTGGCAGGTTTTGCCGTACATCAATCTCCAGTATTCCACGATGAAGCAGGATGCGTATGCGGAAACAGGCGCGGGCATTTTTAATCAGCATGTAAAGGCAAAACGCAACAATTATTTTGCCGGTCAGCTGGGGATGGAGTTCAAAAGACAATTCCTGCATGGACATTATGCGGTAAGATTGGGCGTAAAACATGCTTTCACGGGCGCAGATCCGGAGCTTAATTTCAGCTATGAGGGTGACGCCAATCATGCTTACACCTTGCATAACAATCAGGATAAAACGCATCTGGTGCTGTCGCTGGGCGGCGAGAATGAATTTGCCAAGGGCTGGATACTCGGCGGTGATGTTCAGCTGCAAAAGGGCAGCCACGACAAGGATGTTTCTGCTTCGGTCATGCTGAGAAAGGTTTGGTAATTGAAGGGGGATAAAATTAATGAAGAAAAAGGGATGGGCATCATTACTGACTGTGGCAGTATCCTGCTGTCTGTCAGTCACAGGAACGGTAAACGCAGAGGATAAGATATATTATGGACAGGGAGATGGCAATAATACAGGCAATATAGCCAATGTGAACTGGACACTGAATAGGGATTATTCGTATTATGGCGGCCATCAGTGGTTTTATACTGCCTATACTAAGGAGGGAAATGCTGCCAATAGCACGCTGACGATAAATGGCGGCACCTATACCGTCAATGGGGATGCAGTGCCTGACTCCCGATATGCCAACTACTTTTACGGCGGCATAACAGAGACAAGCGGCAGTGCCACAGGCAACAGCATTGTCATTAACAGCGGCAATTTCATCAATGAGTCCGGCACCTGGCAGGCAGCCGGTATTTATGCGGGCAAGGCCACGGGCAGCGGCTATGCTGCCATCAATAACAATGTTACGGTAAACGCGGGCAATTTTCAGGGATATACGTATGTCTCTGCCGGCCTGGGCTATGATGGCAGTGATGTCGCGGATAATAAAGTCACGATAAATGGCGGCACCTTTGAAAAGGGAATTTATATCTTCGGCGGGCGCGGCTATACTACGGGCAATACCGATAATAATACCGTTACGGTGAACGGAGGCACGATTGGCGGGTACAGGGCTTTTATCTGGGGCGGCAAGGCCGATGACGGAGATGCACGCTATAATACCATCAATCTGACAGGCGGAGAGGTAGCCTCCATTCCTTCTGCTGAAAGCAACGATAAAAACAAGTTCACGGAGTATGAGCAGGGGGATGCCGAATTCTACGGCGGTTACACCCTAAATGGAGATGCTCTCTACAATACGGTCAATATCAGCGGCGGCTCGATTTCTACCAGCGGCACGGGGCTGGTTTATGGCGGCTATGCAAAGAACGGCAATGCCAATTATAACACGGTGAATGTCTCCGGCGGCACGATATCCAGCAAGCTGACCTTGCTGGGCGGCTTTTCTGTCGCAGGCGATGCCTCAGGCAATACCATCCGTCTGACCGGCGGTTCCGGAAACGGCTCTGTATATCTGCATGGCGGTATTATCATGAGCAGCACCGGCAATGCCACCGGCAATAAGATTGCGATTTATTTCCCGGCGCAATTAAAAGAAATCAGCGGCGGCGTTTATCTGACCGGGAATGTTACCGATGGGTTTAACTATAACCTTACCAATGCTGGCGACCTGTTTACGGGCAATGCGCTTTATCTGGCTTCTTCGGGCATAAGCGCCAAAAATATCTACAATTTTGAGACGCTTTCGTTTCATTTGCCTTCAACTTATCAGTCCGGCAGCAATATGCTGACCTTGACCGGCACAGAGAACACCGACCTGAGCAAAACAAATATTGTCTTGTCGGCAGCAGGAGATGCCGCACTATCTGCAGGAAAGACCATAAATCTCATTTCTGCCCAAGGTACGCTCAGCTATGGCAGTCAGACGGAGGGGGCGCTGAAGCAGGGTGTTTCGCTCAATTACCATTATACGCTTAACAAGGACACCAACAACTTGCAGGCTGTTTTGGGCGAAGCGGAAACCACGGATGAAGCAAAGTCACCGGTAGAGACGCGTGCGGCTCAGGCGGCGTTTCTAAATAGCGGGGCAGATTTGCTCGCTGCCGATGGCCTGCTGCAGGCAGAAAGAGCCGTTAAGTCATCAGAACGTGCGGTAAAGGGTGAATGGTCGCCCTTCTTTGCCATGCAGGGGGGCAAGTACCGTTACCAGACCGGTTCACATGTAGACACCCGCGGCTTTAGTGCGCTTTTGGGCATGGCCCGGGAAGTCAAAAGCGGCAATGGCAAACTTTTGTATGGTTTTGCCGGTGAATACGGCAAAGGCCGCTATGACAGCTACTATAACAACATGCACGGCAAAGGGGACACGGATTATGGCGGGGGCGCAATCTTTGTTCAGCATAAGAATGCCAAGGGCATGCACTATGAAGCCAGCTTGCGTGCCGGCAGAACCAAGGCAGATTACAGTTCCCGTGATTTTACGGGCTATGAGGGTACAGCCATTGGCTACGACAGCGACAGCAATTACTGGGGGGCGCATTTGGGCTTAGGGAAAGCGGTCAAATTGGCCGGCCGCAATGAAGTGGACGTTTCTCTAAAATATTTCTACAGCCATACAGGCAGCGACTCTGCTCGTCTGACTACAGGCGAGACTTATCAGTTTTCTGCGGTCAACAGTCAGCGGTTAAGATTGGGGGCCAAGCTCACGCACGCTTTTACGGCGGAGAGTAAAGGCTACTTTGGTGCTTACTGGGAACACGAATTCAGCGGCGATGCCAAAGCCTCGATTGCCGGATACAGTACGGGCACGCCAAGTCTCAAGGGCAATAGCGGCATATTTGAAATCGGCTGGCTGCATCACCCACAAAACAGCAATTTCACACTGAACCTTGGCCTGACGGCAGCCTGCGGCAAACAACGGGGCCTTGCGGGCAAAGCAGGGCTGGTTTGGAAATTTTAGATGGTGTTACGGCGTAAATAATTCTTACATTGAGGCACAAAGGCGCGCGGCAGCTGGTGATGTCTTTCCTTCGCCATAGACAGGCTTGTCAAAAGCTGCGGAAAGACATCACCAGCTGCCGTGCTTAGTGTTTACATTACATCGAGGTGTAAAGGCGCATCCGGCTACGGCAAGATACAAAAGGCGTAAGATGTGGTATAATGTTGCTATTGAAGTATATTCGGAATTAGGAGTTTGACAATGCTTGATTATGTTATTAGCAAAACTCAAGAGTATCTTGATGGGATGCCAAAGACTAAGCGAAAAAAAATAGGACAGTTCTTTACCAGTCGTGAAACTGCTAGGTTTATGGCAGGTCTTTTTTCTGTGCCTAAAAAAGAACATTTAGATATTCTTGACCCTGGTACTGGTTCAGCTATACTTACGGCTGCCCTTATGGAACGGTTACAACAGGAATCAAGCGTAAAGAGCGTTTCCCTTATATGTTATGAAACTGAACCCGCTATTCTTGACTTATTAAAGGATAATCTGGAATACATAAAATCTATCGTGCGTTTCGATTTAGATTACACAATCATTACGGACAATTATATAACCAGTCAGCAGTTACCGCTTGCGTTTGCTGATTTTGTAATTGGGAATCCTCCATATCTTAAAGTCAATCGTCTGGCAGAAGAAGCACAGGCAATGAGCCATGTAGTCTATGGTGCTCCGAATCTGTATTTCCTGTTTGCTTCCAGAAGCATTGAGAATCTTAGGGATAAAGGCGAACTTGTGTATATTATACCTCGTTCATGGACTTCCGGGGCATATTTCAAGGCCTTTAGAAACTTCCTGTTCAAGAAAACGACCATAGAGCATATTCACCTTTTCATCAGCCGTGATAAGGTCTTCGAGCAGGAGGCTGTATTACAGGAAACCATGATTATAAAGTTGAAAAAGGAAATCGGTACGGCTAATGAGATTGTTATAAGCTCTACTGAAACAAATAATGATTTCAACAATATACAGGAGATAACTGTTCCTAAGAAGTTAGTTATTGGTAATGATGATAACCAGTATGTTTATCTGGTTACGAATAAAGAAGAAGTGAATGTACTGGAACGGCTTAGTGTTTTTCATAATACATTACCTTCTCTTGATATGAAGATGAAAACGGGACTTACTGTTGATTTCAGAGAACGTGAGCACCTTATGGATGAACCGACTAATGATAATGTGCCTATGTTCTTTGCACAGCACCTAAAGGATGGCAGAATTACTTTTCCCATAGGAAAACATGGGGAATATATTGATACCCGTAAATCTGGCTTGTTGCAAGACAACACAAATTATCTGTTTGTTAAGCGGTTCACCTCTAAAGAAGAATCCCGCCGCTTACAGAGCAGTATATACCTGCAAGATGATTTTCCAACTTATAAGCAAATAAGCACCCAAAACAAGCTAAACTTTATAACGCGAAATAAAAAAAGCCTTACGAAACAGATGGTATATGGCTTGTATTGCTTGTTTAATTCCACATTATACGATAAATATTATCGTATCCTCAATGGTTCGACACAGGTAAATTCAACAGAGGTTAATACTATGCCTATGCCAACATTAGAAGGGATTGTTTATTTAGGTCAAAGGCTAATGGCTAGCAATGACCTTACGGAAAAAACTTGTGATAGAATTTTGGAGGAATATTTAGATGACGAAATTAGAAGAAGCGAAAAAGTTTCTTGAATCCATTGGTATGCCTAAAATGCAACAGGCAGATGTATGTTGCTTGGCGTTACTTACTTTAGCGAATATTAAGGAATACGATAGTTGGGAAAACTGCAGTAATGAATGGATAAGAATACATGATATTATCCAGTTTGCAAAAGAACACTATAGAGTAGAGTATGCCGAAAACAGCAGGGAGACTATACGCAAACAGGCTATGCATCCTTTTAGAAGAAGTGCCTTAATAGAAGATAACGGCAAAGCCACCAACAGCCCCAATTATAGGTATAGGCTTACAGATGAAGCGTGTGCTCTATTACAAACTCTAGGTTCTGACCGTTGGGATAAAGAGCTTAGTGATTTCTGCTCTGTCCATGAATCCTTAATTGAAACCTATTCATCTAAAAAAGAAATGCGGAAGATGCCTGTAAAAATCAATGGGCAGGATTTTACCTTCTCTGCAGGTAAACATAATCAGCTACAGAAAGCTATCATTGAGGAATTAGCGCCAAGGTTTGCTCCGTATTCTGAATGCCTTTATGTTGGTGATACCACAGAAAAAGACATGGTGAAGAATGTAGAGAAACTAAAAGAGTTAGGCTTTGAAATAACTTTGCATGATAAAATGCCAGATGTCGTTTTATATCGTGAGGACAAAGATTGGATTTACTTTATAGAAGCGGTGACATCAGTCGGGCCTATGAACCCAAAGCGTATAGACGAAATTACATCTATGACAGCTAATGTCAAATCAGGCAAGGTATTTATCACAGCGTTCCTTGATTTCAAGACCTATAAGAAATTCTCCGAAGATTTAGCATGGGAAACTGAAGTATGGATTGCTGAAATGCCAGACCACATGATACATCTGAACGGTGATAAGTTTATCGGGCCACGATAAAACGACATAAACCTTGAAGCGCAGAGCGACTATAATTCGGGCTATCCGCTCTTGAAACGCGGCGTGGCGTATACTATTGCAGCTGCCTGATTTCCAGCCAGTATGGCAAGGTATTTGTAACATCAGTGAATTGGCAGACCTGCCGCTTATGCGTGTGCAGGAACAGCCTGCACAATAGCTTAATAATCTCAAGTGGGCGGTTGACCAGTCATTTTGACCGGTCAGCCGCCGTTTGAATTCGAGGTGAGTTTAGTGTGAAACACATATTTTGTAAATTTTAATTGAATTTACAGGCGGGGTGTGATAGACTAATACCTGTTAATGTGTAAATGCGTTGATGAAGAGAGTAATCGTCAGGGAAAACTGTAGCGAGCCGGGTCAGGTGCAAGCCGGTAGTGAGTAGGGGGCGGTGAAAATCACTTCGGAGCAGCAGGCTGAAATTCGTTTAGTAGGCTTCGCCGGTATTCCCCGTTACGGAATAGCGTATGTTGGTACGTGAAAAATAGGTGGTTTATAAGTGTAGGTATACCTGCATCCTGTTTTTGGGATGCAGGTTTTTGTATTTTGGAGGAGGAGTTCGTTTGTACAGCAAGGTTGACACCAATTTGAACTTCGTGGACAGAGAAAAGGAAGTTCTGGATTTCTGGAAGAAGAATAACATCGCGCAGAAGGCTATCGACCAGCGTGAAGGCTGCGATACCTTTACCTTTTATGATGGCCCGCCGACGGCTAATGGCAAGCCGCATATCGGTCATGTTTTGACCCGTGTTATCAAGGATATGCTGCCGCGCTATCAGTCCATGAAAGGCAAGAAGGTTTTAAGAAAGGCCGGCTGGGATACGCACGGTCTGCCGGTAGAGCTCGAAGTCGAAAAACTCGTGGGCATTAACGGCAAGGAGCAGATTGAAGAATACGGCATTGAGCCGTTCATTAAGAAGTGCCGTGAGTCCGTTTGGAAATACAAGGGCATGTGGGAAGAATTTTCCGATGTGGTCGGCTTCTGGGCTGATATGGAACATCCCTATATCACCTACGAAAACGACTTCATTGAATCCGAATGGTGGGCACTTAAGGAAATCTGGAAGAAGGGCCTGCTCTACAAGGGACATAAAGTTGTTCCCTACTGCCCGCGCTGCGGCACCCCGCTGTCTTCCCATGAAGTAGCCCAGGGCTATAAGGACGTCAAAGAACGTTCTGCCATGGTCAAGTTCAAGGTAAAAGACGAAGATGCCTACTTCCTCGCTTGGACGACGACGCCCTGGACGCTGCCTTCCAACCTCGGCCTCTGCGTGAATCCGGAAGTGGATTACGTGAAAATCAAGGTTGACGGCACGGTTTACTACATGGCTGAAGCTCTCGTGGACACGGTCTTTGAAGGTGTCGAAGGCGAGCGCGAAGTCCTCGAAAAGTACAAGGGGAAGGACCTCGAATACCGCGAATATGAACCGCTTTATGACTATGCCGTGGGCAAGCTCAAGAAAAAAGCCTTCTATGTAGTTTGCGATGACTATGTTACGACCTCCGATGGTACGGGTATCGTTCATATCGCCCCGGCTTTCGGTGAGGACGATAACCGCGTTTGCCGCAAGTACGATATGCCGTTCGTGCAGTTCGTCAATAGCAAGGGCGAAATGACGGAAGAAACGGACTGGCCCGGCGTGTTTGTCAAAGACGCTGACCCGCTGATTATCGATGACCTTAAAAAGAGCGGCAAGCTCTTTAAGGCACCGAAGTTTGAGCACAGCTATCCGCACTGCTGGCGCTGTGATACGCCGCTGATCTACTATGCGCGTGAAACCTGGTTCATCAAGATGACGGATGTCAAAGACAAGCTGATTGCTAACAACAACAAGGTCAATTGGATTCCGAAATCCATCGGTGAAGGCCGTTTCGGCGACTGGCTCGAACATGTACAGGATTGGGGCCTGTCCCGTAACCGTTACTGGGGTACGCCGCTGCCGGTTTGGGAATGCGAATGCGGCCATCAGCACACGATTGGCTCCATTGCCGAACTCAAGGAAATGAGCGACAACTGCCCGGACGATATCGAACTGCACCGTCCGTACATTGATGCCGTGACCATCAAATGCCCGGAATGTGGTAAGGAAATGCACCGTGTACCGGAAGTTATCGACTGCTGGTTCGACTCCGGTTCCATGCCGTTTGCGCAGTGGCATTATCCGTTTGAGAACAAGGACATCTTCGAGAAGCGCTTCCCAGCAGATTTCATCTCCGAAGCCGTTGACCAGACCCGCGGTTGGTTCTACTCGCTGATTGCCATTTCCACGCTGCTCTTTGATGAAGCACCGTACAAGAATGTCATCGTGCTCGGCCATGTACAGGATAAGGATGGCCGCAAGATGAGCAAGTCCAAGGGCAATGCCGTTGACCCCATGCAGGCACTCGGCCAGCATGGTGCCGATGCTATCCGCTGGTACTTCTACGAAAACAGCGCCCCGTGGCTGCCGAACCGCTTCCATGATGATGCAGTGCAGGAAGGCCAGCGCAAGTTCATGGGCACGCTCTGGAATACCTATGCGTTCTTCGTGCTCTATGCCAATATCGACAACTTCGATGCCACGAAGTACACGCTGGACTACGACAAATTGCCGGTTATGGATAAATGGGTGCTGAGCCGCCTCAATACCATGGTCAAGGAAGTGGACAGCGACCTCTCCAACTACAAGGTTACCGAAGCTGCCAAAGCTCTGCAGGCCTTCACGGACGAACTGTCCAACTGGTATGTGCGCCGCAGCCGTGCCCGCTTCTGGGCCAAGGGCATGGAGCAGGATAAGATTAACGCTTACATGACCCTCTGGACGGCACTCGTAACCACGGCCAAAGCTGCCGCTCCCATGGTTCCGTTCATCACCGAATCCATCTACCGCAACCTCGTTTGCAGCATTGATAAGACGGCTCCGGAATCGGTTCATCTGGCCGATTATCCGACGGTCAACGAGGCCTGGATTGATGAAGAACTCGAAAAGAACATGGAACTCGTACTTGAAATCGTGGTACTGGGCCGTGCGTCCCGCAACGAAACCAACATCAAGAACCGCCAGCCGGTTGCCCATATGTATGTGAATGCAGAACGCGAACTCTCCGATTTCTTCAAGGAAATCGTGGCCGACGAGCTCAACGTCAAGGAAGTTGTCTTCAAGGACGATATGGAAGAGTATCTTTCCTACAGCTTCAAGCCCAACTTCCGCGTGCTCGGCCCGAAGGTCGGCAAGCAGATTGGCGCGGTAAAGGCTGCCCTTTCTAAGCTCAACGGGCATAAGGCCAAGGCGGAAATGGATTCCACCGGCAAGCTGGTTATTGCTCTCCCCGATGGCGAAGTAACGCTCACGAGCGAAGATGTGGAAGTTTCCATGGCGCAGACCGAAGGCTTCAACTGCCAGCGCTATAACGGCGTGACCATTGCACTCGATACCACGCTGACGGAAGAACTCCTCGAAGAAGGCTTCGTCCGCGAAATCATCAGCAAGGTACAGACCATGCGCAAGGAAAATGGCTTTGAAGTCACCGACCATATCAAAGTCAGCCTTTCCGGCAATGAAAAACTGCAGGCCATTGTGGCGAAGAATGAGGACTACCTCAAGGAAATCACGCTGGCCGATTCCGTTGCTTACGGAACGCTTGCCGGTGAAGCGAAGGAATGGAATATCAATGGTGAAAATGTAACCATCGCCGTTGAATAATCATAGGCAGACAGCAGCCGCCCTTTTGGGGGAGGCTGCTGATTTTTTTGCCATTGCTGACAGGAAAAAAACGCTTTGCAGCGAATATAAATAACGTTATGAACAATTTATGACAATAGGGAGACATTAAATTCAATGAACGAACATACGCATATATTAGAAGATGGAACTGTGGTTACGCATACCCATGATGACCACCATGCGGACCATGACCATCATGGCCCGCATGGTCATACGCATTCGCATGCGCATACCAAGGCGGTGCTCAACCGCATGTCGCGGCTTATCGGCCACTTGGAATCCATCAAAGGTATGGTGGAAAATGGCCGTGATTGCAGTGAAGTCCTCATTCAGCTTTCGGCGGTAAAGAGTGCCATTAACGGGGTCAGCAAGATTATTCTCAAAGACCATATGGAACATTGTATTGTGGATGCGGTGCGGGATAATGACAAGGAAGCAATAGACCAGTTAAATAAGGCGATAGACCAGTTCATGAAATAAAAAAGCGGGCAGGTGTTTTGATTGGCTCAGTATTTTATCCGGCATCCGCTGCAGGCGGTAGTAATGGCGATACTCTTGACCTTATTGGGTCTGGTAGCGGCTTTTCAGCTGCCCATTGCCGAATATCCTGCCATTATGCCGCCAACGGTTTCGGTATCGACAACCTATCAGGGAGCTGATGCTACGGTGGTGCAGGACACTGTAGCAAATGTTATCGAAGCGGAAATCCATGGCATTGATGGTTTGCGCAGCATGTCTTCCCACGCGGATGCCTCCGGGGAATATAAATTGGATATCGAATTTGCTCCGGGGGTGGACGGGGAAGTGGCGGCAGCCAGTGTGCAAAACCGGGTGACGACGGTTCTGCCCTCCCTGCCCAAAGTGGTGCAGGATTACGGTGTGACGACCAGCCGTTCCCTGCCGGGGATGGTGTTTGCCATGTCCCTGTGTTCACCGAAGGGAACCTATGACAGTATCTTTTTGCAAAACTATGCCAAGAACTATTTCCTCGATAAGATAAAGCGGGTTTCCGGTGTGGGCAGTGTAGAGGAATACACAGAGGACTATGCCATGCGCATTTGGCTGCAGCCGGATAAACTGGCGGCAAGGCATCTGGCTGTGTCGGATGTACTCACGGCTGTCAGGGAACAGAATGTGCAGCCTGCTGCCGGCACTTTGGGCAAAATGCCTGTAAGTGAAGGCCAGGAGAAGCAGATGGTGGGCCGGGTCGAGAACCGCCGCCAGACGCCTGCGGAGTTTGGCAATATCATTCTGCCTTCGTCAGAGGGGGATTTAATCCGTGTTAAGGATGTGGCTCAGGTAACCGAAGGACGGCGGGATACACGCTATGTGTCCTATCAGGACGGGCGGGAGGCGGCCTCCTTCAGCATAACCCTGACGGATAGTGCCAATGCCTTGAAAACCATCGGTGAGGTGAAAAAAATCCTTGCGGAAGCGCAGACGATGTTTCCTCCGGATATGGAATACCGCATTGTGGTTGACCAAACCCGCTTTATTGAGGAGTCTTTGGCAGAAGTTGCCTATACCTTTGCTGAGGCCTTACTGCTGGTAGCGGTGATTGTCTATCTCTTTTTGGGCAGCTGGCGGGCTACGCTTATCACGATGCTGGCTGTGCCGGTATCGCTCATTGCGACATTTTTTGTCTTTTATCTCTGCGGTTACTCCCTCAATCTGTTGACGCTGTTTGCCCTGATTCTGGCCATTGGGCTGGTGGTGGATGATGCCATTGTCATTATTGAAAGCGTGTTCCGCCATATTGAGCGCGGCTTGGCGGCGCAGGCAGCAGCTTCGGTGGCCATGCGGGAAGTACAGGCACCGATCCTAGCGATTGCCTTTGTGCTGGCAGCGGTCTTTGTGCCGGTGGCTTTCCTGTCGGGGATGACGGGGACGCTTTACCGTCAGTTCGCCCTTACGCTGGTGGCTGCCATGAGCATTTCGGCGTTTGCGGCCCTGTCGCTGACCCCGGCTTTATGCGTTTTGCTGTTAAAGGACAAAGCGCAGGGGGAAGATAACAGACTGCTCACCGCCTTTGGGCAAATACTGAAGTGGACAGGGGGCAGATATCAACGGTGCTTAGGCTGGTGTCTGCGCCGGGGAAGGCTGGTTTTGCTCACGGTCGTGCTGCTGCTTGTCGGAACTACGGGCTTGTATCTCAATATGCCGCAGGAGTTTTTGCCGGAGGAAGATCAGGGGTATGTTGTGGCGGGGCTGAATCTGCCGGCAGGTACTTCGCTGAATCATACCATTGATTCCATGAATCGTCTGACGGAAAAACTGCAGGCGCAGGAGGCTGTCAGGGCAGTTATCGGTATTGGCGGTGTGGATTTATTAAGCGATAATACACGTTCCGATGCCGGTTTGCTCTTTATCTCGCTGAAGGATTGGGCTGAACGCACCGCAGATGGACAGAGTGTGGATGATTTGCTGACGTGGTTGGAGGAGGAAGGAAGTAAAGTCATTCCGGAGGCTGGGCTCATGGGCATTAATCCGCCCGCTTTGCCGGAACTGGGCATGACCGGCGGCGCTTCCCTGCATTTACTGGATTTGGCCGGACATTCGGAGGCGGAATTGCAGGCTGCCGTGAACAGCGTGAAAGCCGCTGCCCAAAATCATCCGGAAATCGAGGAGCTGGAGGCTGATTTTGACCTGAGCACGCCTTATGTGAATTTTACGGTGAATGAAGACAAGGCCAAACTTCTGGGCGTAAACTTAGATGATGTCTACAGTGCCTTGCAGGTGAACTTCGGCGGCGAAGAAGTAAATGACTTTATCCGCTTTGGGCAGGTGTACAAGGTAGTCTTGCAGGCCGATAAGGCTTTTCGCCATGAACCGGAGAACATGCGCTTTTTGTTTGTGCGCAACAGTGCAGGCGTTATGGTGCCGTTAGATGCACTGGTACAGGCGCAAAATTCCTCGGGGCCTGCCAGCATCACCCGCTATGATGGTGTGCGGAGCGTCCATTTTGAACTAGCCCCAGGCGAAGATTATTCCACCGGTGAGGCGATGGAGGCCATGGAAAAAGCGGTTGACGAAGCCGCTTTGCAGGGCTTTCAAATCGCCTGGACGGGAGTCAGCCGCCACGAGCGGGAGGCACAGGGGGATACGGCTGTGCTGCTCGGGCTGTCGCTGGTGTTTGTCTTCCTGTGCCTGATGTTTATCTATGAGTCATGGCGGCTGCCCTGGGCGGTGCTGCTCTCCGTGCCCTTGGGCATTGGCGGTGCATTGCTATCCGAACTCGCCGCAGGCTTGCCCGGCAGTTTGTATATGCAGATTGGCATATTGCTGGTGGTGGCGTTAGCTGCGAAAAACGCCATCTTGATTGTGGAATTTGCCCGGGAAAGACAGCTGCGGGGCGTTTTGCCTGTGCGGGCGGCTCTGACGGCGGCAAAATTGCGTCTGCGGCCCATACTCATGACTTCTGTGGCCTTTATTGCCGGTTGTCTGCCCTTGGCACTGGCGGATGGTGCCGGTTCCGGCGCACGCAGCAGCATGGGGATAGCCGTAGTGGGCGGTATGGCGCTGGCAACGCTTTTGGGCGTGCTGATTGTACCTGTCCTGTATGTGGCGGTGGCTGACCGCAAAAAGTCAGGGCGTGTTGATTAGTGCGTGTTGATTAGTGCGTGTTGATTAAATGAGGGGAGATAAAATTATATGGAAGTTTGGGCTGACAGGCTGTATGCCTGCTGGCAGGCTTTGTGGCAGAGGCTTTCGTGGCAAATGCTGTTTGTCTTTGGCGCAGGGATCTTTTTATGGCGCACGATACTGCTGCCAATGGTGGCGGATGATTACTCATATGCGTTCATCTGGGATGGAGCTAATGCCGGCAATCTGATGGATGGTATCGGTCCGCGTGAGCGCATTAATTCCCTGCAGGATATTTTTACGTCCCAGTTATCGCATTACTTCACCTGGGGCGGGCGGGTGCCGGCACTCTTTGCGGCACAGTTTTTTATCTGGCAGAGTGGCGAGCATGGTTATCTGTTTGATGTATTCAATTTTTTGTTTTTTATCCTGTTGGTGCTGGTGCTCTTTTGGCTGGCGGCAGGCCGCATAGAATCGCCGGGCAGGAGTAAGGCGGGGCTTTGCTGGCTGTTTTTGGGCTTGTTTTTCGCCCTGCCTTCTTATATTTACACGATGTTATGGATGACCGGGGCGTGTGTCTATCTCTGGACTTCTGTCGTGGTGTGTGCCTTCCTGCTGCCTTATGCCCGCAGCTTCGCGCACGGCGATTTTTGGCAGGACAAGGGCTGGGGCTGCGTGATTTCCCTGTTCGTGCTGGGCTTATTGGCCGGGTGGTCAATGGAAACCGTAAGCATGGCGGCAGTATTTCTGACCTTGGCTTTTTTGCTGTTAGCTTATCGGCAGAAAAAATTGCGGCGCTGGCAGGTGGCAGGTTTTTGTGGGCTGGTTATGGGGGCTTTGCTGCTAATGCTGGCACCGGGCAATATGGAAAGAGTAAGGCTTATGGAGGAGCTTGCTCCGGATTACACCATGCCGCCGGAACTTTTATGGACACCGGTGATGTTCCTGTATAACTTCGTGGAAGGGTTCCTGCCGGTATTTACGGGAGAACTGCCCCTGCTGGTGCCCATCCTGCTCTGCCTGCGTTATAACTTGGGCAGCCGTGAGGAAAAACGCTATATGGGGCTGTTCACCGCGGCAAGTTTCCTTATTTTGGCGGCGATGATGTTTTCCCCGGATTTTCGTGCGCATGGGGCTTATCATAGCGTAATTTTCCTGCTGGTGGCTTCAACCAAAGCCCTGCGGGTTATGCTCCCATGGGGGGCTGCCAAATGCGCACAGTTTGCTAAGCTGCGTCTGAGCATGGCTGTTTTGGGCTTTGCCGCTTTGGGTTTGTGGCTGGCGGCAACCGTAATCTGCCTGATTATCGAGACTTCCTACAGTCAGCAATGGGCTGCACGGGAGCAGCTGATTGCACAGCACAGACAGGATGACCCGGTGGTCGTGTCGGCGATTGAAATACCGTGGCGTTTGGATAAAATCACGGGGAGTCGCTCGGTTACGGAGACCTTGCTGATGTTTGGGGGCGATTTGGAAAGCAACCCCAAGGATAATCGCTCCAATGTTTATGCCCAATATCACGGGCTGAAGGGAATTGTTATCGACAAGAAGATTGACTGGGGAAAATATGGGGAGGCAAATGATTGGTGAAAAAACTACTATCCTGGCAGATGGTGCTGGTGCTGTTTTTAGGCTTGTTTTTTGTGCGCAATTGTATGCTGCCTATGGTATCGGATGATATACCCTATGCCTTTATCTGGGATGGCGCTGACCGGGGAAATCTTTTGGACGGTGTCGGGCCGCGGCAGCGCATTACTTCTTTTTACGATATTGTGGTCAGTCAGTGGTCGCATTATTTCACCTGGGGCGGACGGATTTTAGGTATCGGCCTTACGCAGTTTTTTGCCTGGCAAGGCAAAGAAATTTTTAACGTCCTGAACACACTGGTGTTCGGCGGCTTGTTGTTACTGGTATTCCGTATCGGTACCGGCCTGAGCCTGAAAGTGATGAACCGCACGTATATGCTCTGGCTGGTATTTGCCTTTTGGTTTCTCTTGCCGGACCCGTTTTTGACTACGCTGTGGATGTGCGGCAGCTGTGTATTTCTTTGGATGGGCTTGCTGGAATTTTTATTTTTACTGCCCTTTGCTTTAAAATACTGGCAGGCGGACTTTTGGGCAAAGCCGCCTAAGTGGGCGGTTCCGCTGATGGCTGTAAGCGGCCTGTGCGCCGGCTGGTCGGTGGAAACCGGCGCGGCGGCAGCGGGGCTTATCACACTTTTTGCGCTGTGGCATTTCAAAAAACAAAAACAACTGCAGTTGTGGATGGTGAGTGGTTTTATCTGCCTGTGCATTGGTGGTATTATGCTGGTCGAGGCTCCCGGTGAAATGGTGCGGATGGAATTGCAGCGGCTGTATGAATACAATCCCGGCCTGCCTGCGGATATGTACTGGACACCGCTGATGTTTCAGATTACCTTCGCTGAATGTTTTTGGCCGGTAACTAAATTGTGGCTGCCACTGCTGGCGCTTATCGGTTATTATGTCTTTGGGCTGCCCAAAGGCCAGCGCTGGAACAAGGTCACGAAGTTTCAGGCTGTGATGATAGCCGGTGCTTTGGGCGTTATGCTGGTGATGATTTTTGTGCCGATGGCTCCTGCGCGGGCGGGCTTTTTCTCGACGGTAGCGGTTATCGCCGCTTCGGTTACGGCACTCAGGGAACTGATGCCTTACAAGGAGGAATTTTATCAGCAGCATAAGGGCATGTGCCGTGGCGTTTTGGCTTCTGCCTTTGCCTTATGGCTGGCTACGGCGGCAATTTATTGTGCTGTGGAATGGGATGTGCGGCAGCAATGGATGAGCCGCATTGATTATATCAATGCGCATAAAGAACAGGATTTGGTCGTGGTGCATCAGATTGATGTGCTGCCTATCAGTGATGAAATCTGCGAGTATCTGGGCTGTGTGACCTGGAATACGGATGTTCTGGCCTGGGGCTCAGATTTGGAACCACGCGAAGAAGGAAGCCACAACCTCATGTATGCGCAGTATTACGGCTGGAAAAAGGTCATAACCGATGGCGAAGACCGCCGCGTAGAATAATGCAGGAATTATTTTTCGCTTCGGCAGGAAAACAAGGGCTTTAGCGCGAAGTATAGGAGCAAGAACAGGAGTGGCTGTTAACGCGAAAGGATGCGAACATGATGGAGCAGTTGGAGATTAAACAAACGCTGGGTGACGTAGGCGTTGAATACGACAAAGGCTTGGAACGATTCATGGGGAATGTGGCGCTTTATCATAAGTTTTTGGTAAAATTTCTTGACGATAGCTCCTATGCTGATTTTTCCCAATCATTTGCTGCCGATGATATCGAAAAAGCAGGGAAATGTGTGCATACCTTGAAGGGCACAGCGGGGAATTTAAGTCTTATGGGGCTGTTTAAGGCCGCCGACAAGATGGTGCAGGCCATTCGGGCAGGCAAAAGCCGCGAGGAACTCACGGCATTGGCAGCCGACGTCAAAGAGGTTTACGAGAAAAACTGTGAGGCCATCAGGCAGACGGTTGGTTAGGTTAATGTTTACAAAATAACACAAAAAACTTGCAAAAATAATACCAATATGTTATTGTAGTATACGACACAGGGAAATGCGTAGTGCATGGCCTTTCGTCTCCTCCATTGGAGGAGGGGGAAGGCTATTATTATATGGAGGGAATGCCGATGATGAATTATCAGAAGTATAGCAAAGGTTATTTTATGCCGCCGGAGATGGATTTGGAATGGGCGAAGAAAGACGCCCCGGACAAGGCACCTGTATGGTGCAGTGTCGATATGCGGGACGGCAATCAGGCGCTGATTATTCCGATGAATCTCGATGAAAAGCTGGAATTTTACAAGATGCTCCTCAAAGTCGGCTTCAAGGAAATTGAAGTTGGTTTCCCGGCAGCTTCGGAAACTGAGTATGAATTCCTGCGCCGGCTAGTGGAAGATGACCTTATCCCCGACGATGTGACCATTCAGGTATTGACGCAGGCCCGCGAGCACATTATCCGCAAGACCTTTGAGGCGCTGAAGGGCGTGAAAAATGCCGTTGTGCATGTCTATAACTCTACCTCTGTGGCCCAGCGTGAGCAGGTGTTCCGCAAGTCCAAGGAGGAAATCAAGGAGATTGCCGTGGAAGGCGCCAAACTCCTCAAAAAGCTGACGGAAGAAGCCGGGGAAAACTACCGCTTCGAGTATTCGCCGGAATCCTTCACAGGAACGGAACCGGAATACGCGCTGGAAGTCTGCAATGCGGTGCTCGATGTATGGCAGCCCACGGCAGATAGAAAAGCCATCATCAATCTGCCTGTAACCGTGGAAATGTCCATGCCGCATGTCTACGCTATGCAGGTTGCCTATATGAACAAGCATTTGAAGTATCGCGAAAATGTGGTGCTGTCCCTGCATCCGCATAACGATCGCGGCTGCGGCGTAGCCGATACGGAAATGGGCCTGTTGGCTGGTGCTGACCGCGTGGAAGGCACGCTCTTTGGCAACGGTGAGCGCACCGGTAATGTGGATATTGTGACCGTGGCGATGAATATGTTCGCTTTGGGCGTAGACCCGGGGCTGAACCTTGAGGATATGCCGGTTCTCGTGGACACCTATGAACGGCTGACCCGTATGCAGGTCGGTTATCGTCAGCCTTATGCAGGCAAGTTGGTCTTTGCGGCGTTCTCCGGCTCCCATCAGGATGCTATTGCCAAGGGCATGAAGTGGAAGGAAGAAAAAAATCCCGACAAGTGGACGCTGCCCTACCTCTACATCGACCCGCAGGATGTGGGCCGTGAGTACGATGGCGACGTCATCCGCATCAACAGCCAGTCCGGCAAGGGCGGCGTGGGCTTCATCATGGAGCAGAAGTACGGCATCGATATGCCCAAGAAGATGCGGGAGGATTTCGGCTATCGGGTCAAATCCGTTTCCGACCACAAACACAAGGAACTTATGCCAGACGAAATCTATCAGATTTTCCAGCATGAGTATGTCAATATCGCTGAACCGTATGAACTCGTGGACTTCCTGCTCAAAAAAGAGCCGGACGGCACGCGTTCCGGTACGGTGGATGTGAAGGTCAACGGCCAGTTGGAAACCTTTGTGGCCAAGGGTAATGGCCGTCTGGATGCGGTGTCCAATGCCCTGCAGAAGAATCTGGGCGTGAAGTACAAAGACCTCACCTATAGTGAGCACGCTTTGGAAATCGGCCAGCATTCCCGCGCAATCGCCTATATCGGCATTAAAGATGAAGAAGGCAAGACCCATTGGGGGGCTGGAATGGATACGGATATTATTACCGCGTCCATTCAGGCGCTTGTAAGTGCGATTAATCGGATGCAGGAGGGCAAGTAAGCTGCATCATAAGTCAATACGATAGGGAAAGGCGCCCGGTGCCTGATGATACATTTCCTCTGCTTAGACAAGCTTGTCAAACGCGACGGAAACGTATCATCAGACACCGGGCTTATTGCGTTAATGTAAAATTGGCAAGTTGGAGTTTGTGGTAAAGGTATCTTGTTCATACGTGGTCAGGGGCGAAAAGTATTACCACCTCCGCCCCTACTGAGCTGTAACAAAAAATTTCAGCACGTACTGGCAAACTGCAAGTTTATAGTGTTTTTGCGTGCTGCAATTGTCGCGCAATATGGGGCCTCTCTAAAGGTATTTACGATAGATAATAAAAATAGAGGAAAATTGATTTGTGTGTCGAAAATAAACAAATGGAATTGCTTGTATGTAGTGGTTCTGTCGATATAGGGCAGAAAGATAGAATGGAGTGGTTGGTATGGCTTTGGATGTTGTCAAGCAGGCTGTAGGTGATTTGTGGCTGGTGGAGTTGTCCGGCAGGCTTGATGCGGTAGAAGCTCCAGTGTTGGAGGAGGAGCTTGCAGATATTCCGGCTGGAATAAAGGAAATCGAACTGGATTTTTCGGATGTGGATTATATTGCCTCGGCTGGTTTGCGTTCTTTGCTTATGGTGAAGAAAGCAGCGGCCAAGCAGGATATAAAAATCATCATCAAGAACCCGCAGCAGGAAATTATGGATGTTTTTGATGTTACCTGCTTTACGAATTTCTTTGAGATTGTGCAGGCGAATCAGGTCGGAGAGATAACCGGGCCGACGGATGGTTTTTATCCGCTGAGGCCGATTCAGCGCTGGCTCGTAGATACCCATTTCCGCAAGGCAAATTCGACCATGATGAATATCGGTGCGCTGCTCAAGCTGGATGAGGCTGTGGATTTGGAGCGTCTGGCTGAAGCGGTAAATGAAGTATTGGAGATGTATGATATTTTCCGCTGTCGGCTGGTCTTCCATCCGGATACGGGAGAGGTCTGCCAGCGGTTTGATGGCAGCGTGTCCAAGGTGCGTGTGGAAATCCTCTCGGAAATGGCCTTTGAGGAGCGCAAGCGGGAACTGGAAAAGCCCTTTAAGATTATTGACCGGCCGCTGTATCGTATTTATCTGATGCTGACCCCTTCGGGGAAATATATCTATGGGGATTTTTATCATGCCATTATGGACGGTACGGCGATTATCCTGCTGTTCTGGCGGGAAGTCAATAAACATTATATGCGCAGGACCGCGAAACGTCAGCCGGCAAGCTATGCGGAATATGTATGGGAAGAAGCGCAGGAACTGCAGTCCGGGCAGGAGGAAGGCCATCGCTACTGGCAGGAAATGTTAGCCGGCTTTGACCCGCAAAAACATCTGCCGCCGACAGATGTCAGCCGTGAAGACAGCTGGCATGAGGGAGCAGTGGACTGTGACCTCAACAACATCAACCATAAATTCTTTGCTGACCGTCCTTACAGCGAAAATACCTTCTTTATCGCGGCGGCAATGGCGGCAATGGCGCGTGTTACCGGGAATAAAGAGGTCATTATGAGCTGGGTGCATAATGCGCGTACCTCCATTAAGGAAATGCGCCTTATGGGGCTGCTGCTCAATCAGTATCCGCTGAAATGGGATTTCGGGCAGGATATGTCCGTTACGCAATTCCTTACGGCATTGGAGGAAAAGATTAACAAAGGCATTACTTATGCCAAAGGACTGGATTTGGTTTATAAGGACGATTTGGAAGGCGAATGTGCCAGCTTTATCCTGCAAAAGGATACGGATATTAAAGCGTCCTATATCCTTGGCGGTCTGCCCTGCCAAGTCGAGGAAATGCCGCCCAATAAGCGTTCGGCTGCCGAAAATGTGCTCGATATTGCGGTGACGGTGCTTGATGATGGTCATTATTCGCTGAGACTTGCCTATGATGCCAGCCGTTATTCAGAAAAGGCAATGCAGCAGTATGCCGCGGCCTATGATGAAATGCTTTCGGCTATGCAGGCAGATGAACGTAAATTAGCGGAGATTTTGTCGTGAGCCGTTTTAGTTTTTGGGGCGAAAAGACGGTAATTTCTACCCGCTTTCGTTCGGTTTTTGCCGCCGCCATGTTTTCGATGGCTAGTGCCTATGTGCTGATTCTCACGGATAACGTGGCGGCAGGGCAATTAGTGGGGGAAAATGCGGTCGTCAGCATGACGCTGGTTTTTCCCTTGATTACCTTTATCATCTTTATCAGCTACCTGATTGCTGACGGGCTGGCCATGATGCTTTCCTATGCGCAGGGGCGGGGCGACCGCGAGCGGGTCAATCAGCTGTTCAGCATGGGCGTGCTGTTGGCGGTTGGCGTAGGGCTCGCCTTTGTGGCCGGGATGTTTTTCTTTCGGGAAAATCTGTTGGCTTTTTGGGCGATTTCGCCACAGCTCATGGGCTATGCTCGTGACTATTACAATGGCCTGCTGTTTTATGCGCCGCTGATGTTCTTAAACGTATTCTTTTATACCGTATTTGTGGCGGAAGGACAGGAACGGGTCTGTGTAGTAGGGGCGATATGTACCTTTGTGGTCAATGCGCTGCTGGATGTTGTCCTCTGCTTGCAGATTGGTGTCATGGGCGTGGGCATTGCCACGAGCTGCGGCCTGCTGGCGGCGGTGCTGGTGCAGCTTTACTTCCTGAACGGTGGGCGCAGCCGCCTGCGCTTTCGCTGGTATTGGCATACCAAAGATGTGCTTTATGGTGTGGTCTACAGCTTTTATCATTCTTTGGATACCCTGTTCTTATCGCTGCTGCCGGTGGCATTGTCTTCCTGTGTCATCAGCCATTTCGGTGAAGAACACATGATTGTCGTGACGGTGGCGGTCAATCTGCTCACGTTGATTATTGCCCTCTATACGGGACTGGTGGATTGTTTGCAGCCCATGATTTGTCAGTATCATGCCGAAGAAAATTTGCACAGCATTCAAAAGACCATGGATATCGGCATCCGGGCAACGGTGCTGATCAGTCTGTTGTTTACCGCTTTGGGCATGGCGCTGGCGGGCTTTTTGCCCCTGCTTTTTGGCGTGCGTGATGAACAGATGATAGCCGAAACGGAGGCGGCTGTGCGCTGCTTCCTGCTGTTTATCGTCTTTCTAGGCTGTACGCTGATGTACAGTAACTACTATATTTATATTGAAAAACGGAATTATGGGGCTTTACTGAAAGTTTTCCTGCTGCTTGGCTTTCCCTATGTGGGCATGGAAATGGGCGCACTCTGTTCCATGAACGAGATGTGGCTCGGAACAGGTGCGGGCTTTGTCCTGGCTTATGTGTTTAACTCGTGGTGGACAGGCAGCAGGGGGCGGCTGTTTTTGGACAAGGAAAAGCTTTCCCGCCAGTATTCATACGATACCGATTGCACCATGAAAGCGGTAGTGTCCTTATCTGAGCGGGTGGCAGCGGATATGGCGGCTGTAGATATCTCTGCCCACCAGCGGGCACTGCTCACGGTGTTGGTGGAGGAAATCGGTATACATGCCAGCATGCGGGCGGCAGACAAGCCGTTCCAAATGGAATTTTCCATCCTGCTCGGCAAGGAGCCTGAATCTGACCTGACCTTGATTGTCCGGGATAATGGCAGCCCCTACGATATCATCAAAACCGCCCAGCAGGGCAAGTTTTCCTATCAGGATTACTTTATCGAATCCATTACGGTAAATTGCCTGCGGCGGGTCTATTTGGCCAGCGGCGATGAAAACCGCATGATTTTGCGGATTGGCGCGTAAAAATTTATTTTAGCTATTGCGCCGGGATTTCTCTTATGATATAATTTTTCGCGGTGTAAGAAAAAAGCATGGGTTGCCGATATCTGCCCTGTGCCTCGGGTATGGAGGTGGTGCAGAAGATGAGGAGCCCAGAAGAAAAAAACAGGAGGTGCACCAACATGGCAGTTATTTCCATGAAACAGTTACTTGAAGCAGGTGTTCATTTCGGACATCAGACCCGGCGTTGGAACCCGAAGATGGCTAAATACATCTTTACGGAGCGTAACGGTATCTACATCATCGACCTGCAGAAGACCGTTAAGAAGGTTGATGAAGCATACGCATTCCTGCGTGACATTGCCGCTGAAGGCAAGAGCGTTCTCTTCGTTGGTACGAAGAAGCAGGCTCAGGAAGCCATCAAAGAAGAAGCTCTCCGCGCTAACATGTTCTACGTGAACGAACGCTGGCTCGGCGGCATGATGACCAACTTCCAGACGATCCAGAAGCGCGTTAGCCGCCTGAAGGAACTCGAAGCTATGGAAGCTGATGGCACGTTTGAAGTTCTGACGAAGAAAGAAGTTCAGGGCCTCCGTCATGAAATGGAAAAGCTCGAGAAGTATCTCGGCGGTATCAAAGAAATGAACAAGCTCCCTGGTGCTCTGTTCGTAGTAGACCCGCGCAAAGAGCGCATCGCTGTTGCTGAAGCCCGCAAGCTCAACATTCCTATCGTTGCTATCGTTGACACGAACTGCGATCCGGATGAAGTTGACTACGTAATCCCGGGTAACGATGACGCTATCCGCGCTGTAAAACTCATGACTGGCCGTATGGCAGATGCCATCATGGAAGGTCGTCAGGGTGAAGGCGGCGACGCTGCAGAAGCTGCCGCTGAGTAATTGATTACTCGCTCAAGGTAAAACTTATGGGGTAAGGGACTATTATCCCTTACCCTTTTATATTATTTGCAAGTTTAGGGAGGAAATAATAAATGGCAATTACGGCTGCAATGGTTAAAGAACTGCGCGAAAAGACGGGCGCAGGTATGATGGACTGCAAGAAGGCTCTGACGGCTACCGATGGTGACGCTGCCAAAGCTATCGACTGGCTCCGTGAAAAAGGCATTGCCAAAGCTGAAAAGAAGGCTGGCCGCGTAGCTGCTGAAGGTGCTGTAGGCGCTTTCGTTGCTGCTGATGGCAAGACGGGTTGCGTTGTTGAAATCAACTGCGAAACCGACTTTGCTGCTGGCAATGACCAGTTCAAGGAGCTTCTGGCTAAAATTGCTGAACATATCGTTGCGACGAAGCCGGCTGACCTCGATGCCCTTAACGACAGCGAAATCGAAGGCAAGAAGGTTTCCACGCTGATCACCGAAGCTACGGCTACCATCGGCGAAAAGATTTCCCTGCGTCGTTTCGCCTGCTACGAAACCGAAGGCAAGCTGGCCAGCTACATCCACATGGGCGGCAAGATCGGCGTTCTCGTTAACCTGACGGGTGGCGACGAACAGCTCGGCAAGGATATCGCTATGCAGATTGCTGCAGCTGCTCCGATGGCTGTTGACCGTGATGGCGTTGACGCTTCTGCTCTCGAACATGAGAAGGAAGTTCTCCGCAAGCAGGCTGAAGAAGAAGGCAAACCGGCTAACATCATCGAACGCATGGTTGAAGGCCGTATCAATAAGTTCTACAAGGAAGTCTGCCTCAACGAACAGATTTTCGTTAAGGATTCCGAAAAGACCATCAAAGATGTACTCGGCGATGTAAAAGTTACCGAATTCACCCGCTTCCAGCTGGGCGAAGGCATCGAAAAGAAGCAGGACGACTTCGCTGCAGAAGTTGCTGCACAGCTCAAGTAATTTCATACTGAGATAAAGGAAGGACTTATCAACGGGCGACTGTTGATAAGTCCTTTTTTAGCTAAGATGATTAAAGATAAATACTTTGACACCATATATAACACCATGATAAAATAGATATAGATATATGAGGGGGATTATGTTCTGTTAGTTAAGGAAGCAGTAGAGAGGATTGATGAAGATGAAGAAACCGGAAAAGACGATTGAATATTATCTTTCCCTGCCGTATAGGCTGGAAATTATCCCAGACACAGAAGAAGGGGGATATGGTGCTCGTTACCCGGAACTGCCAGGTTGTATTACTTGCGCTGAAACGATGGAAGAGGTAATTCGCAATGCCGAAGATGCTAAGCGCGAATGGTTGCTGTCTGCATTGGAAGATGGTATGGAAATCTTAGAACCTGTCGAAGAAGGAGCAAATCAGTATTCCGGCCAGTTCAAACTGCGTATTCCTAAAATACTGCATAAAACACTGGCTGAACATGCAAAAAAGGAAGGTATCAGCATGAACCAGTATTGTATGTATCTGCTTTCGCGTAATGACGCTTTTCATACGGCTGGATAAGTCATCTTCTATTGGTTAGCATGGGGCTCTAAAATGATGTTAGGTAATTTTAGGGATGTATTTTACACAGCCCATACCTGACCTGAGCTTTGTGCCATATAGTTGGCAGATATTCCAGATTGTATCGTCATACTGCCAAAATCCGCCTTTGATATTTTGAGGTATGATGGCAGTATTAGCAGGGTCATACCAATACTTGCAGAAAGCACAGATTTTACAGCTTCGGATATTCGTGGAGCGAAGCATAATATTCCCTCCAATTATAGAGAATATTTACCAAGCTGACTTATCTATTTTTGATAAGTCAGCTTGATTTTATAAGTGAGGATAAAGGACGAAGAAAGGGTGGGTTACATGACATACGAAATGAAAATACGCGAAGCTCATGAAGATGGAAAAGAGGAAGGGCGTAATGAGGGGATTCGTGAAGGCATGTTGAAAGCTGTTGCTATGCTGAAAAAATTGAAGCTGAGCAAAGAAGTAGTCGCCAAACAGATTGCAGATACATATTCCTTAACACACGAAGAAGCGGTATCTCTGGTTAATAGAAATTGGTAATATGTGTTTTTGTGGGGAGTGCCAAGTTGACCTATCATTTATATGCTCACGTTTTTTTAGTGTTTAAATTTTTGACTTATAGTTCACGCAGCCCATCACCGCTCGCCGTTTGGTGCCGTGAAGCGATACATCTCTTTAATCAAACAGCCAGCTAAGGAAACTTTTAACGCCGCTGACAATGCTGCGGCCTACGTTTTTCACGGTTTCCCATGCTTTTTTGACAACGGGTTTGGCCACTTCTGCGACTTTGCGGGCGGCTTTGCCGATTGCCTGACCTATTTTGCTGCCTGCAAGTTTACCTACCATGCCGCCGACAAAGCCGCCAACCGTAACGGCTACAGGAGCAAGGAAGGGGACGAAGGTGCCCACAGCAAGACCGATTTTTGCACCGATGGAGCGCCCTAATTTTTCTCCGGCAATGGACAAGCCTTGGGAAACCTGTACGGTAACAATTTGTTCTGTGCGGTCAAGGACTTCAGCGCCGCTGATATCTCCGTCTGCATATTGCATCATCAGTCGCGCTGACTCAATACCGCCGCTGGCAAGGGCCGTGAGCGTGCCTACTGGCGTTGACTTGGGCAGTGGTACAATTCCCTTTTGTACGCCCACGACCAAAGCTGCTGAGGCGGCTTTTTTTACTTCGCCATCATCTCCTGTGCGCAGGGCCGCAGCAACATTTTTCAATTCACCCAGTCTGCCGCCAAGAGAAGTTTTCTCTGCGAGGGCAAAACCGGCATTTACTACCTGTCCTGCCAAAGCGCCGATTTTGATTTCCTGCCCTAGATGTTTTGTTAAAGCTTGATTTTCTGTGGCAGACCAATCGTATTCTTCAACGGGGACAGTTTCAACAGTGGCAGAAACAGCTGTACCATCAATCGTCGCCATGGTATGTTCGTTTTCACTGTGCAGGGCTTGGGCAGTAGTAAAGAGTGTAGTGCCGTATTCTTTTTCCGACAGTTCGTTTAGGGAATGGCGCAGATTTTCGGCCAGCCATTCTTCTTTGGTATCTCCTGCGGCAATAGCATCTTGCAGGGAAGAAAGGCTGCTATTGAATTTTTCTACGCCGGTTTCAATTTCATCCATGATTTGTTGGCGGTTTTCACGGCTTTCTTCCGGCATGGCCTGTTCCAGCCGTTTTGCCAGCCAATTTTCACCGCCAGCGTCACAGCTTGCCATGAAATCTTCCATAATGGGTTGGAACTTTTGGGCATCTTCAGCGGAAAATAGTTGTGTCTGTGTTTCCTTTGTATCCATAAATCCGACTCCTATGCCTTGCTCGCTTTGATTTTATTTTGTCCATAATCAATGCGGTAACGTTTGCCACAGTGAGGACAGGTACCGCGAGTGGTGTGCACAGAACTGCTGTTTACTTCATAGGGGCCTAATTTCCGTGCATGACAATTGGGGCAGTTTGCATATTTGGCAGCCATAATGATTCCTCCTAAATGGACGCATTCTTAAAATGCCTATCCTTATATTCTTTAGACATCTTTTCAATTTGCTCTTTCATGATAACAGAGAGCGAAGCGGTATTGCGGATAGCTTGTAAAATCGTGTCCGTGCTGACTGCGGGTAAATCATTGGTGAAGGATAGTTCAATGGCATCCTTTACCACGCCTTCAATATCAGCGCCGCTATATCCTTCCGTAGCTTTTGCAAGTTTGGCAATGTCGATGTGCGCTAAGTCTTTGGGGCGGCGGCGCCCTATATGGATTTCAAAAATCTTTGCCCTTTCGGCAGGACTGGGCAAGCCCACATAGAAAATCTCGTCAAATCGTCCTTTGCGCAGAAGTTCCGGTGGTAAATGGGTGATGTTGTTGGCGGTAGCCACCACAAAGGCTAACCCGTCCTTTTCCTGCATCCAGGTGAGGAAGGTGCCAAAGAGTCTGGTGGTTACTTCATTGCCACCACCTCCAGCGCCGATTCCGGCAAACGCTTTTTCCAGTTCGTCAATCCAAAGGACGCAAGGGGATATGGCCTCTGCTAAAGCAATCGCATGGCGCATATTGGCTTCGGATTCACCCACATACTTACCCATCAGACGCCCCATATCCATGCGGAGAAGTGGCACATCAAAGAGTGCGGCGGCAGCCTTGGCGTTGAGCGACTTGCCGCAGCCGGGAAGTCCGGCGATAAGTACGCCTTTGGGTAGGTCAACGCCATAGGCTTGTGCCTTGTCGATATTTTTCAGTACCTTTGCTTTGGCGGTGAGCCAGTTTTTTAGGTTTTCCAAACCGCCAATATCCGAAAACTTCTCCCGTACCGCGACCATTTCCATGATGCCGGATTTCTGTACCAATTGTTTCTTTTGGTCATGGATGAGTTTTAGGTCAGAGCGGCCAATCTCCCCATTATCCGCTAACGCCAGCGAAAGAATATTGATGATTTCAAATTCTGGCAGGCCCTTAAAGGCGAGGGATAATTCTCGTAGAAAATCGTCAAGCGGAGCAGGGATATCTTGTTTTTCGCAAAAGTCCAGAATGATATCCTTTATCTCGGTGGTACTCAAATAGTCTACGGTCAGCATGGTTACATAATGTTCCAAGGCTTTGGGGACATTGGCTCGTGGGGAAAGAATGACGATATTGGCATCGGGCAGCTCACCGGAAACAATCTGTTCAGAGAGAAACTTTAACTGGGCCGTTATTTCCGGTACATCTAATAGCTCCTGCGCATCCTTAATCAGCAAAACGCGCCGTTTCAAGGAAAAGCGCCGGGCAAACTTATCGTTATCCATCGCGTCAGGATTGGCAAAATTGTTGAGTGCCTCCAACAGGGATATTCCTTCACGTTTCTCATCAACCTTGCTATAGAAAAGCCCCCGTACATTCCATTCTAAAATCTCACGGTTGCTGGAAGCCTTAACAACAGCTCGCTCCGCCTTGTCCTCTTCAAAGGTTTCAATATAGATAATGGGGAAGCCTGCGTCCATGTAGAGCGTCATGCGCTCGGAGAGTGATTTCATGTGGATTCCTCCTTTTAAACGTGGTATAATTTCAGTAAAAGGGGAGGTAGAAAATGCAGCTCGATGATGTATTATCAATGGATGGCCTAACTGTTGATATATTAAAAAAATTATCATATCAATCAAAATTACTATTATCCTTAAGCAGAAGAATAAAGGATTTTGATAAAACGGATTTACTCGATGATTTATTTGCTGGACAAGAATGGTTAGATGAACAAATATGGAATTTTTCATTAAATATAGATTACCGAATAAAATCTCGCCAATCGATAAGATTGAAATATGAAAGATATTTTGAAACTGGACGTGTTAATAAAACATTCAATGATGTTTTGGGATTTCGTACTATTTGTGATAATTATGATAATTTAAGAGTACTTTTAAATGATGGTAATTTTCGTATAATTGACGAATCGAATGGGAAAAAAGTAGATAATGGTTATCGTGGTGTTCATGTGTATTTTCAAATAGATAATAACCATTATCCTATTGAGATACAGTATAATACTGCATATGATAGATACTTCAATAATTGGTTACATAAATATGTTTACAAAAAATATCCGGCAGAAATAGGAGCATATTTACGTAAAAAATATGAAATGGGATATATAAATAGTGAAAATAAATTTAAGGAGGTGTTTAAAGATGTGCTTTCTAGTTGCTAAACAGTTTAACCAAATAGGTTGTTTTGCTCTTCAGACAGAAGGTGGAAAATCGTTAGTAGAAATAAAGCGTCGATTAGAGAATGAATTTGGCGATAGTTCCCTACAATTAGTAACGATAAGTCGTCCTTCTGCTTATGGTGAGTATGAACCATATTCCTTTGTGTCTAGTGAATTAGAATTAAGAGACAAACTTAAAGAGAATATGGTTAGGTGATTTTAGGGATATATTTTACACAGCCCATACCTGACCTGCGCTTTGTGCCATATAGCTGGCAGATGTTCCATATTGTATCGTCATATTGCCAAAATCCGCCTTTGACATTTTGAGGTATGATGGCGGCGTTAGCAGGGTCATACCAATACTTGCAGAAAGCACAGATTTTACTGTGTTGGATATTTGTGGAGCGATGCATGATATTTTCCTCCAATTATAGAGAATATTTACCAAGCTGGCTTATCTATTTTTGATAAGCCAGCTTGATTTTATAAATGAGGATAAAGGACGAAGAAAGGGTGAGCTACATGACGTACGAAATGAAAATGCGCGAAGCCCATGAGGATGGAAAAGAGGAAGGGCGCAATGAGGGGATTCGTGAAGGCATGTTGAAAGCTGTTGCTATGCTGAAAAAATTGAAGTTAAGCAAAGAAGTAGCCGTCAAACAGATTGCAGATACATATTCCTTAACACACGAAGAAGCGGTATCTCTGGTTAATAGAAATTGGTAATATGTGTTTTTGTGGGTAGTGCCAAGTGTAAAGTGGCAGATGTTCCATATTGTATCATCATATTGCCAAAATCCGTCTTTGATATTTTGGGGGATGATGGCGGTGTTAGCATGCATTTCCCTTCTCATTTACGAAGTTGTAAGAAATATATGATAAAAGCCTCAGGTCTGAATACTTGAGGCTTTTCGTTGTGCGCCCGGCATGGG
>DFHU01000037.1 GCA_002373045.1 Pseudoselenomonas ruminantium | reverse complement strand
ATTTCTCACTCATGCAACAGCCCCATTTTTGCTGTTAGAGCCCCATCTCCTGTATACGCCGGAAGAAGGTCGACCGGCTGATGGAGCAGGCTTTCAGCAGCACCTTCAGCGGTATCTGCCGATTACGCCAGCGTTTAACGAGGCTGACGAAATTTTTGGGGACATAGACTTCGGGGCGGCCAAAGCGGATTCCCTTGGCTTTCGCCGCGCTAATGCCCTGCGATTGGCGTTTCTTGATGTTTTCCCGCTCGGATTCGGCAACAAAGGACAGGATTTGCAAGACCAAATCGGCGATAAAGGTTCCCAGCAAATCCTTGTACTGTCTCGTATCCAGCAAAGGCATATCGAGTATGCAGATATCCACGCCGATTTCTTCGGTGAGATAGCGCCACTGATTCTGAATTTCCTTGTAATTGCGTCCCAGCCGGTCAATGCTCAGCACATACAGCAAATCCCCACGCCGCATTTTTTTGAGCATTTTTTGATAGCTTTGCCGCTGAAAATCCTTTCCCGACTGCTTGTCCATATAGATGTTTCTCTTCGGTATTGCCAGTTCCTGAATGGCTTCCAGTTGCCGGGCTTCATTCTGGTCTAAAGATGATACACGGATATATGCATACGTCTGCATATTTTCCCCTCCCTAAAAATGTATTATATCTTCTACTATATATACATAACTTACGAAGAAGAAAAATCCACTGCCTGAACAAAAAAGCGATTGCCCCCACTGCTTGCCTGCAGGTGCAATCGCCTGTCTCTTTATTTTTCCTTCTGTTCCTTCTTCCACTGCTCTGCGTATTTCTTCCGTGCTTCGGCTTTTTGCTTTTGACGCGCCTCATAGGCCTTGGGCGCAATGTCCTGCAAATACGCATCCGGAATCTGATTTACGGCCTTGGGCTGCAAGCGGTAAAGTTCAGCAAAATCAGCTTTTGCTGCTTCAACATTTCCCCGCTCATCCTCAATGACCGCTGAAAGATAGTAGGAAATGGCATTATTCTTGTCGATTTCCTTGGCTTTGGCCAAATCCGCCAGCGCCATGTCCAATTCGCCCTGCATATGGTAGATATCTGCCCGGTTGAGATAGGTGTAGATGTTTTTGCTGTCCGCAGCCACAGCCTTATCCGCTTCACTGAGTGCGCCCGCAAAGTCACCATTTACCGCCTTTGCCCGGGCACTGATGGACTGGCTTTCTGCGAGATTATCCATATTGCGGCTGGCGAAGACGCGCTGCATCTGCTGGCTGGCCTTTTCGCCCCAGCCAAAGTCGCTATAGGTATCGGCGTTTTCCCGCATCTTCTTGACGGCCTTGCCATCGGCATTCAGCACCGCCTCCCGCTGAACCGCCAGATTTTGTGCTCGTTTACTTTCTGCCGCCCGCATCTTTTGCCGCGCTCCACTGGCCGCTTCGCCCGCATAAGCTTTGGCAACGAGCGCCTGCAGCCTGTCACCAGCTTTGCGCATGACGATGAATTTTTGCAGGGCTGCATTAACCCTATCAGCGCGCAGACAGGTTATATTCCCATCCTTGTCCGGATGAAAGTTCCAACCGGCAATGCTGTCATAATCGTGGAAGGCTTTCGCCAAAGCCCCGGCCACAAGATAGGCATTTTCCATGGTATTGTTGTAATCCTCTGTGGTCGCCTCCACCGTCAGGAGTTTTTCGCCATCGATGAAGATATCCTTTCTATCCTGCACGGTCACGTGACCGCAGCCGTAATCGGACATCATTTGGGCCAGCCGGTCTTCACGCTGTCTTGTTTCTGGATGGTCGCTGTAGCTTTCCCGCTCCTGCTTTTTGGGGTCAGGGTCCTGATATTCCAAAAAGTTCTGCGTTTCATAGGTGAGATAATACGCCATACGGGCCATAGCGGCGGCCCCGCCCCCGGGATTGAAGCCCGCACTGGTCATAATGTAGAAACCACCCTCATCCGCTTCATTTTCCGTCGGCAGGGTGACATTCTTGGCGATGGAATAGCCCGCCAGCCCATTGAGTTTATTCCAGTCCATGGAGCCGGTATCCATATTGATCATGCTCATGCCCATGTACTGGGCCACCGCTTTGGCATAATTCTTGGCGCTGTGCTGTTCCACCCCATGAGTCATTTCATGGGCAAACACCGCCGCCAGTTCATCCGGCTCCAAGTTCATTCCGCGCACCAGTGCCCGGTTAACGCTGATATAATTGGTCGGATAACAGGAGGCATTAAAATCCTTGCTGTCATTCACCGCCCAGACGAAGGGCAGCGAATTTACTTTCAATACATAATGGCCCTTGCTGACCAATTGTTCCATCACTTCATTGACCACCTGCACATCATGGGCATTAGGGTCGAGGCCATTTTTTTCAATATCCTGTGCACGGCTTTGCACCTGCGCACTGACGTTGTTGCCTAAAGCCAAGATACTGGCCAAACTGGATTTATAGGCAGCAAATACGCCTAAGGCCTGCGCTGCGGCCCCCCAGGCATCCACGGCCTCAGCTTTCGGCAACGGCAGATATACACCTGCTCCCAACAGCCCTGCCGTCACAATAGCGGCTATCTTTTTATGTAATCGACTAAAAAACAATTTCATCACCTCGTTATGGTCAGGTTTTCCTGTTTTTTTATTGTATCATATCCAGATTAAAGATACCTGAAAAAAAAATCTGCAAAAAAATATCATTTTTTTCCCTTTTGTAGCCTCAGTTACATATTGTTTTCATAAAACTTTGTTATTATAAGGTTGTCGATAAGAGATACTTGGTTAATCCCCCAAGGTGAATGCTCTTATTGATTCCCTAAACAAGAAGGAATATCCCACCCTTCTTGCTTCCCATTTCTCAAATTTTTTATCATCCCTTCCCTAAAAGGCCACGGAGTTAATCCCGCTCCGTGGCCTTTTTTTATGTTTCTTTAGTTTTTGGCAACAACCTTGACGATTTCCAATGCCCATCTTGCGGCATCGTACAAATCTTTTTCTTCAATATATTCGTCCTTGGTATGGGCGTTTTCCATGCCTACGGAGAGCACCACCGTCGGCACGCCATAGGTGTTGAAATGGTTCGCATCCGAACCGCCGCCGGATTCTTCCAGATTTACCGGCAGGCCCAGGTTCTCGGCAGCCTTAATGGCCGTCTGAATGGCTGGCGCATCTTTATCGAGCAGATATGGGCCATAGTCGGGGCTGACTTCGGCCGTAATCTTACAGCCGGTCTTTTCTGCGCCGTTCACAAAGTGGTCGCAGATCTCCTGTGTAATTCTGTCCAGCTTCGCCTTGTCACGGCTACGGCTTTCGTAGAACACATCACAGGTTTCGGCTACTACATTGGTAGCGGAACCGCCGACAATTTTCCCCAGATTGCAGGTGGTTTCCTCGTCAATGCGTCCCTGCGGGGCATCGGCAATCAAACGCCCTGCGGCACAGATGGCATTGATGCCGGCTTCGGGATTCACCCCCGCATGGCTGGCCTTGCCCTCAATATGAATCTTGATCTGATTCTTGCCCGGGGCCATAAAAGTCATATTGCCCGGATGATTATGCGTATCCAGCGTATAGCCAAAATCCGCATGCAGCAGGCTCTGGTCGAGATTCTGCGAACCATGTACCCCATTTTCCTCGGCTACCGTAAACACAACCTGAATTGGGCCATGCGGAATCTGTTTTTCCTTGAGCTGGCGCAAGGTTTCGAGAATGGCCACCACGCCGGCCTTGTCGTCGCCGCCCAAAATCGTCGTGCCGTCCGAACGGATAACACCGTCCTTTACCACCGGCTTAACACCGCCGCAGGGCTCCACACAGTCCATATGGGCTGTGAGCATCACCGTGGGCGCATCAATGGTGCCGGGAAAATCCGCTATCAGATTGCCCGTATTGCCGCCGATTTTTTCGCCGGCATGGTCTTCCTTAACCGTACCGCCCAAATCCGTCAGGCGTTTCGTGAGCAAATCCGCCACTTCCCGTTCATCATGGGTGGAACAGCGAATCTGCACCAGTTCCAAAAATTCATCCAACACACGCTGTTCATTAATCATTGGGTATACCTTCTTCCATTTTGTAAAACATTACAGGAACAGCATCAGCACCAACGCCGCCGCCAGGCAGGGCAAAGCATTGCGCTTGGAAACTTCCATGGGGTTGACCTTGGCAAGGCCTGCACAGATGATGGCCGCGCCTGCCACCGGCGACATGGAACGCCCCATAGCACCGGCAATCTGCGCCAGCGACCCCAAATCCATAATGCTCATGCCAAACTGTTCCGCAAAAGGTGTTACGGCACCATTGAAAGCAAAAGCAGCCGCATCACCGGAACCGGAAATCACCGCAATCAGGAAGGGGCCAAAAGTACCGGCGGCGGCTGCTGCCGACTGGGAGCCCTTCATTACTTCCGTAAGCGCCCCCGTAAGACCCACAGCGGCCATGCCCGTAGTGAACACACTAGCACAGACGATAAGACCGATAACATTGGCATAGGCACTGCCCATACCATCAAAGAAGTTCTTGCAGACCTCCTGCGCATTAGACCAAGTAACCAAAAGTCCCAAAACCACACCGATAATCATGGACAGCGCCACGCTCATTTCCGGCAGAACAGCTACCTGCTTGGAACCTAAGATAAGCAGCACCAGCGGCACCAAGGGAACAATAGCCCGCAATGGATTTACCTGAAAATCATGCATATCATGATGCTGCTCTTTTGCCAACGTAGCCAGATATGCCTCACGGCGTTCCTCACTTGCCCCTTCCTTCATGAGCACAGCATAAACCGTCATCACGGCTATGCAGGCAAAAGAAGCAATCACCGAAGCCGGCGTTTCATTGATGATGACCGTCATCATATCCGTACCGGCCAAATCGGCTACAAACGGATTATGGGCATTACCCGGGCTGATTGCACTGCCCCAGGTTCCAGCCAGAACCGTAGCAGCCGCCATCGCCGGATGCACACCAGCGGCAATCAAGGTCGGAATCAAAATACTGCCCACCGCAGCCGAACAGCCGGCAGCAGACGGAATGGCCAGACTAATCCACCAGGTCAGGAAAAAGGACAAAGGCACCAAAACCATACGCCCCTTTTTGAGAATCCCGGAAATCGACTGCACCAGATGCTGGTCGCATTCGGTGAGTTTCATCACATAGGAAAACCCCATTACCGTACAAATGGTTGGCACCAAAGAATTGTTCGTCATGGCCTTCATAAAGGCTTTCATGATATCTCCCGGCAGGCCGCCAATCAAACACATGATAACACCTGCCAAAAAGAGTACCAGCCGCGCCTCAATCTTTTTGATGATCAGCGCAAAAGTCAGGACCACGATAATACCACCAGCGAGTAACATACAAATACCTCCTAAGCTCACTGAAATGATTTATGCAAACATAATTATATATTATTTTTCTATCGATTACAATTAGTCTGAATAATATTTAAGTGCGCGCTGAGTGTACAATAAGATTATCAAAGACGCTAAACTGTTAACCACCTCACAAGAAAATTCTCCCGACCTGCAAAAATTGTGATATAATAGCATAGAGTATAAATAAGGAAGGAAATCAATTCATGCCGGAAAAAAATACAAGCGATTTATGCGATATACACCATATTCATCCCGATAAAATTAAGCACTGCACCCTGCACAAACTTGATGATGAAACCAGTCTGGAACTGGCGGACTTGTTCAAAGTGCTGGGCGATAAAACGCGTATCAAACTTTTATCCCTGCTGGCCGCAGAAGATGAACTCTGTGTCTGTGATATCGCCGAATCCCTGCGCATGGGGCAATCAGCTATCTCTCATCAGCTGCGCGTGCTCCGCGCCGCCCGGCTGGTAAAATTCCGCAAAGCCGGCAAGGAAGCATTTTACTCTCTTGATGATGACCATGTTCTGACCTTAATGTTACAAGGTCTTGACCATGTTCGGGAAAGACAGGCATAATATGCAGCCGAAAGGACGATGATGATGAAAAAGTTATCCCTCAAAACCGGCGCTGTACTGGGAATCAGCTTGCTTTTTGCCAGTCATACAGTTTTCGCTTCCCCTACCTTGCAGGAAGGCTCCCATGGCCATGATGTCCTGCTTTTGCAAAAGAAATTACAGGCTGTTGGCTATGAAATTTCCTCTGTAGACGGTGTTTACGGTGCCGAAACCGAACGGGCTGTAGCCGAATTCCAGCGGGATAACAAAATCCGCATCACCGGCATCGTCAATAATGCCACCTGGCGGGCTCTGCAAAAGGCCAAAAAGGTAAAATGGGGCAGCGATGTGCCCAAACCGATTACAAAAAAAAATGATGTAGCCTTAAAGTCAAAAGGCGCACTCGCTCCTAATAATACACCGATTCTCGCCCGTAACAAGGTGGGCGCATTATTGCAGACTGCACGCTCTTACATCGGTGTTCCCTACCAGTTTGGCGGCACTACCCCCAAGGCTTTTGACTGTTCTGGCTATCTGCAGTATGTCTTTGCCAAAAACGGCATCAACATCCCCCGCACAGCAGACGAGCAATACAAGCTTGGTCTGCGTACCAAAACCAGCAAGCAGCTCGTTCCCGGTGATTTGGTCTTTTTCACCACCTACGAAGCCGGCGCTTCCCATTGCGGCATTTATTTAGGCGAAGATAAATTCATCCACGCCAGCTCCAGCAAAGGCGTAAGGATTGATACCCTGAAAGACGATTATTGGGCACCAAGATATTTGGGCGGTAAACATATTGTGAAATAAAAAACGACTGGTCTAACTCATGACCAGTCGTTTTCTATTTCCATATAGTAAATTATTAATGCCAGCAGGAATAACGCTGCCGCTCCTCTGCCGTACGCGGCCATTTATTTCCATTTACCATATAATCGCACCAATCCTCTACATTATAATGCAAAACATAGGTAGCACTATCATAATCCCGGCACTTTTCTATCAAACCACTATTACGAATCATTCGCTTACGGTCAGCCCGGGAATAGCCCCTATCTCCCAAAATCAACATTATTGTCCCAAAGAACCTGCGTACTTCTAATCTAAGTCCCGCAAACAGCATATCAGATCTCCACCTTTTCTAGGCGTAACATAGAACCCTGTACCAAAGTCCAACCCTTTTCGCCCTGCTGTAATATCAATACCCTTTTGCAAAATCTGTTCTGCGCTAAATAAATCCGTACCATGATATAATTTCATAGCCTTACTCTCCTATATAACATTATACCATATTCTCTTCATCCATTATAGTCATCATTTTATTTACCCAATAAGATATCTTTTATCATTTCCAATTCCACCTATTTTATATTAGCAAAAAAGGCCATTGCATAGCAATGACCTTTCATTTCAAGTGGCGGAGTGGAGAGGATTCGAACCTCCGCACCGGTTACCCAGCCTAACGATTTAGCAAACCGTCCTCTTCAGCCTCTTGAGTACCACTCCGTATATATGGCAGGGGCAGTAAGAATCGAACTCACAACCTACGGTTTTGGAGACCGTTGCTCTACCAATTGAGCTATACCCCTACATATTAAAAAAATGGGGCGACTTATGGGGATCGAACCCATGCATGCTGGAGCCACAATCCAGTGTGTTAACCGCTTCACCAAAGCCGCCATTATTTAACAACCCTAAAAGGGTCAAATACCCCAAAGGGCACCTAACTGGCAACGCCCTATCCTCCCAGTCCGTCTCCAGACAAGTACTTTCGGCGTATGAGTGCTTAACTACTGTGTTCGGTATGGGAACAGGTGGAACCACTCAGCTATCGTCACCAGATATTTAATTGAATGTTATGCACATTCAAAACTATACAGAAGAAATTTTGTATTGAACATTTTAGCTCTTGGCGGTCAACGTCATCCAATCATCTACGCCTTTCAGGCTTGATTCTTGGGACGTTTTCGCATGCGGCCTGTTACCCAATCATTTCTCGCTTTCGCTCGAATTCTTGGACAGGCCAGCAAAAGTTAAGCCCTCGATTTATTAGT
>DFHU01000018.1 GCA_002373045.1 Pseudoselenomonas ruminantium | reverse complement strand
ATACCACTAATATACACCTTTGTCCATAAAATCAATTACTTAAATTTCCTCCTTACACACACGATAAATGACTCTAATCTTTAAGTCGTTTTGCTGATTTCAAGTAGGCGGCTTTTGCCGCTGAGCGAGATTCCCTGCGCCAACTTTGTACATTTTTACGAGCCCAAAGGCGATGTCTCCATCATTTGCGTAGAAATGAGGCTCTTTTCTTGGCTCAACCTTTCTAAAGTACAGTCCTCGTAGGTTCGCTAAGTTCATTATAGCATTGTTTTTGATATTTTTGAATAGTTTGATTATATTTTTTACTATAACGACAAAAAAGGCTGTAGCTTAAGTGTTTACAGAAAATTTTTTATCCTGCCGGGGGAGAGAATAGGGGCTTTTTTCCTATTTTTTTATTGCGCCCAATGCTTTTCTAGAGTATAATATAGCTATAGAAGTGTATATGTTTTTAAGGTGAACGATTCGTAGTAAGGATATGGGATTATTCTTCAACAATAACGGAAGAAAGGAGAGGTTTTTATGAGCATCAGCGGTATCAATAGTTCGCTTAACCAGCTGAATCGTGCCCATTCGTTGCAGTCTCAGAGCATTCAGCGGATTGCAACGGGTTCCAAGCACCCTAGTGCGGCATCTGGCGCGTCCGATTATGCGATTGCGCAAAAAATGCAGTACAATTTGGGAGGTATCCGTCAGTCTACAGCCAATACCCAGACGGCCAATTCCATGCTGAATGTGGCAGGCGGTGCGGTGAGCAATACGATAAGTTCGCTGTCCTCGTTGCGGGAAACGCTGCTCAATGCGGCTAATGGCACCAATGGCACGACGGATGTCGCTGCTTTGCAGGAATCGGTGAATCAGACCCTTTCCCAGATTAACACCAACGCGCAGGTTGAATACAACGGGCAAAAGCTCCTTGATGGCAGCCAGACCGTGACGGTGGCGGGGATTGATGGTTACGATAATGTTTCTTTGGGCGATATGAGCACGAAGGGACTGGGCCTTACCGACAGCCAGGGCAACAGCAATATCAATCTGCAGGAGGCCAATGGTTCGGTATCGGGGCTCACGCAGGCACTCGACACGGTGGATGCGGCGCTCAATAAGGCGCTTGACCAGGCCACGAACATCGGTGCGGCACAGCAGGGCATGGGGTACCAGACGGCCAACTACACGACGATGGAGGAAAACCTCCAGTCGGCACTCTCGACCAGCGATGATGCGGATATTGCCGCAGAATCGGTGAATAATGCCAGCGCCAACGCGCAGAGCCAGATGGCTCTTTTCGCGGTGAAACAGGGTCTGCAGAACTTCAGTCAGCAAATGCTGGGAACACTCAACAATCACAGCCGGGGCGCAGCATACAATATGTTGTCCTAACCGGAATAGCGCAAGGATAGCAAATGCCGCTGCATGGAAATGTGGCGGTTTTTTGCTATTTTTTGTGCGTGGGAAACTTTTTGCTGTGTGGTGTTTTTTTAGGGAGAAATCTTGCAAATTTACGTTCAATACGGTATAATTGAAAATACTAAAAGGACAGTTGATGTGTGGTAACGTCGACTCTCCCTACTTGATTTTAATTGAATTTGGAGAAAGGTCGCCGTGTGCCGCATGGGCGGCTTTTTTCATGCGAAGGTTACTTCAGCAGTCCAAGGATAGAGACAATCAGCGTCAGAAAGGCAAAGAATAAAATGGTTTATTTATTGAAGTTTGGCGCCGCATGGGTACTGCCGCCGGGGATATTTTTCCTCGCGTTTTGGTTTGTGGCCTGGCGGCTGTATCGCAAAAAGGAAAAGAGGCTGGCGGCTATGCTTGCAGCTTTGGTGTTTGTGTTTTATCTCCTGTGTACCCATCTGGTATCCGAGCGGCTGATGGGGGCTTTGGAAGGAACTTATCAGCCGCCGGAAAATCCGCAGGGGGACTGCGTGATTATGCTCGGCGGCGGGGCGTTTCCCGATACGCCGGATGTGAGCGGGCAGGGAACGCTTTGTTCTTCGCCGGCGAACCGTCTGCTGACGGCCGTCCGCCTGCAGAAAAAGCTCGATGTGCCCATCATCCTCTCAGGCGGTCAGGTCTATAGCGACAGCGGCCCGGAAGCGGTCATTGCAAGTCGTATCCTAAAGGATTTGGGCGTGCCCGAGGACAAGATTATCGTGGAGGGCAAAAGCATCAACACCACGCAGAATGCGCAGTTTTCCACGGAACTTATGCGGCAGCATGGGTTGACCAAGCCCATCTTGGTGACATCAGCCTTCCATATGCGCCGTTCCGTGTTGAACTTTGCCAAATGCGGTGTCGAGGTTACGGCCTATCCTGCCGATTACCGCACGAATTTGCGGCATGATTTCCATTACAACAAGCTAAAGCCCAGTACCGACGCGCTGGACAATAATGTGATTGTGTTGCAGGAGGTTCTGCGGGCGTTTGTTACGAGGTACCTTGAATGACGAAAAACTTAACGGAAGGCAGCCCCGCAAGGCTGATTCTGATGTTTACGCTGCCGCTGATTGCGGGCAACATCTTTCAGCAGCTTTACGCCTTCGTGGACACCTTGATTGTGGGGCGCTTCCTGGGCGTAGAGGCGCTGGCGGCGGTGGGCTGTACCGGCAGCCTGATGTTTTTGATGCTCGGCTTTGTGATTGGCTTTTCCACGGGGATTACCATTTATACGGGTCAGCGGTACGGCGCCAAGGATTACGCTGGCGTGCGGCAGAGCGCGGCCACTTGTGCCGTGCTTTCCTTTTTGGAGGCCGTAGTGCTGACTATCGTGGGCGTTTCGCTCTGCCGTCAGCTGTTGATTTGGATGCAGACGCCGCCGGAGATTTTGGAGGGGGCGTACTCCTTCATCAGCATTGTGTTCGGCGGGATTGTGATGTTCGTCTGCCTGCAGACGCAGACCAACCTCCTGCGGGCGCTCGGCGACAGCCGGATGCCGACGGTGATTCTGGCAACGGCGCTCATCATCAACATCATCTTGGAGCCGATTGCGATTCTCGTCCTGGGCTGGGGCATTCCCGGTGCGGCGCTCGCGACCATTGCGGCGCAGTTTTTGGGCAATGTGATTTGCTATCTGTACATCTGCAAAAAGGTGCCGGTGCTCCGCACATACCGCGCGGATTGGCAGATGAACTGGCCAGTGTTAAAGGCGCATTTGAAACTGGGGCTGCCCATGGGCTTTCAGTCCTCGATTATCGCCATTGGCGCGGTAATCCTGCAGGTGGCGCTCAATAACCTCGGCCCGACAGCCGTTGCGGCCTACGCCGCGGCGCAGAAGGTCGACTCCATCGCCCTGATGCCCATGATGTCCTTTGGCCTCGCCATGGCGGCCTATACCGCACAGAACTACGGCGCACAGAAATACGACCGCATCGCCGAGGGCGTGAAAAAGTGCAGTTATATGTCTGTGGGCTTCAGTATACTCGCGGCAGTGGTGCTGATTACCTCCGGCCCCTTCATCATGGAACTCTTTGTGGGTGAGGGCCAGCAGGAAGTCGTGGACATGGGGCATATGTACCTGATTGTCAACGGCGTGAACTACTGGATACTCGCGCTGCTCTTTATCTTCCGCTATACCCTGCAGGGGCTCGGCCAAAGCGTTGTGCCTACCATTGCAGGCGTGATGGAACTCTTGATGCGTGCCGGCGCCGCGATTTTCCTCTGCAAAATCTGGGGCTACTTCGGCGCCTGCGTCGCCAACCCCATGGCCTGGGCAGGCTCGTGTGTGCCGCTTGCCATTGCGTTCTTCTGGACGCGCAGGACGTTCCGGAAAAAATACGAAATGTAATCTTCCCAAGGGCTTTTCCTTAGTGTAAAATATTTCTCGGT
>DFHU01000012.1:33991-44273 GCA_002373045.1 Pseudoselenomonas ruminantium | reverse complement strand
TTTATTTAACTGTCGAAAACCCGGCAATGACCAGCGTGCACTGGCGAAACTGGTTAAACAGATTCTCGCCTGAGTGTACAGAAAATATAATCCAAAAACAATCAAAATCGTCAAAAAATTACTTGCTTTTTATAGAGGTTTAGCCGATAATGTAATTAGGAGAATTATCTCTGTTTGAACTGATTGTTTGGTTCATGGATAAAGGAGGAAGATGAACATGGATGTCAACATGATTTCTTCTTTGTCGCAGACTTCGGCAGCGGTGAAGGCTAACTACACCAAGAGCACCACCACGACGACCAATGAAGCGACGAAGGAAACCACCACTACCAGTACCGAGGCTTTTTCGGTGGATATTTCCGCTGAAGCAAAGAAGGCTTCCACGGCGCTGGGCAAACTCACCAGTGAGCAGGTAGATGCCCTGCAGGATGGCATTAACAAGAGCTATCAGCTGATGATTAAGACCCTCACGGAGCAGAATGCGAAGTTGCAGGGGTATCTCGATGAAGGCATTGGCAAACTCAACTTTGACGGTATCCTGTTCGGCACGGACAAATTTGCCCTGCCGCCGGTAGGCACCACGCCGGAAGAAGCTGCCGAAGCCATTGGCGAGGGCGGAGCATATTCCGTGGACAGCGTAGCCACCCGTATTATGGATATGGCAACCGCTATCGCTGGCAACGACCCGGAAAAACTCCAGCAGATGCAGGCGGCAGTTGAAGAAGGCTTCAAACAGGCCGGCCTTGTCTGGAAGGATGCCATGGGACAGGATGAAATGCCGCAGATTACGAAAGACACACAGGCAGAGATTACCAACCGCTTCAACAAGCTCTATGAGCAGATGGGCGTTAACCAGACTGCAAAAATGGAAGAATAAGAAAATTTTTGGCGGCCGCTACGGGGAAATAGCGGTCGCTTTTTATGCGCTTTTTGCGGAAAAATATTTACGAAAATCGTTTTCAATTATGCGTAGTTGTGGTATATTAAGGGAAGTTACTATTACTTTTCTGTTATAGATAGAAAGAAGGCAGCTTATGAGTATCCGTATCGGTATTTTAGGTTATGGTAATTTGGGCCGTGGCGTGGAATGCGCGGTAAAGGCCAATGATGATTTGGAACTGGCAGCGGTATTTACCCGCCGTGACCCCGCACTTTTGACGATAAAAACGCCCGGCGTTCCCGTGGTTAATGTCAGCGATGTAGAAGAATGGGAAGATAAAATTGATGTCATGATTCTCTGCGGCGGCAGCGCTACTGACCTGCCCGTGCAGACTCCCCATTATGCCAAACTCTTTAACGTGGTGGACAGCTTCGATACCCATGCGCGGATTCCTGAGCATTTTGCCAATGTGGACAAGGCTGCCAAGGAAACGGGGCATGTAGGCATCATTTCCGTAGGCTGGGACCCGGGCCTGTTCTCCCTTGCCCGTGTATACAGCAACGCCATCCTGCCGAACGGCAAGGATTACACCTTCTGGGGCCGCGGCGTATCGCAGGGGCATTCCGATGCCATCCGCCGCATTGAAGGCGTAGCCGATGCCCGTCAGTACACGGTGCCGGTAGAAAAGGCGCTGGCTGCTGTGCGTGCCGGTGAAAATCCGGAACTCACCACGCGGGAAAAACATACCCGTGAGTGCTATGTGGTGCTCGAAGAAGGTGCCGATGCGGCGAAGGTTGAACAAGAAATCAAGACCATGCCCAACTACTTTGATGAATACGACACGACGGTCCATTTCATCAGTCAGGAAGAACTGGACAAAAATCACAAGGGCCTGCCCCACGGCGGCAGCGTAATCCGTTCCGGCATTACGGGACATGATGGGGAAAACAAGCACGTGATTGAGTTCAAGCTCGACCTCGATTCCAATCCGGAATTTACGACCAGCGTGCTCGTTTGCTACGCACGCGCAGCTTATCGCCTGGCGAAAGAAGGCGTGACGGGCTGCAAGACGGTGCTCGATATTGCACCGAGCTATCTGTCGGCTAAGTCCGGTGAGGAACTGCGGGCACACTTGCTCTAAAAATAAAAGCTGCTATTTCGAAAAATAGCAGCTAAACAGAGTTAATGAAGGACTAAATCCTTCCTTCGCGCAAACTTGGGTTGGTGAATTCCCTTATTTGCGTTTTCTGCGCTGTTCAATCCAATTGTAGATGTAGTTAGCTACTACACCTGCCAGGACTGACATTGCAAAGGTGCTAATCATTAATTCACCCCCTTATTGATAGAGGCAATTCAAGTATAACATAGTTGACGTTAGTTTGTCGCTAGGTTATAATACAAGTAAGGTGTTAATCATTAGTTCGGTCGGTCGGGGTGGTGCCCGACAATGGATTGGAACTATACAACAAAAGCCCGTCTTATGGATGGGCTTTTGTTGTATGCGAAGGGAGGGGAGAATATGGCTGTAAAAGCACCAACTGCACCCACGCCGCCTACGCCGCCAAGCGTACCGGGCGTGACGCTGCAGGATGGGGGAACCGCGCAGGAAACGAATATCCCCCATGACAAGCAGCAGACCGGCGATGAGCAGGCCGAAGCACAGGCGCGGCAGGCCGTAGCGCGTGGGGATGGAGCTTTATCCAAAACCACTCAGGCTAAGCCGGAGAAACCGGCAAAGACAAATAAGCCTGTGGATGCCAGCGGCGGTGCGTCACAGGAAAATCAGGCAAGTTCCGTACAGGTTATCCCTGCCCAGAATGGTCTGAATGAAGAAAATCCCCGCCAACAGGCCATGGAAGAGGCCAAAGCGCAGACCCAATCGCAGACGCAGGCTGAAAGCCCTCATAATGGTTGGGAACAATTTGCCTCCCATGGTGCGTTCTTCTGGGGGGCGGTCCTCGTGTTTATGAGTGTCGTGGTTTGGTTTGGCATCCGCAAAATCATGGCGCGCAAGGATGGGAAAAAAGGTGCGCTAAGCTTTGCGGATATTGACGGTGCAGCCGCACCTGTGCCGCTGCCGGAAAAAGGCGTCAAAAACAGCAGCAAATCCTTACCGCGCAAATCCTCCCGCAATCGTGAACAAGTGGAAACTTTTGCCGAACTTCGCGGCCTGACGCCGGACGAAGTACTAGCCAAACTGGCCCATGATGAAGAAACAGCGCTGCGCCAGGAAATGCGGCAGGCGCGCGCCGAAGCTAAGGAACGGTTGCAAAAGGCAGGCCGCATCCCGGTAAACGTCAGCCCGCCCCCCCATGCGGCAAGGCAGTACCGTGAACAGCTGACCGCCCAAATTCCGGAGAAAAAGGCAAAGCCTAAGCCACCGGTAAAGCCCCGCCCTGCTCCGAAAGAAGACGAACAGCGTTTTGAGGTGCGGATATGAACATCTATGTGGATAAAGACAAGTGTGTGGCATGTGGCATGTGCGTGGACTCCTGTCCGGCAGGATTTCACTTCGGCAGTGATGGTTTAGCCGAGGGAAAAACGGATATACCACAAGATATTGTGGATGATGTCTGGCAGACAATCGAGGACTGCCCTGTGGCAGCAATTTGTCTGAAATAAAGTATATTTTCCAAAAAAAGAAAAATATATATACAAGTTTACAATATTATGCTATAATATAGGTGCAACGCAGAGAGCATGTAAATATACTTCATAGGGGATTATGGGGGGTTGTTTATATGGCTATCAAGAACATAGAGATGGACCGTCGTGACAGCGCGATTTTTCGCAAACAATTAAAACGAGGAGGTTTCCTTTCTGCAAGTTACTTGTCGGTCAATGGCTTTGATGTGACGAAATTGCGTAAACTGGCATTGGCTGGGGAGCTGGATGCTATTCGTTGCGCCATTGGCAAATCCATCCGCTGGTATTACAGGGAAAGACAAGCGGAAAACGCTCACCTGCGTGGTTTGGCATAATACCTTAGAATACGATTATCATTATGCTATTATCAGTTTGTAAGTTGGAATCGGCAGAGCCGGTTCTATTTTTTTTGCCAAAGATATAGGATATAATAGATTAGCAAGGAAATATATAGGAGGCGGTTTTTTGTTTTGGGTATCGGTTGTATTTTGTGCGGCATTGCTGTTTATTTTCTTACCGGCGGTGCTGGCCTGTTTGATTTACCAGAGAATTCCCGTGGATAAGAATAAACGGCGTTTTTTGAAAGGGCTTACCCTTTACCCTGCGGCCATGGCAGGCGGCAGCTATTATGGCTACCATTATGAGCGGCGGCATCAGGTTAAGCGTTATTATGATGTGAGATTTCCGCAGACAGCGGATGCGGCTGGTTTGAGCATTGCCCAGATAAGCGATGTGCATTTGGGAAAATTCTTTTCGATAGAAGATTTGCGTCAGCTTTTGCAGCTGGCAGCGGCAGATGAACCGGATATTTTGGCCGTGACCGGGGATTTGTTCGACGATGTGCAGATGAATCCGGAGGCGGTAAAGGTGCTCGATGAAGCCGTGGATTTATTTCCCAAAGGGATTTACTTCTGTATCGGCAACCACGAGACTTACCGCAACTGGGGACGCACGGCGCAGCTGCTCGCAAAAACACGGGTACATATGCTTATCGGCCGAGCAGAAAAAGTGCCGGGCACGAATCTTTGGCTGGCGGGGGCAGAGTATTCCTTTTCCCGCGATGACGAAAGCTTTGCCTTGGAAAAAGCAGCCTTTACGCAAAAGGCGGTAAAGGATATTCCGCAGGAGGAACTCGTTAATACCATTTTGCTGGCACATCATCCAGAGTATATTGATAATGGCGCAGAACTGGGTATTCCGCTGACCCTTACCGGTCATACACATGGCGGACAGGTGGGGATTTTTGGTCTGCCGCTTATCCCCATGTATAAATATAATCGTGGCTTTGTAAAGCTGGGGGCAAGTCTGGGGTATGTTCATAGCGGCAATGGCAGCTGGCTGCCGATGCGCATTGGCTGTCCGCCGGAGATTGCCTATTTCCGTCTGGTGGATTAATGGTTTAGGAAAAAGAGGTGAATGACATGGAGACGCAGTGGCAGGAAATCATTGCCCTTTTGCAGCGGGGAAAGACCCAGTTGGCACGAGAGAAATTGGGTGCTTTGCGGGGGCAGATAGCGCCGGAAGAAGAATGGCGGCTCCATGAGCTGTATGGTGCGGTGTTTCACGATTTGGCTGACCCCGAAGGCGCCGCAGCGGCATACAGCAATGCGGCGCAATGCGATAAATACCTGCGTAGCCAGCGTGAGCATTATTCCAATTACCTCTTTGCCCTGCATTATCTGCCGGGGCTTAGTGCGGAAGATTTAGCCCAGCAGCATAAATTCTATCAGGAACTCTACCGGGAGGAAGAATGTCTGCCGGCGCGCAAGGCAGCACCGCATAGCCGCCTGCGTATCGGTTTTATCGCGAGTGATTTTTGTGACAGTGCGGCAGCGCGATTTTATGAAGCCTTGGTAACGGGGCTGGATGTGCGCTATGCCAGCACATATCTCTATGCCTTGGAAGATGAAGAAGACAGCTTTACCCATCGGTTGCAGGGCGGCGGTCTGATTTACCGCTGTCTGGCCGGAAAAAATCTGGTGGAAATGGCCGAGGCTATCCGTTGGGATGAAATTGATATTTTGGTGGATTTGTCCGGTCATACGGCAGGCGGGCTGACGCTTATGGTGCTGGCGAAAAAGCCTGCGCCGGTACAGCTGTCTGCCGTGGGCTATTTTGATACCACAGGTTTGGCGGCGGTGGATGGCTTGCTTACGGATGGTGTTCTTGACCCGCAGGCGGGCGATGCGGCATATTTTAGCGAAAAACTGGTAAAGCTGCCGCAGGCTTTTTGCTTCATGCCTAATGAAGCCATGCAAAAAAGTATTTGCCCGCGGCGCGGAAAAAATAGTCCGCTGACCTTTGGCTCATTTCAAAATGCCATGAAAATCAATACGGATGTACTGGCTTTGTGGCGGGAAATATTGGAACTTTCGCCTGGTGCCCGGCTGCTTGTACAGGATACCACGCGCCTGCCCGAACGACGTCAGGCGCTGGAAAAGCGGCTCGAAAAGGCCGGACTGCCCATGGAGCGCACAGAGGTGCGTTTGGGGACAGATAATTATCTGGCCAATTATGCGGAAGTGGACGTTATGCTGGATACCTTTCCTTATAATGGCGGGGCAATGACGGCGACAGCCCTTTACATGGGCGTGCCGGTGGTCACGCTTCAGGGGAACCATCATAGTGCCCGCTTTGGCGCCAGCTTGTTGACGGCCGCAGGCTATGGGGAATGGATAGCCGATACCCCGCGTGATTATGTGAAAATCGCCTTGCAGCTGGTCGCTGACCGGTCATTTTTGGCTTCTACGCAGGCGAATCTGCGGACGGAAATCGAACATTCACCGCTGTGTGACCACGCAGCCTATGGGCAAGCTTTTTGGCGTGCCTGCGTTGATTTGTGGGCGGAAAGGGGCGATTTTGCGCTATGAAGCAAGATTTAATGTGTTTTCTTAGTGGCGGGCCGGCACCGATGCGCTGGCTGTTGCTCGAAAGCCTGACTTATATTGAAAAAATCATAGCCTTATATCCGAATGCCCGCCTGGTTGTGGTGACGGAAATTGAGGAAGCGGCCGAGTTGCCGGCGTTTGCAGGTTTGCCAATCGAATGGCATTTCTTGGACTATCGTCGGGAAAAACTGCCCTTTGCGGAAAATTCTTTTGACGCTGTTTTGGCGGAAAATCTATTAACGCTGGCGTATGAACCTTATGATGTACTCATGGATATCAGCCGCAAACTTACGGATGTAGGCGTGCTTTATGGCGATTTTCTCAATGTGCGCTATACGGGTGTGCTCGCGGCATTGAAGCAGGGTGAATTTCCTGTGCGGGAAAAACATCTTTATGCCAAGAGTGAAATGGTACGGCTGTTGGACGATACTCTGTTTAAGGAAATTGACTTCGTGCCGGGGGACAGTGACGAAAACAGCGAAGCGGAGACGTTATGGGAGGCGGCAGGATACGCCAATATCAACCATGAACTTTCCGTCAGCCGTTACCTGTTCCGCGCTGCGTGCAGTACGGCGGCTGTGGCAAATCTCAAAGGCTTATACAGCCCAGCGGTACGCAAGGAGTTGGCTCGTATTTTGCACCGTATTGAGTACGATGTGCAGCGGGCGGAAAATCTGGAACGCTTGCAGGTGCTTTGCGCGCAGGAAGGGATATTTCCGGAGTATTTGCGGGATTTTATTGCGGAGGCCTGCTGTCATCGGGAACGGGTTTTGGCATTGCTGAAATAGGCTGGTTTACATTGATATGAAAAGGCGCCCGGTGGCTGATAATACTTTCCCTCTGCTTAGACAGGCTTGTCAAACGCGACGGGAAAGCATCATCAGCCACCGGGCTTGGTGCGTTAATATAGTATTGTCGTACATCGAGATACAAAGGCGCCCGCGGAGCTGGTAATATTTTTCTTCACCATATTAAAAGTAAATTAAGGATATATTATTAATTTATTAGAAAAAACCTTTTCGCGGGGGGACAAACGTATTATAATAGATGAGGTAGTCCACTGATTATCAAATATGATACCGAAAAAGAGTCGAAGCAATGAATATATTTTTTCCTGTAGATGTGCCTTGTTACGCTGTATGCCGGAATACACCGGATGGAAATGTTGAGGATGCCGATATTTGTTACAACATTGCCGATGCTTATATCAGTTTAAAATATTATCGTAAGCAGAAATCTGTTGTATGGTTAGAGCCACGGCATATTCGGTTGGTTTTTAATCCGCAGGCAAATGAATAGGCTGGTCAACTATCGCTATAAGATAAATTAAGGCGGGCAGGGGTGGCTGTGGCTTTCGGAAGTGTTGGACAAGCTTGTCTAAGCGCTTCCGAAAGTTATGGCCGCCCCTGCCCGCCGCTTTGTATAGCGAACAACAGCAAGGAAATTACTGCGCACTGCCCATCAGTATTAGTCTGCATCCTAATGCAAACATGGCCAAAGAGAGCAGTGCCAAAATGACTTTAGATTTTGTTTTCTTGGAAATCTTTGCCCCAATCTGTGCACCGATAGCGGCGCCAATGGAGATACAGATGGCGGGCATCCAGATGATGTGGTCGAGCATAAAGTGGGACACCACGCCGAAGGCAGAGGAGCAGGCCAGCACGAAATGGGATGTAGCCGTTGCCATATGCACGGGGAAGCCCAAGAGGTAAATCATCAAGGGCACATGGATAACGCCGCCGCCGATGCCGAAGATGCTGGAGAGGAAACCCACCACAAAGCTTGATGCGATGCCCCAGAACTGGTTGAAGGTGAAGCCTTCCGGCAGTCCGTCCACATCTACAGGCGGCTTGCGACGGCTGTTCATGTACATCATTGACGCCATGAACAAGAGGAAAATGCCAAAGTAGAAGTTGAGCATAGGCATATTGAAATTGTCCACGATATAGGAGCCAAAGAAGGCACCAGGCAGGGTAGCAATGGCGAAGGGAACCGCTGCCTTGAAGTACACCCGCTTTTGTCTGATATAGGCAAGCGTACCCGACAGGGCATTGGCCATAACGATAACAAGAGAAGTGCCCGTAATCTGAGCAGCTGTTTCAAAAAAAGGATGTGCTGTCCCCTGCGACAGGAACAAAATAAAAATCGGTACACAGATAAGGCCGCCACCGATGCCTACCAAAGTGCCAAAGGTGCCGACACCAAGTCCTAAGAGCAGAAACAAGAGAATTTCCATAAATAAACTCCTTTCGACAATGAAATTACCAGAGAAAAACTTTTTGTATGGGGCAGGAGTTCGCCCCTCGAATTACGAATACTCATTATAGCATAAATGCCAATTCAATACAAAGGAGGGCTGGCAGGGATTAACGGAAGTATTCGCAATTATTTTAAAAGTGGTAAAAATGAGGTGAACTTTCATGGTTACATTTTTGGTTGCTCTATGTGCTTTAATTGGCGGCTATTTTGTCTATGGTAAAATCGTCGATAATGTGTTCGGTCCCACCGATGCCAAGACGCCGGCTTTGGTGCATAATGACGGGGTGGATTACATTCCCCTGCCTACTTGGAAAGTGTTTTTGATTCAGCTATTAAATATTGCCGGCCTTGGGCCTATCTTTGGTGCTCTTGGCGGTGCAATCTGGGGGCCAAGCGTTTATCTTTGGATTGTCTTTGGTACGATTTTTGCCGGAGCTGTCCATGACTATCTGTCGGGGATGATTTCCTTGCGCGAGGATGGCAAGAGTATCTCCGAAGTAGTCGGGCACCATATGGGGGGCACGATGCTGATGATTATGCGCGTGTTCTCCGTAGTGCTGCTGGTACTCGTTGGTACTGTGTTTGCGACGGGACCGGCAGGGTTACTTTCCAAACTTATTTCTGAAACGGTTGGACCTGGTGGTTTTATTGCCGGTTTTCTTGCTTCTCCTATTATAATTGCAGCAAAAGAGTTGACACCGTATGTGTTAGTGGTTGTGTTCCTGTATTATTTTCTTGCAACGCTTTTGCCGGTGGATAAGCTTATTGCTCGCTTTTATCCTCTGTTCGGTGCTTGTTTAATCATTATGGCTTTAGGTATTATGGGAGGAATGCTTTTTGGCGTGGGCGGTCATCACATGCCAGAGATGACTTTGGCTAATCTACATCCCTTGGGAGCAGAAAAAATGCCTATTTGGCCATTAATGTTTATAACTGTAGCTTGTGGGGCTATATCTGGTTTTCATTCCACGCAGTCTCCAATAATGGCACGCTGTCTTAAAGATGAGCGTTTAGGTCGTCCTGTTTTTTATGGTGCTATGGTTTCAGAAGGAATTATTGCTTTAATTTGGGCAACTGCTGGTATTACTTTTTATGAGAGTACTGGTGAATTGGCTGAAGCCATGAAAGCTGGTGGACCGGGAACTGTAGTTTATGATATATGTATGGGATTTATGGGGAATGGTGCTGGTTATGTATTGGCGTTACTGGGCGTTATTGCCTGCCCGATTACTTCCGGTGATACGGCATTCCGTTCTGCCCGTCTGACGCTGGCTGACTGGTTCGGCGTCAATCAGGACCAGTCCGCTAAGCGCCTGATGTTTGCTGTGCCGCTGCTGGCTGTGGGCGGTATTCTGTCCCAAATGGATTTTAACATCATTTGGCGTTATTTCTCCTGGACGAATCAGACGCTGGCCATGATTGTTCTTTGGACGGGTGCAGTATATCTCTATCGCACGAAGAAAGGTTCCGGTGCATGGAAGATTCCTTTTGTGCCGGCAACGTTTATGTCGGCTGTATCCTGCACCTACATTTTGCAGGCGCCGGAAGGCTTGCAGCTGTCCACCGCAATTTCCTATCCCGTGGGTATTGTCTTTGCTGTAGTATGTGT
>DFHU01000012.1:0-33875 GCA_002373045.1 Pseudoselenomonas ruminantium | reverse complement strand
ATGGGAGGGGTTATTTTATGAAGAAATTTATGGATAAGGATTTTCTCCTGCAAACGGAAACTGCACGCGTTCTCTATCATGAGCATGCCGCTCCCATGCCGATTTATGACTATCATTGCCATATCAATCCGCGGGAAATTGCGGAAAACCGTGAGTTCCGCAATATTGCACAGGCATGGCTGGGGTCAGATACCTACAAGTGGCGGCTGCTGCGGAGCAATGCGGTATCCGAGGGCTGTGTGACGGGCAGTGAGGTTTCCTCGCGGGAAAAGTTCCAGTATTTTGCGGAGAGTTTGTCGCGGGCGATTGGCAGTCCGCTGTATCATTGGACGCATTTGGAGTTGCAGCGCTATTTTGACTGTGATTTGATTCTCAATGGAGAGAATGCGGAAAAAATTTGGGATATTTGCAATGCACGGTTGCAGGCTGCCGATATGCGTGCTCAGGGGATTATCGAACGTTCCAATGTGCAGGTTATCTGCACCACGGATGACCCGGCATCAGACCTGAAATGGCATACAAAAATCAAGGAAGATGGGAAATGTCCGGCAGAAGTTTTGCCGACCTTCCGGGCAGACAGCATTCTGAACATTGAAGATGATGGCTGGGATGCCTATATGCGTTATGAGCTGGGTGAGGCTGCGGGGATGGATGATATATCCACCATGGCCGATATCCGGGACGCGATTGTCAAACGCCTGGATTATTTCGAGGAAAGAGGCTGTCAGATTGCTGACCAGGCCTTGCCGTATATGGTTTTTGCTCCGGCTAAGGAATATGAGCTGGATGATGTCGTGGGCAAGGTAATTAACGGCAAGGGGATGCCCTCCAAGTTGGCTATGGAGCAGTATAAGACCGCGATTCTGCTGTTCCTGGGTGAAGAATATGCTCGCCGCGGTTGGACGATGCAGATTCATTATTCGGCCCTTCGTGATGTCAATTCTGTTCAGTATACGCTTTTGGGGCACGACAGCGGCTTTGATGCTGTGGATACACATAACTGTGCGCCTGCTTTGGCAAAATTCCTCAATGAATTGAATAAGGACGGACACTTGCCCAAGACCATTATTTCTTCCCTGAATCCTGCGGATAATATCGTGATTGCTGCACTGCTGCCGGCTTTTTCTGGAACAGAGGCCTTAGGCAAAATCCAGCAGGGGGCTGCCTGGTGGTTTAATAATAACAAGGAAGGAATCGAGGCACAGCTGCGTATTTTGGCCAGCATATCGGTGTTGGGCAATACCATTGGCACGCCGACTGATTCCCGTTCCCTGTTATCCTATCCGCGTCATGAGTATTATCGCCGTATTTTGTGTAATTTTATCGGCAATCTCGTGGAAAATGGGGAGTATCCAGCGGATATGAAGACCTTGGGCAAACTGGTGGAAGATATCAGTTACAACAATGCCTGCCGTTATTTTGCATTTTGATGAAGGAGTAGTTATGCCAAGAAAAAGTACCAAAAAAACTGTAGAGAATAATGAAAAGGCGGTTAAGTTTCAGGAATTCCTGATTGAGAACAACATCAATGTGTTCAGCACAGAGTCGATGGATGATGATTATGCTACGGTGCTGTTCCGTTCCCGCATTGAAGCGCGCGGTCAGATTCTGCCGATGGCCATACTGATTGATACCAGTATTTTCACCGTTATCCGCACGCAGATAATCAGTGGGTTGCCGGAAGACAAGCAGCCCAGGATCAAGGAATATCTCAACGACTTGAATGCCCGCTATAAGAGCTTTAAGTATTATGTCCATCAGGATGGCAAGGTCTATCTGGATATCTGCCTGCCCTTTGTGGACGATACCTTTGACTGTAAGATGATACAGCTCATGCTCAGCGTGCTCGTCCAGCATTTGGAAGAGGTGTACGATGAGTTTATGGGGCAGGTTTGGGGCAAATAAGTAACATATTTGCGCATAAAGGCGCGCCGGGGCCGGGTATATATTTTCTTCGCTTAGACAGGCTTGTCAAACGCTACGAAAATATATACCCGGCCCCGGCGCTTAATACGTACTGAAGACCTATCCATGGCTCCTGCGTGGACTATGTGCAATATTGTGTTTTGCACTGGTTCATTGGGAGCTTATTTTTTCGGCTTGCGGCAGGGGAAATTGCTTAGCGGATTTCCGGCAGCAGGCCTAATTTTTTCTTCGTCTTGGAGAGGGTCTTGCGGGCGATGTACTCGGCTTTGTCGGCTCCTTCCTTCATGAGAGCTTCGAGGGCTTTTCTATTGGCCATAAGTTCCTTGTATTTTTCACGGATGGGCTTTAATTCATCGGCTACGGTCTGGCCGACAACAGCCTTGAAGTCGCCATAGCCCTTACCGTCGAATTCGGTTTCGATTTCCTCCATGGTTTTTCCGGTGATGGCGGAATAAATCGTCATGAGGTTGCTGACGCCAGGCTTGTCCTCGCGGAAGCATACCTTGGCTTCGCTGTCGGTAACGGCGCTCTTGAACTTCTTGAGAATGACGTTTTCTTCGTCGAGAATGGAAATCGTGGCTTTGGGATTGGTGTCGGACTTGCTCATCTTGCTGGTGGGGTCCTGCAGGCTCATGACGCGGGCACCGGCTTTCGGGAAGTAACCTTCCGGCAGCTTGAAGATTTCGCCGTAGTTATGGTTGATGCGGGTGGCGATATCGCGGGTGAATTCGAGATGCTGGGTCTGGTCAGCGCCTACGGGTACATAGTCGGCCTGATATAGTAGGATGTCGCCGGCCATCAGTGCCGGATAGGTAAAGAGGCCGGCGTTGATGTTTTCCGGATGTTTGCTGGATTTATCCTTGAACTGGGTCATGCGGCTAAGCTCGCCGAACTGGGCGCAGCAGCTCATGAGCCAGCCCATTTCGGCATGGCTGCGGACATGGCTCTGGACGAAAACCAGGCTCTTTTGCGGGTCGATGCCGCAGGCCAGCAGCAGGGCAAAGGCTTCGAGGGTCTGCTTTTTACGCTGGGACGGGTCGATGTGAATCGTCAGGGAATGCAGGTCGGCGATAAAGTAGTAGCAGTTGTAGTCCTCCTGCATTTTCTGCCAGTTCTTCACCGCGCCCAGATAGTTGCCCAGGGTAAAGGTGCCTGTGGGCTGAATGCCCGAGAGAATGATTTTTTTGTTTTCCATATGCGCTTACTCCTTTTGGCCTGTCAGGAACCAAAAAGTCCCCGACAGAAAATAGTTTCTGTCAGGGACGAAATTCTCGCGGTGCCACCCTGTTTCATGGCTGTGCCATGCCCTTAACGAGGTACGAACATACCTCTGACAACTGACGTATGTCTCACGTCGCAGCCTACTGATAAGCACTAAGGCTTCTGTTCGGTGCGCCCTCGGCGGCCCATGCAGCAGTCTGTGTTCTATCCGGTTTTCAGCATCCCGGACTCTCTGGGAGAGCATAACGGCTGTTTTTTCCGCTTCAACGGTTTTCTATAAAATACGAGAAAATAATAGCACGCAGAAAAGGCTTTGTCAAGGCAGAATAGGACAAAGTCTATTTGCGTTGAAGCGATATTCTGTTAAGATAAATAAGTGTGGTCATTTCTGTTATGTTGTTGAAAAAATTTTCAAAACGTGAAAACACGCGGAAACAATTTTGCCTTATACTGTAACCATAGCAGGGGAGAGCTGGTTGATGAGCTCTCGAAGTTCAAAGAAAGAAAGGGAATCATCATGGAAAAACTGATCAAGATGGTAGAGACCTTGAAACCGATGTTTGAAAAGGTTTCCAACAACATCTACCTGCGGGCTATCCGGGATGGCTTTGTAAGCTGCATACCGGTAATCCTGTTTTCGTCCTTATTCATTCTGGTGGCCTGTGTGCCTGAGATTTTCGACTACAAGTGGCCGGAATCCATCAGCAGCGTGCTTTGGCAGGCTTATAACTACAGCATGGGTATATTGGGCATTCTCATGGTGGCAACCATTGCCAAGAGCCTGACGGACAGCATCAATACGAAGATGCCGAAGCTGCGGCAGATTAATGATGTATCGGTCATGATTGTGTCCATTATCTGTTTGCTGCTGTTGGCGGTAGCTCCCGTGGAAGGGGGCATCTCCACAGAGTTTATGGGCACAAAAGGGCTGCTGTCCGCTTTTGTGGTAGCCTTTACGGTACCGAATATTTACAAGTTTTTCGTTAAACGCAATATCACCATCAAGCTGCCCGATGAAGTTCCCCATTATATTGCACAGACTTTTGCCGACCTTATCCCCTTGTCGGTAGCCGTACTGATTTACTGGATTTTTGGTATCGTCTTTAAGGAAACCACGGGCATGATGTTTGGTGCCTGGGTACTGGAAGTGTTCAAGCCGCTCTTTGTGGCAGCGGATGGTTATATCGGTGTTGCCATCATCTATGGAGCCATGGCGATGTTCTGGTTCATGGGTATTCATGGCCCGTCTATTGTGGAACCGGCAGTAACGGCAATTTATATTGCCAATATCGAAGCGAATTTGCAAATCGTAAGCAACGGTGGTCACGCAGTAAATATCCTTACGCATCCGACCTCGTATTTTGTCGCAACCCTTGGCGGCACGGGCGCAACGCTGATGTTCTGTGCGATGTGTGCGTTTATCGCCAAATCCAAACAGCTTAGAGCTGTTGGACGGGCTTCCATTATCCCCGTTACCTTTGCCGTGAACGAACCGATTCTGTTTGGTGCGCCCATTGTTTTGAATCCGGTACTGTTCTTCCCCTTTATCCTGGCACCGATTTTCAATGTATGGATTTTCAAGTTTTTCGTTGATACACTGGGCATGAACTCCTTTACCTATATTCTGCCCTGGACTACTCCGGCCCCCATCGGTCTCATCATCGGTACGGGCTTTGCTAAATTAGCCTTTGTACTGGCTCCCTTGCTCCTCCTGGTAGATGCCGTGCTTTATTATCCGTTCTTCCGGGTTTATGATGCCCAGCTGGTGGAGAAGGAAAAAGCCGGTATTGAGACAGAGGAGGAGACGGTTACAGAAGCAGTGGAAAATGTCGGCGCTCCGGCCGTAGCTGCAGCTGAACTGCCGCAGGAAGAAAAGCGGGTACTGGTACTCTGCGCATCCGGTGCTACCAGTTCCATGCTGGCCAAGGCAATCACCAAAGGTGCGCAAGAGCGTCATGCTCCGGTGGAATCCATTGCTATGGCTTACGGTCAGCATAAAGATATCATCACGGATTTTGACCTTGTCGTGTTAGCACCGCAGATGGCATCTATGTATGATGAGCTGAAGACGGACTGCGAAGCCAAAGGGGTCAAGAGTGCGACGACCAGCGGCCGGGAATATGTAGGGCTTACCCGTGACCCGGAAAAAGCTTTGGATTTTGCCCTCGCGTTGATGGCACATTAATTTAAGTAGGAATAAACTCCTGCTGCCAACTGGAATATGGCAACAGTGGCAGCAGGAGTATTTTTATACCCAAAATCACATAATATTCAAAATTTTAGGAGGCATTTTCATGAAAAAACAAGCTCTTGTTGCTGCCGTACTGGCTGCCACAGCCATGAGTTCCACGGCCTTTGCGGCTACGAATCCTTTCAAGGATTTGCCCGAAGGACATTGGGCTTACGATGCCGTCAACATGCTTGCCGAGGATGGCGTGCTGGAGGGCTACGGTGATGGGACATTCCAAGGGACAAAACTCATGAATCGTTATGAGATGGCAGAAGTGGTAAGCCGTGCACTGGAAAAATACGATATTGCCCGTCCGGCTGACAAAGGGGCCATGAAAAAGCTGGAAAAGGAATTCGCCAATGAGTTGAAAGATATGGATGTACGGCTGAAAAACGTAGAAAATGATGTGCAGGAATTGAAGAAAGGCATGTCCAGCTTTAAGTGGTATGGCGATGCTCGTGTGCGCTGGTTCCAGAACAAAGATATGAAAATGCATAATAACAGTACGACCAAGAAGAGCACACAACTGGAAAAGCGTGTCCGCCTGGGAATTTATGGAGAACCGGCCAAGAATCTCAGTGTGGATGGGCGGATAAAATATGAGGACAGTTCCTTCAAAAAAGATGGCTGGGGTGGCAGTAATCAGGCTAATTGGGATGGCAATTACGACAATCATAATTCGTTCAGACTGGATAAATTCAGTTTGAACTGGAATCACGCAGGCACGAAAGTGTCTGTCGGGCGTACAGAAATAAGTCTGGGTCAGGGCTTGCTATACTGGGAGAACCCCGTGGATGGGGCTTATATACAGCATCAGTTCGGACCGAAGGTAACGGCTATGATCGGTGTGGGCGATATTTCGGCTGCTGGCTGGCAGGATAGCAACATTGCCGCACAATTTGCCAATATCTCGATAAAAGCCAGCCCGGCAACTACATTTACGCTGTCTAATTTGCATACGAATACAGCCATGAAAACAGCAAAGGTATCCTATAAGACAGGACAGGGGTGGCTTCAGGATGACGATGGAAATTGGTATCAGGGATTGACAACTACGAAGGAAACAACTTGGAATACAGATGCTTATAAGCTTAACCAGTATGCTATAGGCGTGAACACTCAACTGGCACCAAAATGGAATCTTATTACTGAATATGTGCGCAATAATGCAGGTGTACTCAAAAATAAGAATGGTCTGTGGAACCGCCTGACTTATGGCAAGATGATTTGGAATAAGGCGCGCAGCTGGCATATTTATGGCGAGCATTTTGCTTTGGGTGGAGGTGTCGTAGATTCCTTGGGCTGGCAGCATCGTTTGAATATTGCTGGCGGCAATATGAAAGATGTTGGCTTTGCTAACGATGCCGGTGTTCGTGGTTGGGGATTTGGCGTAGGTTATATGCTGGCGGCCAACACCAATCTGGAATTGACTTATTACAGGCTTAATCCCTACGATAAGAATTCTGCCGGTTTTACCAAATATGATGATGTGGCGTATGCTGCCTTGTCTTATAGCTTCTAATGAGGTGACGATAATGCGTAAATCTATGTTGAAATCATTAGTTCTCTCTGCTGTGGCCGCAGGCTCTCTGTGGATGGCAAGCCCTGCTGATGCCGCAGTGCAGGTGAATCCTATCCCCAATCTCAGCGATAATTTCATCAAGGGTGCAGATGTTTCCATGCTGCCGGAGATGGAATCTTTGGGCGCGAAATTCTATGATACCGATGGCACGCAGATGGACGAACTGCAGATTATGAAAAATCATGGCATCAACTGGATTCGTCTGCGTATCTGGAATGACCCCAAAGCCGGCCCCGGTGGCGGTGGCAATACGGATGAAGCACGTGCCATTGCCATGACGAAGCGTGCTCATGCCTTGGGCTTGAAGGTGCTGATTGATTTCCATTACAGCGACTGGTGGGCTGACCCCGGCAAGCAGGTTACACCGAAGGCCTGGGAAAAGCATAGCAAGGAACAGCTGGTAAAGGATGTCCATGACTATACGGCAAAGGTGGTCAGGAATTTTCAACAGGCAGGCTGTGAACCGGAAATGATTCAAATTGGCAATGAAGTGAAAAGCGGTATGCTCTGGCCTATCGGCAAACTGCCCAGCACCGATAACGACAAGGCTTTCTCCGAGCTCTTGAATGCCGGCTTGAAAGCTGTACGGGAAACAGCGCCGAATGTGAAGCTGATGGTACATCTGCCGGATGGCGGGGATAATGCTTTTTATCGCAGCTTCTTTGACAGCATTACGAAAAACGGCGTCAAGGACTATGATATCATTGGCCTTTCCTACTATCCCTTCTGGCATGGTACTTTAGAACAGCTGCAGAATAATCTCAATGACATCAGCGCCCGTTACCAGAAAGATGTTATCGTGGTGGAAACAGCCTTTGGCTACACCAATGAAAACTTTGATAAGCAAAAGAACTGCTATGGTCCCGCAGAGGAACAAATCGGCGGCTTCCGCAGTACCGTGCAGGGACAAGCTTCAGGTCTCAGGGCGGTTATGGAGCGGCTGGCCAATGTACCTAATGGCCGGGGAACAGGGATGTTCTACTGGGAACCTGACTGGTATGCTGTAGATGGAGCTGGTTGGAAAACCGGTGAAGGAAATGAATGGGATAATCTGGCCATGTTTGATAAAAATGGCAAAGCACTGGATTCCTGGGAAGTATTTACGAAAGTATCCGATAAGAACGGCAAGACCGTAACGGCGAAAGTCAGAGAGATTGACAATTGTGCCGTTACCGGTGGTGTCGGTATGCCGGTGAGTCTGCCGGAAAAGGTCATGGTGACTTATACCGATGACCATGCGGAAAAACTGGCGGTAAACTGGCAGACGCCCCGTCCAACCTATGAAAAGGAAGGCACATATACCGTTAAGGGGACAGTCGCAGGCATCAATCAGCCCGTAAGCTGTACGGTTACGGTCATCAAAAAAGCCAATTTGCTGGTCAATGGTGACTTTGAGAAGGTAAATCTGGATGGTTGGACCATTACCGGCGACAAGAGTGCCGTAGATGCGGTGAGCAAGGCCGGTGATTCTTTAGGGCAAGGCTCCATGCATTACTGGGCAGACAAGGATTTTGCCTTTGTGGCTCAGCAGGAAGTGACTGGTCTGAAGGATGGCAAATATACGGTTGCCGTAAGCACGCAGGGTGGCGGCGGACAGAGTAAATACGAGCTGTTCATCATTGGCGATAATGGTGAAAGGAAAGCCGCAGCCATTACCGATACAGGCTGGAATAAATGGCAGACGGTGGAAATCAAGGATGTAGTGGTGAAAAATGGCAAGGCCACTATCGGTGTGGCAATGCAGGCTAAAGCCGGCAGCTGGGGTTCTATGGATAACTTTGAGTTTTATTTGCAGCAATAAATAGTGCAGCCCTCTCCCTGAAAACCTTTCCAAAAGGCGAAAACAAAGGGAGAGGGCATTTTCTTATAATGAAATCAAGGTTTTAAACTGAATAAAAAGAGGAGCGATAAAAATGAAATTACACAATACCAATGATATGCTGCGGGATGCCCAAAAGAACCATTATGCGGTGCCGGCCTTCAATATTCACAATCTGGAAACATTTCAGGTGGTGGTCGATACAGCCAATGAAATGCGTTCGCCGGTAATTATCGCCGCTACGCCATCTACGGTACGTTATGCGGATAAGGATTATCTAGTGGCGCTTACGGGAACGGCTATGGAAAAGTATGATGTGCCCATGTCTTTCCATCTGGACCATCATGAGGATGTGGCGGAAATTGAACATACGGTGGCCGCTGGCTGCCGCAGCGTCATGATTGATGCTTCCCGCCTGCCCTATGATGAAAATGTGGCGAAGGTTAAGGAAGTTGTGGCGTTTGCCCATACCTGTGGTGCTTCTGTGGAAGCCGAACTGGGGAAACTGGTTGGACAGGAGGATGACCTGGTGGTGGAAGATGCAGACAGCGCCTATACCAATCCTGATGATGCGGTGCGTTATGTAGAAGATACCGGGATTGATAGTCTGGCTGTGGCCATCGGTACGGCACATGGGCTGTATAAGGGAACACCTAAGCTGGATTTTGATCGCCTGACGGAAATCCGCAGCCGGGTAGAAATCCCGCTGGTGCTCCATGGCGCTTCGGATGTGCCGGATGAACTGGTGCAAAAGGCAATTTCCCTGGGCATTTGCAAGGTAAATGTGGCCACGGATTTGAAAATTCCCTTCTCCAATGCGGTGAAGGAATATTTCCGGGAAAATCCCGAGGCCAATGACCCGCGTAAGTATATGACACCGGGCAAGGAAGCTATGCGTTCGATCGTGCAGCACAAGATTGAGGTGTGTGGCAGCCAGAACCGCTATTAAGAAAGACTAAGGAAGGTAAAGGATATGATACTGGTAATAAACCTGAATGCTTCATTGGATAAACGCTATGAACTGGTCGATTTTGCCAAGGGAAAAATCGTGCGGGCAAAATCCGTAGATAATACGCCGGGCGGGAAGGGCATTCATGTGGCAAACGTAGATACCATTTTAGGTGAAGAGACGGTGGTAACCGGATTCCTGGGAGGCAAGACCGGTGAATTTGTAGCAGGAAAACTCGAGGATTATGGAATAAACGGAGATTTTGTGGATGTGGCAGGAGAAACCCGTTCCTGTTTGGCGATTCTTACCGAGGATGGCGCGCAGACAGAGATTTTGGAGCCGGGGCCGGAAGTCAGTCCGGAGGAATTAAAAAAGTTCCGCAAGAAATATGCGGAACTTCTGGACAAAGCGGATATTGTGGTGGCCTCCGGCAGTGTGCCGCAAGGCGTACCGGTAGATTTTTATGCCGAGTTAATCGAGGATGCTCATGCAGCCGGAAAGAAATTCCTGTTGGACACCAGTGGCGATTTGCTGGCGCGGGGAATATCGGCAAAACCGGATTTCATCAAGCCAAATCGGGATGAGATTGAGGCTTTGCGCGGTTATCGTCTGCATAGTGAGGCAGATGTGGTGCGGGAAATACGCCACTTTTTGGATGAAGGGATTGAAATGGCGGCGATTTCCCTAGGGAGCCAGGGGTCGCTGGTTGGCGTCGATGGCGATATCTATCGGGTAACCGTACCGGAAATTGACTGTCAGAACCCTGTAGGTTCTGGAGACTCTTACGTTGCGGGGATTGCTGCAGGACTTCAGCGCAAACTGTCGGTTGAAGAAATTATGCGGCTAGGGGCCGCCTGTGGAACAGCCAATGCGCTGGAGGCAGAAAGCGGATATGTGCAAAAGCAGATTGTTGAGGATTTGCTGCCCCGGATTGCTATAGAAAAAATTGCCTGATTGATTAGATAGCGTGAGCAAAGTATTCTTAAAAGTAATGTTCCCTGCGATAGGCCGCCTCTTTGTGGGCGGCTTTTTCCCGTTCTTCTTCCTGCTGCTTGGTCAGATAATCGATGATGATGCGGCTGATGACATAGATGGGCAGCCGGGAGGTGGCATCAACATTTTTGATGGATACATGGCTGTGTTTAAAACCGTATATGGCAAGATGGGCGATACGGGCGAGTGGTGTATCCGGTGCCCCACAGGTAATGGTTACAATTCGTGCGCCCAAGGAGGCAGCATTTTCGGCGGCGGTCAGCAATTCCGGGGTCTTTCCGGACAGACTGAAAATAATGACCAGCTCCTGATTTTTCATGCGGCGGGTTACATCCTGCATAATGGATGGGTCGGAATTGGCAAAGACATTAAAGCCCTGCAGCTGGAGCTTCAAGGCAAATTCATCCGCAACGTGTTCGGTAAGACCACGAGACAGAAGATAAATGCGCTTTGCCTGCCGGATTTCCCGGACTACGGCGAGAATGGTTTCTATGCTCAGCTGTTCGATGGTCTGGGTTACTTCGGTCAGGCTTTTGTTGAAAATTTCATTGACGGCGATATTGTCCTTGTGTACGGTAGTCTTTTGCGTGATGAGATAGCGCAGCTCGGCAAAGCCGGAAATCCCACATTTTTTGATGGTTCGACTGACCGTTGCCGGTGAGGAATAAGTGGCCTCTGCCACATCGCTGATGGACATGGAGGATATTTTCTCCGCATTCATATTGATGAAGCCAATGACTTTTTGTTCAGTCTCGGTCAAATGTTCATGAAAATCGTGGTCAATTTTAATTAACATAATTCATCAACTCCTTGAAATTCATTATCTTTTATTATAACGCCGTTGTTCCGGTTTTGCCATAGGCGAAAATCCTTTCAAATGATGAAAACCAAACAGGTTCTCTGACGGCTATAATAAAAGCATAGTAAACGTTATCCCCTTAAACATTTAGTGAGAAAGGAAGCTGTGATTATGAAAGTTGCATTAGCTGCAAATACGGACGGTGAAAAACTCAAGAACACCATTAAGGAGTACTTGGAGAGCAAAGGCTATGAGATAGAGGACTTTTCGAACCAGGATATTTTTACGGCTACGGAAAATGTGGTGACGGCCATTCAGGAGAAGGGAATTACCCGCGGCATAATTGTGGATGATTATGGTGTGGCTCCCTTTATGATTGCGGCCAAGCATCATGGCATCGTATGTGCACCGACCTATGAGGATTATACTTCTTCCATGACCCGTCATCATAACAGCACGCAGATCATCACTTTGGGAGCAAATATTACGGCGGAAAAGCTTTCCTGCCAGCTGGCGGAAAACTTTGTCAAGACCGAATACGATGGCGGGCGGCATCAGATTCGTATCGATATGCTGAATCGTGAATGTTAAGCGGGAACTTTGGAGGAGGAAAACACGATGAAAATTGCCATTGGCTGTGACCATATTGTGACCGATATTAAAATCAAGGCGGCGGAATTCTTAAAGAAACAGGGACATGAAGTTATCGATGTGGGTACTTATGATTTTATCCGCACCCATTATCCCATCTATGGCCGGAAAGTGGGGAAACTGGTGGCCACAGGTGAAGCGGATTTAGGCGTATGTATCTGTGGTACCGGTATTGGCATCAATAATGCGGCCCAAAAGGTGAAAGGCGTACGGGCTGCCTGTGTGGCTGATGTACAGACTGCTGTTGCCGCTAAGGAAAACCTGAATGCCAATGTTATCGGCTGTGGCGGCCGTGTTATCGGCATCGGCAGCATTGAATATATTTTGGAAGCCTTTTTGAAAGCCGAGTACAAGCCCACTCCGGAAAAGGAGGCTCTGATTGCCAAGATTGATGGCTTGATTGGCGAAAATGACTGCATCGAAAATGACCATTTGTTTGATGAGTACCTGCAAAAGTGGGATGAAGGTTACTACCATGATTGATAAGTGGTATAATTAAAGGAAAAAACGGGAGTGATATTTTATGGCTATGACGAAAGATGAAATGGCTATGATTGCAATGGAGATTGTGGCTTATGCAGGCGATGCCCGGACTAAGTTCCTTGCGGCGATGGATGCAATCAGTGAGAAGGATTTTGCTAAGGCAGAAGCTTTAATCAAGGAAGGTGATGACTTGATTCTTAATGCGCATAATCAGCAGACAGAACTCATCACCAAGGAGGCAGCAGGGGAAGAAATCGAAATTGGTTTCCTCACTGTCCATGCTCAGGATCATTTGATGACGGCGATGTTGCTTTCGGATATGGATAAACGGTTCATCAAGATGTTCAAGGAGAAATGAGGTGTAGGCATGGCGCAGAAATTTCCCGATGGGTTTATCTTTGGCGGCGCTACGGCAGCTTATCAGGTAGAGGGAGCAACCCGTGAAGATGGGCGCGGCCCTTGTGTCTGGGATGAATATATGAATCGTCCCGGAGCGCGCTTCAATGCTGACCCGGCCAGTGACTTCTATCATCAATATAAGCAGGATTTGCAATTGGCTCATGATTTTCATATAAACGGCATTCGCATATCGCTGTCCTGGACACGCATTCTTCCCGATGGTGAGGGAAAGGTCAATCAGGCAGGTATCGATTACTATAACAAGCTTATTGACGAATGCATCCGGCAGGGCGTAGAGCCGTTTGTAACCCTTCATCATTTTGATACACCGTTACCCTTTTTTCAAAACGGGCATTGGCTGAACCGGGATTTGATTGATAAATTCGTGGCATATGCCAAAATCTGTTTTGAAGCCTTTGGCGACCGGGTGATGAAATGGGCTACCTTCAATGAGCCATGGTCGATTGCACAGAATGGCTATCTGGCAGGTAATTTTCCCCCGCATGAAACCTTCCAGATTGAAAAAGCTATTCAAATTGAGCATAATTTGATGGTAGCCCATGCAAGGGCGTTGAATCTTTACAAGAGCATGAATTTGCCGGGAAGAATCGGTATTGTTCATACGTTGGAGGGCAAGGAGGCCATTACCGATACGCCGGAAAATAACCACGTCCGTGATTTGGATGATGCCATTTCTAACCGTTTCATGCTGGATGCCTGTTATTTAGGCCGCTATTCAGAAACGACGATGGGCTTCATCAATGAAATCCTGCAGAAGAATGGTGGCAGCCTGCTTACCGAAGAACAGGACTTTGTGGAATTTGCCAAGGCTGCAGCACAGATTGACTTTTTGGGCATGAATTATTATTCCAGTCATTTCCTGCAGGCTTATGAGGGCGAAAGCCAGGTGGTCAACAACAGTACCGGGGAAAAGGGCACCAGCGTCTTTTGCCTGAAAGGCATTGGCGCGCGGGTCAGCAACCCTGCAGTTCCGACTACCGATTGGGATTGGCCGATTTATCCGGAAGGGATGTATAAGCAGCTGAAGCGCATAGCGCGTGATTATCCCAATTACAAAGAAATCTTCATTTCCGAAAACGGTATGGGCTATAAGGATGATTTTGAGGATGGAAAAATTGATGATACTCCTCGTATTGACTATGTTAGTCAGCATTTGCAGTTCATTCTGAAGGCCATTGCTGAAGGCGTTAATGTCGGCGGCTACTATATCTGGAGCTTGATGGATGTTCTGTCCTGGAGTAATGGCTATAACAAGCGCTACGGCTTATTCTATGTCGATTATGCCACACAGAAGCGTTATCCCAAGAAAAGCGCTTATTGGTATAAGGCCATGAGCCAGCGGGGCGAAATCGTTGGTGCAGATGACATTGCCGATTAAGTATAAAAAAAGTAAGAAAACGTTTACAAAAACACTTGACATTCCCTTAACACAAGCGTAAACTAGAAATAACAAAAGGAAATGCGGTGCGAGTTGGTCCGCAAAACGATGAACTTGCACCGCATTTCAGAAAAGAAAATGGAAAACGTTTACATACAATATAGGAGGCTATGACATGGAAAAGGAAAATGAAATTCTGGCAAAGATGGAAGAGGAGTTCGCTGCGAAGTTTGGTGCGCAGGAAACGCGGGCTTATTTTTCTCCGGGACGTGTGAATCTGATTGGTGAACACACCGATTACAATGGCGGCCATGTGTTCCCCTGTGCCATTTCGCTGGGTACTTATGCGCTGGTGGCTGACCGTGCCGACAACAAGACGCGGATTTACTCCATGAACCTTGCGGACAAGGGCGTCATTGAATTTGCTATGTCAGGTCTCAGCTACGACAAGGAAAAGAACTGGGCCAACTATCCCATGGGCGTGGTTAAAGTCTTTGAAGATGCCGGTCATAAGGCTTCCCATGGCTTTGATATTCTGGTTTACGGCACGCTGCCCAATGGTTCCGGCCTTTCCTCCTCGGCATCCATCGAAGTGCTGACGGCGCTTATCCTCAATGATGCTTTCGGCTTCGGTCTAGATATGGTGGAAATGGTAAAACTTTCCCAGAAAGCAGAAAACACCTTTGTGGGCGTAAACTGCGGCATTATGGACCAGTTCGCCGTTGGCATGGGCAAGAAGGACTGCGCAATCCTTTTGGACTGCAATACGCTTTCCTACCGTTACAGCAAAATTGCCTTAGAGGGTGCCAGCATTGTGATTTCCAATACCAATAAGCCGCACAGCCTTGCTTCCAGCGCCTATAATGTGCGTCGTGCGCAGTGTGAACACGCGCTGAACGAATTGAAGGAAGTAAAGCCGGAACTGAATGCTTTGGGCGAGCTTTCCAATGAAGCGTTCAATCAGCTGGCCGGTGCCATCAGCGAACCGCTGGAACGTCAGCGTGCGCGTCATGCAGTACTCGAAAACAACCGTACGCTCGAAGCTGTTGAAGCTTTGGAAGCCGACGATGTGGTTAAATTCGGCAAGCTGATGAATGAATCCCATTACTCCCTGCGCGATGATTATGATGTGACGGGCAAGGAACTGGACACTTTGGCAGAGCTTGCCTGGCAGATTGACGGGGTTATCGGTTCCCGTATGACGGGGGCAGGCTTTGGCGGCTGCACGGTAAGCCTCGTGAAGAACGAAGCCATCGAAGCGTTCAAGGAAAAAGTGGGCAAGGCTTATACGGAGAAGATTGGCTATGCACCGAGCTTCTATGTGGCCAACATTGCCGATGGTACGCATCGGATTAAATAAGAAAACATTTTCTAGAAAACAGACGGAAAGCATGCTAAAATAGAAAGCGATTTCTGTGTGATACTGTTGTGGAATAAGGAAGGAGTAGACTCATGTCGATTCTTGTTTGTGGCGGCGCCGGTTATATCGGTTCCCATGCCGTTCATCAGTTAGTGGAAAAGGGCGAAGACGTTGTTATCGTGGATAATCTGCAGACCGGTCATCGGGATGCATTGAACCCCAAGGCTAAATTTTACGAAGGGGATATCCGCGAAGCATCTGTGCTCGATAAGATCTTCACGGAAAATAAAATTGAAGCCGTTATCCATTTCGCTGCCAATTCGCTGGTCGGCGAAAGCATGGAGAAACCGCTGAAATACTTCAACAACAACGTCTATGGTATGCAGGTGCTCTTGGAAGCGATGGTGCGCCATCATGTGGACAAGATTGTATTCTCCTCCACGGCAGCCGTATACGGTGAGCCGAAGAAAATCCCCATCATGGAAGATGATGAAACCTGCCCGACCAATACCTATGGTGAGAGCAAGCTCACCATGGAAAAGATGATGAAATGGGTCAGCCGCGCCGATGGCATCCGCTATGTGTCCCTGCGCTACTTCAATGCCGCAGGCGCTCTGGATGATGGCTCCATCGGTGAAGACCATCATCCGGAAACGCATCTGATTCCGCTTATCCTACAGGTTCCCCTGGGCAAGCGCGACCATATCACGGTCTTTGGTGACGACTACGCTACGCCGGACGGCACCTGCCTGCGCGATTACATCCATGTCATCGACCTCGCCGATGCGCATGTGCTGGCGCTCGAATATCTGCGCAAGGGCGGCGACAGCAATATCTTCAACCTCGGCAATGGTCAGGGCTTCTCCGTTAAGGAGATGATTGAAGCCGCAAAGGAAGCTACAGGCAAGGATATCAAGGTGGAAATGGGCGCCCGCCGTGCCGGCGACCCCGCACAGCTTATTGCTTCGAGTGAAAAGGCCAGAAAAATCTTAGGCTGGAATCCCCGCTATACGGATGTAAAGCAGGTTATTGGTACGGCCTGGAACTGGCATCAGAAACATCCCAATGGATATGAAAAATAAGCGGTGAAGTAGAAATGAACATCAACACAGAAATCAACCGTCTGCTGAACTTCGCTAAGCAGCGCGGTCTAATAAGCGAAGACGATTATTATTACAGTGCCAATCTCCTCATTGACGTTTTACACGTTGGGGAGTTTGTGCCGGAAGATATAGAAGAAAATTTGGAAACGGCTGCACCCATCCTCAAAAATATGCTGGATTTTGCGGTGCAGGAAAAACTTATCGAAGGTACGACCAGTGAACGGGATTTATTCGATACCCGCTTGATGAACTGCGTTATGCCCCGTCCCTCGGAAGTGGTGCGCAGATTCCAGAGCGACTATGCCCGCGCGCCGAAAGCGGCTACGGACAATTTCTACAAGATGAGCATTGCCTCCAATTACATCCGCAAGGATCGGATTGACAAGAACATTGTTTGGCAGACGGCTACGGAATTCGGCGATTTGGATATCACCATCAATCTGTCCAAGCCGGAAAAGGACCCGCGGGATATTGCCAAGGCGAAGCTCGTAAAATCCAGCTCCTATCCGCAGTGCCTGCTTTGCCGGGAAAATGAAGGCTTTGCCGGTCATGCCGGTCATCCGGCGCGGCAGACACACCGCCTGATTCCCTTGCGGCTGGCATCCCATCGCTGGTTTATGCAATACTCCCCGTATACCTATTACAATGAGCATTGCATTGTGCTGAACCGCAAGCATATCCCCATGAAGGTAAACCGCAAGAGTTTTGAAAACCTGTTGGATTTTGTGACCATCTTCCCGCATTATTTCTTAGGTTCCAATGCGGATTTGCCCATTGTGGGCGGCTCGATTCTGTCCCATGACCACTATCAAGGCGGCCGCTATGACTTTGCCATGGCCAAGGCATCTGTGGAACGCACCTACAGCGTGAAGGGCTATGAACAGGTAAAGGTTGGCCGTGTAAAATGGCCGATGTCCACTATTCGCTTGACGGGTGAGGATAGGGAAGAACTTACGGATTTGGCCGAAAAAATCCTGAACAAATGGCGCGCTTACAGTGATGAAAGCGTGGGGATTCTGGCCGAAAGCGATGGTCAGCCCCATAACACCATCACGCCGATTGCCCGCCGCCGTGGCAATGCTTATGAGCTGGATCTGGTGCTGCGCAATAACCGTACCAGTGAGGAACATCCATTGGGGATATTCCACCCGCATGCAGAAGTTCATCATATCAAGAAGGAAAACATTGGTCTTATCGAAGTCATGGGGCTGGCTGTACTGCCTGCCCGCCTGAAACAGGAAATGCACCATTTGGGGCAGGAACTGGTTCGCGGCACAGCGGATGTTTCCGGCATTGAGGAACTCCAAAAGCATGCTGACTGGTACAAGATGCTGCGGGAAAAATATCCGACGGTAACGGAAGATAAAGTGGATGGCATTTTGCAGGCAGAAATCGGTGAAGTCTTTAAGACGGTACTGGTTCATGCCGGCGTTTACAAGCGCGACGAACAGGGCTTGGCCGCTTTCGATAAGTTTATGCAAGTTGTTTCTGAAGACGAATAATCGACAGAAAGCAGGTTTTCATGGACGTGAAAAAACAGGCCACCATTGTGGATGTGGCGAAGAAAGCGGGGGTGTCGGTGGCCACGGTTTCCCGGGTAGTGAATGGCAATTATCCGGTGAAACAGGACACGAAGGAACGGGTTAAAGAGGCCATCAGCAGCCTTAACTATGTGCCCAATGTTCAGGCCAGAGAGCTCAATACCCGCAAATCCTCCACGATTGGCGTGGTGGTGCCAGGTCTGCATAATATGTTCTTTGCGGAAGTTATTGACGGCATCGAAGATGCTGTCCGTCAGGATGGGTTTTCCTTCCTGCTGAACTGTGCCAAGAATGACCCGATGCAGGAAATGAATGCCATTAATGCTTTGGTAGCCCGCAATGTGTCGGGGATTATCGTCATCAGTCCCAACACGAAAAACATCAGTGAGCGCTTTTATGAAGAACTGGTGGCACGGGTGCCGCTCGTGTTTATCAACGGTTATCACCGCATCAAGGGCGTTTCCTATGTGGGCAATGATGAAAAGCTGGGCTCTCAGATAGCGCTGGAATATCTGTTCGGTCTGGGGCATAAGGATATTCTGTTTGTCCGGGGAGCCAATTCCGACTCTTACGATATTAAGGAAGAGGCCTATCGTCAGTTTATGGAAGAACACGGCTCACTGCGGGAAGACTATATCCTCAACATCGGTGAAGGTAATGGTGTGGAAACCGTAGATTCAGCCATGAATGCTTTGCAGGGGCTGATTCCCCGCTTAAAGCCGACGGCGATTTGCTGCTGCAATGATTTGATGGCCGTAGGTGCGCTGAACGCCTGCAAACGTTTGGGGTTATCTGTACCGAAGGATATTTCCATCATGGGGTACGATAATATCTCTCTGTCCCGGCTCGTGGAACCGAAAATCACCACCATGGACCAGAATATGTTCCAGCTGGGCAGCAATGCCGCTAAATTGTTGATTGAAAATATTCATGGCGGACAGAGCAAGCGGATTATGCTGGATAATGTGCTGATTGAGCGGGAGACGACAGGTATATCCATGTAGTTACGTTAAGATAAAACATCATAGTGCTAAGGCGCCCGTGGGGGCTGGCAATATTTTTCTTCGCTTAGACAGGCTTGTCAAACGCTGCGAAAAACATTGTCAGCCCCCACGGGCTTAGTGCGTATGTTACATCGATACATTAAGACGCCCGCAGGGCCGGTAATATTTTTCCTTCGCCATAGACAGGCTTGTCAAAAGCTACGGAAAAACATCACCGGCCCTGCGGGCTTATTGAGTACATTACAATGATGTGCAAAGGCGCCCGTGGGGGCTGGTAATATTTTTCCTTCGCCATAGACAGGTTTGTCAAAAGCTACGGAAAAACATCACCAGCCCAGCGGGCTTAGTGCATTTGTATAGGGATGTTAAGCGGCCTCACACTGGTTGGCAGTGAGGCGGGGAGGGGAGGCAGTGGCTTTCGGCAGCGTTTGACAAGCTTGTCTAAGCAGACGAAAGTTACTGCCTCCCCTTTCCGCCTTCTTTTAGTTGAGCATACGGACGATTCTTTTGCAGGAACTGGACAGATAGGGTAGAATATTCTAAGAAGGTTTACAAACAATGGCAAGTTATCCACAAGTTTATCCCCAGAATTGTGGATTAGTGGATAATTTTGTGGATAACTGTGGTGATAATGTGAATGGTTCTGAGGTTTATATGGATAACCAGAAAAAGGTTCTAAAGTTACTGGATTATATCCGCAAGGTGGTTTCCTTGCGGCAGAAGTTGGTGCGCAGCATTAAGGATGAGGAGTGGACGCTCTATTTGGATGAGCTGCCGGTGGACCCGAAGCGAATTCGGGTGCAGCCGGAAGGTGCCGGGGAAGATGTGCTGCTGGAGGTGGAAAAGCCGGAGTTTATTCCCTGTCCGGAGCTGCCCTTTGATCTCGTTGGCTGGATTCGTACGCCTAACTGGCGGGATTTTGCGGTGACGGATATCGAGGTGCGGGAGGAGCGCTTGCGTCATGATGACCGGCTTGGCGATGTGACGGAACGGTTTGTGGATTCCGGGGTGCGCTTGGCGGCGTTGGAAAAGTGGAAGCGGCAGCGCACGCTCTGGCGGGCCGGGGAAATGGTCAAAAGCCGCACGCAGGAGCTCTTTATGCAGCTTTACGAGCTTTACGACAAACTGCGCAAAGACCCGGAACGGTTGGAACTGGTGGCGGGCAACGGCTTTTTTTTGAGCGGGCTGGATTCGGCCATCAATCATCCGATTATTTTAAAGCGGGTGCGCTTGCATTACGATAACAAGGGCAAGATGCAGCTATTGTCCGCAGAATATCCCACGGAACTTTATGTGGATATGTTTCAGGATATGCCGGGGGTGGAGCCTGAGGGGATTCGTGCCTTTGCTGAGGCGATGGATGAGGCGGATTTGCATCCCTGGGGGGATAAGATCACGGCCTTTTTGGCGGAGTCTGCGGCGGCGCTGACGCCGAACTGCCGGTTTGCGGACAATCGCTTTGATGTGCTGCCAACGGACTGGTATCTGACCTATGCCCGGCAGGTGCTCTTTTTGCGCCGCGTACAGCCGGGGACGGAGCGTTCGATTGCGGCGATTATGGCGCGGATTGAGCAGGCCGGGGATGTGCCGGAGGCGCTTTTGCGCATTGTGGACCCCGACAGTCCGCAGGAACAGGCTGAACCATTCACGATGAATCTGGCGGATATCCGCGGCGAGGCGGAGGATATTTTGCTGACGAAAGCGGCTAATGCTGAGCAGCTGGGCATTGCAAGAAAGATTGCCTCCTCGCCGGCTGTGGTGGTGCAGGGGCCGCCGGGCACGGGCAAGACCCATACCATTGCCAATCTGCTGGGGCATTTTCTGTCCCAGGGTCAGCATGTGCTGGTGACGAGTGCCACGAACAAAGCACTGACCGTCCTCAAGGAGAAATTGCCTGCCGGAGTGCGGGATTTGTGCGTTTCCCTGATTGACGGCGCCAAAGGCGATATGGAGCGCTCGGTGCAGGGCATTTGCGAACGGCTGGCTCATAACGACACGGCAGAGCTTACCCGCAGGGTGCAGAGTCTGACGGAGGAACGTCAGACTCTGTTGGCTGCAATTCAGGAAAAGCGCAGTGTGCTCGAAGATATGCAGCGCTTTGAGGCCAAGCGGGATTATTTTGTGCTGGGGGGCAAGGTCTGGTCCCTGTCCCGTATGGCGGCCTTTATCCATGACCACAAGGATTTGGCAGATAGGATTCCGGGGCCGGTGGCGGAGGGCGTCCTGCCCCTGAGTGAGAGCGAACTGAGTACGCTCTATCAAAGCAACAGCTTGCTTAATGCGGAAGCCTTGCAGGAAATTGCCGAAGTTTTGCCGGACAGGAGCCGGATGCTGTCACCGGAAGAAGCAGGTCGTTTTATTGGGCTGGCCGTGGCGGAAAAGAATCGCCAGGAGGAACTTTTGGCCTGCTTGTCGGATGTTTCACTGGATGCGGAGGGGCTGCTTTGCCACAAAGGGCAGCCTGTGGCGGGGGAACTTTCCGTGGAGCGGCTGTTGGAAGCGGCGGATTTATATACGCAGATTGATTTTGACCGTCTGCAGGAAAAGTGGGCGCAGGAAGCACTGCTGGCTGGCAAGCAGAAGGGTGCCCGTTTGGAAATGTGGCAGATGCTGGGCCGGGCATTGGACAAGGTGCAGCAGCTTAAACAGCAGAATATGACGCAGTTCTTCGGTTTGGATTTCGCCTACCGGGGACAGCGGAAACTGAATCAGGCACTGATACAGACCCTGGCGGAAATGGCGGAGGCCTTTGATAATGGTGGCCTTTCCTGGTGGAATCGCCTTTGCCATCGGGACTGGCTGGCGGTGCGGCAGGAATTTTCTATTGATGGTCATGGGCTGGAGAGCCGTCGGGACTGTCAGCTCGCCATGCAGTATGTGGCGTTGCAGCAGGCCCGCAATGAAGCGAAGGTGAAGTGGCGGCAACTGTTGGAACCTTACGGCATGGTTTCCTATGAGGAATTGGCTGCGGAGGGGGATGACTGTGATGATTTGCTCAGCGCCCGTTGGCGGGAGGTAGAAGGCTATCTCCAATTTCCGGAAAATGTCTGGCAGGAGCTGATGCTTCTCTGGCGGCAGGCGGGGGTCTATCTGGAACGCGTCTACCGTCCGGCAAGTTTTGCCACGCCGCATGGCGAGCTTAAAGAACAGCTGCGCTGGCTGCGGGAGGATTTCCCCTGTTGGCAGGAACTCTTGATGATGCAGGCCGATGGCCAGCAGTCGGTAAGTTTTCTGCGGGAGACGCGGGCGGCCGTGGCAGCCGCTGACGGCATCTTAGCCCGGCGGTTTGCGGCGGCACTTAATGCGGGGGACGAAGAAGCCTATGCTGCGGCTTATGAAAAACTCGCAGAATATGAAAAACTCCTGCCGCTGTACCATGAACGGCAGGAACTTTTGGACAGGCTTTCTCAGCTGGCACCGCAGTGGGCAGGCCGAATTGCCCGACAGGAAGGCGCAGACGGCGCCGGACAGGTGCCGGAAAATATCGGCGATGCGTGGCTCTATGCGCAGTTTAGCCGTGAGCTTGCCATGCTGCCCAAGGAGGATGCACAGGCGGTGGCCGCAGAGGTGGAAAGCCTGAGCACGCGGCTCGCGGAGGTGACGGCAGAGCTTGCCGAAGCCCGCGCCTGGCAGCATTTATTGGCAAACGTGGGCGGAACCGGCCTGCAAGCCAGTCTGGTCGGCTGGAGCAAGGCTGTACAGAAAGTGGGTAAGGGCAAGGGCCGCTATGCGGCGCGCCATATCCAGGAAGCCCGCGCATGTATGCTGGAAGCCCAGCAGGCGGTGCCGGCGTGGATTATGCCCCTTTCCCGCGTCTGGCAGAACCTCAACCCGGAAAGTCCTAAGTTTGATATCATTCTCATCGATGAAGCCAGTCAGGCGGATATCACCGCCCTGCCGTTGCTGTACTTTGGCAAAAAAATCATCATCGTGGGGGATGACAAGCAGGTCAGCCCGGCAGCGGTGGGCGTAACGGCAGCGGAAATCACGCATTTGCAGTCCTCGACCATCGAGGGCGTGATTAAACATGCTTCGCTGTATACCATGGATACTTCCCTTTACGATATCGCGCAGATGAATTTTGCGGCGCGCATGCTTACGGAACATTTCCGCTGTGTGCCGGAGATTATCGGCTATTCCAATCAGCTGGCCTATGATGGGCGCATCCGTCCGCTGCGTGAATCCGGCGGCATTTTGCAGCCGACTGTGGCCGTGCAGGTGCCGGGGCGCCGCAGCGAGGGGAAAAAGCAAAATCTCGTGGAGGCTGAGTACATTGTGGCGGCACTCGCGGCCTGTCTCGAAGACCCTGCTTATCAAGGCAAGACCTTTGGCGCTATCTCCCTGCTCGGTGATGAGCAAGGAAAACTTATCCGCGCTCTGGCGGCAGAACGGCTGGGCATCAGCACGTTGGAAAACTGTGGTTTCCTCTGCGGCAATCCGGCTGATTTTCAGGGGGATGAGCGGGATGTTATTTTCCTGTCGTTGGTGGATAGTGCGCCAAATGATGAGGAGGACAAAATGCTGCGCCTGGTTGGCGAAGGCCATGCCGGTGATACGCTCAAACGCTATAATGTTGCCGCCAGCCGCGCCCGCGACCAGCTATGGGTTATTCACTCCATGGCGGCAGGCAGTCTGAAAGAAGGCGATTTGCGGCGAGGGCTTATTGAGTATGCGGAAAATCCGCCGCAGATTAGTGAGGATGGCGAGGAAAAACAACCGACCTCTTTGGAAATTACCGTTACCCGCAGCCTGCAGGAGGAGGGGTACCAAATTCTGCAGAATATGGCGGTGGGCAGCCTGACGGTGCCGGTAGCTGTAACAGGCGGCGGACATCGGGTAATCATTGCCTGTGATGGAGAGCATTGGGTGGACAGCATCAAAGAGGCGGCCAACCAGCGCTACCGGCAGGCGGTATTGGAACGCTTGGGCTGGCATTTCGTCCGCGTGCGGGGCAGCCAGTGGTATTTAGACCCCGACAGCGCCTTGCAAAAATTGAAGGCTGAATTGAAAGCTTTAGGCATTACGCCGGGAGATTCGCAGGATTATGCCGACAGTGCCGCCCGCCTGCAGCAGGCACGCTATGTGCAGCAGCGGGCAGAGCAGATATTGGCAGGTTGGCATAAAGAAGAAACTGCAGGCTAGGCGCAGGTACTTGCTTTTTGGCCTTCGCGCTAAATGTCTCGCATGATGGGGGCCGTTACCTTCGTTACATGCGCCGGTCACCACGGCGCGGCTTTCAGCGCAGTGCCCAGTATTTTTCTCTTGCGAGCCAGCCTGCGGCAACGCGCTGTGGTCAAAAAGCAAGCACCTGCGCCAAGCATCTGCGTGTATACAATCTTATAGGAAGTTTTGACAAGGGGGGAACTGCCAGATTATTGGTAGAGAAACGAATAGACAATTTATCAAAGGGAAAAGCCTTGTTGGAGTGACGACCGACAAGGCTTTTTATGTTTACTATTTACTATTGTAGAAGGCTAAGTACACCGCTGCTGTTTTGATTAGCCTGAGCCAGCATGGACTGGGCGGATTGGGAGAGGATGTTGTACTTGGCATGTTCCATCATGGTCTTAGCCATGTCGGCGTCACGGATAACGGATTCGGAGGCCTGTGTATTCTCACTGGCGGTAACGAGGTTGTCGATGGTGTAGGAAAGGCGGGATTGATAGGCACCCATGCGGGTGTTTTCATTGAGGCTGTAGTCGATAGCACCATCAATAGAGGATATGGCGGCCACAGCGGCATCTCGGGGATTTACCGGCAGAGGTTGGATGCCTAAGGTGTCAGTATCCATACTGTTGATGATAACCCGCAAGTGCTGGTTGGCCTTGGTGCCAGTATGAATGACGAGGCCTGGGAGTTTGATGCCATCACCATTGCTGTTAGCATTTGTGCCGAATGATTCCAGTACTTCGCGATTAAGATAACTGGTGTTTGCAGTGTAGCTTTGCCCTGTAGGATTATAGGCGGTGCCATTTAAGACAGCTGTTCCGGTTCCGCTGATTGTAGTTCCGCTGGTAGTATTGTTAATATTGTAACTGCCGACAGATGCGGTAGATGGTTTAGCACCTAAAAGAATATAATCTGCTGTAACTGTTAAGCTGCTGGCTCCATGGTCGATGATAGAACCACCTCTGGAAGTGTAAGCACACGACCCATATAAGTGTTGGGCACTGATATTAATTGCTCCACAAGTACCATTGTATTTGCCAATGCCGGTGCCACCGCCATTATAGGTTCGTATTTCTCCTACAGCAGTTATCGTTATAGTTCCCATGGTGGCACCAGCGGCACCGATGCCTGTACCATATTCGTTGCCGACATCAATGTTGTCAAGTCCGGTAATCGTCAAATTACCATAAGTTCCGCCATCATTGTTAGTACCGATAGCAGAAGCAACGCCGTTACCTGGACCAACATCTGTATGAATTACTTTCAGGGAACTGCCGGAACCTACTCCGTTGATGGAAAGACCATCACCAATATTTACTACAGCAGAATTTTCGCGATTAGTCATTGTTCCATTTTGGGGGGTACAATTACCGCCAAAAAGTTCTACGGAATTACAAATGTTTAAGGTATTGTTGCTTCCTTGAAATTTTATAACATTACATAGTTGTGCATAGAGGTTATCGCTGGCAGGATTATCGTTATGTATAGTTATGTCATCCAACCAAAGGTTTGTCCCCCCCCCAGAAGACGTATTTATAGCTACGGCGGTCAATGAGGAACCAGCGGTCTCGGGAACAAGTTTGACATTTTTGGCGGTGATATTGATATTGCCGTGGTAATTGCTGGAAATGCTATATACGCCATCACTGGTGATATTATAGTCATAGGTGCCTGCGCTAATCAATGTAGCGGCGCCGGTGGGTTCATTGGGAAGAACTGTACCGTTTTTTTCAGGCATCCCATAATTGCCGTTGAGCAGTAGTCTGCCATTATAGTTCGTAGTTGCCGCAATATCATCAATAGTGGCTAGCCTGCTGTCTACTTCTTTCTGAATTGTCTCTCTATCTAAGTCCGTATTATGGTCATTGGCGGCGTTAAGTGCTAGCTCTTTGAGGCAGCGCAGGTTGTTGATTATTTCCTGTATGCCGCCTTCAGCAGTCTTAATTAAATTCGTGCCAGTCTGGGCGTTGGCAATATCCTGTTCGAGTCCGCGAATCTGTACCCGCATCTTTTCGGAAATGGAATATTCGGAAGCACCATCTCCGGCACCGCCGATTTTTACGCCTGAAGCGGCTTGACGGGAAGATTTGTCCAGTTTGCTGTTATTCTTGCGCAATTCTCCCAAGGCCATTTGGGCGGAAGAATTGTTGTTGATTATCATAGCCATGATGATTCCTCCTTGAATGCACACATTCTCTATATATTTATCGAAAAATACAGGGAAATGTTAAGCTGTTTTTGTTTGGCTTGGAGTGGTGGCGAGCGTAGGGCAGATAGTCCCTTCCTCCGCGTCTTATTACATCGAATTGCTGGCGTAATCCCCGCCGCGAAAAAAACTTTAAAAAAATTGAAAAAAGGTGTTGACATATGATGATGATGTGGATATAATAGATTTTGTCAGTCAGCGAGATACAGAAAAACTTCTGAAGTCAAGCGTCAGACGAAATGCGGAAATAGCTCAGTTGGTAGAGCATCACCTTGCCAAGGTGGGGGTCGCGAGTTCGAGTCTCGTTTTCCGCTCCATAAAATGCGGAAATAGCTCAGTTGGTAGAGCATCACCTTGCCAAGGTGGGGGTCGCGAGTTCGAGTCTCGTTTTCCGCTCCATATTGTTTGTAAGTTTGATGTAAAACTTGGGCCTATAGCTCAGTTGGTTAGAGCAACCGGCTCATAACCGGTCGGTCCTTGGTTCGAGTCCAAGTGGGCCCACCAATTACAAAAAACTTCAATATATAAATGACTCAGTAGCTCAGTTGGATTAGAGTATTTGACTACGAATCAAAGGGTCGGGGGTTCGAGTCCCTCCTGGGTCACCATTTTTATGGGTAGGTGGCCGAGTGGTTAAAGGCAACAGACTGTAAATCTGTCATCTTCGGATTACGATGGTTCGAATCCATCCCTGCCCACCACTTGCAAAGAACAGCGTCGCGAAAGCGGCGCTTTTTCGTTTATATCTCCCTAAAAGAAGCAAAACGAAGAAATTGGGTTTCATTTGACGAAAAGAAACGCTTTTTGTTAAAATATGCAAAGAGTGCATAAAAATGGATAGAAAAGCTAGTGAGGTGATTTTATTGCGTAAGCAGGCATTTCGGTTAGTTTTATTTACCCTGGTATTTATGTGTTGTACGGTGGCCCCGGCAGCCGCTTCGATATTGGTGAAGGAAGGTTCCTCTGGTGAAGCGGTGCGTCATGTGCAGGAACTTCTGATTGAACAGGGCTTTTTGGAGGGCGAGGCCGATGGCGATTGCGGCCCCCTTACGGTGGCGGCGATAAAGAAGTTTCAACAATCACGAGGTCTAACGGAAGATGGCGTTTGTGGAGATGGAACCTATTACTATCTTTCCGATGGCAAGACCTATGAAGGCGCAGCGGATGAGGTGGAACGCCCCCGAAAAAAGGCGAAGGCGTCTCATCATGAAGCAGCAGCTATTCCCAGCGGACGAGCGATGTATGTTTCCGCTTCTGGTTATAGCGCTTATGACCCCGGCAATAGCAAGCACACCGCCAGCGGTACCTTGGTGCGTCATGGCGTGATTGCTGTTGACCCCAATGTAATTCCGTTGGGAACGCATGTATTTATTCCCGGTTATGGTGATGCTGTGGCAGAAGATATTGGCGGCTCTATTCACGGCCAGCGCATCGACGTGGCATTTGACACGCACGAGGAAGCATTGGCTTTTGGCCGGCGTGATTTGGAGATTATTATTGTGGATTGATAGTGTCTTTTTAACCGCTCTTCGGGGCGGTTTTTTGTTGCATATTGCCCATTAAACCGCTATAATTTAAAATAACAAAGTGTGAATAAAACCTACTAGGCGAAGCGGGTGATGATTATGCCATTGAAAGTGGACAGCCGTACCACGCAGGAAACTGCGTTTACCCGGGCATTGGGCCGGGATGAGCGAGTGGAAAGCGGCGACACGGATTTTTCTCTGGAACTTATGGAGCAGGAGGACAGCCTTTCTACAGAACAGTTGGACAAGCTGTTAAAACAGATTGATGAGCAGGGGGCAAGGCTTTCCAAGACCCCTACTTATGATGAGTTGAAATCTTACCGGACGTTGATTAAGAATTTCGTCGGCGAAGCGGTAAACCGTATGTATCAGCTGCATAGTCAGGCAGGCTGGGATCGTATGGGACGGCAGAAGGTTTACACCACTGTGCGCAAGATTGACCGAAAGCTGGAGGAAATGGCAGAAAAGATTCGTCTGGGCCAGTCTGAACAGTTGGATATCATTGCCAGCCATGATGCCATCCGGGGCATGCTGGTGGATTTGTATATGTGATTAGTGAGTGGAGCGTTGTGGATTTACGTTGGGATAGTTTGACCGGTCATCGGGAGCAGATAAAGGAGCTGACCGTCCAGTTGCAGGAGGGGCGGCTCCCGCATGCCCTGCTCTTTTTGGGGGAAGCGGGGATTGGCAAGAAACTTTGCGGCCAAATATTAGCCGCAGCCATTCTTTGCGGCCATGAGCATGCTCCCTGCGGCGTTTGCGATAATTGTCGGGCCATGATGGCGGGGACGCATCCCGATTACTATGAACTCCTGCCGGAGGTACGGGGAAAATCCACCCGCATTATTCGCATAGAGGCTATCCGCGAGATGCAGACGGTGGTATCGCGTTCGGCGGTACAGGCCGGTCGTCGGGTTGTACTTATTGATGACGCAGATACGATGAATGAACCTGCGGCCAACAGTCTGCTGAAGACCTTGGAAGAGCCGGAGGGGCAGGTGACGTTCATTCTGATTGCGCAGAATCGAAGCCGGCTTCTGTCAACGATTGTGTCCCGCTGTATGCCTGTGTCTTTTGGAATGCTTTCCCCTGAGGAATTGCAGGGAGAACTCATCAAACGGCAAATTCCTGCAGCAGAGGCGGAGAAAATTGCCTGTTTGGCTGATGGCAGCTTGGGAAAAGCGCTAAGCCTTAGCCAGCATGGTGGTCTGGAGCTGCGGGAAGATGCGGTGAACTTTTTAGCTGGCCTGCCGGAGTTTACGATGAATAAGCTTTGGACGGAGGCAGCAGCCAAAAGCGAAATGGAAAGAGAACGGCTCAGTGAATGGGTGCTGTACATCAATATGCTGCTGCGGGATATGCTGCTTCTCTACGAGGATGGGGCAAGTCCGCTGCTCTATAATCATGACCTGCGGGGAAAACTAGGGGAACTGTTGCCCAGGTTTTCCAAAGGCAGGCTTTTTGCCATGCTGACGGAGACACGAACGTTTAGTCAGCGCTTGCAGGCTAATGTAAACCTGCGCTTGCAACTGGAAGGGTATTTTATTCGGTTAATGGATTGCCGTTGAGGCAGATTAACGATAGATTTAGGAGATTTTTATGCAGACGATTATCGGTGTCCGCTTTAAGAAAGCGGGCAAGATTTATTATTTTGCGCCAGGCAATCTGGAGATTAAGCTGGGCGACAGGGTTATTGTGGAAACGGCCCGTGGCATGGAATGTGGTGAAACAGTTATCGGCCCGCGGGAAGAGTCTGAGGATAAGATTATCCCGCCGCTTAAAGTGGTACACCGCATTGCCAATGAATCGGATATTCGCCGCATTGCGGAGAATAAGGAGAAGGAAAAGGAAGCCTTCGGCATCTGTGAGGAGAAAATCGCGGCTCATGGCCTGCCCATGAAGCTCGTGGAGGTGGAATACACCTTCGATATGAATAAAATCATCTTCTACTTCACAGCTGATGGCCGCATTGACTTCCGCGAACTGGTCAAGGATTTGGCGGCTGTTTTCCGCACGCGTATTGAGCTGCGGCAGATTGGTGTGCGTGATGAAGCCAAATTTATGGGCGGGATTGGTTGCTGCGGGCGGCCGCTTTGCTGTGCGACGTTCTTGGGTGACTTTGAACCGGTGTCCATTCGCATGGCTAAGGACCAGAATCTGTCCCTCAATCCGACGAAGATTTCCGGCATTTGCGGCCGTCTGATGTGCTGCCTGAAATACGAAAACGACTGCTATTGTGGTGGAGATTGCCCGCATCAGCAGAAGAAAGTCCTGCCGCCTTCACAGGGAGCAAGGGTGGTATCCGTGGAAGGGGAAGGCAAGGTGATTTCCCTCAACCAGCAGCGCCGCTCGGCAACCATTCTGCTTGATTCCGGTCGTACAATTGTGGCTTCTTGGGAGGATGTTATCGAAAAGGACGAGGAGGAAACCAGTATGGCCTCCTCGCTGATGGCGGCTTATGAAGAACAGGAAATGGATGGCGCAGAGCTTTTGGCTGATGTTGCTGGTGATGAAGAACAGCAGCCACGGGAAAATCGTGAGCGGCGTGAACGCCGTCCGCGTGAGAACCGTGAAAACCGCCGGGAGGGTGGTCATCGTTCCCATAGCACTCATAATCGCAACCGGGATAACCGGGAACATCGCCGCAACAATCGTGATGGCCGCGCTAAAAACAATAAGCGCAGCGACAAGCGGAACCGGGAAAACAAGGAGCGCCATTGATGCGGGAAGTACGTTTAGGCGAATATGAACGGCTGGACGACTTGATGAAGAGCGGGCGGCATATCATCCAGAATACGCAGGAATTCTGCTTTTCTCTGGATGCCGTGCTGCTGGCTCATTTTTTATCCTTGAAGTCCCGCCAGAAGGTGTTGGAACTGGGCACTGGTACGGGGGTAATCCCCCTGATTATCGCTGATGAGGTGGCCCGTGTGGACGCGGTGGAGTTAAATCCGGTTATGGCTGAACTGGCTGCCCGCAATGTTTGGCTCAATGAACTGGAAGATAAGATTTTCGTCCGGGAGGGCGACTATCGTTCGATTCGGGAACTTTATAAGCCGGAATCCTTTGATGTGGTGCTGGCAAATCCGCCTTACCGCCCGGTGGGGGAAGGACAGGCCAATAAACTTTCCGGCGTGGCGCGGGCCCGCCATGAGTTTACGGCGACGCTTTATGATGTAGTCAGTGCGGCGCGCTTTGCCCTGCGCTTTGGCGGGCACTTTGGCATGGTGCATCTGCCGGAGCGGTTAGGGGAAATCATCGTGGCTCTCCATGAAAAGCAGATGGAGGTAAAACGTCTGCAGATGGTGCAGCCCAAAGAGGGCAAAGCACCGAATATGATGCTTATAGAGGCCGTAGTAGGAGCAAGTTCCGGCGGGCTTAAAGTCCTGCCGCCCTTAATCGTCCATAAAGAGGATGGCTCCTATACCGACGAGATTTTACAGATATATGGAATGTGAATGATGAACGAAAAAATACCAACTTTATACCTTTGTGCCACGCCGATTGGCAATTTGGAGGATATGACCTATCGGGCCGTGCGGATGCTCGGCGAAGTGGAACTTATCGCCGCTGAGGATACCCGCCATACCCGCCAGCTGCTGACCCATTTTGATATTCATACGAAACTGACCAGCTATCATGAGCACAACAAGCTCACCAAGGGGCCGGAGCTTATCGCTTATATGCAGGAAGGCCATGACCTTATCTGTGTCAGCGATGCAGGATTGCCTGGTATCTGTGACCCCGGCAGCCATCTGGCCCAGCTGGCCATTGAAGCCGGCTTTAAGGTAACGCCCCTGCCCGGTGCGAATGCTGGCCTGTCGGCGCTTATCTGTTCGGGGTTGGATACCACAAGATTCACCTTTATCGGTTTTCTGCCCAAGACGGCGAAAAAACAGCAGGAAATCCTGACAAGCGTACAGAATTATCCGGAGACATTGATTTTCTATGAAGCGCCACATCATCTGAAAGCCACATTAAAGGCGCTCTACAATGTGTTAGGCGACCGGCAGGTGGCTTTAGGGCGGGAACTGACCAAGAAGTTCGAGGAATTCCAGCGCGGAAGCCTTAGCCAAATCATGGCGCACTACGAGGAAAATGACCCGCGTGGGGAATACGTCATCGTGGTGGCAGGTTTTGACGGAGAAGTGGCTGCTGTAGCAGATACGCTGCCCACTGACCCGAAAGAATGCTGTGCGCATTTTATCGCGCAGGGGATGGATAAAAAGACAGCTATGCGGGAGACGGCCAAGGCGTTGGGCATTTCCCGCCGGGACGTCTATCAGGCAATGCTGGAGGATTGACAAGGGGGATAATCATGGGGATTAGCAAACGGTTTTTTGCTTTAACGCTGGTGATGTTGCTGGTGTTGTTGGCTGGTTGTGGTAAGGTATCGGAGGCCGATAAAACGGATGCCAAGCCGCAGACATTGGATGACAAGGTAAATGCCATCGTTGCGGATATGACTCTGCCGGAAAAGGTGGGGCAGATGGTCATGATTGGCGTGTATGGCACGGAAATCAATGACGACAGCCGTTATATGCTCAATCAGTATCATATCGGCGGCGTGATTTTCTTCGACAGAAATTTGCAGTCGGCAGAACAGACCAAAAAGCTTACGGCAGATTTGCAGGCACAGGCTGCTAAAGTTCCCCTGTTTATTGCCATTGACGAAGAAGGCGGCACGGTAGCCCGTGGCAAGGGATTTATCGAGCCGCCGCCGTCTGCGCAGAGTCTGGGACAGACCGGCGACAATACGCAGGCAGAAAGCTGGGCACAGAAGACTGGCACCCGCCTGAAGGATTTGGGCATCAATGTGAACTTTGCGCCGGTAGCGGATGTGGGGACAAATCCGCGGGAGTTTTCCACGGATGGCAGGATCGTGGCAAAATTTGTCGCTGCTGCTGCACAGGGCTATGAGTCCGCGCATGTCATCTACACGTTGAAACATTTCCCCGGTATTGGCCGCGGACAGGTGGATTCTCATATCGACAAGTCAGAAATTCCCGCCACGAAGGATGAGCTCATGGCACAGGATTTAGTGCCGTTCAAGGAAATCATCGCTAATCACAGCCCGGAAAACTTCATGATTATGGTATCGCATCTCATCTATCCGGCACTGGATAAAGACCATACAGCCAGCCTGTCGGCAGAGGTGCAGACGAAACTTTTGCGGCAGGAACTGGGCTTTAACGGCGTAATCGTCACGGATTCGCTCGGAATGGGCGCGGTGTCCAAATATGGTGAATTCCGCAATTTGGGGGTGCAGGCTGTTCAGGCAGGGGCAGATATTGCACTGGTATGCCATGAATATGCCCATGAAACGGATGTTTATTTAGGCATATTGGAAGCTGCGGAAAAGGGCATCATCAGTGAAGAACGCATAAACGAATCCGTAAAGCGGATAGTTAAAATGAAATTGCTGCATAAAAGTTAAAATGTGAACATGAGGAAAATCCGTTGATGCAATGAGGCGTCAGCGGATTTTTTGGCAAATTGCAGTTTATCGGGCAGT
>DFHU01000016.1 GCA_002373045.1 Pseudoselenomonas ruminantium | reverse complement strand
CCCCCACTGAGCTGTAACAAAAAAGATAAAGCTCGCACTGTCAAACTGCAATTTATATGTGTTGATTTTGGGGGCTTCTTAGTGCAAACAGAGGAACAGCAGGGGGAAGATTAGCAGGAGGTAGGCAGCTGTGGTGATGACAAAGGAGGATACGGTGATATCGACGTTGAGCTTGTAGATTTTGGCGGCGAGTACTGCGTTGATGGCGGTGGGGCAGAAGGTCAGGATGGTCAGGGTTCCGCGCAGGATGGGGTCGCTGACGATTAGCCAGGTCAGGGCGATGAAAAGGGCCGGGGTGATGACGAAGCGCAGGAGGGTCAGGGTGCGTACGGCTTTGGCATACTGGCGCACCTTGCCGAAGTCGATAAGGAAGCCTACGGGGAGCATGGCAATCCAGGCGCCGATGTGCACGAGGCTTTGGAAGATGGTGCCCAGTTCTGTCGGGCGTTCGATGCCGTTGGCGTTGAGCAGCAATCCCGCGGCCATGCCCAGCAGGCTCAACTGGTTGACGGAGAAGAACATTTCGCGGAAGGTGTGGCTGCGGCTGGATTTGCGGACGGAGGCGGTGTGTTTGAGATAGTAGTATTGCGCCATGGGGAACACGACGATACAGAGCAATACATTTTGTGTCGTGCCGATAAGCTGGGAATAGGCGTAACCTTGTTCGTTGTAGAGAATGAAGGCACAGACGCCGCCTAATGTGCCCAGGTTGGCGAGCATGGCGCTGGCGATAAAGGCACCCCTGTCCAGCAGATTTTCAATATGGCGGGCAAAGAGAAGGTAGCCGATGGCGCCGGGGAGCAGTACCAGCATCATGCCGAATAAGGGCACAAGCAGCAGGTTCCACGACAAGGGCAGTACCCAGAAACTCAACAGGGACAAGCTGGTATATACGCAGATGACATTAAAGCGTATCACCTTGTTGATGATATTATCCGACACCCAGTGCCGATGGTGCATAAAATAGCCTACCACCAAAGGCATGATTAAATCCGTTACCACATAGAGAATCCGCATCGCTGTACCGTCCAAAAAATCCACTCCCGTCAAAGTTAAATGATAGGATTATCCTATCACCTTTTGTACAGGCTGTAAATGGCAGGGGGGCAGGAAAATATGGTATAATGGGAGAATGTAAACAGGGGAGGTGTAGTGTGTGGCAGAAAAAATCAAACCGGAGTTATTGCAGTTTTTGCAGCCAGGGGAGTTGCCGCTGAATATTTTGGTGGTGGAAAGTCTGGTCTATCTGCCCAAGCTGCGGCAGATGTTTCCCTGCGCTAAACTCTATGCGGTAACGGCGGATGCGGATGCCATGCTGGATTATCCGGATTTAGGTGTGGAGTTTACGGAGCTGAATTATCTGGATGCACCGCTGCCTTACCCAAAGGAATTTTTTGATTACATCATTTCGGATTTAACCTTGGAGCAGGCCGGACATCCGCAGGATATTGCAGCAGGTTTTTCCCGTTTTTTGAAGGAAACAGGAAGTTTTCTGACCAGTTTTCGCAATATCCGTCATTGGTCACAGCTCTTGGATTTGCTGGACGGGCATTATTACAATGTGGTGGCGCGGCTCTTTGCCCGGCAGGAGTTTGAACGCCTGCTCTATGCTTCCTATTATAAGATGGTCTTTATGGAGCCGCAGAAACGTCCTGCGGACGAACAGACCTTACAAAAGCTGTTAGCGGCAGGTTTTGCCAATGAAGGGGACGATTTGAACACGGAGTTTTACCTCGTGCGTGCGGACCGTTCCATGCCGGAAATGGCGCTATTGAAGTCCATGTATACGAAAGCGCAGCGGCGGCAGCTTTCGACCTATTTGCACCGCATAGAATACGGTGTGGAGGTACAGAAAAATTGCCGGGAGTTTTGGGCTTTTTACCGGAATACGGGATTTTTTGCCGATTATACAGCGGCCTTTATCAAGCAGGCGGTATTCCATCCGGTACGTTTTTATCGTCAGTTGATGGCGGAAACAACGGCAGAACAGGCGGAAATTGGCCAGATTATTCAAGGAGCCATGCAAAACGCCACGACCGAGGAAGAAGTACAAGTTTTACAGGAACTTTTGCAGGAATGGCAGGGGATGCAGAATGCGTGATGAGTTGTTGGACGAAACGAAGATTGCCTTTATCACCTGTGTGAATAGCGATGACTGGTACAGCGAATGCCGTCTGTATCTGGAAAGTTTGCTTATACCTGAGGGCATGACGGCCGAATTTATCCCCGTAAGGGGCGCGGCTTCCATGTGTGCCGGTTATAATTTGGGGCAGGAAAAAAGCAACGCACGCTATAAGGTTTATCTCCATCAGGATACTTTGGTGGTCAATAAAAATCTGGTGCAGGATTTACGGAATATCTTTGCAGAGGATACGATTGGAGCCGTAGGCGTGATTGGCTGCCGCAGCCTGCCACGCAGCGGCGTCTGGTGGGATGGTTTGCGGACTTATGGCCGGGTATTGCATGCCTGCGAGCCGGAGAGCGTAGTGGATTCGCATTGCCGGGAACCGGAAGGGGCTTATCAGGAAGTTGAGGCTGTGGATGGCCTGTTTATTGCCACACAACATGATATTCGCTGGCGCGAGGATATCTTCACGGGTTGGCATCTTTACGATACCTCCATGTGTAAGGAAATGCAGCGGGCGGGGTATAAGGTGGTCGTGCCCAATCAGGAACAGGATTTTTGGTGTATTCACTGTCCGAAAGAAAAGCCTTTGGCCTATGAGTACAAGGGCTATCAGAAGGCATTTATTCGGGAATATGGCAGAGAACTGAATCCTGAGGTGTGAAGACGATGGAACAGCAAGAATTTTTATGTATTGAACCGGCTTATCTTGAACAGTTCTTTTGCGATGGCAGTAAATGCGGTGGCTCTATCTGCTGCTATGGCTGGCAGCAGATTTTAGACGATGCTGCGCTGGCGCGTTATCGCGCCCTGGAAGGAGAAGACGGGGAAAAGCTGCGCAGGGGACTGGTGTATTTGCCGGAAGCGGAAAACTTTGGCTTCCGGCATAAAGATGACCACTGTGTATTTCTGCGGGCGGACGGTTTATGCGGCTTGCAAAAAAAATACGGGGCACAGATGCTTACGGATGTATGTGCTGAATATCCGCGCAAGACCAGGCTCTTTCCGCATGATGTCGTGGAACGTGCCTTATGCGTAACCTGCCCTGTAGCGGCAGAGCTGATTCTGCAAAATGACGAGCCCCTGCAGTTGGTCAAGCGGCAGATTCAATCGACTCGTAGCAAGTATTTCCTGCCGTCTGGCGACGCAGAAGCCTTGGTCGAACTGAACTTTTTTGATTGGCAGGCAAGAGGAATGGAAATCCTGCAGAATCAGGAATTGACGCTTAATCAGCGGCTGGCCATGCTCCTGCAAGAACTGGCAAAAGCGGATGAACACCTGCCCTGGGGTAGAGATGCGTCAGACGTGGTTTGGGAGCCATGGCCCGTAGCAAAACAGGCCGATTTTTTCTGCCGTTTTGTGCGGGGTATTGAGGATGATACGGCAAAGACGGCCGCGTATCTGGAGCTGGTGGAAAAGGTTAAGGTACAGGGCTTTTGGGAGCAGGCAGCGGCACAGAATTTGCTGTGGGAAAAATGCGAGGGCCCTTATGGTCTGATGCTGGAAAATTATCTGGTCAATGAGTGGTTTAAGGAGCTTTATCCCTGTGCAGTTTTGGGGACCTATGCTTATAATGGGCTGTATTTTGTGGTACAATGGGAGATATGGCAATTTTTGCTGCTGCTGGAATTAACGGCGGCAGAGAAAGCGATTGATGTGCCCCGTCTTATCCGGGAAACAGCCGGCTGGCTGGCATCCCGCCTGAATCACTACACCACCGCGCAAAATGTGCTCATGGAGCTTTTGCGGGATAAATAAAGGATAAGCGGGCGGAAGCGTAGAATTAATAAAGCAATGCATAAGCATTTAGATAAATCGTGGGAGTTAGTCTGTTTATGGATCATGATACGTTAAATTGGCTTAATCTGGCGGATAAATTTGCCAGTGAAGGGGACCCAAAGGGGATGCGGGCCTGTGCGCGGGAACTTTGGCAGCTGGATGCGGAAAGCATGGATGGGGCAGCGGTTATGGCAGAAGCGGCCCTTTACACAGGGGATTATGAGGAAGCCCATGCCCTGCTGGATGAAATCCTGCTCAAGAAGCCCCAGCATCTGCGGGGAAGACTTGTGGCCGCAGGACTGACCGCTGTGGAATTTCGTCTTGATACGGAAATCCCTGAACTGGCGAAGCTGGTTAATGAGTTGGAGCGTAAGCTCTGGGCCTTGACTCCCGATGAACCGTATTATAAAATCGTGCTCTATCTGCTGCAAAAAGCACAGGCCTGGCTGGCGGACGGCTATTATCTGGCGGCACAGCCGGATAAAGCGGCAGCGCTTATGCTGGCATACAGCAAAAAAGCAGCTGATGACGAGGAAAAAGCCGCCGCTTACAGCAAGTATCTTTTTATGCGCAATTATCGGGAACAGGGCGCCCTGGAGGGCAAGCAGCTGGCAGAAAAATATGAGCCGCTGCTGAATGTTACGCCTTATCGCCATGATGAAGTGAAGAAACTTCCCGATAAAAAGCTGCGTATCGGGTATATTTCGCCGGATTTCCGGCAGCATGCGGTGGCTAATTTTGTGGCACCGCTGTTCAAGAATTTTGATAGCAGCCGCTTTAGCGTATATGCCTATTCCACAGGCAGGCGTGATGATGTGACCAAGCGGCTGATGGCTTCGCCCATTACCTGGCGTGATTTGCGTGGGCGCAGTCCCCGGACGGCGGCCCGCTTGATTGCCGAAGACCAGATTGATATTCTGGTGGACCTTTCCGGGCACAGCAATGACAACTGCATGCCGATTATGGCCCTGCGTCCGGCACCTGTGCAGGTGGCGGGCATTGGCTATATGAATACCACGGGACTTTCGACCGTGGATTACTTCCTGTCCGATGAGGTCTGCCTGCCGAGCGGGGATATGGCGGAACAGGGCTTTACGGAGAAAATCCTGCGCCTGCCGCATTCCCATCTTTGCTATGTACCGGGCGCCGTGCGGGAAATCCCGCCTGCGGGTACAGAGGCACCGTGCCTTAAAAATGGTTTTATCACCTTTGGCTCGTTCAACAATCTGGCCAAGGTGACGGATGAAACCCTGCTTCTTTGGCGGGGAATTTTGGAGCAGGTGCATAGTTCCAAGCTGGTACTCAAGGGAAAAATCTGCAGCATTGATTCCGGCCGGGCCATTTTGCGTGACCGGCTCAAGCGTCTTAGTTTTGACTTGGCGCGGGTGGAGATGCGTCCGTACAGCCCCGATTATATGGAGCAATACCGGGATATTGATATTGCTTTGGATACCATGCCGTATAATGGCGGCCTTACTACCTGTGAAGCGCTCTTTATGGGGGTGCCGGTTGTAAGCCTGCGTGGCCGCCGCCACGGTTCGCGCTTTGGGGCGTCGATTCTGGTCAATGCCGGAGTAAAAGAACTGGTGGTGGAAAATGATATCAACTATGTGCGGCGGGCTGTACAGTTGGGCAATTCGCCGGAACTTATCGGTGCCTACCATTCCGGCTTGCGGGCAAATCTTCTAAAATCACCGTTGATGGATGTGAAAAATTATATGCAGGAACTCGAAAGTGGATATTGTGCAATATGGCGAAATTTTTGCACAATATAAAAAACACTTGCATTTTTGATAAAAACAATATATAATAATAGATATGGACGTTCTTTTTCTCGGCGTAATCTACGGAAACACTATAGGGGACTCAGGGATACAGGGACATCTAAATATTATTTTCTTTTTAGGTAAGGGGATTATCGTATGGCTTTTGAAGACAAAACACTGGTATGCAAAGAATGTGGGAAGGAATTTACGTTCACCGCTGGCGAACAGGAATTCTACGCTGAGAAGGGGTTTGAAAACGAACCGGCTCGCTGCCGCGATTGCCGCGACAAGCGCCGCCGCAGCCGTGATGGTGGTGAAGCCCGTCCAATGTTCAAGGTAGTTTGCGCAGAATGCGGCAAGGAAACGGAAGTTCCGTTTGAACCGAAGAACGATCGTCCGGTATACTGCCGTGACTGCTTCAACAAAAAAAGAGGCGAAGCAATGTAATGATTAGCACTTGCAGATTTTCTGTAGTGTGATATACTTACATTGTGCGTGACGAGTGGAGTTTGAGCGAAACGCTCAGACTCCATTTTTGTATCACTGTAAATTTTTACTTGAGAGTGGGGATTATCTATGAACATGAAAAAAGTTTTGTCGCTTTTGGCAGCTGGCGCCTTTGCCATGTTTGCCTTCGCTGGCTGTGGCGGCGATCAGGCAGCAGCACCGGCAGGCGGGGACAAACAGGCGAAGGTCTTGAAGGTGGGTTCTTCCATCGACTTCCCGCCGTTTGAATTCCAGGATGAAGGACAGAAAGATTATCAGGGCTTCGATATGGACCTTATCCGCGCCATCGGCAAGGAAATGGGCCGCGAAGTGGAAATCCAGAATCTAGGCTTTGATGGCCTGATTCCGGCACTGCAGGGCAAGAGCATTGATGTGGCTATTTCCGGCATGACCATCAATGACGAGCGCAAGGCAAATGTACGCTTCTCTGAACCGTATTACCAGTCCGGTCTGACGATGGTTGTCCGTCAGGACGAAGAAGCCATCAAGAAGTTCGCTGACCTCAAGGGCAAGAAGGTAGCCGTACAGATTGGTACGACGAGCGCTGCGGAAGTGAAGAAAATCGAAGGCGTGGAAGTCAAGGAACTCAATACGCCGGCTGACTGCTTCATGGAACTCAAGGCCAAAGGCGTAGATGCTGTGGTCAATGACCGTCCGGTTAACGACTACTTCATCACGAAGAATGCTGCTCAGGGCGTAAAGACGCTCGAAGAAAAGCTCACGGCTGAAGATTACGGCATTGCCATCAACAAGGACAATGAGGAACTGCAGAAGGAAATTAACGCTGCCCTCAAGAAGCTGAAAGAAAACGGCGAATACGATAAGATTTTCGCTAAATGGTTCGGCGAGAAAAAATAAAATAGGAATTTACCAGCCTTCCCCGGATGTTATGGGGAAGGCTATTTTACAGGTTGACACTCTTAAAAGATTAGTCTATAATTATACATGATTAATGAATAATTATAAGCAGGGTGAAGAAAATGGATTTTAATGTTGACTTGGTGATACAATCATTCCCGTTGCTTCTGTTGGGGGCGGGGATAACCATTAAAATAACGGCCTTGTCCGTTGCTGTGGGTATTATTATCGGTTTGTTCATGGGCATAGCCCGTATTGGCCGGATAAAGATTTTCCGTTGGATAGCGGCAATTTATGTGGACTTTTTCCGCGGAACGCCGCTGCTCATTCAAATCTTTTTGGTGTATTTTGCACTGCCATTGATGACGGGACAGAGAAGCGACCCCTATGTGGCAGCCATCAGCGCCTGCGGACTTAATTCCGGTGCTTATGTAGCCGAAATCTTCCGTTCCGGCATTCAGTCCATCGACAAGGGGCAGATGGAGGCCGGGCGTTCCTTGGGCATGACCTGGGTGCAGACCATGCGCTATATCGTGGTGCCACAGGCTTTTAAGCGGGTTATTCCCCAGCTGGGCAATGAGTTCATCGCCCTCTTGAAGGATTCTTCGCTGGTATCGGTTATCGGCTTTGAGGAACTCACCCGCCGTGGTCAGCTCATCATTGCCAAAACCTATGCATCGGTGGAAATCTGGACCTGTGTAGCCATTATTTACCTGATTATGACGCTGACTATTTCTCGCTTTGTCGCATTCTTGGAGTGGAGGTTTGCAAAAGATGATCGTCATTGAAAATTTACATAAAGCCTTTGGCGAGGTTGAAGTGCTCAAAGGTGTCAACCTCCATATCAAGCCGCAGGAGGTGGTCGCTCTGATTGGCCCGTCCGGTTCCGGCAAGAGTACGCTTCTCCGGTGCATGAATTATCTGGAGGAACCCACCAGCGGCAAGGTCACGGTGGCGGGCACGCCGCTGGATGGCGAAGCCAATATCAATAAAGTGCGTGAAGAAGTGGGCATGGTGTTCCAGCGGTTTAATTTGTTTCCGCATATGACGGCGCTCGAAAACATCATGCTGGCCCCCATGAAGGTGAAAAAAGTTAGCCAGGAAGAAGCACAGAAAAAAGCTCGTGAACTTTTGGAGCGGGTTGGTCTGGCGGATAAGGCGGACAACTACCCCAGCCAGCTCTCCGGCGGCCAGCAGCAGCGCGTGGCCATTGCCCGTGCACTGGCGATGGAACCGAAGGTCATGCTCTTTGATGAGCCGACCTCAGCCCTTGACCCGGAAATGGTCGGCGAGGTTTTGGACGTTATGCGCTCGCTGGCGAAAGACGGCATGACGATGGCCATTGTTACCCATGAAATGGGGTTTGCCCGCGAGGTTGCCGACCGCGTGCTCTTTATTGATGGCGGCGGCATCTTAGAGCAGGGGACGCCGGCGGAAATCTTTGAACATCCTCAGCAGGAACGTACTCAAAATTTCCTTTCCAAAGTGTTATAACGAGGCATACGAATAGTAAAACAATCGTATCCATTTGTTTGCAAGTATAAGAAAACATTGACAATTCAATAAGTAACAATTATAATTGTTATTAGGCCGCCAAAGAATGTCAGGCGGCAGGTTTTAAGCAACAGGAGGAATCTCAATGGTTGGTAAAGTGAAATGGTTCAGCGCTGAAAAAGGTTACGGCTTCATTGCTCGCGAGGATGGGGACGATGTATTCGTACATTTTTCCGCTATCAATGATGAAGGCTTCAAGACTCTGAACGAGGGTCAGGAAGTGGAATTTGACATTGTGGAAGGTGCCCGCGGTCCGCAGGCTTCCAATGTCAGCAAAACGGCATAATTTTTTTTATACGCGAACAAAAGCCTTCCGAAAAAAAGGAAGGCTTTTTTATTTTTATTGAAAATAAAAGAAGGGTTTTGGCGCGGTCGGGCGAATATATACAGTATAAACCTCATAAGTTGCTAATTATCTGCAGGCCAAGTCCTGCGGCATCAAAGAAAGGGGATGTGTCGTATGGCAACATTCACTGTAAGAGGCAAGAACATCGAGATCACTCCTTCGCTGCGCGAGTATGTGGAAAAACGCGTAGGCAAAGTCACCAAGTATTTTGAAAATGTTGGTGATATTTCGGTTCTGCTGACCGTATCGAAGGGGCGGCACATTGTTGAGGTGACGGTTCCTGTACAGGGCGGCATCCTGCTTCGCGGCGAGGAAGCCACGATGGATATGTATACATCGATTGACCTGGTAGTGGAAAAACTCGAACGCCAGATTCATAAGCAGAAGACGAAACTCGCGCGCCGTTTCCGTGGCGGCGGCTTCAAGGCCGAGGCATTAAAATCCGCGCCTGTAGAAATCTCCGGTGATGATGAAGAATATCAGGTGGTAAAGACCAAGAAATTTGTGGTAAAACCTATGGATGTGCAGGAAGCCATCATGCAGATGAATCTCCTGAATCACAATTTCTTCGTGTTCCGCAATTCCGAAACCGAAGATGTGCAGGTGGTTTACAAGCGTACCGATGGCAATTACGGTTTGATTGAATCCGGTAACTAAAAATCGGTAATCATCGGGAAAGCCCGCATAGCTGTAACAGGTTATGCGGGCTTTTTGCCTTCATAAATATTTTTAGAAAATTTTTATTAGCAAAAGGATTTAGAGCCTTGATGTAGAAATAAAAAAACAAATGGTTACGACCTTGGGAAATATGAGATAAAGAGAGGATGGTGGTTATGGGAATTCGGCAAAAATTTTATGTGCTGGCCGGCATTGTGGGTGTCCTGCTGGCGGTGATTTCCATTATCGGCTTCTACACGGCTGATAAGAATCTGGAAGAGGCTGTGCGGGCTGAGTTTTCGGTTTCCATGAGTGCCGCTGAAAGTGAGATGGACGGCTGGCTGGCAAAGAAGGGCGCATCGGCTCAGTATGCAGCGGATTTGATGACGGAATTTAACGGTGATGAGAGCCGGGTAAAATCCATTGCTTCATTGGCGTTGGGCGCTTCCGACCCGGAAATCCTTGACCTCAATATCGGGACAGAGGATGGCTATTTTGCTTCCTACCGCACCCAGAACAAGAGCACGGGGACGCTCGACCCGCGTACCCGCCCTTGGTACAACGATGCCAAGAAGGCGGGCAAGCTGGTCTTTACCGACCCCTATATGGATAAGAACACCGGTAAATTTGTCGTATCGGCAGTAGCTCCCTTTAAGAAGGACGGACAGTACTTCGGTACTTTGTGCACGGATATTGATTTGGCGGTAGTGGATGCTATGGCCAAGAAGATAAAATATCACGGCGAAGCCGGCAAGGCGTTTATTGCCGATAAGAATGGTATTATTCTGGGGAACGGCGGCGAAGAAAAGGTCGGCAGCAAGGTTCAGGATCTGCCCTTGGTTGGTCCGAAGTTTGAGGAAATGATGAAGGCCGGTCATGGTATGTTCGTTGGCGAGGCCGCAGACAGCAAGGTGGTTATCTCCTATACCACGATTGGCAGCACGGGCTGGCTGATTGGTATGAGTGTACCTTATGATTATGTATTTGCATCGGTCAGCAGCCTGAAGGTAATTTATGGCGTGCTCACGCTGGTTGGTCTTATTTTGGTGCTGGGCGTCTGCTTCCGCTTTGCCGGCATGATTACCAATCCGATTGTGGCTTTGGAAGCCCATGCCACGGAAATGTCCAATGGCAATCTGATGCAGGAAAAACTGGCTGTTTCCACCAGTGATGAAATCGGCTCTTTGACGAACGCCTTTAATACCATGAGTGAAAAGCTGCGGGATCTTATCCGGCAGATGGCTACCACTTCTGAACAGGTGGCAGCATCTTCGGAAGAACTTACCGCTAATGCCCAGCAGTCGGCCAATACCTCCGTACATGTGGCGGAAACGGTGGGTGATGTTGTCGCCAACGTAGCTGAACAGCTGGGGAATATCGAAAATGCCAAGGGCAGTGTTGACGGCGTATATCACGATATTGCCAATATGTCGACCAAAGCCAGACATATCACTACGGCATCCCAGCAGACGGCAGAAGCGGCCAAGAAGGGTGCAGACCTTATGGAAGAAGCCATTAAGAAGATGGGTACCATCGAGGAAAGCGTATTGGCATCTTCGGAAGTGGTTAAGGCTTTGGGGGAAAATTCCCAGCAGATTGGCCAGATTGTGGAGGCAATTTCCTCCATTGCCGAGCAGACTAACCTGTTGTCACTGAATGCCGCTATTGAGGCAGCCCGCGCCGGTGAACAGGGCCGCGGCTTTGCCGTTGTGGCCGATGAGGTAAGGAAACTGGCTGCTGAATCTCAGGAATCGGCAGAACAGATAAAAGAACGCATCGCCTCCATTCAGCACGATACCGCCAAAGCGGTGGAATCCATGAAGAATGGTACGCAGGAAGTTACGCTGGGTACCAAGGCCATCCGCGATGTAGGCGAGCAGTTCGAGGACATCATGAGCAAGGTGGATTCCATCAACAGTCAGATGGAAGAAATCAATAGTGCCGTATCGCAGGTTTCTACGGGAGCAGAGCAGATTGTTACTGCCGTGGATGCCATCGATAATGCCAGCAATAAGACCTCCGACAGCATGCAGTCCATTTCCTCGGCAACCGAGGAACAGTCTGCATCAAATGAGGAAATCGCGGCGGCATCGCAGGCACTGGCAACGCTGGCTGTAAAGATGCAGGAGGCGGTAGGCAAGTTTAAGGTATAACCAGACAGGAGGAATACAGAAGGGGGAAGTTATTTATGGGATTTGTAAAAAATTTGAAAGTCGCCCACAAGCTGGCGATAATCGGTGTGTTGGCCTTTATTGCCACATTGGTGGTAGGCTGGGTGGGCTATAGCTCCTTAAAGAGCGCCCAGCAGAACATGGAAGAGCTTTATAACGAAGACACCATGAGTATTTACTACTGTGCCAAGGTGCGCTATAACACCCGTTATTCGCAGATTCAGGCAAGTTTGCAGCCCTATACGATAATGCCTGACCGCCGTCAGGACAGGATTACGAAGTTCAACAACGCCATGAATGAAGCCGAAGAATATATGAAGAAATATGAGGCGCTGCATGCCAATCATCCCCAGCGTGCGGAAATGGCAGCCAAGGTGCGTAAGGACTTTGATAAATACAAGTCCAATGCCGGCCAGCTCTTGCAGATGAACGCTTTTGAAGGCGAAGACGAGCGGGCACCCATGAATTATTATCAGGAAAATGTCATGCCGCTGGCAGTAGCCATGTCCAATGACCTGGAAGAGGTGCAGAGCAGGAATCTGGAGAATGCACAGACCGGTATGGCTGAAGCAAAGGCCGATATGGACAGCGCGATATTCCGCATGATTATTACCTGTGCGGCGATTATCGTCATTCTCACCTTGTCCATCGCCTATGTAACCAAGCAGATTACCGATCCGCTGCAGCTGGTTATCCGTGTCTGTGAGAAACTCTCTCATGGTGACTTCCGCACGGGCGGCCTTATCGGTACCGTGGAGCGCGGTGATGAATTTGGCCGTATGGAAAAGGCGGTCAAGGATATGCGCATTACGGTTAACGAACTGATTAAGAAGGTAATCAGCTCCACCGAACAGCTGGCAGCATCCTCGCAGGAACTTACGGCTACGGCTCACCAGTCGGCACTGGCCTCCGAGCAGGTGGCACAGCGCGTTACCAGTTCTGCCGGTGCGGTAATCGAGCAGCAGAAGGATGTCGAAGAAGCGATGGAATCCATCGACAACACCATGCGCTCCATTGAAAACCTCAACAGAACCGCCAGTGAAGTCAGTGCCAATGTTACCGAGTCTCATAAGCAGGCGCAGGATGGCAGCAGTGCTATCGGCGATGCCGTAAGCAAGATTGTCAGCGTCGAAGAAATTGTCAACAGCTCCACGGTTACCGTGGATAAACTGGGGCAGCGTTCGCAGGAAATCAGCCAGATTGTCGAAGCCATTTCCGGCATTGCCGAGCAGACCAATCTGCTGGCGCTCAATGCCGCTATTGAAGCAGCCCGTGCCGGCGAACATGGCCGTGGCTTTGCGGTAGTTGCCGATGAAGTAAGAAAGCTGGCCGAAGAATCCCAGAATGCGGCCAAACGCATCAGCGGGATTATCGGCGGTATCCAGAGTGATACATCCCTTGCGGTAAGCTCCATGCAGAAGGGCAATACCGCCGTCAAGGAAGGCACGGCTTCTGTCGGTCAGCTCAAGGCGGCCTTTGACAAGATTCTCGAAGCGTCTGAAGCTGTAGCGGTCAAGTCTGAGGGCATGAGTGGCGACCTCAAGGTGGTTTCGCAGGATACGGAAAATGTCCGTACCCGTTCCAGCAAGATTTCCGACAACAGCCGTCAGGTAGCCGCCGACATGGAAAGCGTATCGGCAGCCGCCGAGCAGCAGTCCGCAGCCGCTGAAGAAATTGCAGCAGCCAGTGAAGCTTTGGCACAGCTGGCGCATGGTTTGCAGACAGCAGTAGGTGAATTTAAGGTTTAAGGTTTAATCCATTTATCCGGCAGGGCGGGCCGCAGGGAGAAATCCCTGCAGCCCGCCTTCTGTCTGCGCAAAAAAGCTGTATCCCTCCTAAGTGTGAAGGGATACAGCTTTTTGTCAGCAGTCAACAGTCAGTACATATTGATGGCTTCCTGTGTTGTCTGCATGGGAACGGCTGATTGTTTGGCCAGCTTGCAGGAAAGCCGGATAATCATTTCTGTGCTTTGCTCCGGCGGTTCGGTTGTGGATTCAATCTCCACCTTGGCATGGAAAAGTTCCAGAAGGTGTTTGGCAATGGCCATTGTCCGCATAGCGCCTTCCTGTTTGAACAGCTGGTGCCAGTCCGAATCATTGTAGAAGATGGCTCCTAAGGTATCCGGCAGGCAGGCACCGGTATTTTTGATGCGCAGCTCGTAATCGGCATAGAGCCGCAGATGCCGCTGGTCATCAGGCGTGGGGGGAATCTGGTAGGCAGTCCCGCGCTGAGCAAGCGTGACGCTGATACTGCCGCCTGACGGGGTATAGTCATAAGCAAGACTGATAATGTTTAATAGCACACGCTGCAAGCGGTTGTTATCGCAATAGATGTAAGGATTTTCCAGCTCTGCTGTGCAGGCCATAAAGTCAATGTTTTTGCTTTGCATCTGCGGGGTGAAGATATGCTGGATTTCCTGCAGGCAATTACGAATATCCATGGGAACCGGGAAGAGCTTCAGTTCGCTGCCCGTGATGCGGTTAAAATTGCGCATATCCTCAACGAGGTGGAGGAAGTAATGGCTGATGGAGTCGGTGTGGCTGAGTCCCTGCCAGAGGCCGCCAAGATTTTCCGCGGGGCATTTTCCCTGCATGGACTGATATTCCCGTTTGGTGTCCGTGGCATTTTGTACATAACTCATAATGGCATTCATCATCAGCCGGATGTCATGGGTCATGTTGGCCAGATAGACACTGTTTGTGCGGCTGGCTTTTTGCTCGGCATAAGCCAGCTCGTTTAAGGCCAGCTCCCGGCGGCGCATGGTGGTAAAGATATCGGCCATGAAAAAGAGAATGAGCAGAATGAGCAGAATCTGTATAAGGCAATTCTGGGTCAGTGCATCGTTTACAGGGGCGTATCCGCCCAGACGAGCCAGTGGTATCTTACTGACCATGGTCTGCCGCAGCCATAGGGAGGAGGAAAAGAAATTCAGGAACAGGAGCACCGTACACATGGAAAAGGATTTGCCAAAGCGGTTTTGTGCATCATGCTTAAAGACATACCAGTAAAAGACAAGCCCCAAAACGCTCCAGACGGAGAGCAGCAGGTAGGATTCGGTTTTCAGATTGCTGCCGGCGAGCAAGTCCGGGATGACGGGGCAGAAGAAAAACAGGAGCGAAATAACAAGGCCGCAGATGCCCAAAAACTTGCCGGCTGTCTCGCCTTCGCTTTTGGAGATGCGGTAGCGGCACAGAGAAACATAGGCATAGGCCAGAGCACCGCTGATGGTGATGGCATCAACCAGCCAGACAATGGCCGTGCGTCCCAGAAAGGGAATGGGCAGTGACAGGAGCATGATGAGGAATACCGCATTGCGCGGCGTGCCGTTTTCCGTCTGCCGCGCAAAGATTTCCGGCAGGAGCTGATCATGGGCCATGGCCTGCAACAGGAAGGAGCAGGCGCGAAAGAGGCCGATAAGACAGGTAGCCATGGCGGCAATGACGACAGCGGTCAACAGCATGAGTCCGCCGGAACCCAAAAGCGTGCTGACGCTGTGGAATACCGGCAGGGAATCAAGGCCCTTGAGGTTAGACAGCGCCCCTACATATTCCGGCCAGCCGGCAAATTCCGGCGGGATGGAAAGTACGGAAATGGCAATGGGCAGGCTGAAGCCCAGGAAAATACAGACGGATGAAGCGATAATCAGCGGCCAAATGCGCTGCACGGGGAAGCGGAATTCTGCCCCGCCCTGCGTGACGGATTCAAAGCCGAAGAACATCCAGGGGGCGAGCATGAGCAGGCTGAAAATCTGCAAGCCGGGGGAACCCTCTGCCGCAAACGGCGGATAGAAGCTGGCATGCTGCGGACTCATAGCGGCTACCCCGAAAAAGAGCAGGAGGAGTCCAAACAGCAGAACCAGAGCCAGCAGGGTATTGAGCGGGCGTTTGGTCTTCCCGCCGTAAGCGGAAAACAGTCCGAAGATGAGGAGTACGGCAAGGGTGGTCAGCACCTCACCGCCGTAGACATCAAAGCCTGCCACCTTGTAGTGGAACAGCCCCCATACCAGGGCATCGCCGAAAATATAGCGGATAAGTACCGCCACGGAGGTGGCGTTGGCCCAAAGGATGGACAGATAAGCGACAAGGAGTGCCCAGCCCGTCAGAAAAGCATGGTCATAGCCCATGACCTCCCGCACATAGGCGAAAAAGCCGCCGTTATTCGGATACTTTTGTGCGAGCCTGCAGAAGTTGGCACTGATAATCAGCATGGCAATACTGGCAATGGCGATGGCGATAATGCTGCCTACAGGCCCGGCGAGGGGCAGAAATAAACTGCCCGGCATCATGAAGAAGGCCCCCCAGCCCACGGCACTGCCAAAGGACAATGCCCAGACATTTAAGGGATAGAGAAGACGGATATTGGATTGTTCATTCATACGAGCATCTCCTTATGGTTGTTCTGCCGGAGGCTCCGGAGCCAGCGGCATGGTCAGGGTGATGATGATATCCTTGCCTGCACCTTGTCCCGGCAAGGAGTTTATCTTCAGTGTGCCGCCCATAATCTGCACCAGTCCTTTGGCTATGCACAGACCGCTTAAATCGACAGCTTCATCATCAAAAGTTTCAGGGTCAGCCATGTGGCTGATGATGACCTGCGGAATATTGGTGCCGGTATCGTTTACATGCAGTTCGTAGGTGGCCTTTTCGGCGGCTGCACCGGTTTCCAGCAGCGTGACCATGACCCCGCCGCCTGCGGGCGTATATTCACAGGCGTTACTGATGAGATTGATCAGCAGGCGTTCCAGCCGCTGTTCGTCACCGATTACACGAGGATGCGGCAGTTCAATGGGATAGGCATCAAAAAAGATATTTTTTTCCTGCATTTGCATGGCAAACAAGTCTTTGGCATGCTGCAACACATGCCGCCAGTCCATGGTCTCTGTATGCCTGAGCAGCTGATGAACTTTGGCGGTGCCGGCCTGCACATCTTCGGTGGTGATACCTTTCTGACTAATCATGTTGCCGATAAGGGTGCCCAAATGCTGGGTATGGGCATCGAGCTGCCACAGGCAGTTGTTCAGCCGGTCGGGAATGCGGCGGGGGCAGTTTTCCTCCGGACAGGTGGCACAGATGGAACAGTTTTCCAGCGACTGATGAATGGAGGTTTGGGCAGCCTCCATGGGAATGTTCAGGTCATGAGATATATTGGACAGAAACGTGTTGCGGGCAATGTTCATCTCGCTTCGCTGATGACGCCGTTGGGCAATCTGCCGTTCACGGCGCTTGATGGTAATGAAGATATCGGCCATCAAAAGCAGGATAAGCAAAATCATCACCATCTGAATGGTGCTGTCCATAGCGATATTGTCATAGGTGATATTAATAGAGCCGTTGGCTGCCTGTTGCAGCTGTTTTTTCATAATCTGCCAGAGCCAGATGCTGGAGGCAAAGAAATTGAGGAACAGAATCATAATGCACATGGAGGTGCTGTGCCCAAAGCGGCTGCGCTTGTCGGTCTTAAAGGTGTACCAGTAATAGGCAAAGCCCACAAGGCTCCAGACGGCCAGCATCAGGTAGGATTCGGTTTCCATGGAGCCGCCGAGCAGCAGTCCCGGCAGGAGCGGGCAGAAGAAGAAAATAACGGAAATGGCTACGCCCAAAAGTCCCAGCTTCTTAGCTAAGGGGCGGCCTTCTGTGCAAGCTGTCCGGTAAGCGCACAGGGAAGCATAGCCATAGGC
>DFHU01000053.1:16274-39851 GCA_002373045.1 Pseudoselenomonas ruminantium | reverse complement strand
ATTATAAACCGAAAGCCAAGGTTTATATGCCTTGAAGACCTGAATGTGCAGGGCATGATGAAGAATAAGCACCTGTCTGAAAAAGTTCAGGAACAGAATTTTTATGAATTCCGCAGGCAGATTGAATACAAGGCACAGTGGGCAAGAATTCCCGTGGTTATTGCTGACCGCTGGTACCCTAGTTCTAAGACTTGTATTGAATGCGGATATGTAAATAAAGACCTGAAGCTGTCAGACAGGACATATGTCTGTCCCGTCTGTGGCAATGTGATAGGCCGTGACTTCCAAGCATCTTTGAATCTCAAACGCTATGGGGAAGCGGAGCTATCTAAATCTGTAAGCTAACACCAACAAGTCAATGCAGATATGTACCGATTCGTTAGTCGGGAATTTAAGCCTCTGGAGCGTTATATCAAACGTGAGTAGTCTGTTCTTCGGGACGGCAAAAGCGGACGCGGTGAATGAGGAATGGAACATAAAAGTTAACTTTCTACGGAAGATTTATGGCTTTTTATAAGTTTTCAGTAACGGTGTAGCGATTTTGGATAAAAAGACAGTAGCCGTGGCCATGAGCGGCGGTGTGGACAGTTCTCTGACAGCGGCCTTGCTGGCAGAGCAGGGATATACGGTAATCGGCATTACCATGCTGCTGACGGAGGAAGGCCGCAGTGAAACGGTCAATGTGGCGGCAGGTGAAGAGCCGGACTGTGTGCGGGATGCCAAGAAAGTGGCAGCAGCTTTGGGCATTGAACATCATACAGTGGATTTTCGCAAAGAATTTCAGGCAAATGTTATTGACTATTTCCTGAGCGAATATGCCAAGGGGCGTACGCCGAATCCCTGCGTGATGTGCAATCCGTCCATGAAATTCGGTTTGCTGTTAGATAAGGCCAGAGAATTAGGTGCAGATTTTCTGGCTACGGGTCATTATGCCCGCATTGGTCAGCTGGAAAACGGCCGTTATGTGGTGAAAAAAGGTCTGGACGAGCATAAAGACCAATCCTATGCCCTGCACCGTTTGCCGCAAACGTCCTTGCAGCATATTCTCCTGCCATTGGGGGATATGACCAAGGAGCGTGTGCGGGAATTGGCGGAGAAGATGGATTTGCCGGTGGCGCATAAAGCTGAAAGTCAGGAAATCTGCTTTGTGCCCCATGATGACTACAAGGCTTTCTTGAAAAAACACCGCCCCAAGTGTCTGCGCAAGGGAAATATCGTCAACGATGAAGGAAAAGTGCTGGGCCGGCATAACGGCGTGCCGCTTTATACCATCGGCCAGCGCAAGGGGCTGGGCATTGCGGCACCGGAACCGCTTTATGTGCATAAGCTCGATATGCAGCGCAATGAAGTGGTCGTGGGCGGCAACACTTCCGTCTTTGCCAAAGGACTTTTGGCCAGCGATGCCAACTGGATTGCCATTGAGCACTTGGAGGACGGCATGGAGTTTGGCGCCAAAATCCGCTATGGTAAGCGTGAGGCGCAGGCGCGGCTCTCTCAGCAGGCAGATGGTTTGCTCAAAGTGGAATTTGCTGAACCGCAGCGGGCAGTTACGCCGGGGCAGTTTGTGGTCTTCTATGATGGTGATGTGCTCGTGGGCGGTGCCATGATTGAACAGGCTATTAATGACTGATTTTTCCTGTTTAGCAGGATTTTTTCCTTTGATGGCGAATGGTAAAATGTATATAATATCAATATTAAAGGAAGGATTTTATGACCCTGGATTCTAGTAATGAAGTTGTAGCAATTTTATACGATATTGAAAATGCGCCGTTTGAAATGCTGAATTACACCTTGGGCAAAGCGCGGCGCTATCAGCCCTGCCGAACCATTGTGGTATCCGACTGGGAGGCACGTCCGGAGCAGAAGCGCTGGGAAAAACTCATGCGCCGTCCGGGCTTTACCTTCCGGCAGATAAGCCGTACTTATCACGGGAAAAATTCTCTCGATTCAGCTATTTACGATTCGGCCAAGCTTCTCTATGATGAAGGCGTGCGGCGGTTCTTTATCATTACCACGGATTCGGATTTCGTGCGGATTGCCGAGTATCTGAATTCGGATACGCCGTCCTATATCATCGGTGTGGGCACGAAGCAGGCCAGCGAAACGCTGCGCAATGCTTATGATGAGTTTATGGTTTACCCGCCGGAGGAAAAAGAGAAAAAGCCTGCCCGTAAGCAAAAGGCCGTTAAGGACGAGGTAAAACAGGAGAAGAAGACGGCTAAAGCGGCAAAGGAAACAACGGCAACGAAAACGGCCAAGACGGTAAAAGAGACGAAAGCGGCCAAAACAGCGAAAATGGAAAAAGCCGTAAAGACGGCGAAAAACGCTAAAGTGACCAAGGCAGAGGATAATGCTGCTTTGTCGGAGGGCAACTTGACCGTCAAGCTGCCTCGTACTTTGCGTGAGTCTTTGCAGGAACGGCAGGCGGCTGAAGGTGTGTCGATGGATGAATTGGTGACGTATTTACTGATGCGGGGCATGGCCCGCTGGGTGGAGGACTGAGCAGATGAAACGGCAGGAACAGGTACTTTTTTATCAATTTCAGGATGACGAAAAATTGGCGTTGGCCTGCAAGACCCTCCATAAAATGGGTATCGTGACCAAAATCCTGCAGCCGGAGGACTGGCGGGAAAAGGTCGGCTATTTATTGGGCGCTAAAGGCTTTCAGCCCGCCAAGGCCAAAGACGAAGATAACTTTGTCTTTCCTCATGAGGTCATGGTGCTCCAGAATATCCGCAATAAGCGTTTGGACGAAGTGTTGTTGGCGCTCAAAGAGGCAGGCGTACCCCATATCCGCTTTAAGGCGGTGGTGACGCCGTTTAATACCCTGTGGACACTCAGAAGATTGTGTGAGACAATGCAGAAGGAACATGGCGCGTTGGTGGAACAGGCGAATTAAAGTCAGGTATTGCAGACTATGGAATGTTCATGTTGAACGCTCTCGTGGCTTGAAATATGTATCTATAGGTTGTATAATATGTATAAAGAAATGGCTGGTGTGTAGCAGCGCCGGTCACTTCCCGTTATCTAGAATGTGAGGAAGGCCGCACCGCTTAACAAGCGGTCTTTTTCATATTACAAAGTAATTTCTTACCTGAACAATCCTAAGACGGCAACAATCAGCGTCAGGCCAGCTATCAACAAGGACAGCTTTTCATATAGCGTCATGGTTACCACCTCCCCAGAGGGAAGACCGACTCACCAGCCGTAAAATATTATAGCACAGGAATACAGCGGGGAAAAGGTTAAAAAGAAACCGCTGTTTTTGACACGTCTGAGAAAAAAACGTATACTATCAATTAGTAGTTTTTAGTGGATAGCAAACGGAGATATAGTTAGATGAAACAAGATGATTTGGATAAGACGCAGTTAATGCGTCCTGTTGACGGGCAGAGGTCAGATGACGAGCGAAAGTTCGATACCCAGCCGCTGCCACGGATTGAAGATAATGCAGAGCGGATGGACAGCGGCTATCGCGGCGTGCGGGAACTGCCGCCGGAGGATATACCGTCCCGTGTGGAAAAGCCAAAGGCTAAGCCGTTTTTTACCGCAGGTAAGAAGCGAGGCATACTCTTGGCCTTTTGCTTTGTGGCAGCGCTTTTTGGCGGTTTTATGCTGGCTGGCTACAGTCAGGACCAGTCTGAGGCCAAGCAGAATCAGCAGCAGATGGAACGTCAGCAGATGCAGGCAAGGGAACAGAAGCTGGCTGACCAGGAGGCAGACCTCAAGGCGCGCCGTCAGGAATTGGAGCGGCAGAAGCAGGCGTTGCAGGAGCGTGAGCGCGAGCTGGAGGATATGTCCAGCCGGGCCAAGGGACGCAACGAGGAAATCAGCAAGGAGGCGCCTGGTTCTGCTTTAGGTAAGCTGGTGGATAAAGTCACCGGCAAGGAGGCCAAGCGTCAGGAGAAGTTGCAGGAAAACGAGAAGGTTTCCGCGCAGGCAGACAGCGATGTAGCGAAGCTGAAGCAGTCCATTGCCGAGGCCCAGAGCATGCTCGATGATGTAGATGCCAAGCTGGACACGGTGGCGGAAATGCAGCATGAGGCCGGCAGGATTAAAGCCAAGGCTGAGAGCGCCTATGCAGAGAACAAGGATGTTATCGACAAAGCGGTTTATTATGCCCGGACAGGAGCAGATTTCCTGTCCAAGTGGCTGTCTGAATAAAACAGGATGAAGGGAGCAAAAACGTTGAAGAAGTATGCATTATTAATCATGGCAATTTTATTGATGGGATTGGTGGCTGGCTGTGGGCAGCAGGAGGCCAAGAAGGATTTACAGCCCTTGAATATCGGTCTGATGCCGGATACGGATTCCCTGCCGTTTATCATCGCGCAGGAAAAGGGGTATTTTAAGGAAGAAGGTCTGGAGGTCAACATTCAGCAGTATAAGAGTGCTATGGATAGGGATTCGGCACTGCAGAGCGGCAATCTGGACGGAGCAATCTCGGATATGCTGGCTGTGGCCTTTGCCAAAGATGGCGGCTTCAATGTGAAGGTAACGTCCTTCACTGATGGCAGCTATAAACTGATTGCAAGCAAACAGTCCGGGGCTAAATCCGTAGCTGACCTTAAAGGTCAGGATGTAGCGGTTTCCCGCAATACCATCATTGAGTATGTGACGGATCAGATTCTGGCGAAGGAAAATCTGCCGGAAGACAGCATTAACAAGGTGATTATCCCGCAGATTCCCACCCGTTTGGAAATGCTGCAGAATGGCAAGCTCGCCGCGGCAACGCTTCCTGAACCGATGGCGAGCATTGCCGTGCACAATGCTTGTCAGTTCGTAACGGGGTCTGACGAACTGGGCATTAATCCCGGCGTCATCATGTTTACGGCCAAGACCACGAACGACAGACGGGCAGAAATTGCCGCTATGTATCGTGCCTATAACAAGGCTGTGGATTACCTCAATAACACGCCGCGGGAAGAATACATCGACCTGATTGTGGAAAAAGGCGGTTTCCCGCCGGCTGCCAAGGAAGCCTTGAAGCTGCCGGAATATCATCATGCCACCCTGCCCAAGGAAAGCGATGTGGTGGACTGCGTGAAGTGGCTGCAGGGCAAGGGCCTTATTCAGAAGAACTATACTTACGCCGATTTTGTGGTCGATGTATTGAGCAAGTGATATGATTGAAGTAAAGAATTTAGCTGTTAGCTATTCCGGGGTAAAACAAAAGAATACGGCATTGCAAAATGTCAGCCTGACCGTTCCGCAAGGAACGGTTTGTGCTGTTATAGGCCCTTCCGGCTGCGGCAAGTCCACGCTGTTAAAGGTGGTCGCGGGGCTGATTACCGATTTTACGGGGCAGGTGCGCATTAACGGCGGCGAAGTCAGCCCCAAGAAACTGCGGATTGGCTTTATGCCTCAGAACTACGGCCTGCTGCCATGGCAGACTGTGGCGGACAATATTCGGCTGGCCTGCCGGATTAAGAATGGCTGGACGGAAGCAAAGACGGCCAAAATGGAGGCTCTGTGCCAAAAACTGGGCATTGAGGATTTACTCAACCGCTATCCGCAGGAACTCAGCGGCGGTCAGCAGCAGCGGGTGAGCCTTGCCCGCGTGTTTTTACTGGAGCCGGATATTTTGCTGATGGATGAGCCTTTTTCGGCACTCGATGCCATCACCCGCGAGGAAATGCAGGATGTATTCCGCGACCTTTGGGAGGAAGCGGGCATAACCACTATCCTTGTGACGCATTATGTGGAAGAAGCCCTGTACTTAGGCCAGCAGATTGTGCTGATGGCGGGCGGCCAAAGTGGCGGCACGGTGGCCGAGGTCATGGAAAATAATTGGCAGGGCAGCCGTGCGTGGAAGACGACGACGGAATTTTTCGCCAAGAGTCAGGAATTGAAGGAGAAAATCAAGGCTATGGGGGCGCGGCAGTCATGAGAAACAAAAGCAAAGTAGTTTTGCGTGCCTATCTTTTCGGCGTGCTCTTTTTGCTGCTCCTGTGGCAGTTGACGGCGACCTTGGTGCAGCTGCCCATCATACCGGAGCCATTGTTGGTCTTTGAACGACTGGAGAAAATTTTTGCGGACAAAATCGCCGTGCACGCCGCGTATAGCCTGTGGCGGATTTTTGCCGGCATTCTGCTGGCGGTATTGGTGGGGTACCCTTTAGGCATTATCATGGGCTATTTTTCCAAGGCAGACCGGTATTTGGCACCGCTGGTTTATCTGACCTATCCAATACCGAAGATTGCCCTGCTGCCCATTTTGATGCTCCTGGCCGGGATTGGGGAACTGTCGAAAATTATCATGATTTTCCTCATTGTGGTATTTCAGATTGTGGTGGCGCTCAGAGATGGTATCCGTGCCATCCCTGCTGAAACCTATTATCCGCTGTATTCTTTGGGCGCAAGGTTCCGGCAGGTGTTCCGCTATATCCTCGTGCCGGCGACTTTGCCGAATTTTATTACAGCTATCCGTGTGGCTATGGCTACGGCGGTATCGGTGCTGTTTTTTACGGAAACCTTTGGCACGCAATATGGCATGGGCTATTTCATCATGGATGCCTGGCTGCGGGTGAATTATCTGGAGATGTATGCGGGCATTGTGATTCTGAGCCTGATGGGGTTATTCCTCTTTGGTTTGCTGGATATCCTTGAAGCGCGCCTTTGCCGCTGGCAGATGAAGTGAGGTCGGGATGAGAAAATTAGGAATCTTTCTGTGGGTCTGCGTATTGGCTTTGGGACTTTGCCTGGGCGGCAAAATGGCTTGGGATTTTCTAAATGGGACAGCCCTGGCCACAGGGCCGGCGGCGGTTTCTGTTCATAGCCTTGGCCAGCCTGCACCGGAAACGATGCGGGATATCGAGCAGGCGGCGGCAGCTTTTCCTGATCTGCTGGAAGAACGATATCAGGTGAGCTTGCAGCATAATGTCGATATTTGGGTCGGTGCAGACACGGGAAAATATGAGGAGCTGCTGGTTAAAAAGCTGGGTGTAGAAGAAGATAAGGTTAAGCCCAAAGCCCAATACACCAGCGGTGAGTCTATGGGTAGGAAGAATATCATTGCGCTTGATGGCGACAAGCAGAAAATGACGGATAAAAGCGAGCGGTACAGCACTACTGGTCACGAGCTGTTTCATCAGTTGCAGTATGAATTGAGTGATGGCCGCAGCGGTTATGAAAATTCCCTGTTTTGGCTGGAAGAAGGCACGGCCGATTACGCCGGCGCCTTGCTGGCAGAGAAGATGGGCGGCCGCTCGGTAGAAAAGTGGTATATGGACGATTTGTTTACCCTGCAAAATGCTAAGGAAACAGCCAAGGTAGAAAAACTACAGCGCACTACGGAAGAAGAACGCGTGCAGCTCTTGAGCGGCAAGGCAAAGTATTATACGCTCTCGGATGTGATGGTTTACTATCTGCTGCATCATTATGGCGGCAGCAGCCCGGAACAGAAAATTATTGTCTACTACAAGGGGCTGGCCAAGGGTGAGGCGGAGCAGGTCTTTGCCCAGGTTTTTGGTGTGGAACTAAGCGCATTTTTGCAGGAGTTTTCTGCCTGGTGGCAGGGTGAACTTAACGCACCGGCGCAGCTGGCTGTGGTGGTGCGGCCGCAGGTGAATGAGTCGGTTGTCCGGCAGTATCGGCAGCATATTGCCCAATCCCGTAAATGGCTGCAAAATCATTGGCGGCATGATTTGAAGGGCCGCTATAAGCTGGTCTTTGTCAGCGGAGCCGAGGATTATGCTGCGGCTATGCAGGAATATTGCGGTGTCGATGCGGCTGAAGCCCAAAGGACTGCTGCCGATAGCGTCTGGGCAGAAAACAACAGTACGTTGTTTGTCAATGCCGCGAAAATTGACGATAACCGGCAGTCGATTTTTGTGAGTTCGGCCATGGTCAGCCGCCTGTTTATCCTGCAGCAGCTGGGCAGTGAAGATGTGGGCATGACCTGGCTGCTCAGGGGCATGAGTTATGTGTCCGGCGTGGCGCGTCTGGTGGATATCGGTGAAGGCAAACTGCCGGATTATCAGCGTGCCTGGCGGCAGGAACTGCGGAAAAATGCGCCGCTGCTCACGGTGGATAAAATCGTGAGTAATGCGGATATGCAAAAGGCCATGGAACAGTATGGCAATGAGCCGGTCAGTCACCTCTGTGAATATGCCACCGCAGAACTGGTGCGGCGTTATGGCTGGCAGGCACTCTATAACTGGCAGTTGGCCGCCCGCAGAAGCGGCGATGGTAAGCAGGCTTTTTTGCAGGTGTTTGGCATAACGGCCGCAGACTTTGGTGCGCAGGTGCATATAATGATTTATTGACGGATGACTTATTGACCGCAGTCAGGAGTGAAATTACTCTTGAATAGTGGCACTGACTTGTGTTATACTAGTTACGTTATTTTGAAATTGAAACGCTTTGAAAAAGCATTCAGACATTATTGGAGGGCGTAAGTTAATGATTAATAGTACTGATTTTCGCACGGGTTTAACCATCGAAATCGACGGCAATGTTTGGCAGATTGTGGATTTCCAGCATGTAAAGCCGGGTAAAGGCGCTGCTTTCGTGCGCACGAAAATCAAGAACGTTGAGACCGGTGCAGTAGTTGAACGTACGTTCAACCCGAACGAAAAGATGCCGGCAGCACACCTCGAGACGCGCACTATGCAGTATCTCTATGAAGCTGATGGCATGTACACGTTCATGGACACGGAAACTTATGAACAGAGCGAACTCAGCACGGAAACGCTCGGCGATGCACTGAACTACCTGAAAGAAAACATGGAAGTTAACCTCCAGACGTTCAAGGGCCGCATCATCGGCATCAGCCTGCCGAACTCCGTTAACCTCGCTGTTACGGAATGCGAACCCAGCGTTAAGGGCAACACGGCTACGGGTGCAACGAAGATGGCTAAGCTGGAAACGGGCTATGAAGTCCGCGTACCGCTGTTCATCAACGAAGGCGATGTGCTGCGCATCGATACCCGTACGGGTAACTACATCGAACGCGCATAATTAAGTTCACGATGTACGGTGACTGCCGCATCATTTATATGGTGCGGCAGTTTTTATCTTTGCGGATATTTTGGCGAGAAACGGTATAAACTTGCATAAATTTGCAGGAATATGTCTGTTTATTCGCGAAAATATGTTATAATGGTGTAAGAGTTAGTGTAGTTAGTGTGCGTCATATGATATGGAGGGATTTGTAATGGATCAGGCAAAAGAAATGGTAAAGAAAGACAATTCTCTGGGTTCAATTCGCATTGCTGATGAAGTGGTCAGCATTATTGCAGGCCTTGCCGCAACGGAAGTTGAGGGCATTGCCGGCATGAGCGGCGGTATCGCCGGCGGTATTGCCGAGATGCTGGGCCGCAAGAACTTTGCCAAGGGCGTAAAGGTTGAAGTCGGTGAGAAAGAAGCTGCCGTTGACCTCTATATCATTGTGAAATATGGCGTGCGTATTCCGGATGTTGCCCTGGCAGCACAGGAAAATGTCAAGCAGGCCATCGAGAACATGACGGGACTTTCCGTAGTGGAAGTCAATATCCATGTACAGGGCGTAGGCTTCCCGGACGAAGAAGACAAGACGGAGGAGGTACGCGTCCGCTAAAATGTAGATAGCGGAAAGAGGCGTATTCTATGAGTATAATCAATCGGTTTTTGTTATTGCTGTTGTCCCTTACGGGAATCGCCTTGTCCGGAGCCGTGCTAGCGGCGGCTGTGCAGGTCCTGCCAGAAAATGTCTGGCTCAAACAGTTGCATTTTGCCTTGGCACAGAAGGAAACACTGGTCATTTGTGTGGCAGCCTTGCTCATTTGTCTAAAATTGCTGTTGGCGGTGTTTTCCCGCAAGCCGGGGGAACCGTCTACCAGCAAGGGCGAGTATGTGATTGATGCCGGTCCAAAAGGAGAAGTGCGGGTAGCCCTTGAGGCTATACGCAGTCTGGCAGACCGGATGGCGCGTGAGGTTCATGGCGTGCGGGATGCCAATGTGCGCATCAAGGCGAAGAATCCCAAAGAAGGTGCGGCCAGTTTGTCGCTTGATGTAGATTTGACGGTGGGCCGTGAGGCTGATGTTTCCCTGGTGGCCAAGACGCTGACGGACAGAGTACAGGAACATTTCCGGCGTACAATGGCCCTGGAAGATGTACCGGTTAATGTCGTGGTTTCGGAGGTTTCCGATGTCCAGCCAGAGAAAAAACATCGTGTGGTCTAAGGCGGTGAAGGCATAGTGAAGGAAGAATTTGGACAAGTGCTGACCCAACTATGGCAGAATCATCGCGGCAAGACCAGCGGCCTTGTGATTGGCATGCTGTTCGGGACAGCGATTTTGTGCTTTGGTTTTTGGCATACGTTCTTTGTCATCTGCTGCGGGCTTATTGGTTTGTTTATCGGTTTGCAGCTTGATAACGGTGAGGATGCTTGGGCAAATATCCGCGAAAAGATATGGACTTTATTTGAGCGTTTTCAACGCTAGGAATAGAAAAAAGATTTTAAGGAAGGTTAGTAATGAGTCGTAGACAAGCAAGAGAAGCAGCCCTGCAGGCGCTTTTTCAGTTAGATTTGAATCCGGGTGAGGAAGGGCAGCAGGAGCAGTATGAAACTCTCGCGATTGATACGGTGCTGGGCGAAGCGGAGAAGATGAGTGTCCGGGACCGGGAATTTGTAAGTACCTTGGTACATGGCACCCGCGCGCATTTAGCGGAGATTGACAGCTTGATTGCCGCCAGCTCCAAGGACTGGAGACTTGAGCGTATGGCAACAGTGGACCGCAATATTACACGGCTGGCAACTTTTGAGATTCGTTTCGCAGAAGAAACGCTCACGCCGAATATTGCTATTAATGAAGCTGTGGAACTGGCGAAAAAGTATGGTACTGATGATTCCAGCCGTTATGTCAACGGCATTCTGGGAGCAATGATGAAAGCCCAGTAAGGTGCAAAGACTGCCAGACCCATATCGGGGCTGGCAGTTTCGTGTGTGTGGGGGAAAACGATGGCTGTCCATTCGGTAAGTGATGTCAACCGCTATTTGAAGGACCTGTTGGCAGGGGAACCTTTGCTGCAGGGAATTTCGGTACGCGGAGAAATTTCCAATTTCAAACAATACCCTTCTGGGCACTGCTATTTTACCTTGAAGGATACAAATTCGGCACTCAAATGTGTGATGTTTCGCAGCCGGGCACAGTATCTGCGTTTTTTGCCGCAGAATGGCATGCAGGTGGTGGCTGGTGGCAGCATTGCGGTCTATGAGCGCGATGGCGTCTATCAGCTTTATGTGGATAGGCTGCTACCGGAAGGCACCGGCGATTTGGCTCTGGCTTTTGAACAGCTCAAGGAGAAACTGGCGGCTGAAGGGCTTTTTGACCCTGCAAGGAAACAGCCCCTGCCAGCTTTTCCAAAAAAGATTGGCGTGGTGACGAGCTCTGCCGGTGCCGTACTGCGTGATATTTATCGGGTTTCCAAACGACGCTGGCCGGGAATTCAGCTGGTTCTCTATCCTGTGCAGGTACAGGGGGAAGGGGCCGCTGAGCAGATTGCCCGTGGCATAGATTTCTTTGCTGAGGAATATGCTGTAGATGTCATCATTGCTGGCCGGGGCGGTGGCTCGATGGAAGATTTATGGGCCTTCAATGAGGAGCCCGTGGTGCGGGCCATTGCTGCCTGTCCTGTGCCGCTCATTTCGGCGGTGGGGCATGAAACGGATTTCACCCTGGCGGATTTTGCGGCGGATGTGCGGGCGGCAACGCCTTCGCAGGCAGCAGAACTAGCTGTGCCTGACCGGGCAGAAGTTATGCGTCAGGTGGAAAATCTGACCGGTCAGTTGACCCGTCAAGTGCAGCGTGAGCTTGCCCTGCGTCGTCAGCGGTTGGAAGGGCTGTTAAACAGCCGCGTAATGCGGGAGCCGCAGAGCATGCTTGCTGAGCGCCGCCAACGGCTGGATTTCCTGCTGGCAGGCCTGCAGCGTACGGCCAAGGCGGAATTACAGAGCAAGCAGCACAAGCTGGGGCTCATCTTAAACCGTTTGGCGGCCATTAATCCGGTTGCGGTTATGGGCCGTGGTTATGGGATTGTCACCAAGCAGGATAAGCTGGTGAGCAGTATCCAGACGGTGGAGATTGATGATGAATTGCAGCTGACCTTTACGGACGGCCATGTTCAGGCAAAGGTGCTGGCAAAGATAGGGAAGGGTGACGGATAATGCCGCGCAAGAAAGAACTCTCCTTTGAGGATGCGTTGGACAAGCTGGAAAGCATTGTCAAGCAGATGGAAAATGGCGACAGCAGCCTCAAGGAGTTAATGGATAATTACACCGAGGGCATGAAGCTGGGCGAGGCTTGCCTTAAAGAGCTCAGTAAAGCCGAAGCGGCCATGGATTTGGTGGTTCAGGTGGATGACAAGGGCAAAATTGCGGAAAGCAAATTGGTAATAGAGGGAGAATGACCATGGAGTTAAAGAAAATCTGGCAGGAACGCAGTGCACTGGTTGAGGAACAGTTGGTAAAAGAACTGAATGAAGCAAATCCGTTGGATAAGACGCTTTGTGAATCCATGAAGTACAGTCTGATGGCGGGCGGCAAACGCCTGCGTCCGGTGCTGTTGATGGCAGCCGCTGATGCCGTAGGCGCAAAGGGAACGGATTACCTTACCACGGGTTGCGCCATGGAAATGATTCATACCTATTCCCTGATTCATGATGATTTGCCCGCTATGGATGATGATGATTACCGCCGGGGCAAGCTGACCAATCACAAGGTCTATGGTGCCGGCATGGCAACGCTTGCTGGTGATGCGCTGCTGACTCTGGCCTTTGAGGTCATGTTGCGTCAGCAGGGAGTCAGTGCGGAAAAACTCGTGCAGGTGGTACGGGAAATCAGCACAGCTGCCGGTCCGGATGGCATGGTGGGCGGTCAGGCGCTCGATATGGAGTCGGAAGACAAGCAGATTTCCATGGAAACCATGAAGAATATCCATTTGGGCAAGACCGGTGCGCTGTTCCGCGCAGCTATCCGCAGCGGAGCTATCTTGGGCGGTGCCAGTGAGGAAGCCTTGCAGGCGCTTACGGTTTATGCCGATAATTTTGGCCTGGCCTTCCAGATTACGGATGATATTCTGGATGTCATTGGAGACGAGCAGGTCATTGGCAAGCCCGTTGGTAGTGATGAAAAGAACCATAAATCCACCTATGTAACGCTGACTTCGCTGGAAGAAGCGCAGAAACTTGCGCAGGAAGCAGTAGATACGGCTATCGATGCCTTGAAGATTTTCGGTGAGGAAGCGGATTTCCTGCGGGAATTGGTGGCTTTTCTGGTGAAACGCAATAAATAATGGGGATGTGCGCATGACAATGTATCCGTTACTGGAAAAAATCAAGGAAGCAGCAGATATCAAGCGATACAGTGTAACAGAATTGGAAAGGCTGGCTAAGGAATTGCGGGCCTTTATCATAGAGACGGTGGCTGAAAATGGCGGACACCTGGCACCGAGTTTAGGAACCGTAGAACTGACGCTGGCGCTCTACAGTGTATTTAATTTTCCCAAGGACAAACTGATTTGGGATGTAGGCCATCAGGCCTACACCCACAAGATTCTCACGGGACGCCGGGAAAGATTCCATACCCTGCGCCAAAAGGGGGGCATTACGGGCTTTCCCAACCGCTTTGAGTCGGATTATGATGCCTTTGGTGTCGGCCATGCCAGCACGTCGATTTCGGCGGCCCTGGGCATGGCGATTTCCCGGGATTTAACCGGGCGCAACAACGAGGTTATCGCCGTTATCGGTGATGGCGCTCTGACTGGCGGAGAAGCCTTTGAAGCACTGAATCAGGCCGGCGATTTGGGCAAAAAACTCATTGTCATCCTCAACGACAATGAAATGTCGATTGATAAAAATGTCGGCGGGCTTAGTGATTACCTGTCCCGCATTCGCATTACGCCGCAGTACAACCGCGCCAAAAAGGATATGGGCAATCTCTTGATGAGCATTCCCCATATTGGCGACAAAGCCTTTAAAACCGCGCAGATTGTAAAAGACAGTGTTCGGGCGGCCTTGGTGCCGGGCAGCGTCTTTGAGGAAATCGGCTTTCATTATATCGGTCCGGTAGATGGGCATAATATCAGCCTGTTGCAGGAGCTTTTCGAGCGGGTGCGCGAGATGGAAGGGCCCATCCTTATCCATATCCATACGACTAAGGGCAAGGGCTATGCGCCGGCCGAAATGGAACCGGACAAGTTCCACGGCATTGGCAAATTTGACCGGGAGACGGGCAAGTGCCCGCAAAAGACGGGGGCGCCTTCCTATACGTCTGTATTCAGCAAGGCCTTGATTGAGCTGGCCGCAAAGGACAGCAATATCACCGCAATCACGGCGGCTATGCCCAGCGGCACAGGCCTCAAAGCTTTTGGCGAGGAATATCCTAACCGATTCTTTGATGTAGGCATTGCCGAAGAACATGCCGTAACACTGGCGGCCGGTATGGCTGCTGATGGCAAGCATCCCGTGGTGGCGCTTTATTCCACCTTTGCGCAGCGTGCTTATGACCAGCTGATGCATGATGTATGTCTGCAGAATCTGCCTGTAACCTTGTGCCTTGATAGAGCAGGGCTTGTCGGTGCCGACGGCCCTACCCATCATGGAGCGTTTGACCTGTCCTTTTTGCGGCATATGCCCAATATGACGATTTTTGTGCCCAAGGATGAAGCCGAGCTGCGCGATATGCTGGCCAAGGCAGTCAGCATGGACAGCCCCACGGCGGTGCGCTATCCCCGCGGTGCGGGCAAGGGCGCAGCGCTTGCGGCAGAGTTTGCCGATATTCCTGTGGGCAAAGCGCAGCTTCTGCGTGAGGGCAGTGATGTGGCGATTTTGGGTGTAGGCCCGCTGCTCTACAAGGCTGAAGAAACTGCCGATATATTGCAGCAGCAGGGCATTTCCGCTGCTGTGGTCAATATGCGCTTTGTTAAGCCTTTGGATACGGATATGATTAAGCGGCTCAGCCATGTGAAATTAATGGTTACGCTGGAAGAAAACAGCCTTGTTGGCGGTTTTGGTTCCGCTGTAGCGGAATACCTGATGGACAGCGGTTTAAGCCGCAATTTGGATTTACTGCGGCTGGGCTTGCCGGATAAGTTTATCGAGCAGGGCACGCAGGAAGAACTCTTGACCCTTTGCGGCTTGCAGCCGGAGCAGATGGCAACGAAGATAAAGGAAAGATTGAACTGATGGCAAAACAGAGATTGGATATGCTTTTGGTGGAGCGTGGTCTGGCAGGCAGCCGGGAACGCGCCAAACGCATGATTATGGCCGGGGAAGTCCTCGTAGACAATCAGAAGATAGATAAGGCCGGCGCTACGGTGAAGGCCGAAGCGGAAATCCGCCTGCTCGGCAGCGATATTCCCTATGTCAGCCGCGGCGGTTTAAAGCTGGCCAAGGCCATGAAGGAATTTGGCGTGGAGATTACCGGCAAACGCTGTGCCGATATCGGTGCTTCGACCGGCGGCTTTACGGACTGTATGCTGCAAAATGGTGCAGTGCAGGTCTTTGCCATTGATGTTGGCTATGGCCAGCTGGCCTGGAAACTGCGTACTGATGAACGCGTGGTCAATATGGAACGCACCAATATCCGCAATGTGACGCTTGAAGACATTGGCACGGCGCTTGATTTTGCCTCCATTGATGTGGCGTTTATTTCGTTGACCAAGGTGTTGCCGGTGACATACAGCCTGCTCACCGACAACGGAGAAGTGGTGGCGCTGATTAAGCCCCAGTTTGAGGCTGGCCGGGAAAATGTGGGCAAGAAGGGCGTTGTCCGTGATCCCAAAATCCATGAGGATGTTATTCGCAAGGTAACGGCCTTTGCGCGGGAATTGGGCTTTGTCACCATGGCCCTGACCTATTCGCCGGTAAAAGGGCCGGAGGGTAATATCGAGTATCTTATCCGCCTGTCCAAGGATAAGGCGCAGGAAGATACGGTGACGGAGGAGCGGATTGTCACGGTGGTGGCGGAAGCTCATGGAGAACTGGATAAGTAAACAAACAGGCAGATAAGGAGCTGAATCTTTATGCCGATTAAGACGATTGCCATATTTCCCAATGTCAGCAAACCTCAGGCCCCGGAGGTCTTGCGGCGGATTTTACAATTTTATCAGGATAAAGATGTGCAGCTGATGCTTCCTGTGGATGAGTCCAGATATTTTGATTTGGAATACTTAGGCGTGCCGGATATCGAAAAAAAGACGGCTGATATTGCCTTGTCCATTGGCGGTGATGGTACCCTTTTGGGCGTCTGCCGCCGCTATGGTGCCATGGCCGTGCCGGTCTGCGGCATCAACATCGGTACTTTAGGCTTTATGGCCGATATTGAACTCAGCGAACTGGAAACGAAGCTGCAAAAGCTGCTTGATGGCGATTACCGCATTGAACATCGGCTGCTGCTCGCGGGCTTTGCCAAATCGGACGGCGAAGAACGCTTCTTAGGTCATGCCATCAATGATGTGGTTATCACCAAGGGCGGTGTGGCGCGTATGCTGCATTTGGGGTTATCCATCAACGATTCCCATCTGATGGATTACAAGGCCGATGGTGTAATCGTATCTTCACCGACCGGGTCTACCGCCTATTCCCTGTCGGCCGGCGGGCCGATTATGAGCCCGTCCATACAGGCGCTACTCGTCACGCCCATCTGTGCCCACACTTTTAACATACGGCCCCTGGTGGTCGGAGAAGATGATGTGGTGCACATTAAAATTGCAGCAATCCATCAGGATATTCTCGTGACCTTTGATGGCCAGGAAAGCTTCCGTTTGCTGCCAGGCGATGAGGTAACCGTGATGAAGTCCACGGTGCAGGCTGGCATTATTAAATTTGAGGACAAGGATTATTATCAGATTTTAAGAACAAAACTTTGGAAAAACAATGGGGTGGAATCATGAGCTCGATGAAAGGAAATAAGCGTGAAGGTGAAAAGGTGAAAAGTGTTCGCCAGGCCGTGATAAAAAACATCATCGATCGGCAGATCATTGAAACGCAGGAGGATTTGGCTGAAGCCTTGCGGCAGGAGCGGATTAAGGTGACGCAGGCCACCGTTTCAAGGGATATCAAGGAAATGATGCTCATTAAAGTCCCCACTGGCGATGGACGCTATCGTTATGCTTATCCGATGAATAACACGGTTATTTTCACGGAAGAACGCATGCAGCGCTTGTTTCAGGATACCGTGCTTGGCTGTGATTACAGTGAAAACATCGTTGTGCTGAAAACCCTGCCCGGCGGAGCGAATACGGTGGCTTCGGCACTTGACCATGCCAACTGGCCGGAGGTGCTGGGCACGGTAGCCGGTGATGATAATATCTTTATCATTGTAAAGCCCAAGGCGGCAGCACCGGAAGTTACGCAGCGGCTGTTGGCTTTCTTGAACTAAAGGAGACGCATGGGATGCTGAAAACATTAACGGTTTGGAATTTTGCCCTGCTGGAACATGTTCAGGTGGAATTTGGCGAAGGGCTGAATATACTGACTGGTGAAACCGGCGCGGGCAAGTCAATCCTGATTGACGCTTTGGGGGCTATCCTGGGACAGAGAGTTTCCTCGGATGCTATCCGTACTGGCTGCGAATGGTTGCGGGTAGAGGCTGTCTTTACGCTGGATGATGAATCCTTAGGGCTGCATGAGCTGCTTTCCGGTCAGGCCATTGATGACTCGGAGGGCTTATTAATCATCACGCGGCAGGTGACCAAAGGCGGCCGTAGCATGGTGCTGGTCAATGGTTGTCATGTTACGCTGACGATTTTGAAGCAGATTGGCGCCTTTTTGGTGGATATTCATGGTCAGAATGAAAATCTGGCCCTGTTGAAGGAAGAAAGTCAGTTTGCCCTGCTTGACCAATATGACCCGGATGTAACGGAGGCTTTGGCCGGCTATAAGCAGCTTTTTGGCACCTGGCGGGAAAAGAAGCAGGAGCAGGCGCAAAAGGCTCAGGCTGCCAGAGAATACGCCCAGCGTCTCGATATGCTGCGCTGGCAGGACAAGGAAATCAGCGAAGCGGAACTCAAGGAAAATGAGGACGAGGAACTCGATGCGGAAATCCGCAAGCTCTCCCATGCGGAAAAAATAGCGGGATTTGTGGAAGAATCCTATAATATTTTGGATGTGGGAATTGGCGGCAGTGCCGTACTCACTGCCGTGGCCAAGGTCAAGAAGAACCTTGAGGATATGAGCCGTTATGATGACAGCCTCGCCAATACCTATACGATGGTGGAGGAGGCCTATATCTCCCTGCAGGAAGCCGCTGGCGAGCTGCGGGATTACGGTGAATCGCTGGAGTTCCAGCCCGCAAAGCTCGACAAGCTGCAAAGCCGTATGGATGTTATCGACCGGCTGTGCCGGAAATACGGTGCTACCATTGCCGATGTGCTGGAACATCAGAGCAAGGTTCAGCAGGAACTTCTGGAAATTGAAAACTATGATGATGACATGGCCAAACTGGAAAAGGAAATTGCCTTGCTGGAAGAAAAACTGGGCAAGAAAGCGAAACAGCTTACGACCTTGCGTCAGCGGGCGGGAGCAGAACTAGCCGAAGCTATTGGCACTCAGCTTACGGCTTTGGGGATGCCGCAGGCAGCATTCCATATCCGCGTGGAACCGGCAGGAAAATTCCTTGTTAGTGGTGCCGACAACGTAGCGATGTACTTTTCGGCTAACCCCGGCGAGGAAGAAAAACTGCTGTCGAAGGTGGCCTCCGGCGGTGAGCTTTCCCGTATTGCCTTGGCCATCAAGACGGTGGCCGCTTCAAGGGACTCCTCTGTGCCTAGCATGGTCTTTGACGAAATCGACACGGGTATCGGCGGCCGCACCGCGCAGATGGTGGCTGAGCGCATTGCGCTCGTGGCGCAGTACAAGCAGGTGCTTTGCATTACGCATTTGCCGCAGATTGCCTGCATGGCGGACAATCATCTCTATATCGCCAAGACCAGTGCCGGAGAGTCTACGGTTACGCAGGTGCGCCCGCTTACTGAGCGCGAGCGCATCAGTGAGATTGCCCGTATGGCTTCCGGTGTGGATGTGACGACTGCTTCCCTGGATAATGCTAAGGAAATGGTGAGTCATGCGAAGCTTACGAAGCAGAAATTTGCAACAACAAAAGCCGTATGAATACAGTTGCTGTGGTTCGTATATTCATCTGCTTAAATTGACGCCCGGTGGCTGATAATATTTTTCCTCTGCTTAGGCAGGCTTGCCAAACGCGACGGAAAAATATTATCAGTCACCGGGCTTTATTGCGTATAGTAATAACATCTATGTACTTAGTCATACTGTTGTGTTAAAATGAAAACAAGAGAAGCGACAATCATAGGAAGATGGGGAATTATTAGCAGGGGCTTTGCCGCGAAAACAACTGAAAATCGTGACGGGTTGGTTAGCCTATAATGAAGAAAAAGCATACAAGGCATGGAATCAGGCTGTTCGTGGTGAGCACTTTGATAAAATTCCACCGATGGAATGAGGTGATGATATGTATGTGAAAGATGAAGTATGCTATGCTGGAAGTTTGGTAGAGAACATAAAGGTAACTGAGGCAAAGCCACTGCGTGGTGGCATGTTGTTGGTCACTTTTTCCACCGGAGAACGAAGACTATTCGATACGACATTACTTAAAGGTGCTGCCTTTAAGCCATTGGCGGATGAAAGCGTGTTTAACAAGCCGGTGATATTTCATGGGGCAATTACGTGGAATAATGGCGAGATAGATATTGCACCAGAAAAAGTTTATATGGATAGTTATGTTTATGATGATGTGGCAGTATAAAATACTTTTTTACTGTTAGTACATTCACCTGCTTAAATAGATGCCCGTGGGGCTGGCAATATTTTTCCTTCGCCATAGACAGGCTTGTCAAAAGCTGCGGAAAAACACTGCCAGCCCCACGGGCTTAGTGTATTATATAGTAAATGTTCTTAGAAAGTTCTATTGCGGGTCCTGAGCTAGGATGGGGGCAAGTTCTGCTTCATCCGGCGTGATGTATAGGGTTTTCTGATTGGTGAAGATGACGAAGCCGGGTTTGCTGCCGGAGGGCTTTTTGACGTAACGGATTTCGGTATAATCCACAGGCACTTTGGATGAACCCTGTGCCTTGCTGAAGTGAGCGGCGAGTTGGGCACATAATAGAATCGTGTCTTCACTGGGCTCGATGCCACCATTGCGCAGGATGACGTGGGAACCGGGGATGTTCTGCGTATGGAACCAGGTGTCGTTGAAGCTGGCGGTTTTGCAGGTCAGTTTGTCGTTCTGGTAGTTGTTCTTGCCCACGAGAATTTGTGTGCCGTCGAGAGCGGTAAAGCGGAAGGGGTGCGAGGGCTTGTCGTTGTTCTTGCGTTTGAGCTTTTCCCGCAGGTAGCCGCCTTCGACCAATTCATTGTGGATTTCGGCGATTTCGCCCAGACTGGAGGAGGCCAGCAGGGAGGCTTCGATACTTTCTAAGTAGGTGATGGAGGCTACGCACTCCTGTCGCTGTACTTGCAGGAGTTCCTGTGCGCGCTTTAGTTTGTCGTATTTTTTGTAGCAAAGCTGCATATTCTGAATGATGGTATAGCGCTGGTCGAGGGGAATGGTGATTTCCTCGCCTGTTTCGCTGTAAATATTGGCGACCGTTATAGCAGCATCCTCATGGTCATTGTACTGGTACTGATAGGTCATCAGATTGTCGCCGCGGATTTTGTATTCTTCAGCATTTTCGGCGGCAGCAATTTCTTCATCGAGTTTTACGAGCTTGTTTTCTGCGCGGTGCAGTTCATTCTTGACGAGCTTCTTGAATCGGTCCTTGTCCGGCAGGACATAACTTCCCGCTAAAGCACTGGCCTTTTCCAGCATGGCGCTGATGGATTCAAAATTAAGTGTAATGGCTTGTGGCAAATAGTGCAGGGGGAAGGAGGCCATGGCCAGCACTTTTTGGTGTTCGTCGAGAAGAATTACGGGGGCAGCCTGTTCCTGGCTTGCGGCATCGCGTACTTCCGTCAGGGCATTTTCGAGGGACTGATAGTCGGCATCGTCCAAGGTGTTTAAGCGTGTGCTGGGGGCAAGTCCGGCGCTAAAGCATACTTCCTTGGCCGAAACCGGCCCAAAGCCCATGCAGGTTGCCAAAAGTGCCTTGTCGATACGTTCTTCGGGGGAGAGTAGGCGCAGTTTCGCGATAACGTCCGTCATGGGCGTGGTAAAGATATCCAGCTTATCCTGTCCCGGGGGAAGCTCGTAGGTGTCACCGGGCAGGACGGTGCGCACGCGGCTGCTGTTGGTGCCAATTTTGCGCAGGGCGTCAATGATTATGCCATCCTGCACGAGAATCATATTGCTGTATTTGCCCATCAGTTCCATAATCAGGGTTTTGGTTACGATTTTGCCGCCGGCGGCGATGGAGTCCACATCCATGAGCAGAATGCGGTCAAGGCCATGCTGACGGATGGCGGCAATGCGCCCCGTTTCGAGCTGCTTGCGGAGCACCATGCAAAAGACCGGCGGCTCCGGAGGATTTTCCAGATTCTTGGTCATCAGATGTGCCGCGGGATTTTGGGAATTGATGCAGATATGCAGCTGCTGGTTTTGTCCCGGCTGACGAATGGACAGGACGATGGATTGTTTATTGGGCTGGGTTATTTTATCAATGCGGCCGCCAGCCAAGGTGTTGTTTAACTCGCGCACCAGCGGACGCATGGAAAAGCCGTCAAGACTCATGATTTATTCTCCTTAAAGTTACAATTAAATAGCATAAATTTCATTATAGCATTGCCTCTCATGCAGGGTCAAATTTTGCTAAGCGGCTGCGGCAGATTTTTTTACCAGAAACCTTTTCAGCTGCGGTGGTTTGCGGTATAATGTGAAAGTTACTATATCATTCAAGCAATTATTAATTTATGGGAGGAACGTATGGAATCTTTTATGGGGGCGTTAGGGCTTTACGGCCTCGGAACGCTGGCGCTAATCTGGCCTAAGCGGCTGGAATTAGCTGCCCATTATGTATCCATGGGGCTGGCGGTTATTGCCAGCCTTATGGTGTTGGGGCTGGCCTCACAGGAACTCTTGGGGCTGGCAGGAGGCGGCATGCTGCAGTTTGGCCGTTACTCGCTGGTGATTGACGGTTGGGCAGCGGCTTTCCTTGTGATTATCGGCCTGTCGGGAACGGCGGTCAGCCTGTATGGCATGGGCTACGGCCGGGGTTATCTGGGTGCCCGCATCCGTCAGCTGACCGGGCTTTGGAACCTCTTTTTAGGCTCGATGGTTTTGGTGGTGCTCGCAGGTGATGCCTTTACCTTTATTCTGGCCTGGGAAGTTATGGCGCTGGTTTCTTTCCTGCTCGTGAACCATGAGAGCGAGAAGAAACAGGTGGTTAGTGCAGCATACCAGTATATGGTCATGACCCATCTGGGCACAGCGGCCATTTTGATGGCGTTTTACCTTTTGGGCAGCGGGGCAGAGAGCTTTGCCTTTGCCGATTTGGCGCATAGCGAACTGCCGCCGGTGCTGAAGCATATTGCCTTTGGCTGTGCTTTTGCCGGCTTTGCCTTGAAGTCCGGCTTGATGCCGCTGCATGTCTGGCTGCCCAATGCGCATCCGGCGGCACCTTCCCATGTGTCGGCGCTCATGAGCGGTGTTATGCTGAAAGTGGCGGTTTACGGCTTTGGCCGCTTTGTCTTTGAATTCATCGGTGCTGATGTGTTTGCCTATGGCCTTATCGTCATGGTGGTGGGGCTGGTATCGGCGTTCCTGGGCGTGCTCTATGCGTCCATGGAAAAGGATATGAAACGCATTCTGGCCTATTCCTCCGTGGAAAACATGGGCATCATCTTTGCCGCTTTTGGCTGCGGCATGATTCTGGTGGCACTGGACAGACCTTATCTGTCGGTGGTCGCGTTTACGGCGGTGCTCGTACATTCCTTTGCACACAGCCTGATGAAATGCCTGCTCTTTATGAGTGCCGGTGCGGTTATGCACGCCACGGGCACGCGTAATGTGGAACTTTTGGGCGGGCTGTTAAAGAAAATGCCCTGGACGGCGGCGTTTACCCTGATTGGTTCCATGTCATTGGCATCTCTGCCGTTTACGGGCGGGCTGGTCGGTGAATGGCTGACCTTGCAGGGCATGATGACGCTGGCCTATGAATCCGGCACGCCGGAACTGCGTCTGCTCGTTATCTTCGCCTTTATCCTGCTGGGCCTTACGGGTGCCTTGGCTTTGGGCTGTTTTGTGCGGCTTTATGGCGTGACCTTTTTGGGACGGCGCCGTTCCAATCTCGTACTTAAAGCACACGAAATGCCCTTTACGATGCTGGCCGGTATGGGAATGGAGGCATTGGCGATTCTCGCTATGGGCATTATGCCGGCACCAGTGGTCAATCTTATGCGTCATGTGCTGGTGGATAGTCCGTTGGCGATTCCTGCCGGTGATGTTATCGGCCTGTGGTGGAACGGCGGGCAGTCGGAAGCGGTATTTAATCCGCTGCTGATTCTGCTTGCCGCTTTGGTTTTGGTTGCTTTGCTGATGATGACGATAAGCAGCGACAAGATTATCGTTCATCAGGATGTAACATGGAATTGTGGTACGGAACCTACGCGCCGTCAGCAGTATACGGCGACAGGTTTTTCCAA
>DFHU01000053.1:0-16160 GCA_002373045.1 Pseudoselenomonas ruminantium | reverse complement strand
CTGCAGCGGGACCATGCGTATTTTGGACGCAAGCTTCATTACAATCTGCTGATTCCTGACCAGTTCACGGACAGACTCTATCGTCCGGTCGAACACATTATGGTCAAATTGGCCGATACCCTGCGCATCGTACAGCAGGGCAGTGTGCGGCTCTATATCGGTTATACCATGATTGCGATGGTTATTGTCTTGATTTGGGGAGGGTTATAAGATGGCACTTAGTTTTTATCATGCCGCTGTGCAGGCGCTCTGCCTGCTCATCTGTGCTCCCCTGATTGCCGGAATCGTCAACAAGGTCAAGGCGTTTTTGCAGAAGCGGCAGGGAGCCAGCATTTTTCAGGAGTATTTTGACCTCTGGAAGTGGTGGCGCAAGCCGGTTATCGTGACGAAATACACCAGCTGGGTGTTTTTGGCGGCACCTGTTGTATATCTGGTGACAAGCATTATGGCGGCGATGATGCTGCCGGGACTCTTGCAGGGCAATATCCGTTTTGGTGATGCCTTTGTCTTTGTCTATGTGCTGGCACTAGGACGTTTCTTTATGACCTTGGGGTCGCTGGATTCAGCTACGGCTTTTGGCGGTATGGGCGGTTCCCGCGAAATCTATATTTCCGTGTTGGTGGAACCGGCTGTGATGCTGGCGGTGCTCTTAAATGCCTCCCGCTATGGTTCGACCATGCTTTCGCAGATGGTCATTGACTACAATGCTTTTTATTTCACCGTTCCGGCGGTACTGGGCAGCGTGGCGTTCTTCCTCGTGATGCTGGCGGAAAACAGCCGCCTGCCGGTGGACAATCCGGATACGCATTTGGAACTCACCATGATTCACGAGTGCATGACGCTGGAATATTCCGGACGGCTTTTAAGTTACATTCATTTGGGAAGCATGCTCAAAATGCTGTCGTTCTTCGTACTGTTCGGTGCGCTCTATCTGCCCGTGCCTTTGCCCATTGCCGTGAAGGTGCTGCTCACGGCTTTGCTGGTCGGTCTGGTGGAAACGCTGAACAACAAGATGCGTCTTTTTAAGGTTCGTGTTTATCTGGCAGCGGCGGTTATCATGCTGGCCGTAGCTGTTATTGCACCGTGATAAGGAGGAGAAAATGGAATATTTGATGGTTTTGCTCCTCTTTGTGGTCTTTTTGCAGACCAGAGTGATGGAGCTCAGGCGCTCGGTTATCTGCCTGATGGTGCAGTCGGTAATTATCGCCTGTGCCTGTCTGCTCTCCGGGCTGAATCATGGACTCATGCATGCGCTCATTCCCTTTGCCCTGACCTTGGGCGTTAAGGTGCTCTTTATCCCGATGGCCATGCTGAAATTAATCAAACGGATTACCGACGAACGGGAAATCTTTTCCGATATCAATGTGAATTATTCGACCATGGCGGCGGCAGCCTTTTTGGTGTTCGGCTATGTGCTGGGCAGCCGCTTTATGCTTGACCCCCTGGCGCGGGATTTCTTTGCCGCGACCATCATGATGATTATGACGGGGCTGGCACTCATGGTCATGCGCAAGCGGGCCATTTTGCAGATGTGCGGCCTGATTACCTTGGAAAACGGCATTTATCTGCTGGGCCTGATTATCACCGAGGGCTTGCCGCTGGTGGTGGAACTGGGGGTATTTTTGGATGTATTAATCGCTGTGGTTGTGCTGGTCATTCTCACCAATCGCATGAGCCTGTCCTTTATGACCACGGATACCACGGTAATGAGAAAGTTGAAGGGCTGAGGTAGTTTATGGAACTTTATTATATACTTGGGCTGCCGCTGCTCTTTGCAGTGGTGGCGGTCACAGGGCTGCTGGGGTTAAAGCTCCTGCACTTTGCCGACAGGCTGACGGCCACGGTGGTCTTTGGTCTGATTCTGCACATGGCGGCAGAATTTGCCGCCCATCCCCATGAGCCAATCCGGCAGGGATTTTTCTATGTGGATTCGCTGAGCATTTGGATGCTCGTCATTGTCGGCGCGCTGTATCTGGCTTTTGCCTGGACCAGCAAGGCTTACTTGGAACGCGATACCAATATCCGTTACGGATACTTGCGCCGCTTTACCCATTTGGAAGGGCGTTTCTATGCGCTGTCCCATCTCTTTGTCTGGACGATGATGCTGGTGGTGACGGTGGACAGCTTAGGTCTTATGTGGGTAACCATTGAGGCGACCACTTTGGTATCGGCACTACTTGTAGCGTTCAAATTCACCCGCACTTCACTGGAGGCGGCGTGGAAATACGTGATGGTCTGCACCGTGGGCATCTGTCTGGCTCTTTTGGGCACGATTATTCTCTACTACGGTCAGCTGCAGGCTATGGGCGATGTGCTGCCGCTGAACTGGGAATTTATGAAAGTTCATGCCGATATGCTCGACCATGATGTGGCAAAACTCGCGTTTTGCTTCCTCTTTGTGGGCTATGGCACGAAAATCGGCCTCGCGCCTATGCATGCTTGGCTGCCGGATGCCCATTCGGAGGCACCGGCACTCACGAGCGGCCTGCTCTCTGGTGCACTCTGTATCTGTGCGCTCTATGTGCTCCTGCGCGCTACGGCCATTGTGATGCCCGTGGTGGGGATGGATTTCATCAGCTCTATGTATGTGGGCTTTGGTCTGCTGACCATTGCATTGGCTGTGCCGTTCGTGGTGGTGCAGCGTGATGTCAAGCGTATGCTTGCCTATTCTTCGATGGAAAACTTCGGCCTGCTGGCCGCAGGCTTTGGCCTCTTTATGCCGCTGGCGGCAGAGGCGTCCCTTTTGCATATGTTCAACCATGCTTTGGTTAAGTATATGCTCTTTTACACGGCCGGTACCATTATGGAAACCTATGCGACGAAAAATATGATGCGCATTCACGGCATGATGCAGCAGGCGCCCAAAACGGCGATGTTCTGGCTGCTCGGCATTGTGGGCATCTTGGGGATGCCACCGATGGGTGTGTTCTTCAGTAAGTTCTACATCATTGCCAGCTTCTTCCAGGCACATCATCCGTATTTAGGAATTTTGGCGCTCGTGCTGCTGGCCGGTATGCTGATTGGTATTCTCTATCATGCCATGCGCATGCTGGGCGGCAAGCCGACCCGCAAGGCGGCTGGCGAGCTGATGGGCCGTTTGGACAGCTGCGTACTGCTCTTGATGCTGGCTGTCAGTGGTGTGGTAAGTGCCTTTGCCTATGAGCTTCCCTATGTGGGAACGCTTTTGACTGAGGCGGCAAAAGTGGTCATGGGAGGTGTGCAGTAATGGCAGATTGGTCATTGAAAGTCGTAAAACCGGAAAACTTCCGCGGCACGGCCAATATCCTGTCCAACGGCGGCAAAAATCCGTTGACCGCTATGTTTGGCCGGGATGAAACGGAAAATCCCGAAGTAAAGGGGTATGCGATTTACGCTGTTTTTGAAAATCTGAGCGAGCATAAAATGGAGGCAGTTAAGGCGGTCTTCGGTGAAGGGGAATCCCTGTGCTATGAATCCCTGACACCGGTAATTCCTGCCGCTGCCTGGTATGAACGGGAGATTCAGGATATGTTTGGCCTTGTGCCGCAGGGCCATCCTGACCCGCGCCCATTGGTGCTCCATGATACCTTCCCTGAGGGCTTTTATCCGCTGCGCAAGACGGTGGCCAAAGCTGCCGATGTACATGGCACCCGCCGTATGGATATGAGCGTGGCCAGAGGCGAAGGCGTTTACGAAGTTCCGGTTGGCCCGATTCATGCCGGCATTATTGAGCCGGGGCATTTCCGCTTCAGTCAGGCCGGTGAATCCATGCTGCAGTTGGATGCCCGTCTGTTCTATACCCATCGCGGTCTGGAAAAAATCATGGAGGGCAAAACGCCGGAAGAAGCATTGCCCATAGTAGAACGTATCTGCGGTGCCTGCTCCATTGCCAACACCTGGAGTTTCTGTCAGGCGGTGGAAAAAATTGCAGGTGTAAAAGTTCCGCGGCGGGCGGAAATCATCCGCACGCTGCTGATGGAAATTGAACGCATTACCAACCATGTGGGCGACCTGGGCAATATCCCCGCCGGCGTGGGCTTTAATCCGGCCATCAGCCTTGGCGGCCGCACGAAGGAAATGCTTATGCGCTTGCAGGAACGCATTGCGGGTAACCGCTTCCTGCGCGGCGTAATTGTTCCCGGCGGCGTGCGTCAGGATATTGACAGCGCCCTGCTCAACGATATCGCCGATATTATGGATAAAACCAAAGCCAATGTCAGCGATTTAAGCGAAATGTTTGCCCAGCAGGCCAACTTCCAGAACCGCGTGCGCACTACGGGAATTGTGCGCAAAAATACCGCAGTGGATTTGGCCATGGTCGGCGTGGGCGCAAGAGCTTCGGGCTTTGCCCATGACAGCCGCAAGGATTTTGCCTACGGCCTTTATCCGGAACTCGACTTTAAGCTCGTGACGGAAAAGACCGGCGACGTGGCGGCAAGACTGGCTCTGCGCATTGCGGAACTAAAAGAATCATTTGGCCTCGTGCAGCAACTTTGCAATCTGCTGAAGGCAGACAAGTCAAATGACTCGTCAAATCTGACTGTTCAAATTGACTGGTCAACTGTAAGTGGTGAGGATTGGGGCCTTAGTGAATCTGCGCGGGGCAGCAACTTCCAGTTCGTAGCCCTGCAGGATGGCCAAATTGACCGCATCTTCGTCCGCAGCGCATCCTATCCGAACTGGCCAGCTGTGACCATCGCCGTGCAGGGGGATATCATTCCCGACTTCCCGCTGATCAATAAGAGTTTTGAACTGTGTTATGCGTGCATTGACCGCTGATTGAGGAGATTTTATGTTTAAGGTAATAGAACGCTTATTAGGCGATAAAATCGCCACCGAAAATATTTCCCTCACCGGCAGTGCCCGCTTTCGGGGAAAAATCACGGGCGATTGTCCGGAAAATCTGCGCACGGCTTGTGCCAAGGCCTGCCCGGTAGGAGCCTTTAAGGTTACAAGTGATGGGCAAGGCTATGCCATCGACTATAAAAAATGCCTGTTCTGCGGCAAATGTGTCGAGAAGGCTATGGGCAGCCTGCAGCACAGCCGTGATGAGGCTCTGCCGGTGATTACCGAAGATGCTGCTGAGATTACGGCAGAGGTCATCAAGCAGAAATTAGGCCGTAGTCTCCATGTGCGTCATTTGGATGCCGGTTCTTGCAATGCCTGCGACTTCGAGATGGGCGCGATGTCCAATCCTGTCTATGATTTGCACCGCTACGGCGTGCATGTGGATGCCTCCCCCCGCCATGCTGACCTACTAATGGTCACAGGCGTGGTGACGAGAAACTTGGAGCAGGCACTCAAAATGTCCTATGAGGCTATGCCGGAGCCAAGACTCGTCATGGCCTGCGGTGCCTGTGCAGCCGGCGGCGAAACCTACGGCGCTAGCTACGCCATTGTGGGTGCTGCCGACAAAGTGGTGCCGGTGGATATCTACATCCCCGGTTGCCCACCAAGACCCAGCGCCATGATTGCCGGAGTACTGGCAGCGGCAGATATGCTTGCCGAGCGAATGTAAAATAGAATAATAGTCAATAAAAGAAGCCTGTGTATCAATGCTACTTGCATTGGTACGCAGGCTTTTTGTTGTATAAAAAATTGTGCAAAATCAAAGAGTCTCAAAATGTGTACTTTTTGAGACTCTCGAATTCACAAACTACATTATAGCAAAGGACTTCTACAATGTCCAATTTTTTTCTAATTTTTTCATTTCAAAGGGACTTTTTGAGACTTTTAAGTTTTAAAATGACATTTTTTGCATTATTTTACTACAGTCTCAAAAAGTACACTTTTTGAGACTGTAGTTTTGAGACTTATGCTATTGCAAATGTGCATGTAAAAAATAATAGGGGTGATTACGAAATGTTCGAGGTCAAACAGACCGAAGAAATGCTCAATAAGACGTTCCGGCTGCCAGCCAGCCTGTTGGAAGAACTGGCAAGGATTGCCGAGCATGAGAAAGTGTCTGTGAACAATCTGGTACGGCAGTGCTGTGAGTACGCCTTATCCAATATGAAAACGGAAAAATAAAAGCAAGAAAGGAATCACATGACATTGACCATGCAAAAGCGTAATAACGGTATACGTCAAAGGCTGCGTCCATATCTTGCACCCATAATTTTTATGAGTGCGGACTATCTTGCAGTGATACTGACCGGACTGATTTCAACGGGATTATATGATTTAGAAATTGACCCAAGTTATATCTATCTGTGGCTGCCGTTGACCTTCCTGATTTTTTTAGCTCAGGCGAGAGCCTATGTCACCATGCAGCCTATCATCTATACCGTCAGAAGCATTTTCTATGCGGGCACATACGGACTTATCGCTTATATCGTTGCCTTGTATTTCTTCACGGACTGGATGGCAGCACGTTCTTTCTTTGTGGTATTCTGGCTGGTTTTACTGATAACACTCTACATTGAACGGCTGCTGATTAGCCTGTGGCTGAAACACAGCCATCATCTGTATGAAGATGTGATTTTTGTAGGGGCAGGCAAGACGGCAGAACGGGCGTTACATTACTTTCAGGATGATTTGGGGTATCGGTACCATGTCATTGGTTTCCTGGATGATAATCCGATTTCCGACAGAATTCCGGATAAATATAAACTGCTGGGAAAAATCAGCGAAGCAGAGAAAATCGTAGCAAACAGCCATGTACAAAACGTAATCATCACGGCACCGGGGATGGAACGTGACAAATTACAGCAGCTCATAACCACCGTCCAGCCCCATGTACGCAATCTGTCCTATGTGCCGGATTTGATTGGCACACCGATGATGGGCGTAGAAGCGCAGGTACTTTTCACCGAAGAAATCCTGATGCTTCACCTGCGTAATAATCTGGCTATGCGCCGCAATAAAATTTACAAACGGATTTTTGATTTGGTTTGCACGATTTGCGGTGGTCTGTTGATACTGCCGATTATTGCCGTAGTAGCATTGCTGGTGGCAATAGACAACAAAGGCAATGTAATCTTTGCCCATCGCCGTATTGGCAAAGACGGCAAGGAATTTCCCTGCTACAAATTCCAAAGCATGGTGCCTAATGCACAAGAAATCTTGCAGGATTATCTGGCAAAAAATCCCGCAGCCTGCAAGGAATGGGAAGAATCCTTCAAACTGACTAATGACCCGCGTGTTACCAAGTTGGGCGGTTTCTTGCGGAAAACCAGTTTGGATGAACTCCCGCAGCTTTGGAATGTTATTAAGGGAGACATGAGTCTTGTAGGTCCAAGACCTATTGTAAAAAAAGAAATTGAACGCTACGGAGAATACTTCCGCGAATATGCCATGGTACTGCCCGGTATAACCGGCATGTGGCAGGCCAGTGGCAGAAGCGATACTACCTATGAAGAACGTGTGGAAATGGATACTTGGTATGTAAGGAACTGGTCGGTATGGCTCGATATCATGTATTTGGCCAAAACATTCACCGCAGTAATATTCGGTAAAGGAGCTTATTGATTTGAACATAAAAATTATGGTCGCCGTACACAAACCTTATTGGATGCCAACGGATTCCGTGTACCTTCCGATTCATGTAGGAAAAGAAGGAAAAGCGGATATAGGATTTCAGGGAGATAACACTGGGGACAATATCAGTAGCAAAAATTCGCATTACTGCGAACTAACAGCTATGTATTGGGCTTGGAAAAATCTGGAAGCTGATTTCGTTGGCCTGGTTCATTATCGCCGCTACTTCACACGCAAAGAAGCACGAAGCGTAGAGAAGAAAAAAGCGCAAATCATAAGTGGAAAAGAATGGGAAAAGATATTGTCACAGACGCCGATAGTAGTGGCGAAAAAACGTAAATATTACATCGAATCCAATAAATCGCATTATCTTCATGCCCATCAGGCGGCAGGTCTGGAAGAATTAGAACGGATTATCCATGAACAATATCCGGAATATGTTTCCGCTATGGAAAAAGTAATGAATCGTACCTGGGCACATATGTTCAACATGTTCGTTATGGACAAGAAGCACTATGATGCTTATTGCGAATGGATGTTTGCGATTTTGGCAGAAATTGAGAAAAACGTAGATATCAGCAATTATTCAACTTATGAATCCCGCATTTATGGCTTTGTCAGCGAACTGATGCTGGATATTTGGCTGGAGAAGAATCAGCTAGATTATAGCGAACAAAATGTATCTTTTATGGAAAAGCAAAACTGGCTGAAAAAAGGTGGAAAATTTCTGGCTAGGAAAATTGGCCTGTTCCGTGCATGAATAACAGAGACAATAGGGAGATGAAACCCATGGAAAAAGAAGAACAGATAGATATTGGTAAAATCTGGCAGATTATGAAAGAACGCAAGAAAGTCTGCGGTGCAATCATTGGCGGTTGTACGGCAATTTCGTTGGTAGCTGCGTTGGTCTGGCCGCCAACTTACGAATCAACGACTACTGTGCAGACTCGTGTAACTGGTGCAGGTGTTAGTGGTGCTGCTGTGGCCGCTGCAGCATTAGGAATCGGTGCATCGACATCCCCAACGCTTTCCTATGTGGAACTGATGAAATCCAATACTGTTCTGCAGCCGATTATTGACGAATTGGATTGGGAGGAAGATGAAAAAGAATTCCTGACACCGGAGAAGTTTGCCGAGAAAAACCTGACTATAGAAAATACCAAGCAGACCAATCTGATTAAAGTTACAGCTAAAGGGAAGACTCCGGAAGAAGCACAGATGATATCGCAGCATGTTGTGGATAACTTCCTCGTCATGATGACCGATATGAACAAGGAAACCCAAAGCCTGCTGGTACAGTTCCTGAATGATCGTGTAGATGTGGCAAAAAAAGAAGCCGAGGAGGCAAGAAATAAGTTTGCCTCCTATCAGCAGGAACATGGCATTTACAGTCCGGATGAACAGGCTAAAATTGCTGTAAATAAGATGAACGCATTTGATGAAGCCATTGGCAATATGCGCGTACAGCAACAGGCCAATCAGGCCAAGGCGGACAGTGCAGCAGCACAATTAGGTGATATCAATGCCAATAGCCAAAGCTTAAAAATTAACGACAATGCCAACGTACAAAACCTGCGGTCAAAGATTATCGCTGCCGAAGTGGATTTGGTTGGCTTGCGTCAGCAGTATACAGAAGAAAATCCGAATGTAATCAAGGCCGAGGAAAAACTGGTAGCCTTGAAGCAAAATTTGGCACAGGAAGTAAATGCTTTGGTGGCATCCAAATACACCACGATTAATCCTACGCAGGAATCTCTGATAAAAGATCAGGTAAATGCGCAGGTAGCGATTGAAGTATCTAAGGCCAGTGAACAGGCAGTTGCCAAACGTCGCGATGAAAAGGCAAAAGAATTGGATAACTTCCCGCAGGAAGTACAGGAGTATATGAACCTCCAGCGGGATACGGTCATAAAAGAAGGTATTTATACCGACTTGATTAAACAGATGGAAAATAACAAGATTCGGCAGGCTATGGATTCTATGGATATCCAAATTGTCGATTCAGCGAATTTGCCGTTCAAGGAAATACCAGTTTGGCCAAGAAAAAAATTAGTTATAGCAATTGGATTTTTGACTGGTTGCATAATATCAATAGGATATGCATTTTTTAAAATTAGAAAAGTGTGATAGAAAAATGGTTGAAGATAAGCCTTTAGTTAGTATTATTGTACCTGTATATAATGTGGAGAGCTATATACGAAGATGTCTTGAATCAATAGCGACTGTTATTCGTAAAAGTGATGATAGAGAAATAGAAATTATTTGCGTAGATGATGGTTCTGATGATAATAGTGGTGCCATATGTGATGAATATGCTTTAAAATATAAAAATATTAAAGTATATCATAACAAAAATCAAGGCGTATCTCGTGCAAGAAATTTCGGCTTGCATAAAGCAAATGGTACATATATAGCATGGTGCGATTCGGATGACTTTCTCGATGAAAAATGGTATGAATATGTCGTCTATACGTTGAAAAGTGAAGATGTTGATGGTGTGGTTATAGGCTATACCAAAAAATATAATAATAAAGAGAAAAATATAGTTTGTGAAACTTATGGTTTATGTGAACAAAAAGAATATATAAAATTATTATCTGCTGATGATAAAATAAAAAGTTATTTATATATACACATTTTAAAAAAAGAAATATTGAGTAAATGTAAAATGGATTTTAATTTGAATACTTATGAAGATTATGATTTGTTAACTCAAACATCCTTATTGATGAGAAAAATATATATAATTAATAAACCTTTATATTATTATACTTTTCGGAAGAGTAGTATTACAAATACTAGTAAACCTGAAGATCTGTTTAATGCAATGAAAATTGCAAAAAAACGTTGTGAGATTTATCAATTAAAGGGAATACCTTATAGTAAAGCTGGATATTGGAAGACAATAATGATTTATTGCATTAAATCAGCGTATGATAAGCAAGAATATTGTAGATATAAGACGTGCATAGAAGGATTAAAAAACACTATGATTGATATAGCTTTAGCTAGAAAATTAAATCTTAAATATAAGATATGCCTATTGATGCTAATGGTATTTCCCAGGAATCTCATTGGAAAAATGTGGGGGATATTAAAATGAAATGTTAGATGTTAATAATGAGTATAATCTTGTTAGTAGGAAATGCTGATTGAATATGTAAGAAAAGATATTAGGGGTTCATGTGATAGTAAAATATCGTTTAGAGACAAGGTGGAAACTTAGAGATAGAAATAAATATTGATTTTTATAAAATATATGGAATATATATTTATTATTGCATGGTAGAAATGTTTTTTAGGATGTGGAAATATATGGCGAGAAAAGTTATTATTTTATATGAGCTGATATCAAGAGAATATAATGTATGTCAAAAAATAAAAAGAGAAATAGAAAATATGGGAGGGGAGGCATATGTTTTTTCTATTACATTCGAATGGTATGATGCGGTTGCTTTGTCAAATAAAATAAAAATAGATTTTATTATGATGCCTTGGATGTATACAGATCATAATTATGAATTGGTTCAACCTTTTATTGAACACAATCCTGATGTAAAGCTAGGAAACTTCCATCATGAAGAGATAAGTTCGCCTGCATATGAAAATGTGTTATTGCCTAAAAGTGAAAACGCAAAGAATTCAATGCTTCATTTTGTATGGACGAAAACATTTGCTGAGTCGTTGATAGCTTGTGAGGTTCGAGAGGAAAATATATTTATTATTGGCAATCCAAGGTGTGACGAAGGTCGTAGTATAAATAAAACGCGCTTAGAATTGGCTGAAGAATATAATTTAGATTTTAATAAGAAGTGGATTCTTTACGCAGAGACAAGAGATGATTCAAATAAGTTGATTGCTTTAAATAAAAGAGATTTATTGGGACTGGGAATAACAGAATCTATATATGATAGAGCTGTGCATTTTGATTTGGAATCATTAGAAAAAACAATAGAACAATTACATAAATTGCCGGACTGTTTTTTTGACAAGTATGAAATTATTTATCGTCCACATCCAGGTCACAATGCAAATTGTGATATAGATAAACGTGTGCATGTGATTACAGATTATTCTATTTACGAATGGCTTAATGTTGCTGAAGCTTATGTGACCTGGCAGAGTACTTCAATTTTTGAAAGTGACTTGATGGGAGTAGTTTCCTTTTTGCATGAACCAGTAAAACGTGAAGATGAGTTTAGAGTCAGAGGATTAGAAGAATATCCCCGAATACATGATATATATGAGTTGATGAATATAGATATTGATAGTGCTAGAATTAAACAGAGAAAAAGGAAAGTATACAAAAAATACCTAGGAGAATGTGATGGGAATTCAGTAAAAAATGTAGCAGAAACTATTATGAGATTAATCAATAATCCTCCTATAAATTATAAAGCAAACTATATGGGGATTAGAAAATATAGAGTATGGAAAGAGCGAATTTTTGAAATAGTAACACGTGTATTTGTAAAAATGAATGTTTTACAAAGTTTACATTATCCAAATACCGCATATTTACGTATTCGAGATATACCATATAAAAAAGGGAATATACAATGAATACGAATAAGTTTGTACATGCTGTGCTGCGATTCTATATTGCGCCGATAGTGAATTTTATAGTAGGGATATCGACTATTTACATTACAACGAGAATGTTTACCCCTGAAGAGTATGGACAGATAAATGTATTTAATGCAGCTGCAAATGTGTTTATGATATTTGCATGTTTTGGTTTTGATCAAGGATTTATTCGGTTTTTTCACGAAACACCAACAGGTTGGTCACTCAAAGAATTATACAGGTTTTGCTTGAGAGTAGTTTTTGTTGGATGGGGAATATGTTCTGTCATATTATTGCTCTTTTATAAACAGATATCTATATTGTTGTTTCATCAGGAAAATTTTTATGCAATTTTTTTATTGTGTGTATTTTCGATGTCGATTATTTTCTTGAATCGTTTTGCTAATAATTATTATAGAGTTCAAGAAAATGCTAAATATTATACGATACAACAAATTATTACGAATACATTAATGAAGATGACCGTTATGATGTCGATCTTATTTAGTCTGGAACTGTCAAATATTTTATTCTTTAACACTATTGGTGTATTTGCGTTTTTTCTAATTTTATTAATAACTCAACGAAATATTATTATAAAAAATATACCTTGCTTGGATCATAGAATTTTATCTGTAGCAAAATTTTCAGTTACAACCTGGCCGACATCAGTGATGTTTATGTTAGCTACATTTATAACGCCATTGCTTATTACGATGAGAATGGATAGTTATGATGTTGGAATTTATACGTCAACAAATGTTTTTTCTTCAGTTATAGGTGTTTTGACAAGTGGCTTTCTGACTTATTGGTCGGTTTTTATTTATAAAAATTATAAGAAAGAACAAGATTTTATAAAGAAAGTACACAATTATATTATCATATCAATATTGATAATATTGTCAGGAATGATAATTCTACAGCATGTAGCATATTTATTTATCGGTGAGCAGTTCCAAAGTGGAAGATATTTCTTTACTTTGGTAATTGTAGACACATTGTTGATGTTTTTAGGTGAGTCTACTCAATATGGCATAGCTATATCGAAGAAAGTTTATCAATCGACTTTGATTTTTGCTATTGCTTTGGTATTAAAAATAGTGGGTACATGGGTGGTGCTACCTATCGCAGGACTACTTGGTGCAGCAGTGGTAGCAGCTATAGCTGCTACTGTTCGCTTCGTTTTATTGAGCTGGCGTGGTCAAAAGTATTATCAAAGTATAGAATCTGTTCGTAAAACATTCGTAGGAATAATTTTAATATGGATGCTTGCGCTATCCAATTGTGTATTCATTGATGATTATATTAAAGAATGTCTAGCAGTATCAATAATATTGAGCATAGCTTTAGCGGTGTACTACTCTAATTTCAAAGATATGACAATTGTTATAAAAAGAAAATTATTAAAATGATTGTGAGTTTTGAATTTAAAAATTTTGATGAGGTTTATAGATTACAATTAGGAGGTAATAAATTTGTCAGCATTTAATGGGGCTACTTTAATGATAACCGGTGGAACTGGTTCATTTGGTAACACGGTATTAAAAAATTTTTTATCGACAGATATAGGTGAAATTCGTATTTTTTCTCGTGATGAGAAAAAGCAGGATGATATGCGACATGTTTTGCAGGAGAAATATCCAGAGTATGCGGATAAGGTAAGGTTTTACATCGGCGATGTGAGAAATGCACAAAGCATTCGAGATGCAATGTATGGAGTAGATTATATTTTTCATGCTGCTGCTTTGAAGCAGGTTCCATCTTGTGAATTTTTCCCCATGGAAGCAGTTAGAACCAACATTATTGGAACAGATAATATGTTACATGCAGCAATTGATGCTGGAGTCAAAAGGGTGGTATGTCTTTCTACGGATAAAGCTGCTTATCCAATCAATTCAATGGGTATATCAAAAGCAATGATGGAACATGTTATTTATGCTAATGCCCGAATCGCTGCGGAAAAAGGCGGAACAGTTATATGTTGTACTCGATACGGCAATGTAATGTGCAGTCGAGGATCTGTAATACCACTTTTTATTGAGCAGATACATGCTGGAAATCCTATAACGATAACAGATCCGAACATGACCCGTTTTTTGATGAATCTTGATGAAGCTGTTGATCTTGTAAAATTTGCTTTTGAGCATGCAAATCCAGGTGACTTATTTATTCAAAAAGCAGATGCATCTACTATTGGTGATTTGGCTAAGGCAGTACAGAAACTTTTTGGAGATACGGGGACGAATATTATTGGTACAAGACATGGTGAAAAACTTTATGAAACGCTTATGACTAGAGAAGAAAGCTTAAGGGCACAGGATATGGGAAATTACTTCCGTATTGCTACAGATGGTAGAGACCTAAATTATGATAAATCCATAGTTGAAGGTGAAGTGAAAACAATGGCAGATGATTCATATACCAGTCATAATACGACAAGACTAGATGTTGATGAAACAGTTAAAAAAATAATGACTACTGATTATGTTAAAGAAGAATTGAATGGAATTAGACATATAGTATAAAAGCCTGCAAATAAAAAGTCAAGCATAAATTTCGAAATGGAGTAAATTTCTATGAAGTGATTTTATGACACAACAAAAAGGCTGCCGCAATGCGCCAACCTGTAAAGAATTTTCTGAAACTATTATTCTTCTAAATGTAAGTTGCTTAAGTATTCCTTGACTTTACCAAAGTAGATTCGTAGGAACTTATTTGCTCCGGCTGTCATGTAAACATAGTATGGCTTGCCCTCATCACGTTTTTTCGCCATGAATCTGTATACCGGGTCATCCTCTGGTTGATTTTGGATCAGTACATTCATTATAAGGAATAACGTTTTCCTCAGATATGGAGCCCCATGTTTGGTGGTATGAACGCTCTTTTGGGCATAATCACCAGATTCATTAACTCCGGGGTCTACACCTGCAAAGGCTGTCAGCTGGCTGCGCTTGGTGAATTTATGCACATCGCCAATCTCGGCAATGAGCTGTGGGCCAAGTGTAGTTCCTACGCCGAACATGGACATCACAACAGGGTATTCCGGCAATTGGGAAGCTAAGCTATCCATCTGCTGACGGAGTTCCTCTACGGCCTTGGAGATGGCATTGAGCTGGGTTACAGCCTGTTGTACAAACAGCTTAGTCATATCGTCCTTGGCTAAAATAGGAATTAGCTCCTGCGAGGCGTTATAGATTTCGGCAGGTTTGTCAGGTTGGAAATTGTAACCGTGCTTTTTACACCATTTCTGATATTTTTCCGTAAAGGATTTAAGGCTGATGTTACAGACACAATCCACATGCCAAAATTTTTCAATGAAGTCTACCCATTTCTCGCTGCCATCAGGCCGCTTGGGGCTGGTAAAGAATTTATTGGCTCCTGGATAGGTTTCATCCATCAGGGCTATAAGGTTATTTTTGTAAGCCGTCTGCTGCTTCTGGTAGAAGCTCATCTGACGGTTCATGGTTTTAAGCTGTGTACGTATATTATCCATAGCTGTATATTGACGCAGCATATACCATTTGTCAAGGGCGAAGCGACTAATCTTCTTAGCATCTGCCTTGTCGGTTTTGACACGGCGCAAGGAGTTGTTGTCGAAATCCTTGATTAGCTTGGGATTCACGGCGCTGACGAACAATCCGGCACCAGAAAGCCAGCGTACCATTGGTTCGTAGTAGCGGCCAGTGTGTTCCAAGACAATGCGGCATTCGCCGTCTAAAGTATTTAAATAGTTTACGAGGTCGTTCATGCCGCTCTTGGTGTGACGTACCTCAAAAGGTTTGGCTACTGTCTTACCTAGAGGCTCTAACACGGCCACCGTGCTTCTGCCTTTTGAGACATCAATTCCTACTGCGTACATGTGCATCGCTCCTTAAGATAGAATCGCAATGGTTTACCATACTCCTCATTGCCGATTCAATCTCCTGTGGGTTGACACGGACGCATCTGGAAAGATAGCCCAACCTGCATAAATCGAACAGCTGGGAATGAGAGGGTGGCAGACAGACTTTTTTACGGACGTGTAAGTCCTAGGAGTGAGCCGTCTAACCATTACCTCACTATTTTACCAGCTTAGACAACAAGGTGGATAGGAACGGTAGCTATCCGTTTCCAATCCATAATTCTATTGTAGGAGG
>DFHU01000026.1:35878-74102 GCA_002373045.1 Pseudoselenomonas ruminantium | reverse complement strand
GCTCCTTTCTGCTTGCGTTGTTCGGTTTACAAGCCCAGATTGTCCAAAGCCTTGAAGATATCGTTGACTTCCGGGTCATCAATAGCCGGATAAAGGTGTTTTTCGACCCGGCTGATTAAATCCTCCGGCACGAAGGGCTTTTTGACATAGTCGGCAATTTTCAACTGGCTGGCCTTGACAATGGTTTCCTTGTCGGCAGCGGCGGTCAGGAAGATGACCTTGCTGTTCTTGAGGATGGGGTCTTTGCGGATGGCGGCAAGGGTCTGCAAACCGTCCATACCGGGCATGGCGATATCCAGCAGAATGAGGTCAACGGGATTTTGCCGTCCCCGGAGCAGGTCAAGACAGGCTGTGCCACTGCTGGCTGTTAAAATTTCTGCCCGCACCTTCATTTCCAAAATGCTCTTGGCCATGACGATATTCATTTCATCATCATCAACGATTAAGATGGTTGGCAATGTACTCATGTTTTTTCCTCCATAGCCGTCAGCTTGCGTTTTTGCTGGCGGAAGCGATAGTAGATAATACCTGCAAGAGAGCCCATAATCAGGAAGATCAGGAGGGCTGCTTGCAGGGGATAGTGGTAGAGCAGATAAACCGGGTTCAGATGGTGGACATTTTCGTGCGCCGTCTGGCTCAAGGACTCGGCTGCAAGGCGGGGGGGAAGATGGTTGATTTCCTTGTCGAGTATCTGCCACAACAGGGGATTGGCATCTTTGGCTACACCCAGGCTGACGGATTCCAAAAAAATGCTTTCGGTATCGGCAGAAAGATTATAGGCAGATACCGCCTCCATCAGATAGGGAACAGTGGCGCGGGGGGCATAGGTGACATCGGCAAGGCCGCTGCCGACAGCTGCAAAACATTCTTCCCAGCTGTTGCGGCTGATGATCTGCTCACTGGGATATTGGGTCATGGTGAAAGCGGCAGTTTCAAAGTTTCCCTCGACAACAGCTGCTTTGGGCGGGCGGGAACTTTGTGTGCCATGCCGGGTTACGGGAACATAGCCAATCTCTAAATAAGACTGGGTAGGCATAAGGCCCAGGCTGTCCAACCAGCTGAAATCGCAGGGAACATCGGCAACGAAGTCAATGGTTCCGCGGCTGAGCAGTCGGTGCAGCTCATTTAGGGAATTGACTTCCACAAGTTCAATCGTAATGCCTAAATCCTGCTCTAACTGGTTCAGCAGTGCCTGGGTGGCACCTGCCCAATTTCCCTCCTCATCCCGATAGAAATAAGGCTTCGTCCTCATCAATACGGCCACATGAAAGGTTCCCTTTTCCTGCAGGTAAGCTTTTTCGGCGGGGGAGAGCACCAGCGGAAAGCCTTTGGCCCGTTCATACTTATCGTTGAGGCGGTTGCGGATATTGGGCTGGTTCAGCAGCAGGCTGTCCTGAGCGGCATTGACTTGTGCCAAAAGTTCCGGACGGTCACGGTGGACAAGCAGACGGTAGCTGACCCGGTCAAAGATAGCCAGTACCCGTTCGCTTTTTTCCGGATGGAGCAGGGGCTGCACGAAACCATCCAGCTGGCGGGCGGCAAAGGCCTGTTTCATTTCTAAAGGGTCGCTGAAGGAAATCAGCTCATAGCTGAAGCCATGTTCTTGGGCCGCTTTGGCAAGACTTGGCGTGGGATAGTTGTAGTCCAGTGTTCCCAGGCGTACATGACCGCCGGCAAAATCATCCTGTACCACCAGCTCCATGGGAAAACGGGCAATGACATGGTCGGTGCGCATGGCAAAGGGCAAGGTCTTGTAATTTCCCGGCATGGCAGGCAGCAGGTCGATTTCATGGTTTTCCAGTTTTGCTCCGGCTTCCCACCAGCTCACGCAGGGAACATAGGAAAACTTCGCGCCTAAAAAGCCGGAGAGGAATTCCATATACTCATAGCCGTTGCCCCGCATATGCCCCGGCATGTCTTCTTCCAAAAAACCTGTACCCGGTACATAACCGACTTTTAGTTCCTCCATAGCCATAATGCGGGCGGGCAGAAAAATCCCCAGCAAAAAGAACAGCAGGGCACAAAGCGGTATCTTCCGTGAGAAAATCCTCATGTCCTATCCTCCATAGGTAAACAGATATATCGAAATTATCAAAAAATAATCCTGAAACGATTGACAAATGATTGACATTACAAGCATTAACTTCGCGCTGAAAATGCGATAATCCTGCCAGCCAATATGAAAAAAAAGGACTGCGATTTACCGCAGTCCCACAAATGCTGTATTTATTTCTTGGTGAAGGTTATATGTGCGCCGACAGTCAGTACGGGCAGGGCTGGGCCTTTGAGGATAATCTGGCCGGGCATGGAGCCTTCGGCGTTGAATACCAGCGTGCAGTGACCTTCTTCACGTAAGTTTTCGTTAACGGCGTCGCCGACTTTTTCGATGGTATATTTGATGCCGCCCATCAGCAGCTTGTCACCCTTCTTGATGTCTTCTTCTAATTTGCCGGGCGTGTGTTCGAGTACCATGTCCGAAAGGTTGGGGCGGATGCCTTCGTCTAACAGGATAGCGCTGCTGTTGTTGGTCAGAAAAGTTCTGGCCAGATTGCCGATGGAAGTGATTGCTACGTCATACTTAATGTCCATGCTATTCATTCCTCCTAAAATAATCATTATCTACTACACATACATTCCAAAACCATTATGAGTCTTACCTCTTATTATATCATATTTTGTCGTAAAAATACGAGGACATGAGGGGCTTTGTGAGAATTTTTTTGCAGAAAAGATTCTCACTATAGTAAAATAGCGTTGTTCGCGGTATAATTTGATTGATATTGACGGAGAAAGGCGGAGTTGGCAGGTATGGAACGGGGGGAAAGGTTGTTTTGGAGCGTGATGGGAGTTCTGTTGCTTTTTTTGGCTGCGCTGGTTATGTGGCAGATTATGCAGACGGATTATTCCCTGCGGCAGGCGGAGCACCGGCATAAATTTGGTGCCGTCTATATGACGCTCAACAATCCGTTTTACGAAATCGTGGATGAGGAAATTCGCATGGAAGTCAGCAGGCGGGGCGATATTCTGATTTCCCGGGACCCAGCTCTGTCGGTGGAGCGGCAGGAAGAGGCCGTAAAAGAACTTATCGACAGCGGGGTAGAGCTGATCTTCATCAATCCCGTGGACTGGCAGCGCATTGCCCCCGCTTTGCAATTAGCGCGAGAGGCCAATGTGCCGGTGATTGCCGTAGATACCAATGTAGAAGATGAAAATTCTGTGGCTGCTACGGTGGTGTCGGATAATTATCTGGCCGGACAGCAATGTGCTGAGCATTTGCTGGCGCATGCAGCCGGCGGCAAAATCGCCCTGCTCAAGCATTCGGAGGCTCGTTCCTCTGTGGACAGAATTCAGGGCTTTTTGGATGGCTTGGCGGTTAATCCTCGTTTTGTGGTGGTGGATCAGGCTGAGTGCCGGGGGCAGTTGGAACTGGCCATGCCGGCCATGCAGGAAATGCTTAGACGTCATCCGGATATTGATGTGGTTATGGCCTTGAACGACCCGACAGCGATGGGGGCGATGGCAGCACTGCAGACCGTTGGCCGGTTGGACAAGGTTCTGGTCTATGGCGTAGATGGCGTACCGGAGACCAAGGAAATGATAGCGGGTGGGCATATGATGGCCACAGCAGGGCAGTCGCCCAGAGCTTTGGGGCGCAATGCGGCAGAACAGGCTTATAAGATATTGGCGGGCGAGCAGGTTCCCAAGCTGATGAGGTTGCCCACCCAGCTCATTACCAAGGAAAATCTGGGCACCGATATGAGAGGATGGGATTGATGATGGGGAGCTATACGCCGGAACAGCGGCGGCTGGAATGGCTCTATGGACTTTTGGGGCTGTATAATGGGCTGGTCGTGCTCCTGATGGCAGGCTTTATGTGCCTTACACAGCAAAAAATTGTCAGCACCATGAGTGCCCATGAATTTTTATCGACTTTGCCCATTGTGCCTTTGCCTGCGATGAAGGGCTTTTGGCTGTCCATGGGGGCCTATGCCCTGTTGCTATTCCTGGGGAAACTCTACCGGCACGGTGGTTTGGAATCGGGGCAGCGGCAGCTGATATTTGCTGCGGAAATCGGTATCTGTATGCTGTTGATGAAAAGTCTCAATCTGGCTTATGACGGCATAGTCCTCTTGGCAGTGGCAGACCTCATGCACCGCTATCATGGGGAAAATCAAAGCTGGCTGCTGCTCGTGGCCATGCTGGGGCTTTATTTTATGGCCAATTACAATATGGCGATTTTTCAACGTCATGTGGCACCTTTTGATGTGTATGCGGCGTATTATCGGCCGGAGGTACAGTCGGTTTTGCTGGCGATAAAAAATGCCTTCCAATCGTTGAATATCGTGTTGTTTGTCCTGTACTTGGTGCTGTTGGTGCAGAGCCAGCATCATGAAAAGGAACGCATAGCCAGTCTGAATAAGCAGCTCGAAGAAGCCAATGTGCGCCTGCGGGCCTATGCATTGGAGGCTGAACGTACGGCAGAGACGCGGGAGCGCAACCGTTTGGCCAGGGAGATTCACGATACATTGGGGCATACCTTGACCGGTATTGCTGCTGGGTTGGATGCCTGCATCGTGTTGGTGGACGCAGCGCCTGCCGTGGTGAAAAAACAGCTGGAAAAAATCCGGGAAACCGCCCGGCATGGGATTGTGGATGTCCGCCGTTCAGTTAAAAAATTGCGTCCGGACGATTTGGAGAAACTGCCGTTGCAACAGGCAATCAAAAAGGTTATTGCGGAGTTTTCGGCCTCATCCGGTGTGGAAATTCAGTTGGTGGAGCTGGGCTGGCCGGAAAAATTGCGGGAAGACGAGGAAGAAGTCATCTACCGCATTGTACAGGAGGGCATCACCAATGCCCGCCGTCATGGCAAGGCGACGAAAGTGACCGTCACCTGTGGATTGGAACCGGGCAGGTTCTACATCATCATTGCCGATAATGGTGAAGGCTGTGCAGAAACGAAGCAGGGATTTGGCTTGCGGCATATGGAAGAACGGCTGGAACTGCTGCATGGACGGCTCCGTTATTGGAGCGATAAGGGCTTTACATTGGAAGCAACTATCCCAATGGGCAAAAATGTAATGGATAATCATGGAGAGGATAAGGAATGATAAAAGTTGTTATCGCCGATGACCAGGAACTCATCCGGGAAAGCTTGAAGATTGTACTGGATCAGAATGAGGATATCGAAGTGACCGGGGTGGCAGAAAATGGGCAGATTTTGATGGATATGCTCAAGGAAAGCCAGCCGGATGTCATTTTGATGGATGTGCGTATGCCGGAACTGGATGGTGTGGAGGCCACGCGGGAAGTCAAGCAGCTCTATCCTGCGGTAAAAATCATCATTCTGACCACCTTTGATGATGATGAATATGTATTTAATGCGTTGAAATATGGTGCCAGCGGCTATCTGTTAAAGGGCGTGTCGGTTCCGGAACTTACGGGAGCTATTCGGACGGTAGTATCCGGAGGTGCGATGATTAACCCCGGTATTGTGGCCAAAGTGGTGAAGTTCTTCAACCAGATGGCCCAGGGAAACAGCGCCGTGGAGACTGGGCCGATTGCTGAGGGGCTCAGCCGTACGGAACGCAATATTGCGCATCTGGTAGGTCATGGCCTGTCCAATAAGGAAATCGCCGAGCGCTTGCGGCTGTCGGAGGGGACAGTGCGCAACAGCATGTCCAGCACGCTGTCCAAACTAGGGCTGCGCGATCGTACGCAGCTGGCGATTTGGGCTGTGCAGACGGGCTTGGCGGCCGCTGAGGTGGATGTATCGTGAAGCGTGGTTTTGCTCTTTATCTGGCTTTTTTGGTGTTCCTGACTTGTTTTTTGGGCTGGTATTTAACGCGGCCCAAGGTGCTTACCGTGGGGATGTTTGCCGGCAGTAATTGGAATGTGCCGGAAGGTGAACCGTATGCCTTGATGGAGGCGGCCATCAAGCGCTTTGAGGCAGAACATCCCGGTGTGAAGGTCAAATACGTCAGCGGCATACGCAAGGAGGACTATTCGGAATGGCTGGCCGAACGCCTGCTGAATGGTGACGAGCCGGATGTTTTTGTCGTGCCGGGGACGGACTTTGCCTTATATGCCTCAATGGGCGCATTGGCATCCTTGGAGCGGTCTATGAACATGGATACCGATTTCGACCCGAGCGTTTTTTATCCGATGGCGCTGGATTATGGGCGTTGGCAGGGGGATAGTTATGCCCTGCCTGTGGGGGCTGTGCCAACCTTGATGTTTGTGAATAAAACCCTGTTGGCTAAAGAGGGGATTGCCATTCCTCGCAATGACTGGTCCTGGCAGGATTTTCTGCGCATTTGCAAGGCCGTGACCCGTGATACGGATGGCGATGGACGGCTGGACCAGTTTGGCGTTTACGATTACAATTGGCGCAAGGCGGCCTTGACCAATGATGTGGACCTCTTTTCGGACGATGGCAAAAATGCAAATTTTACCACGCAAAATATGGAGGAAGTCATGCGGTTTATGGCTGCACTGCATGCCGTCAATCAGGGACAGGAGGTAACGGCCAAGGATTTTGATATGGGAAAGGTTGCGTTCCGACCGTTTACGTTTGCCGAATACCGCACCTACAAGCCTTATCCCTGGCGTATAAAAAAATACAGTTCCTTTGAATGGGACTGCATTAAACTGCCGGCGGGGCCGTCTGGGCATAATTCCTCCATTATGCAGGTTATGATTATGGGCATCAGCGCCCGCACGAGTGAACCGCGCTTGTCCTGGGAACTCTTGAAGACCATCTGTTATGACCCGGCGATTCAGGAATCGCTGCTCACGATGACCCAGGGCGTGCCCGCCCGCCGTGACGTGGTGGAATCGCCGCGGGCACAGGCGCTTTTCACAGCGGCTACTCCCGGCAGTGAAGAAATGAATCTGCAAATCGTCAGTCAGGTCATGGATGATTCGATTACCGAACCGAAATTTTCCCGGTATCAGGAGGCGATGAATCTGGCCGACCATAAGCTGCAGCATATGGTGCAGGAAGGCTTGTCGATAGGCAGTGCCCTGAATCAGGTACAAAAGGAAATCAATAGCTATTTGCAGCAATAACAGGCAATAGAAAAGGCCGCCCTCAAGGGCGGCTCTTTTGGTTATATTGCTATTGCGTATTGCAGAACCTCATCACTGCCGGCAGCAACATCACAGCCGGGGCGGCAGGGCGTAAGTTCCGTTACTTTGTCATAATTGACAACCAGAACAGGGGAAATCATGTTGATGGAGTTCTTCTCGAAAACGTCCATGTCAATCTTGAGAATGGGCGTGCCGGCAGTTACCCGGTCACCGGATTCCTTCAAGGCGGTAATTCCCTCGCCGTTCAGGATAATGCTGTCAAGACCGACATGAACAAGAATCTGAATACCGTCATCGGTGGTAATCGCAAAGGCATGTTTGGTGTCGAAGAACAGGGAAATCACGCCGTCGCAGGGAGCCAATACCGTGTCACTGCTGAGTTCAATGGCCAGACCATCACCCGTGAGTTTTTCCGCAAACACAGGGTCAGGAACAGCGGTGAGCTCAACGGTTTTGCCGGAGAAGGGCGCTAGAATTACTTGAGATGGTGATTTCGTTGCAGACATAGTATCATGCCACCTTTCTATAGTCAGAATTTGTATAATTCATAAGTTAATTGATTGTAGTTGCGAATTTTCTAACAAGTTTTATATTTCCATTTTACTACGAAACGGAAATAAGTCAAGGAAAACTATGAGGCACAGCGCTCAGGGGAGGTTGGGGATGTTCTTACTGATGGCTGTATGCCGGATGATGTCCTGTACGCGCAGGTCAATGGCCAGTTCCTGCTTGTGCAGGGTTTCGGCGGTGGCAAATTCAGCCGGGCTGTCCTCGCGCAGGCCTTTGATGTAATGCTGCCAGGCCTTGATGGAGGTTTCCGTGGACTGCTGACGCTGACGGGCTAAGTATTGTGCTCCGGCAGGGACTTCCACGGCATCCAACTGGGTTTGGCGGCTCTGCAGGCTCGGAATGATATCATCCTCAATCAGGGCGGCGATGTTTATTTTCTGCTGCTTGGTCAGATGGCCGTTCTTGGAACTGTTGAGCCGTTTAAATCGGGTCTGGAAGACCTCAAAGCGCTCGTTGCTGTCGCTGACAATGTCCTTGGTAGCGGCGATGTAATCCGCAATGTCCTTGTTCTGCAAGGGGGCAATCTTATCGAGATAGGCCTTGTAATTCTTGATGTAGGCGACCTGCCAATGGCCATCCTCTGCCTGTTCCATAGCCAGCTGCAGGGTGAAGGGGGTCTGGGTGTATTCCTCCATGATTTCGACGTCAGCCGTGGCACTATGACCATTGTGTTCGACCTTGCCAACCTTGACCAACGTGGTGTTGCGCACCTGACTGCGTTCCAAAAAGCGTTCAAAGTCGATACCCAGCTGGCGGCCTTTCAGGATGTCCGTACCTTCCGGCAGATTCCAACTGCCGGCGGTTATCCGGTTGAGGGCGGCCGTTTCGAGACCCTCGGCCAGCTGTGGTTTAATCATGATGTAGAATTTTTCAAACATGGCGCGGGTCTTGGGGGTAAGTTCTGAATCATAGGCGAACAAATCCACCGTTAAATCGTCATAGGCGCGGGAGGAAAGCAGTTCCGCGTTCACATAGTGGTTGAATTTTTCGCCGTCACGCTCCGTAAGGGCTGTCTGAATCTGTTCCAGGGCATATTCCGGGGTGCGGATAAAGAAAAAGAAATACCATACCACCGCACCAATCAAAGCTGCCACAAGCAAAAAGACCAATGACAGCCGCCGCCGTTCCTGTGTGCGTCGGGCACGCAGCCGCCGTTGCCAGGTATAATCGTCCATTATATCGCTCCGTTCATCTAAGTACCCTAATTATACTCGATATGCTAAAATAAGTCTAGGAAACAAAGTAGTTTAAGGAGTTAAAACAACGTAATGAAATGGGTTAATCACGAAATTGTCACCGGTGTTATCGTATATAGTGCTACGGGAGATTTTCTCGCCACGGCCTTTTCCATGGCGGGGGCGATTTTTCCCGATAAAGTAGAAGAAAAGCCCGGAGCAAATTATTGGAGCTGGCGGGCGCGGCATCGCGGCTGGTCACATTGGCCGGTTCTCTATATTGCCATCCTGGCCATCATGCAGCTGGGCTTGCTGCCGCAGGGAGCAGATGTGGAACGCGGGGCCACCTTTATCTGTATCGGTGCCCTGCTGCATATCGCCGAGGATGCGTTCTGCGGTAAGGTTCCGTTGTTTTTGCCCTGGCAGAAGGTGGGCATAAAGCTGTTTACGGTAGGTTCGGTGACGGAATATCTGTTTTCCATGGCGGTGGTGATTCTAACCTATATCATTCACGCACAAGTTATGGTAAAATAATAACAAATCAATAAGAATGATGGCGCGGGGGTGGTCAGAATGGCACGCGGTATAGCGGTAAAGGGCAGGCCCAACAAAGTTATGCGTCTGCTGGCAGAAAAATATCCCACCAAGGAAGCGGTTTATGAACAGCTGATTTATTTGCAGTCCAGGCTGTCGCTGCCCAAGGGGATTGAGCACTTCATGAGTGATTTGCATGGGGAGTATGCATCGTTTTTCCATATCCTCAACAACTGCTCCGGGGTTATCCGGGAGAAGGTCGATTATGTCTTTGGGGAGCGGTTGTCTGCGGAAGAAAAGGCGGAATTCTGCACGCTGATTTACTATCCCAAGGAAAAGATTGAGCAGATAACGCAAGACCACAAGAACACGCCAGCCTGGTATCGGAAAAATCTCTCGCAGCTCTTGGAACTATCCAAATTGATGAGCTACAAATATCCGGCCTCCAAGGTGCGTGGGTTTGTTCCAAAGCGTTATGAAGCCGTGATTGTGGAGCTTATGAATACCCGGCCGGAGGCCGATAATGCCCAGTTCGTTTATCACCAGAGATTACTCAATACCATCGTGCAGATTGACAGCGGCGCGGATTTTATCGAGGCGTTTACGGTGCTGATTAAGCGGCTGGCGGTGGACAGGCTGCATATTGTGGGGGACTTTTTTGACCGTGGCAACCGACCGGATGCGATTTTGAATCTCCTGATGAAGCATCCTTCGGTGGATATCCAATGGGGCAATCACGATGTATTATGGATGGGCGCGGCCTTGGGGAATGAAACCTGCATTGCCGCCGTGGTGCGCAATTGCCTGCGCTATAACAATACGGACGTGTTGGAGCGCGGGTACGGCATCAGCCTGCGGCCGCTGACGACCTTTGCTTCCCGCAGTTATCCGGACGCCAATCCGGTCAAGGCCGCAGAAAAGGCCATAACCATGATGATGTTCAAGCTGGAAGGCCAGCTTATCCGCCGTCACCCGGAATATCAGATGGAAAGCCGTTTGCTGCTCGATAAGATTGACTTCCGTTCCTCACATGCAGTGCTCGGCGACGGCAAGCGCTATGAATTGGAGAGTGCTTATTTCCCCACAATTGACGAGAATTGCAGCGACCTGTACCAGCTTACGGAGAAGGAAGCGGCGATTATTGACGACCTCAAATCGTATTTTGTGGAAAGCGCCGTGCTGCAGCGCCATGTGGATTATCTTTATCAAAAAGGGAGTCTCTATACCCGCTATAATGGCAATCTGCTGTTCCATGGCTGTGTGCTGCTAAACGAAGATGGCAGTATGCGTTCCGTGTCTTATGATGGGCAGGAGTTCAAGGGGAGGTCATGGTTTGACCATTGCGATAGAATCGCCCGGGAGGCGTATCTCTACCGCAAACCGGAGACGGTGGACTTTATGTACTTTTTGTGGTGCGGGCGGCTTTCGCCGGTTTCGGGGCGGGAGTTCAAGACCTTTGAGCGCGCCTTTATCGCCGATGAATCCACCTGGAAAGAGCCTTCTGACCCGTATTTCAAGTACATCAACCAGGAAGAAACCTGCGCAATGGTGCTGCAGGAATTTGGCCTTGACCCGGAGCGCGGGCATATCATCAACGGCCATGTTCCCGTCAAGGTCAAAAAAGGCGAAACCCCCGTCAAAGCCGGCGGTAAAGCCATTATCATTGACGGAGGTTTCTGCAAGGCCTATCACAGCAAGACGGGCATATCCGGGTATACGCTGATTTCCAATTCCCGCGGTCTGCGCCTGCTGCAGCATCAGAAGATTGCCGATGTTCGCGAGGCTCTGCGCGAGAATCAGGATATTGAGTCCGTATCGGAAACCGTCGAACTGCAAGCCTGCAGGACGACACTGGGGGATACGGACGAGGGAAAGATCATACAGGACGAAATCACCGATTTGTATAATCTGTTGCTGGCTTATCAGAACGGGCTGATTAAGCCGCAGGAATAAGGTTATTTTCCGTAGCCGTTTTCCACCACATCAATCTTGCCTGTGCGGGGGTGGAAAATCAGGCCGTGGACAGGCACATCTGTGGGAATGAGCGGGTTCAGGCGGATGTATTCTACGGTATCGCGGACATTTTGTTCGGGGTGATGGAATTCATCTGCCCATTCCTTTAATTCCTTCTTGACCATATGGATGGCTTCTTGGGAAATGCCGCGTTCCAGCATGGATTTTATCAGCCCTTCGGAGGTGGTATGTGCCATGCCGCATTCGTGGTGGCCGATAACGATGATTTCTTTGACTCCGAGCTCATAAATGCAGACCAGAAGGCTCCTGATGGTGCCATCGAATACGCCGGTAACGCCGTTACCGGCGGTTTTTATTACCTTGGCTTCGCCGCGGCCAATGCCCAAAGCTGGTTCTAAAAAGTTTACCAGCCGTGTATCCATGCAGGTAATGATGGCTATTTGTTTTTGCGGCAGCTTGCTTTTTTTCTGGTCTTCCTGTGTGTAATCTGCCGGCGGATGGGCACAGAATTCGGCGTTGGCGGCTAGCATATCATCCAAAATTGACATAATGAACCCTCCCTTTATGACTTAAAGAAAACCCGGACGGATTTTGATGTTTTGGCCGTTTTTCAAGGTGATTTTTTCCACCAGGCAGGTGCGCATCCCCACCATGAACAGTTCAAATTCATCAACCTGGGGCAGTTTTTTCAAAAATTCATCACGGGCCATTTTTTCGCTGAGATTTTGGGTGATTTCATGCCCATTAGGGTCCAGGATGACCACATAGTAATCAGCTGCAGGAACATTCTTGAAGGCAAATTGTCCCTTTTCATCGGCGATTGCATGGTAAATTGGCTGATTGGCCGGAACAATCTTTTCCTGATACCATTTTTGTACGGAGGCATAGGGGAGCGCGACGAAATTAATGCCCCGCTCGATAAGCCATATTTCTGCCCGTTCCGTGTTTTTGCGATTGGGGGGAGCGGTCATATTCCACATTACTCCGGCACCGGCGTCCCCTTTGGCGACCTTCATTCCGCGTTCGGTATTGGGCGGATAGACGTTTCCGGTGATGGAGCCGGCAGCTGCAGCCAGGGCAGCGATACTCCAAAGGCATAAGGTCAATAAAATGGTTATACGCTTCATAGTAAGCATCCTCCTTCGGTTAATTTTCTTTATCGGTATTTTTCGCTTTTTATGAGAAAATTTCCTGCTCGATTTGCCTGCAGATTCATTTTGCGGTACACTAGAGAGCGACGGTATGCGCTGCACAAAAATTCAGGGCGCAACTGTACGAAAGGAGAATTCATTTATGACCGATTGGGAAAAGTATCAGCAGATTCGCCGCGAAGCCGCGTATACGGGGCTGGCACTGCTGGTACTTATTTTGTTTTGGTGCTGGGCGGGCTTTGGCCTGGCCGATGTGGAACTGGAGATTTTTGGCCTGCCTTTATGGGCGGTTACATCCAGTATCGGGGTATGGTTGTTTGCCATTGTATTGGTGAAACTTTTGTTGAAATTCGTGTTCCGGGATATGCCTTTGGACGAAGAAAAGGGGGCTGAGGAACATGAGTAATGGCGGCAATCTGGCAGCGCTTTTGCCCCTGCTTATCTTTATGGCCGTGATGATTGGCATTGGTTTTTATGTGCGGCAGGTGCAGGCGCGGGGCTTTGGCAAGAATTTTGTGCAGCAGTATTTTATCGGCAACCATGATTTGGGTGGCTTCGTGCTGGCCATGACCACGGTAGCGACCTACAGCTCGGTGAGTTCCTTTGTCGGCGGGCCGGGGATGGCCTGGCAGATTGGTTTCGGCTGGATTTATATGGCCGTGGTGCAGGTTACAGCCATCTTCCTCGTGCTGGGCATTTTTGGCAAGCGCGTGGCTTTGCTGTCCCGTAAATTCGATGCCGTGACCGTGGTGGATATTATCCGGGAGCGCTTCCAGTCCGACGGACTGGCAAGCCTGGCGGCGTTTATCATCGTCTTGTTCTTCTGTGCGACCATGACGGCGCAGTTCGTGGGTGGGGCTAAACTGTTTGCGGCTGTGACGGGCTATAGTTATGAAATGGGACTACTGCTCTTTGGCCTGGCCGTTGTAGTCTATACCACTGTGGGCGGCTTCCGGGCCGTAGCACTTACCGATACCTGTTGTGCGCTGATTATGATGGTGGGCATAGTTCTGCTCTTGTATCATGTGCTGTTGGCTGGTGGCGGCTACAGCAATTTGATGGACAATCTCCACCTGAATCATCCGGAAATGTTTGAGCCGTTCTCCGGCGGTCATATGCCGGCTGGTCTTTACCTGACCCAGTGGATACTGGTGGGTATCTGTACGATTGCCTTGCCGCAGTCGGTGGTGCGCGGTATCAGCTACAAGGATACCGCCAGCCTGCACAAGGCCATGCTTATCGGTACGGTGGTTGTGGGCTTTATGAATATTGGCATCAATTTTACCGGTATTTTGGCGCATGGCGTGCTTACGGGGGATTTGGCCTCCTATGGCGGCGTGGACAACATCATTCCGAAGACCATCGTCACGGTTATGCCGCCGACTTTGGTCGGTCTGGCCATTATCGGCCCTTTGGCGGCATCTATCTCTACGATTTCAGGGCTGCTCATTGTGGCGTCTTCGGCCATTATCAAGGACGTATATTTACATCAGCAGCATAAAAAAGGCAGGGAGCCGGGCACGAAACAGCTGCGCCTGCTCTCCATGCTGGCGACAGCCGTTATCGGCGTCGTGGTCTTCGTCATTGCACTGACACCGCCAAGCCTTATCTGGATTATCAATATGTTCGCCTTTGGCGGCTTGGAAACGGCGTTCTTTTGGATGCTGCTGCTCGGTCTTTTTTGGCGGCGGGCCAATAAGCTCGGCGCAATCCTCTCCATGGGCGGCGGTACAGTGGTCTACTGCCTGACACAGGGGATGGGCTTTAAGGTCATGGGGCTGCATCAGATTACCATTGGCATTACCGCTTCGCTGCTGTTCTTCCTGCTTGGCACTTATTTGGGCAAACCACAGGACGAGCGGGTGTTAAATGAGTTTTTCCCTCATAGGAAAAATTAATAAGCATATAGGGAAAAAAATTTTTTTAATTGCAAACTAAATTACAAAAAATCCCTTGCGCAATTAGGACTTTTGGGGTAAAATTACAACGTAATTTTTATAAAGATGTATATTATATAGAAAACTAATGGGATAATGTTGTGGAAAAGATGTTCGGAGAGGAGAAAATTAACCATGATTGTTGCGGTGAATAATGCCACCAACAAGTTGTTCAAGTTCAAGACAGGCAAGTATAATCTGAAAGAGCAGGCAGCGTGGAAGTCCCGTACGGCATTTGTGGAAGATACCCTGCGGGAGATTATCCGTGAAGCGGCCAACAAAGAGGCAGCTGTGTTTGCTAAGTGCTGCTATGGTATCGAGCTGGGGAGAAGCGAAGTCGAGGACCGCTACCTTCTGTCCTATGATGATGCCGTGAGCTATTGGAAGAATTTTGATGCCCGTGTGTATCAGATTGCCTAAATAAATAGACGAACAGCCCATGAAGCAAGGAATATGCTTCATGGGCTGTTTTTGCTTATAAGATAAGAAGTTCTACGCCAAAGACCACCATACAGCAGGCGGCTGCTACTTTGAACAGGCTGAAGCCTTTCCAGGCAAGGCCAATGCCGACAATGAGGGCCAAAAGTCCCGCATAGGGGCTGCGCGTGGCATCCATAATGGCGGGAAAGGTCATGACCGCCAGCGTCACATAGGGGACGTAGAACAGAAATGACCGCAAAAATTGATTCTTGATGGGACGGCGGATAAGGGTGACGGGCAATATGCGGATGGCCAGTGTCACCGCGCTCATAACAAGCAGGTAGATATAGATGTCGTGGTTCATAGTACGAGTCCTTTCCTCATTTATATGTATCCATTGTAGGTGTGTGGCGAGGAATTGTAAAGAAAAAATAATAACACTTTGCCTGGTTTAGGGATATAAAGAGAAAAGAAAACAGTCTGCAGGCTGATGAAATAAAAATTGCTGATGGCAGGAGATGCTAGCACCTTGGGCGAAATATTCTCAAGGTGTTTTTTTATTATTAGGGAAGGGTGTGTTGAACATGCATAAATTATTGCCAGTCAGATGGCTGTCTGTTTTGGTTTTGGGCTTATTCCTACTACTGAGTGGAAAAAGCTGGGCTGCGGAGTTTGAGCCGGTTTCTTATACGGCCTATACGTCGCTGTTTTGGCTGCGGGAGGCCGGTGTGCCGGAGGCGGCTGAATATGCCAAGGCTACGGGTAAGCAGCATCTGTTGTTCACGGGAAAAATCAAAAATTTCTATACGTTACAGCCGGTGAATATGCTTTATCATGAGATGCGCTATGCCGCGCTCAATCAGTATATCCAACAAAATGGCTATAAGAATGTCATGGACATTGCCTGTGGTTTTTCCTCCCGTGGGCTTTATATGGCCCGGCAGGGGATTCGGTTTGTTGGGGCAGAGTTCCCGGCTGTGGCGGTCTATGGCAACAACTATCTGAAAAAATGTCTGAAGCCTGATGAACTGAAGCTGGCTTCGTATGAAGTCGCAGATGCAACCGACAAGGAGCAGATGATGGCGGCGGCAGATTTGATGCAAGGGCCTGTCTGCATTACTATGGACGGCCTGATGATGTATCTGACCCATGAACAGCAGGCCAGCGTTCTGCAGAATATCAAGGCTATTTTGCAAAAACATGGTGGCTGCTATATTACTACGGACTTTTCTGCCCGCGATTTTGTTATGGGCGCATCCAAAGTGGTTTATGGCGAGAAAAATGCGCGTGAAGTCTACAAGGAATCGGCAAAAGTTTACGAGGATATTGCCGATGCTGATTTTGACCAGAAATTCTTCAATAGTGACGAAGAAGTACAGAAGTTCATTGCGGCACAGGGGCTGAAGGTGAAACAGATTCCACTGTTTAGCAACCCCATCCAGCTTTACAGCGAAAGAGGCTTGAATAAGTTGCAGCTGCAGCGTTTGGCTGACCTGAAGAAAGCGAAGATTTTATGGCTGATAACGCTCGAATAAGTGATAATTCGTTTGTCATTACCTGGGAAAATTTTTCGCAGGCTATGGACTGGATTGCGGAAAAGTTGGTCAATGAGAAGGCTGAGCCGCATGAAATCTATGTGATGCAGCTGCTCGTCGAGGAAACTTTTCAGCGCTTTGCCAAGCATGACAAAAATCTGCAAGACTTTAGCCTGATTATGAGTTGGCAAAAGTCCTTTCATCGGTTAAAATTTCTGCTGGCTGCTAAAGGCGAGGCTTATAATCCCCTGCTTATGCTGCCGGAGGACGCAGAATCTGAGCTGCCGGGGTATGCGATATTAAAGGCCCATCGTAAAAAGCTGAAATATACGCGCAGCAGACGGCGGGGCGAAAATATTGTGACCATCAGGCTCCGTGACCCGGAGTATCAGGAAGTGCGCAGAATCCTGGCAGGCTTGGTTAGTGGCACGGTTGTTGGCGCCCTGCTGTACTTTGGTGCCGCTCAGGAACTTAAGGACTGGCTGGCGGCAGCTGTTATTGAACCGATACAGACGGTATTTATCAGCGCATTGATGATGGCGATTGCACCGATGATATTTTTTTCGGTTATCGAAGGAATCATTAGTATGTCCTATTCCAGTAATATTGGGCGTATTGGCTGGCATGTGGTCATATGGTCCTTGTTGAAACTGGCTTTTTTCGTAGCAGCCGGTTTGTTGGCAGGATATCTTATGGGGGGGATGCCGGAAATTTTGGCCACCCTTACAATTGATGGTAATTCGGGTAATGCTCCGGGGATTACGGTGGGGTCGCTTTTAGTGGGTATTGTGCCGGGGAATGTGGTTTCGCCTTTTTCCACCAATAACATTATGCAGACCTTGTTTCTGGCCTGTTTTTGTGGTTTTATCCTGAACAAAATGGATGGACAACTGGATTGGGCTCGTGAAGGGGTTCGCTTTATGAGCAACTTTACGATGAATGTTGTTCAGACTATGAGTATGCTGTTGCCGTTTTTGGTGTGTATATCCACAGTCAAGATGGTTATGCAGCTGGGGATTATTGGCCTTTGGACGTATGGCCGGATGTTGCTGGTTATTGCGTTGGGCCTGCCACTCAGCTTTATCGTGGCGGCCTTGCTGATTTTTCTGGCTGGCCGTTGTTCTCCCCTGCCGTTTCTACAAAAAACAGTACCATTTAGTGCGCTGCCATTTTCCAGCAGTAATTCCAGCGCCTGCCTGCCAGCAACGCTGAAATTTTGTGTGGAAAAGCTGGGCATGAATGAGCGGATTACGAAATTTACGGTACCGGTAGGTATGCAGTTCAACATGGACGGTACAGCTTATTATGTGTCCGTAATCTCTATGATGCTCGCGTGTACGTTTTCGGTGGAGATGGATGTGGACTTTATCTTTTCCCTGTTCTGTGTGGAGTTCCTGATGGCGATGACCGGTGTAGGTCTTCTCGTTATGCCGCCAATTTTGGAGAATATGGGGATTCCGGGAACGGCGGTTATGCATTTTATCGGCATTGAGCCGATTATCGACATGCCGGGAACGGCGCAGAATGTGGTGGGCGATATTACATCGGCATTTTTGGTGGCAGGGAAGGAAATGCAGGTGGATGAGGCGGTTTATCATTCCTAGCTGATATTGTTAACATCGTAGTATAAAGGCGCCCGTGGGGGCTGACCATATTTTTCTTCGCTGAGACAGGCTTGTCAAACGCTACGAAAAACACGGTCAGCCCCCACGGGCTTAGTATGATATAATTGCTCCGCCGTAGACACAATTGTTAAAAGCTGCGGAAAAGCATTACCGGCCTCATGGGCTTATTACGATACACATTTGCTTCGTTTTCGTTGTTTATTCTTTTACCGGGTGCAGGATGGCGCCGATGGCGGCAATGGCTATGGTCAGGATAATCGTCCGTGTGCCGCCGGACAGGTCGCTGATTACGGGCAGATGGGCGCAGGCGAAGCTGGCGATAAAGCTGATGGCGACGAGGGCGCCGATAATGCGGTTATCGCGGGCGGGGGGGATGATTACCCAGATGAACATGCCGAACAGTGCCACGCTAAGGGCGCTCACCGCGGCTTCGGGCAGGAGGTTCCCGGCCATTACGCCTAAGGCTGTGCCAACAGACCAGCCCGGCAGGGCCAGGCTCATGGCACCGTAGTTGTAATAGGGATTTAAGGGGCCTTTTCTCGCGATGGTGATGCCGAAGATTTCATCGGTGATATCAAAGCCCACCAGTATGCGGTGGAGAATACTGGTATCCGGGGCGAATTTTTGGCTGACGACGCAGCTCATGAGCAGGTAGCGGGCGTTGGCCACCAGCGTCATAATCGCCAGTTCCAGATAGGGAGCATCGGCGGCAATAATGGTAAAGGCGGCGTATTCTCCGGCTGAAGCGTTATTGAAAAAGCTGGCTAAAAATCCTTCAAAAGCCGTGAGTCCGGCGTTGCGGGCGGCAATGCCCAGCGTAAAGGCTACTACCAGATAGCCCAGGGCGATGGGAGTACCGTCGCGTATGCCTTCCATAAAGGGGGCTCTTTTGGGGGCGGAGGTTGTTGTCAGAGTCATAGATAACCGTTACTGAAAACTTATAAAAAGCCATAAACCTTCCGTAGAAAGTTAACTTTTATGTTCCATTCCTCATTCACTACGTCCGCTTTTGCCGTCCCGAAGAACAGACTACTCACGTTTGATATAACGCTCCAGAGGCTTAAATTCCCGACTAACGAATCGGTACATATCTGCATTGACTTGTTGGTGTCAGCTTGCAGATTTAGATAGCTCCGCTTCCCCATAGCGTTTGAGATTCAAAGATGCTTGGAAGTCACGGCCTATCACATTGCCACAGACGGGACAGACATATGTCCTGTCTGACAGCTTCAGGTCTTTATTTACATATCCGCATTCAATACAAGTCTTAGAACTAGGATACCAGCAGTCAGCAATAACCACGGGAATTCTTGCCCACTGTGCCTTGTATTCAATCTGCCTGCGGAATTCATAAAAATTCTGTTCCTGAACTTTTTCAGACAGGTGCTCATTCTTCATCATCCCCTGCACATTCAGGTCTTCAAGGCATATAAACCTTGGCTTTCGGTTTATAATCATTCTCGTCGCCTGATGTACATGATTGGCTCTGATGGCAGCCAGCCTGTGATTGATTCGTAAAAGTCGTTTTTCGCTTTTTATAAGGTTGCTTGTTTTGCAGTAACGCTCTCCTTTCTTGTTCATCTGGTATTTTCGCGATACCTGACGCTGCAACCTGCGTCGTTTCTTTTTGAGATTCCTTATTGTACGAGACTTATTGATATTTTTGACTATTGTAAAGTCCGAGATTATCGCTAAGTCTTTGATACCTAAATCAATGCCGACACCTTCTGTGCAGGAACGTCCCGGCTGTTTGCGACTGAAGTTTAGTCCTCGCATTGGCTTTAGCGTATAAGAAGTTCTGATTCCTACGGAAAGCCACCAGTTTTCACCGTCAAAGGTTATCCGTGGTTGGGTGTATCTTCCCTTTACAGGAATTCTTCCCTTTTCAGCAAGCCTTATCCAGTTGAGCCGTTGACGGTTCTTTTTTCTGCTGCCAGCTATATTTTCCAGCTTAACATGCGTAGCTGTGAACTGGATTTTTACATTGTCCTGATAGAAACGAAAGTCGCCATTTTTTTTGCTGCGAAACTTAGGGTGCCCGTTCATGTCATAGACGGTCGGTTTCCTGCCGATGCGAGCAAAAAGTGCCAGCTTCTTGGGTGAATATTTGACATACCCTTTCTGCCTCTGCTTGTGGAATAAGTTCTTGTACGCTATGCACAAATCCTTGATAGCCTGCTTGGTGACATTGTTGGATATACCTAGAAGCCACGAGTATTCTTCAGAATTACGTAGAACGGTGAACTCCTTGCGAAGGTCATAATCACTTTGCAGTTTTCTGCCTTCTCTGAAATTATCCATTTGCTTATCTAAAGCCCAGTTATAGGCAAATCTTGAAGCACCTGCGAACTGAAAAAGTTTAGTTCTTTGCTTGTTGTTTGGCAGTAGTCGTATCCTGACTGACCTTATCATCGCATTCACCTCCCCTATACGAATAATTATACCATGCCTTGATGGACATTGTACTATTTCTGTATCGGAAAGTAAGTTTGCTTAGGTTGCTTAGACTTTTTATCGGTTTTCATCAACTTTTTATAAGTTATACTTGGCTGTTAAAAGCCTTCTTTTCTCTAGTTCCTAATGCGTTTAATCTTCGCTTTCGGCATATCTTTTGGCCAGCAGTCTGGCTACATTATCCTGTTTGCGACGTTCAATCTGGCGATGGATAAAGATATTGGGAATCGCCACACCTACGGCAATGCCGATGACAATGGTGATGCCGTCAATGCCGCTTTGCAGGCTGGTGAAGAATTCTTCAGCGGTAATGGAGTGAATATTTAGGAGGGCAAAGAGCAGGCGGTACAGGAGCACGCCGGGAATCATGGGGATAGCTGAAGGAATGGTCATAACGATATTGGGCGTATGGAACCAGTGAATAGCTCTAAGGGCGATAAGCCCGACAACGGCTGCGCCCAGAAAGGAGCCGGCGGTCTGGGAAAAGCCCAATTCCAATACGGTGATATTGCGGATGAGTACGGTAATGATGCCGCCAACTGCCACTACGGGGAGAATCCGGGGCGGGACGTTAAAGATGATGGAAAAGCCAACAGCGCCGATGGCTGCGGCAACGGCATGGGAAAAGTAGACGGTTTCCGGCGTGAGCTGTACATGGGTGAAGTCTGTCACCCCGCAAAGCCTTATGGCGATAACGATGCCGAAGGTCATGCTGCTGACGACCAGTACCGTGTGCATGGCGCGGGTCATGCCTGCCACGATAAAGTTATTGAGCAGGTCATCAACGGCGTTTATCAAAGGAATGCCCGGTACAAGGAATAAAGTGCAGGCGATAAGCGGATACCAGTTCAGTCCGCCGGTAAGGAACTGGGTACTCCATGCCAGAATGGTCGTTACAAAGGAGGTAATGGCAATGGTGGCATAGGTATTAAACGCGTAAGCGGTGCAAAGGCGCCGCACATAAAATCCCAGCAGAGAACAGATGGCGGTTAAGAGAAAATCCAGCCAGCTGCCGCCAAAGAGCTTACAAAAACCGCCGCAGGCTGCGCCGGCCCCTAAGGCGGTCAGCCATACCGGGTAAGCCCGCGGCAGATTGCGAATATTGTTCAGCTGCCGCCGAAAGGCCTCCAGGCTGTAGTTTTGTGCCAGTGCCCGCCAGGTCAGTTTGCTGACTGCCGACAGGGTGGTCATATTAATCCCGTGTTTTTGATACTTGCAAAATTCCGTATAGGAGTGACGGCTGTCACTGACATTTAACATCAAGGTCGTGTAGAGTACATGCTGATGCATATGCTCGCTGTCAATGCCCATGAAGGCGGCAGCCCGCCGCATATCCCGTACGGTGCGGTCGCTGTCCGCACCGTTTTCCATTAACAGTGCCCCGGTCTGCAGCAGCAGATGGAGCTTTTCGCCGATTTCTGCAAAGGGCTTGTTTAGTATTTCATCCTTGTCGTCACTCAAAATATCCCTTCCCTCTCAAAAAATGTAAACATGATTGTAAATGTATGTAAACTATTGTAGGACAGTGCTGGATAGATGTAAAGGTTTTGAGGCGGGAAAAATTGTGATAAAATGAATACGATTATGGTTGAAATATTAATCTGAAGGAGACGTTTATGGAATTTTTGGATGCGGGGACGCTGGCCTTTTTGCTCTTTTTTGGTTTTATGGCGTCCTTTATTGATTCTGTGGTGGGCGGCGGCGGCCTTATTTCCGTACCGGCGCTCTTGTGGACAGGTCTGCCTCCGGTGCTGGCGCTGGGAACCAATAAGTGCGCGGCGGTCATGGGCAGCTTTACCAGTTTCATCACCTTCGTGCGCTCGGGGAAGGTGGACGGCTATCTGATGCGGCGGCTGTTCCCGCTGTCCTTTATCGGTTCCGCTTTGGGCGTGTTTACCGTACAACTTCTGCCGCCGGAAATTTTGCGTCCGCTGGTGGTCGTCATGCTGATTGCCGTACTGCTTTACAGCATTTTCAAAAAGGATTGGGGCAGGGAAAATAAATATGCGGGCCTGTCCACGAAAATGCTGTTACTAGCGGGCGTTGTGGCATTTTCGCTGGGCTTTTACGATGGCTTTTTCGGGCCCGGTGCCGGTTCTTTTATGCTCTTTGGGCTCTTAATGGTTGGCTTTGATTTTTTAGGCGCTGCGGCCAATGCCCGAACGCTTAATTTTGCCAGCAATATTTCGGCGGTGATTTTCTTTGGCTATTTTGGGCAGATTGATTTTGCCCATGCAATTCCCATGGGACTTGCTATGATTGCCGGTGCTTACTGCGGTGCAAGTATGGCACTCAAAAAGGGCGTCGGTTATGTACGCCCTTTGTTTATCGTTATGACTACCGTGCTTATCGGCAAATTGGTGTGGAGTCTCTTTTAACCCTGCCAACGGGGGAATAAATCCACGTCAACGCCTAATTGGTCGCAAATCTTGCCCACCAACATATTGACGAGGTCGTCGATGGTTTGGGGACGGTGGTAGAAACCGGGGGCGGCAGGAACAATTTTTACGCCCGACTGGGCAAGCTTGAGTAGATTTTCCAGATGGATGGCGTGCATGGGGGTTTCCCGTGGGACAAGAATCAGCTTGCGGCTTTCCTTCAACATGACGTCAGCAGCTCTGGTCAGCAGATTATCGGACATGCTGTGGGCAATGCTGGCGGCAGTCTTCATCGAGCAAGGCAGAATGGCCATCGCATCTGCCTTAAAGGAGCCACTGGCAATGGCGGCGCCAATATTGGCATTGTCGTAGAGCACGTCAACCCGTGTAGCAAAATCTTCGCGAGAAACGCCACATTCGTACGCTAATACCTGCCAGCCGCTGTCTGTGACCACGCCATGAATTTCATGTCCAAGATTGCGCAGAACCTCGATGAGCCGCAAGGCATAGATACTGCCGCTGGCTCCTGTTATGCCTACTACTATTTTCATCAATTAAAACCTTTCTAAAATACATAACCTTACTTCATTATAACGCCGTTGCTTTGTTTTTTCCATAGAAAACCAAGCAACGGCGTTTTTATATGGATGAAACGAGGAGCGTGAATCTTTTTTACGGTTTAGGTGAAAATATCATGAGCTAAAATTAAAAAAATTTTAAATTTTAGCAGGAGTTTACGGGGGGGGGGGAGAATTGTATCACTATGGTGGATTTTATCCACATGGTAGAGAAATAGAGGTTTTATGGAGGGATGATTTATGAACAAGAAAAATCTATTGACGGCTGTTGGTATGGCTGGTGTGTTTGCTGTGTCAGGGGCTTTTTTGCCAGGAACTCCTGGGAATAGTCTTGTAGGAGCATCCGTAGCAGAGGCTGGCTTTGGCTTAGGTGATATTGGTGGTGCTGTCAAGGGAGAGGCAAAGAAAGCTGTTGCCAAGGCCTTTCATGTGGATCTTGATGGCATGCAGGATAAGCGCCAGAATATGATGTTGAATCTTTATAGGGCTGCTGTTTGTTATGGGTACGCTTCGGCAAATGTGCAGCAGGCGCTAGGCCTGGGGGATGGCGGCGCGAAAGCAAAAGCTGCGATTAAACAGGCTGCAAGCAGCAAGACAAATTTGGGCTCCATCACATCTGTAGTTGATTCCTCGAAAGTTGATCCTAAGCTGGTTGAAGAAGCTGCAAAAAAATTGCTGGATAGTGGTGATGCTGCCAAGATTCAGCAGGCCAATGGATTGTTGCAGACAGCTAAAACGCAGCGTAAAGCAGCCAATATTTATAAAATCCTAGCTGCACGTGATGCAGTGTCGATTGTCAAGGATGCTGGCACAGCAATGGCAAAAGGTGGCGACAGTATTCAGGATAAAATGGATATTATAAAGGATTTGTCTTCTGTGGCTAAAAATGCCGAGTCATTGACGAAGGTTATTGGAGCACAACATAAAGGCATGTCTAGGGCATTAAAGACATACGAGAAAAAACAAAATATTAATGATGTTAGTGATGAGCAAGCAAAAAAGGAAGCATCTAGCTGGACTGAGGGTTGATTGAATAAATGCCGTGAGTCGGCAAGGAGCGGCATTAGTCGCTCCTTGTTTGTTTTATGGGAGGTGGAGAGTGTGTCGCAAATTAATAGAGGGCTAAAAAGGGTAATAGTGGGGGCATTCACTATTATGTCATTGGCTGCTATTTTTACCATGTCTGTTTTGGAAGCGGCAGAAAAGCCGGAGGTCCTTTGTGCTGACGAAGTATTAGTTGTCAATAAGGGAACGAATCGTTTGTTTTTGCTAGGCAATACGCGCAAACGGATACAGGAAGCTATAACGGCTAAAATCGCAAGTGAAGAAATGGCAGGCTCATTGCCCTTTAAGGTAAAACAAGCTGGAAGCTATGAATATGAAGGCGTAATGACTGATGTGGATGCTCAAGTGCCAGTGGCACTTATACCATTGTCGATAATTTCGGATACGTTGGATTCAAGTTATCAGCTAAAGGACAAAACTTTATATAAATCAGTAGTGGTAGGAAGCCTTTACTTGGCAATTTGTCGAGGCGGGAGCACGGCTAATAATTGGACTATGGTAGGCGCAATACCGGTTAGTGGCTTTGACCCTGTAAGCTTGGGGGGAGATATAAACAAGCCATGGCTAGTGCAGCCGTCAGATACACAAAAAGCAGATGTTTATGCGACCATGATGGAAAAATTGATACGCGAGAAACTGGACCTTAGCCAGTTAAAAACCTATTTAAAGAATATTAACCAACCGACCAATGATACTTATGAAGTGGTTGATGTGTCTATGAGTGCAAAACGGGCACCGGAGATTTTTGGGAGCCAGCGCGAAACGATAAAAGCGTTGATGGGCAGTCTTTATAGTGCCAGGTTCCAGGAGACAAGCAAAAAAATAGTCTATCCGCCGATTACTATGATGGGACAGAAAGTGGGCAATGCAGATAGGACCAATGAGGGGAACAAATCTGTAGCTGATGACGTTTCGGATAGTATCTATTCCTTGACTGGTGGCTATTCAACTTCTGGAGCTACGATGACTTTGACTGTACCAGAGCCTGCACATAAAATCAGGCTTAATTTTTCGGGGGCAGTTTGGAAGGAGTTGCCAAGCAAGAAAGAATCCCTAGCTGTAAAAAATATGGGATATAAAGCATGGCTTAGAAGCCAGGTTGATGGCCAGGCAGAAAAAGTGGCTGATGATGTAAAAGCGGTACAATATATTTTGCCAGAATCGGGGTCTATTGCGGCGGCAGAGAAGGAACAGCTGCCGGATATTTATACGGAACTATTGATAAGACTGGCAGATAGATTGGCCACACAGAAAAAGTAACGATATCAAGGAGTGACAGGATGACGCGGAAAAGGATTATGGCAGGAGTTTTGGCTATGCTGCTGTCGGGGGGATTTTTTTGTCAAAGTCCTGCAGCAGAAGCGGCGATTGTACGTGGGAGCGCTGCCATTGTAAATGGCGATATAGCCAAGGCAAGACGAGAAGCCAAAGAGGATGCAATGAGAACCTGCATAGAACAGGAAGTTGGGACCCATGTAAAAAGCAGTACGGAAACAAGTATGGGCATGCTGGTAAGTGATCGCATTATGGCTGAAGCTGATGGTTATGTTATGGCTAAGGGGCAGCCTCGCGAGTGGCAGGAAGGTGGCCTGTTCTTTGTTGAATTGGATCTTGTTGCTAGTGCACAGAAAATAGGAGTTGCAGTGGAGGATGTCAAATCCCAGTTGCAAAACGCGCTTAATGCGGATACCACAGGGCGGTCACATGTAGTTGTGGCTGTTAGTGGCCGAAATGCTGAAGGTCATTTGGAAAATAACAACATGACCAATATCATCAGTACTTATGTGGCCCAGGCCTTGTCGACACAAGGCTTTACTACGCATGATACGGATGCGGTGGCTGCTTATATTGCCCGGCAGGATTTTGATGATCCGATTGCTCGGGCAAATGCCAGAAAAGAAGTTCGCAATGAAATGCCTGATGTGAATGCTATTTTACGAGGGTCTTTGTCAACTGTTAAAGTGGAACACGTTGGTGGCAATTGGGCAGCGACCGTTAGTGCGGCGTTTCAGTTGGTAGGGATTGTGTCATCAGAAACAAATTCTTTCTCGGAATATTTCACTGCAGTGGACACTGACAGGGAAATGGCCATAAAAAAGGCACAAGAAAGAGCTACACAAAAAGCTATAGCACATATAGGCTCAAGAGCGGCGGAAACAATGCAGGGGGAAACTAAAGGCGGTGTGCTGCACCTAAAAATTGCCGTTCATATCAGCGGCGTAGTTGATAGGACAGGCCAGGGAAAGGCTATTTTGGCTGGCTTGCAAAATTCTGGCTGCCGTGTTATTCGTTCCATGTATGATAAAAAAGACCCCACAACGTTGAAGGTTTTTGTGGATGCTAGTTCGGTTGGGTCCTTGCAGGAACTAATTGATAAAATACAGGGACAGTTGCCCATGCTAGAAGAAGGGGACAATGATACAGATGCAGCTGGTGCACAAAAGTTATACTTCCGTTTGCGTCGTTAAGAGGGGGATGACCATGTGCAGAATATTGGCGTTAATATCATTGATGATAGCTTTGTTCTCCAGTACAGTTTTTGCGAAACCTATGGACATTATGGCCGTGGGGGTTGATAAAGATGGCAACGAGAATATGGCGATTGAACGGATGTGTATGGCAGCGGCTGGTCATAGCCTGGCGTTTATCATACCGCCTAGTCAGGATCCTAATAGTGATTTTGTCCGTTTGATAAAAAGTCATTACAAGGAAGTAACATCTAATCCACAGATTAAGAACAAAAAGAATGGACCGCCCTTGGTTGTTACAGGATATGTAACCGTGGATTTTGATCGTTTAAAGTCTATTGTCAGAACTGAGATAAAGGGGGTACAGAATGATAATACGGATGCAGCTGCATGTTTTTTGATTAGGGTTAAGGGGATTGATAATCCTCAGCAACTACGCCATGCATATGGTGACATTATTCAGACATACAGTGCAGTTTTTGAAAATCTTGGTTTCAAGGTGAAAGCTGGAGAGGAAGTTACGCCAGAGGTACTTAAGGCATCATCGGAAGAATCTTTTGATGACTATTGCCGCAGGGTAAGTGAAGCTGCAAAGGAGGATGTGGAGATAACTTATGCCATTGTTGGAGAGATTTCTGTGGAAAAGTTGGCTGAGTCACCTGCGGGAATAACCTGGGGGAGCAGTGCGCATTTACAAGCACGGGACTTTACGACCGGCGGGGACAAGATTATCTTTGATTTTGGCGATGATTATAAGTTGAAGGGGCGAGGCGAGTTAATTGGCTTTTTTGCCATGCGTAAAGCTGCCATGAATTCATCTCGTGCTTTGGCGGAACATACATTGGCCTATTGGAAGTCAATGCGAAGATGATGTAGAAAGGGTTGTGTAAATCATGTTTTTGCAATTTGGTCGTATTTTGGGTGCGGTTTTAGCGGTATTGGCATTGAATGTTATGCCTGTTTTTGCCGCAGAAGGAAATGTGGACTGGGATAGTCGCGTTATTACAGTAACTGGTATGGGGGCGGCACCGACTAACGCCGTGAATCCAGCACAGGCAAGGATGATGGCTCGCCGTGCGGCCGTGGCAGATGGCTATCGTCAATTGGCTGAAGCGGTCAAGGGCGTTAACGTAGATTCAGAGACTACGGTTGAAAATATGATGGTGACCAGTGATGTGATAAAAACTAAGGTTTCGGGGTTGATTCAAGGTGCATCGGTAGTAGCGGAACAGGTGATTCCTGGTGGCGGTTACGAGGTTACTATGCAGATGCCGATGTTCGGTGGTAACAATTCTTTGGCCAGTGCAGTAATGCCGGCGGCGCAGGCTGCCCCTGAGGCTTTTCCGGCACCGGCTTCCAATGGGTCATCTGCAGCTGATGCACCCGCTGGACATGCGGAAGGTGTTTATACTGGCTTAGTTGTTGATTGTCGTGGCTTGGGCTTGAAGCCAATTATGAGCCCGGTTATCAAGAATGAACAGGGCAGCCCGATATACGGTTTTAAGAATCTTGATTATGATAAGGTGATTCAATACGGGATGGCTAGCTACAGCAATGATCCTGCCAATGTTGCAAGAGCTGGCGCGCATCCATTGGTCGTTAAGGCTGTAAGGGTGGAGAACCATAATGGTTATCCCGTGATTAGCTTGTCTGATGCCAATAAAGTCCTGATTGAAAATGGAGCAACGCATTTTTTGGATGCCACTTGTGTAGTATTTATCAGATAAGGAGGCTTAGCCATGAATTTAAAAGCATGCGCAGGAGGGGTGATGATAGGCCTTTGGTTGGGAACCTTTGCCCCGAACCTGGCTATTGCAGAAATGGCTCCTTATGCAGATAAGGGGAATAGCTTGCAGCAGCCACATGGTCGTATATTCTATCTTTATCGCAAGGTACAAAATGTGAATACAGAGGAGCACAAAAACAAGGCAAGGCAGTTAATCATGACAGGGCAGGATTATTCTCTGGCTTTGGCAGAGCTCAATTTGGTTATCGACCTGGATAAGGAAGATGCAGAAGCGTTTCTTTTAAGAGGCTTGGCCTATACAGAAATGGACAAATTTGAGGAAGCTGAAGCTGATTATAAGGCAGCCCTTATGCTGGAGCCAGAAAATCCCACGTTTTATTATTTTCGTGGACAGAATTTTCTCCTTTGGCCAAATTCAGGAAGTACCAAGGGCACAAATTTTACAGGCCAGTACGATTGGGTCTCCACGAACAAGGTACATGCATTGGAAATGTTCCAAAAGGCCTTGGAAATTGAGCCGGGGTATATTGATGCCATTGTAGGCATCGGCGACGTTTGTTATACAATAGGGACCAAGAAGCAAGAAATGGTGCGTGGCAAGGAGCCATGGCTTGGAAAGGCAATTGACCAATACAATAAGGTCCTGGTATTGTTTGGCAATAATGATGTGATAAAGGCTAAAAAGGAACTTGCCGAGCAAACGCTTAGGGCAGGGCGAGAAGCTGAGCAGGAGAGAAAGAGGAAGGAGAAAATCAGGAGTAGAATAGGGTAAAGGCATAAGTGCTTGATAGTAGGAGAGTTTGCTAGTAGGAGGATGTAGAAGATGAAAAAAATGTCAATAATCAGGTATCTATTGTTAATGATAGTGGCCGTAATGCTGGTATTGCCAGGAAGTATTGTCAAGGCATCTGGGGTTGACTGGAATGATGCCAAGATTAGGGTCCAAGGCATGGGAATTGCATCAGCAAGGGCAATGAATCCTGCGCAGGCAAGAATGATGGCTCGGCGTGCGGCTGTGGCAGATGGTTACAGGCAATTAGCAGAGGCTGTGCAAGGGGTAAATGTAGATGCGGAAACCACAGTAGAAAACATGATGGTAACCAGTGATGTTATAAAAACCAAGGTCAATGCGATGATTAAGGGCGCCAGGGTAGTAGCGGAAGGTGTTACGCCTGATGGTGGTTACCAGGTTACTATGGAAGTATCCATGTTTGGTGTATCAAACTCTGTGGCACAGGCTGTTATGCCGAAACCCGCTGCTGTTGAAGCTTTTCCTGCTCCGGTAGCATCAGTAGCTCCGGCGGTTCCGTCCGTAAGCGTTAGCGTGAATGTCAATACGAGCGTAACACCGGCGTCCAATCTGCCGGCAAATCCATCTATCCCGGCAGTTACGGCACCTGCAACTCCGGTTAGCCCGGCGCCGGCACCACAGGCACCTACTCAGCCTGCAGTTAGCAATGCTGGGGCCATTGGTGGATTTACTGGATTGGTAGTTGATTGCCGTGGCTTGGGGCTGAAACCTGTTATGAGCCCTGTGATAAAAAATGCTGAGGGGCAGGCTATTTATGGCTATAAGAACCTTGATTATGATAAAGTGGTTTCTGAGGGCATGGCGGCATATACAACCAGCCCGGACAAGATTTCGCGTGCTGGCAGCAATCCGCTGGTAGTGAAAGCTGTTTCGTTGGATAACCACAATGGCAACCCTGTCATTTCTGTAGCAGATGCAAATCGTGTATTAATGGAAAACGGCAAAACAGCTTTCCTGGATAACTTAAAAGTTGTGTTCCTGCGCTGATTAGGCAAAACATAGCAATAGAGATAACGCCCATCATTTCGTTAGATGGGCGTTATCATTATTCGTTTATGGAGGTGGAACTATGAACATTTTTAAAATGCTTATAGTGGTTATGGCGTGCCTGTGTATGGGGATGGGGTGTGTCCTGGGAGCAGCAAATGATAAGCTGGCAGGAGAATATGATCGCAAGACTGGGACAAACTGGTATTTCCCGGGGTTGAAGGTAACTTATGAAGTTAGTGATAATCAAGTGGCGGAGATTATACAGGACAAAAAGGGACAGTACATTGTACGCTTTATTGGGGCTGGCGATGTATATGTACAGGCAACATTTTATTCGCAAGGAAAGCCATTGCCTCCGGAAACATATTTGTTTCATATAACGGGGGATAAAAAGGGTGAAGATGCCACGGATTGGGGAACCTTTGCCATGGATATTTTGCGCCTTACTAATGAAGAACGTAAAAAGGCAGGATTGTCGCAATTAAAGGCAGACTTTGCCTTGTCGGAGGCAGCGGCCATTCGTGCTGAAGAGGCTGTGCAGTTATATTCACATACTCGTCCTGATGGAAGCCCGTATAATACTGTGTTGAAAGGCATAAATTATCGGCAAGCTGGAGAGAATTTGCAGGCAGGGGCGGCTACTCCCAAGGACGCGATATACCAATGGATGAATTCGCCAACGCATAGGGAAAATATACTTTATCCAGATTATAATTCCTTGGGGGTAGGGTATATTTATGTACCAAATAGCAAGTATCATCATTATTGGGTGCAAATTTTTTTACAAAAATAGGAGGCTGTTATGTGTAAGTGCTTGGTTTCATTATGCATTTGCTTGTTGTTATCTACCTATGCATCGGCAGAGACTATAGTCAGGCATGAGCATTCGGCAAGGAGGGCAGCATCAAGTGAACCAACAACATCTGCTGAAGTTGTTGATTCGTATTCGCCTGTTGAAGTTGTTGATTCGTCTGCTGGGGAGAGGGAGGCTGATGACGTGTTGGTGGTGTATGGTCCTTTAAAGGAGCCTGCACTTGATACTCCGGAAAATAATGGAGTTGTGGCGGGAGAAGAGATAGGGGAAAATCGTGTGGACAAATTCCTCGGGGATTATAGCGGCAAAGATAATCCTGGCTTGAGGAGAGGCAAGGACAATGGGGTTGATTATGTTGATAGTATTTATTTGCTAGGCACAGATGCTGGCAGGGAGGATTATGTTATAGCCCTTCGTAAACAGCTAGAACATGAAAAAAGGCAAGCGACTTATGTCTCGTTTATTATGCTCATGGGGCGTGGGGCAAAAGATGGCGTGGTATTTGAAACAGATAAGTTGCCCCAGCTGGAGTTGTTGAATAATGGCGTGGAAAAAATAGTTTCATTTGAACATGCCTGGGTTAAGCAGCCATGGGGGTTTATGTTAAGAATGAATTCAGAAATAATGACAGAAACGCTAAATGCAGATATGGTTAACCTTTTGTTTGGCACATCGGTGGGAACGAAGAAAATACTTATTCCGAAGCCAGTTATAGATCAGTGGAAAGTGGTTGGCAATTTACAGAAATAGTATCATCCGATACGGATCGCAAGTGAATTAGTACCTGCTTTCAAGACATGCGTATCCTTTTCTGCTATAATGGGGTGTGGTTTTTATGAAAGGATGACAATATGAATCAACATAGAATCACTCCCTTGACGGAGAGCGGACTCTTGACGGCGCTGAGTGTGGTGCTGGCACTGATGGCGGTTTACTTGCCGTTCATCGGTTTTCTACTGGTGTTGTTCTGGCCTTTGCCGCTGATTGTTTTGGTGGTGCGCCACGGCCTGCGCTGGGGCATTATGGCAACAGCCGCCGCCGGTATACTGGTGGGGCTGTTGGTGGAACCTCTGCTTTCCCTGCGATTGGTTGTTGCCTTTGCTCCGGCAGGGCTCCTTTTGGGCTGGGCCTTTTCTCAGGGATGGCCGGGCGTCAGGTCTTTTATGCTGACGCTGCTGGCGGCTATTGCCGGACAGTTGGCGGCGGTCGGACTTTTGCTGTTGGTGACGGATGTGAATCCGCTGGCCATGCAGGTGGATCTGCTGCAATCGTCCTTTGACTCAACGCTGCAGGTTTATGAAGGACTGGGCATGAACGAGGCGGATTTGGCGCAGGCACGCACGGATATCGAGCAGGGATTGAAGATGCTCAACTATCTGTTTCCGCTGGTCTTTATCCTGATGGGGCTTTTGTATGCATCTGCTGCATATATATCCGGCAGCAGGGTGCTGCGGCGGCTGGGGCATAGTGTGCCGCAGTTTCCCCCCGTTCACGAGTGGCGTTTGTCGCAGGGATTTTTGTACCTGTTTGGTTTTGCGCTGGTGGGACTTTACTGGGGCGGCACCCGGCAGATTATGTGGCTTTATCAGCTGTCGCTGAATGCCAATGCCCTGGCGATTATCGCCGGGTTAGTGCAGGGGCTGGTGTTGGTGCATTGCTTGTTCCGCAATTTTAAGGTAAAGCTGTTCCTGCGGATTGTATTTTATGTGTTTATTTTAATGAATCCCTTTTTGGCACAGGTTACAGCAATGACGGGGCTTATCGATATGCTCTTTGACTATCGGCAGCGCTTTGCCGCCCGTAAGCAGAAATGAGGTGCGCTAAATGCCACGAAATCTTTCGGCGTGGATAGATTTAACTATACATTTGCTGATCATGCTGATTCTTATCGGCGTGCTATCCTACTATAATCTTTACATTGCCGCCATTGCCGGACTGGTATGGTTGGCGCTGGCCTCCTTTGCCCGGGAGCGCTGTGCAGACCGCTCGCGGCGGTTTGAACGCTATTGCCGCAATGTAGTGCGCAATATCAATGAAATGCTCAATTATGCTGTGGATGAACTGCCGCAGGCCATTATGATTGTCAATGAAGATGGGCGCATCCAGTGGTGCAATGACCGCATGGAGGTTTTTTTTGGCAAGAAGCCGGAGCAGGATACCGATGTGAAGGATTTGCTGCCCGGGATTATCGTTGCACCAATCTGGGGGCAGGAAGGCGAGTATGTCTTTGCGAACTCGGATAAGTATTATCATGTTTACTATCATCCGGTGCAGATGGCGCCGCGGCAGGAACCGTTGATGACGCTCTACATCCAGGATGTGACCAGCCATGAGCAGCTCAAGAATACCTTTCAGCAGAGCCGTACGGTGCTGGTGTATGTTCAGATTGATAACTATGACGAAGTCATGCAGGGGCAGACGGAGGCCGAACGTACTTCCTTGCTCCTGGCGGTTAATCAGACCATCGACAAGTGGATGAAAAATCTCGGCGGGTTTATGCGCAGGATCAATGAGGACCTCTATGTGGTCATTCTGACGCGGGCAGGACTTGATCAGGCCTTGAACGATAAGTTTGATGTGCTCGATAAGGCGCGGCAGCTCCAGAGTACCAACCGCCTGCCGGTAACCCTTTCGATGGGGATTGCGGTAGCGGAAAATCAGACTATGGCCGAGCTCGGCGCGCAGGCGCAGGCCGGGCTGGATTTGGCCTTGGGCCGCGGCGGTGACCAGGTAGCCGTGCAGATGAATGGCAAGACCCAGTTCTTTGGCGGCAAGGCCAAGGCCGTAGAAAAGCATACGCGTGTAAAGGCCCGGGTGGTTGCACATGCCTTGCGGGAAATCATGGAAGGTGCCGATGAAATCTATATCATGGGGCACCATAATGAGGACTTTGACTGCTTCGGTGCGGCTATGGGTGTAGCCAAGATGGCCCGTCAGTTGGAAAAGAATTTTCATATTGTCCTGTCTGACATGAATGATGGTATTGACAAATTCCATGATTTGCTTAAGGATAAAGAAGAATATGAAGGCGTATTTGTCCATGCAATGGATATCAAAAATTCTACGGCCTTAAGCCCGGTGCTTATCGTGGTCGATACGCATATTCCGCATTTGGTCGCAGACCCCACGCTCTTGGAGCGTGTACATCAGGTGGTTGTTATTGACCATCACCGCCGCAGCGAGAACTTTATCAAGAATCCGCTGCTAGTGTACATTGAACCGGGGGCCAGCTCCACGAGTGAGCTGATTACGGAACTCCTGATGTACTTTGGCGAGGATATCCGTTTGGGGCGGTTGGATGCGACGGCGCTCTACTCCGGCATTGTGGTCGATACGAAGAATTTTGCGATACAGACCGGTGTGCGCACCTTTGATGCCGCGGCCTTCCTGCGGCGCAGCGGTGCTGACCCCGTGATGGTACGCCATCTGTTCCGTTCCGACTACGAAACGACAGTGGCGTTGGCGAAAACCAAGGCCCGGGCAGAACTTTTCCCTGGTGGGTTGATTATTTCCACCATCCCGGAAACGATGCCCAATATTCAGGTTATCGCGGCGCAGGCCGCAGATGGGCTGCTGCGCATTGAAAATGTGCGCATGAGCATCCTGATTTTCCAGCTTACTGAGGACACCATCGGGCTAAGTGCCCGCTCAACCGGTGACCTCAATGTGCAGGTCATCATGGAGGCTTTGGGCGGCGGCGGTCATCAGAATGTGGCCGGCGCGCAGGTAAAGGGTGCTTCTTTGGCAGATATTAAAGCCAAGGTTATTGAAATCAGTGAAAAATATATAGAGGAGAATGATAAAGATGAAAGTGATTCTGCAGCAGGACGTTAAAAAATTAGGCAAAAAAGGTGATATTGTAGAGGTTTCGGAAGGTTACGGCCGTAACTTCCTCCTGCCCCGCAAGGCAGCAGTGCTGGCCAATGCTGAGAATATGAATGTGGCCAAGGCACAGGCTGGCTCCAAGGCTCGCAAAGAGGCTATGGCTACAGATGAAGCAAAACTGATGGCTGCGCAGCTCGAAAAAGTGTCCGTGACCATCCCCGTAAAAATCGGTGAAAATGGCAAGCTCTTTGGCTCCGTTACGGGCAAGGATGTGGCAGAAGCCTTGAAGAAGGAAAATATTGATATCGACCGTCGGAAAATCACCATCAAGGGCGATGTGACCGGCACGGGTGAATATGAAGCCGTGATTAAGGTACATCCTTCGGTTACCAGCACCATCAAGGTCAATGTAGTGGCAGGTTGATATGAAATTACTGGATTTTATTCGCAATCTATTTACGAAAAAACAGGAGCAGGCATTGCCTGCTCCTGCTTCACGCAATGCGACGCCTTTAGATCGGCAGATTGAAGCGCTCTATGCCATTCTGGTGGATGTTATGGGCACGGAGAAATTGGTGATTCAGGCCGGGAAGATGAAGGCGCTGGACTTAATGCGTTCTGCTGACCCCTGCGACAGGGTACTGGCCCTGCAGCGCATCTTGGGTGAAGACCCCCTGATTGCGCCTGCACCCAAGGCTGAGCAGGTGCCGCAGATTATGGATGCGCTCTCCGAGCGCGTGGCCGATTTGGTGGCCCGCCGCAATGTCGAGGACAGCATCGAGAAAAAGGTCAACGAAAAGCTCGAAAAAGACCATGCGGATTATGTCAACGATATCCGTCAGCAGGTCATTAAGGACGAAAAAGGCGGCAACGAAAGTCCGCAGGATAAGGAAAAGCGGGAAAAGCTCGAAAAGCTCGAAAGCATCAAGCTGACCCAGTCCATTATGGAACTTCTGCGCCCGCAGGATTTCAGTGAAATCGTGGGGCAGGAACGGGCTGTTAAGTCGCTGATGGCGAAATTAAGTTCCCCGTACCCCCAGCATTTATTGCTCTATGGGCCACCAGGGGTCGGCAAGACCACAGCCGCACGTCTGGTGCTCGAGGCGGCCAAGAAAAAGGCGGTATCGCCCTTTGGCGATGAAGCACCGTTTGTGGAAACCGACGGTACGACGCTGCGCTGGGACCCGCGGGATATCACCAATCCTTTGCTGGGCTCTGTCCATGACCCCATCTATCAGGGCGCGCAGAAAACGCTCGCGGACAGCGGTATTCCTGAACCGAAACCGGGACTTGTCACCGATGCGCATGGCGGTATTTTGTTCATTGACGAAATCGGCGAAATGGATGAAATGTTGCAGAATAAGCTGTTAAAGGTCTTGGAAGACAAGCGTGCCTACTTCGAGTCGGCCTATTATGACCCCACGGACCCCAAGGTGCCGCCTTATATCAAAAAACTCTTTGAGGAAGGTGCGCCGGCAGATTTCGTGTTGATTGGCGCGACGACAAGGGATGCGGGGCATATCAACCCCGCCCTGCGTTCCCGCTGTGCGGAGATTTACTTTGAACCATTGACACCGAAGCACATTCAGCAGATTGTGCGCAATGCGGCGGAAAAACTCCATGTGGAGGTCAGCGACGAGGTGGCAGGCCTTATCAGTGAGTACACCATTGAAGGGCGTAAGGCCATCAATATTCTGGCCGATGCCTACAGCCTGGCGTTGGAGCGCTGTGGTGTCGGTGAACAGTTCAAACTGGAGGATTTGGGCACCGAAAATGGCCCGCAGGTGGAAATCAGCAAGGCGGATATCTACGAAGTTACGCAGGTCAGCCGTCTGACGCCCTATGTGACGAAAAAGGCTTCGGATACAGCCCTGCAGGGGCATATCTTTGGTCTGGGCGTAGCCGGTTTCTTAGGTTCGGCTATCGAGATTGAAGCCGTGGCGTTCCCCGCTAAGGAAAAAGGCAAGGGGACGGTGCGTTTCAATGAAACCGCCGGTTCCATGGCCAAGGATTCCGTATTCAACGCTGCATCTGTTATGCGGCAGCTGACGGGCAAGGATTTGCACGATTATGACGTGCATATCAATGTCATCGGCGGCGGCAATATTGACGGTCCTAGTGCGGGTACAGCGATTCTGGCGGTGATTACCAGTGCCGTAACCGGCCGGAAAATCCGTCAGGATGTGGCTGTAACCGGCGAGATTTCCTTGGCCGGCCGGGTTCGCCCCGTGGGCGGCGTCTTTGAAAAAGCCTATGGCGCCAAGCAGACGGGCATAAAGACGCTGGTCATTCCCAAGGAAAACAGCAAGGATATCCCCAAGGAACATTTGGGACTGGATATTCACCCCGTATCTACGGCTGAGGAGGCTTTTGGCTATATCTTTGAGCCGGAAAGTAAAGAGGAGTAAGGAAAATGGCATTACCAGAACGGGTGCCCCCACAGAATATTGAGGCTGAACAGGCCGTTTTAGGGGCTATGCTCATCAAAAAAGAAGCCATCATCGAGGTGCAGGAAATCCTGCAACCGGATGATTTCTATCGGGAAACCCACCGTATTATCTATGAGGCCATGGTGCGCCTGCAGAATAATGATGAAGCCGTGGACCTCGTAACCTTGACCGAAGAATTGCGGAAAACCGATATGCTCGACAAGGTGGGCGGGCTGGGCTTTATCACCCAGCTGGCCAATATCGTGGGTACGGCCGCCAATGTCAGCTATCATGCAAAAATCGTCAAGGAAAAGGCAGAACTGCGCAATTTGATTAACGTCGCTACGGAAATTGCAGGCAAGGCATATGAGGATAGCGACGAAGTCGAAAATATCATGGATGAGGCGGAGAAGAAGATTCTCGCGGTCGCCAGCCGTCAGGGCGGCGGCGCCTTTGAACCCATGAAGAATATCGTTATGCGTACCTTTGAACGCATCAATGTGCTCTATGAGTCCAAGGGTGGCCTTACGGGTATCAGCTCTGGTTTTAAGGATTTGGACAAACTCACGGCAGGCTTGCAGAAGTCTGACCTCATCCTCGTGGCAGCGCGACCGTCCATGGGTAAGACGGCGTTTACGCTGAATATCGCCAGTTA
>DFHU01000026.1:7989-35762 GCA_002373045.1 Pseudoselenomonas ruminantium | reverse complement strand
CAGCTGATGCAGCGTATGCTCTGCTCCGAGGGCGGCATTGATGCTTCGCGTCTGCGTACCGGTCAGCTGGACGAAGTGGAATGGAATAAATTGGTAGGGGTAGCGGACAAGATGAGCCGGGCGCCTATCTACATTGACGATACGGCCGGTATCACGGTTATGGAACTGCGCTCCAAAGCGCGGCGCTTGAAGGCCGAACATGGCCTTGACCTCATTATCATCGACTATCTGCAGCTCATGCAGGGACGGGCCAGCAAGAACAGCGACAATCGTCAGCAGGAAATCTCCGAGATTTCCCGTTCGCTCAAAGCCTTGGCGCGTGAACTTGATGTGCCGGTTATCGCGCTCTCTCAGCTTTCCCGTTCCGTGGAAAGCCGTCAGATAAAAAAGCCGATGCTCTCCGACCTGCGCGAATCCGGTTCTTTGGAGCAGGATGCGGATATCGTTATGTTCCTCTATCGTGAGGATTACTACGATAAGGACACGGAGAACAAGAACATCACCGAAATCATCGTGGCCAAGCATCGTAACGGCCCTGTGGACAGCGTGCAACTGTTCTTCCAGAAGGAATACACCAAGTTCCGCGATTTGCTTATGCAGTGATAATTGCTGCTGGTTCGTGATTTGTTCGTGGCTGGCGGGGCGGCTGGGGTGGTATTCATGCTCTGCTTAGACTGCTGGCTAAAAATCATTTTTGCCTTTTATATAACTGGAAGTGTCTAAACTCACTACGTTCAAACAAAGACACTTCCAGTTATTTTTATTTGTGGGCAAAAATGCTTTTCTTAACGCCAGCAGTCAAACGCGTCGCCTGAATACCACCCCAGCCGCCCCGCCAGAAGGTCGTGCTGACTTATCGGCAAACATCGAACCTAAAAAGCAACTTGGCAGAGCCGGAGCAGCGGGTACAGGCACAGCGAAGCGTATGCCGCCGGGCGTTAAGAAACGGATTTTTATCTACCGCTAAAAGTCACTGGAAAAGTCTACTGTTTGAGCGCAGCGAGTTTTGACTTTTTCAGTGACATAAGAGATAAAAATCCGTTTTAGCCCGGCGGCTTAGCGCAGTCGTGCCTTTTGCCCCCGTTCCGGCTGTACGCATTAGCTTTTTCAGTAAGGTGCGGGGACTTTTGACCGATTTTGACGATTTTTTTCAATCTTAATCTTGACAAAGCGATATAGAACTTGTAAACTGTAAATATGAAATTGGTTTCATATTTTACCCTTGCAGGAATTATATTTTGAAGACGCGAATATTAAAAGGAGGCATTTCCGATGAAGGAAATTCGTTTGGACAGCCCGCTTAATGGCGAACTGGTGGAATTGTCCCAGGTGAATGACCCGGCTTTTGCCAGCGGGGCCATGGGCTTTGGTGCAGCGGTGAAGAATCCGGACGGTAAGGTTTATTCCCCCGTTGATGGTGAAGTTACGGTGTTTTTTGAGACGAAACACGCAATCGGTATTCATGGTGAGAACGGTGAAGAACTGCTGATTCATGTTGGTCTGGATACGGTTAAACTGAACGGCGAGCATTTTACGGCTCATGTGGAACAGGGCGCTACGGTAAAAAAAGGCCAGCTGCTGCTGGAATTTGATGGCGAAGCAATCAAGGCTGCTGGTTATGACATTACTACGCCTTTTGTTGTAACCAATTCTACGGAATTTGACAAAATCACCATCGCTCTGGGCGATAAGGAAGTTGTTTCCGCTGCGGCTGAAGCTAAGGCCGAAACGGTGACGGCTGATGACGAATACGCTGACCTTCCGAAGGAAGTTCGCGTAGCCAAGCTCATTGAAAAATATGTTGGCGGCATGGACAATGTGCGCAATGCAGAACACTGCGCTACGCGCCTGCGCCTCATCATTAACGACAAGTCCAAAATCGACGAAAAGGCCATTGAAAACATTGACGGCGTAAAAGGCCAGTTCTTTGCGGCTGCCCAGTATCAGATTATCCTGGGCACGGGCTTTGTAGATAAGGTTTTTGATGAATTCGTCAAGGGCACGAACTTCTCCGGTGTCAGCAATAAGGAAGAAGCTTACGCACAGATGACGCCGCTGCAGAAGATTTCCCGTACGCTGGGTGACGTATTCGTACCCATCATCCCCGTACTGGTGGCAACCGGTTTGTTCATGGGTCTGCGCGGTGCGGCTCAGAGCCTGGGCGTGCAGTTCAGTGATAATGTGTTGCTGCTGAGCCAGATTCTCACGGATACGGCCTTCATCTTCCTGCCGGCACTCGTTTGCTGGTCGACGATGAAACGCTTTGGCGGCACGCCGGTTATCGGTTTGGTTCTCGGTCTGATGCTCGTTGGCCCGCAGCTGCCGAATGCTTGGGCTGTTGCTGGTGGCGATGTTAAGCCCATTCCGATGGAAATCTTCGGTATGACCATTGGCATCGTCGGTTATCAAGGGTCTGTTCTGCCGGCTCTCGTTCTCGGTATCTTTGCTGCTAAACTGCAGAAAGCCCTCAAGACGGTAGTTCCCGATATTATCGACCTGATTGTTACGCCGTTTGTTACCTTGTTCGTCTCCATGATTCTGGGTATCCTCATCATTGGCCCCATCATGCATTCTTTGGAAACGACGATTTTCGGTGCAGTTTCCGCATTCCTGCAGATGCCTATGGGGATCGGCGGTTTCATCGTCGGTGGTCTGCAGCAGGTTATCGTAGTATTTGGTGTACATCATGTGTTTAACGCTCTGGAAGTACAGCTCTTGGCTACCACGGGTGTTGACCCCTTCAATGCCATCATCACCGGTGCTATCGTAGCACAGGGGGGTGCAGCTGTGGCTGTAGCGATGAAGACTCAGGACCCGAAGAAACGTGCTCTCTACATTTCCTCCGCTGTGCCTGCATTCTTAGGGATCACGGAACCGGCTATCTTCGGTATTAACCTGCGCTTCATGAAGCCGTTCCTCTATGCACTCGTTGGCGGTGCCTGCGCTGGCGGCGTGGCCAGCTTCCTGCATTTGGCTGGTACGGGCATGGGTATCACGGTTCTGCCGGGTACGCTTCTCTACCTCGACCATCTGCTCGAATATGTGCTTGTAAACTTAATCGGCTTTGGTGTAGCTTTTGGACTTACCTTTACGCTGTTTAAGCCGGAAGAATAAAGACCTGTGAGGGGAGGCTTAGCCTCCCCTTTTTGTAAAGGAAGGTGACTCTTATGGAAAAATTTAACAAACAGGAAATCGATGAAAAGTTAAAGGCCGGTTTTCCCATGGAACACCGCTGGCATAATCGGTTCCATCTGGAAATGCCCTTTGGCCTGATTAATGACCCGAATGGGCTGGCATTTTATGATGGCAAGTTCCATATCTTTTATCAGTGGAATCCGCTGGGCTGTGAGCATAAAAACAAGTGCTGGGCGCATACGGAAACGCGGGATTTTGTGCATTACAGCACGCCGGAACTGGCGTTGTGGCCGGATGACGAGCATGATAAGGACGGCTGTTATTCCGGCTGTGGCACGGTGGAAGATGGGCAGCTGCGGGTGCTCTATACCTGCAATCGCAAGGAAGACGGCGTGCGCATTCCGGCGCAGCGCTTTGGCAGTCTCAAGGGCGGCAAAATCAAGAAGGAAGAAATCATCGTTCCCGACCATCCGGAAGGGATTACCGGTCATTTCCGTGACCCGTACATCTTTACCCGCCGCGGCAAGCGCTATTTTGTAATCGGCGCCCAGCGGGAGGAAGATGAAAAGGGCACGGTGCTCATTTATGAGGAAACGGGTGAAGGCTGGAAGAACTTGGGCGAAGTAAAAACGCGTCTGGGCGATTTCGGCTATATGTGGGAATGTCCGAACCTCGTACAGTTTGGCAGCTATGATGTATTGATTTTCTGCCCGCAGGGCTTGGAGGCCCGTGAATTTGACCGGCAGAACATCTATCAGGCGGGTTATATTGCCGGCCGTTTATCGTTGAACAGCATGGATATGATGCAGCATACGAAGTTCCAGGAACTGGATAAGGGTTTTGACTTCTATGCTCCGCAGATACTTACGCATGAAGGCCGGCAGATTATGATTGGCTGGATGGGCATGCCGGATAAGGATGATGAATATCCCACGGCCGAACTGGGCTGGCAGTACAGCCTGACCATGCCCCGTGAACTGCGCCTGCGTCAGGGCCATATCTATTCGCGTCCGGCACGGGAAATGAAGGACTTGCGCATTGCCGAAACGGCTGTGGAACTAGATGTAGAAAATACCACAGAAATCAGCCGTCCGCTCTTTGATGGTTCTGAAATCCTTTTGGATATGGAACTGGGTGAGAGCCGGGAGATTGTCATAACCGTAGCCTTTGGTACGGAGAAATTGCGCTTTATCTATGACCGCAATGAGCAGGTTATGTCCATTGACCGCAATGAAATGAAAAAAGGCGGCCGTGGTGTACGCCGCTTTAAGCTCTTTTCCGATGAAAACCTGTCTATGCAGTTGTTCGTTGATAAGACGGCTGTGGAGGTGTTCTTCCAGCATGGGGAAGAAGCGGCCAGCATTCTGGTGTTCCCGGAGAAAAATATTCAGCCGGAACTCATGGTGGCTGCCGATGGGGAGATAAAATCCCTGAGCGGTAAAATCTGGCAGTTGGACAGCTTTAAATTTAATATGTAGAAATACAAAGGAATAAGCCCCTGAAACCAATGGTTTCAGGGGCTTATTCCTGTCAGAAAACGGCTGGGGAAGCCGCACGTCAGTTGTTTACTGCGCGATCTGCAAACGATTCCTTTTTCAACGGAATTCGTCTAATTCGGTCGAAGGGGATTGACTCAAACGAATAACGAATGTCAAGATACGCATCGGTGCGATTGAAGATGACCTTTTTCAGGGAATGTTTAGAGGTCTTCTTAATGCGATTGATATAATACTGCGCATCCTCCGCTGAAAATGTTCCGTTTTCGATGATCACACGGACGTCATCGACTATCATGGGGAAACACCTCCAACAAATAAAACACCGCTTCAGCCGCCTAATGGGGATTATCAGGGATAGCAGCTAAAGCTCTCTTGTTGTTAGCGAAGCAAAGGAAATAGAGTATCCTTAACAACTCGTAATAAAGTATACACTAAGATAAAGACCTTGTGAAGTAGCAAAAGTTACCAATATTGCCCAAAAGTCCCAAAAACTATGGAATTATTCCCAGTAGTAAACCATTACATGAGAATCTCGCCTGTTTTTGGCTGTTTTTGGCGATTTATGAAGGCTTTTTTGTTAGTTGGTCATATAAAATGTAGTAATTGCGCATAATCGATAATATTTATCATACTTATAAGCAAGGGCCGTTTTTTATGTATGCGTATTCGCTAAAACACAGCCTATGGTCAAATGCCTGTATTAGCGTTATAATAGACTGAAAAAAGTATGAACGTTTATCTGCCAGCGGGGAGGGTGTATTTTGCGTATTATCGTGGTTGGCGCAGGAAAGCTGGGATACAGCATAGCCGAGCTTTTGTCCAAGGAACAGTTTGATGTAGTGGTTATCGATAAGGACGAGAGCCAGTTGGAGGCGGCTAAGAATACGCTGGATGTACTCACGATTGCGGCCAATGGTGCCAGTCCGATTACCATGGACGATCCGGATGTGCGGGATGCGGATATCCTCATTGCCGTGACGGCCAGTGACGAAGTGAACATGGTGGCCTGTGTACTGGCCAAGAAGCATGGTATCAAGCATACGATTGCCCGTATTCGCGATATGAAGTTTATGTCTGAGGCCAAGGAATATCTTAAACAGAATTTTGATATTGATTTGATGCTGAATCCGGAACTCATTACGGCCAATGAAATCAACCGTATTCTCATGACTCCGGCAGCATTGGATGTGGAAGATTTTGCCCATGGGAAAATCCGCCTGTTTGAAACAAAAATCCATCGCAAATCCCCCTTGGCCGGTATTCCCTTGAAAGATATTCAGCTTCCGCAGGGGGTGCTGGCCGGCATGATTTTCCGCGATCACCGCATGATTATCCCGCATGGCGATGACAGCTTCCAGTCACAGGATAATGCGTATTTTATCGGTATACCGGAAGAAATCGAGAAGTTCAGCCAAAAACTCGTGCGCCGTGATGCACGCAAACTGCACCGTGTGCTGATTATCGGTGCCGGACGTGCCGGACGCGCTTTGGCGCAGCAGCTGGATGAGCAGAATGTCCGGGTGAAGGTTATCGACCTCGACCGGGAACGCTGCCAAATTATGGCGGGAATGTTGAATCATGGCATTGCAGTCTGCGGCGATGGTACGGACATTGACCTGTTGGTGGAAGAAGATGTGGCTCATGCCGATGTGGTGGTATGCCTGACGGAAGACGATAAGTTAAATCTCATGCTGGCCCTGCTGGCGCGTCATCTTTCTGGCAACAAGACCAAGACTGTTGTCCGTGTGTCACGCAACGAATACGTGGAATTGATGGAAAAAGTGGGCGTGGATATCGTTCTGTCGGCAAGGCTTTTGTCGGCAAGCGAAGTGCTTGCCTTTGCCCGTCGCGGCGGCGTGGTTTCGGTGTCCTTATTGGAAGGAGCCAAGGCCGAGGCGGTGGAGGTTATCGTGCAGGAAGGGGCACCGGTAGCGGGCAAAAAACTTATGGATGTCAAACTGCCCCGGGAGTGTTTGGTCTGTGCCTATGTGCGCAATGGCGAGGCCGGTATCCCGAATGGTCATACGGTACTGATGCCCGGTGATAGCACAATCCTGTTTATTCAAACCAAGTATTCTCAGCAGGTTATCAAGTATTTTAAGGGGAAGGAATAAACCGCATTTTGCCGAAATAAGGAAATAAGCGAATATATGAAATCAGTAAGAAAAGGAGCGCGAGGTTTATGAAGGCAGTAGAAATCAGACAGGGCATTTACTGGGTAGGGGCGATTGATTGGTCTATGCGCAGCTTTCACGGCTATCAGACGGGCAGGGGAACGACCTACAATGCCTATCTGATTCTTGATGATAAAATCACGCTTATTGATACGGTAAAGGCCGCTTTTGCGCCGGAACTTTTGGCACGGATTAAATCTGTTATTGACCCCGCAAAAATTGACTATATTATTTCCAGCCATGTGGAACCGGATCATTCCGGAGCTATTCCCTTTATGCTGGAACATGCCCCCAAGGCAAAGGTAATCACCAGCCTGCCCAACGGAGAGAAGGGGCTGAAGGGACATTATGGTGAGCTTCCTTATCAGGGAGTAAAGGCCGGGGACAGCTTGAGCATTGGCAAGCGGACTTTGCAGTTTGTGCCTACGCCCATGTTGCATTGGCCGGACAGCATGGTGACGTATTGTCCGGAAGAAAAGATCCTATTCTCCAATGATGCCTTTGGTGAGCACTTAGCTTCAAGCAGCCGCTTTGATGATGACGTGGATTTTGGCACGTTGATGTTTGAATGTCAGAAATACTATGCCAATATCTTGATGCTTTACGGCCGGCAGGCGCAGACGGCACTGAAAGCGTTAAGTGGTCTGGAAATCAATATGATTGCCACAGGCCACGGCGTAATCTGGCGCAAGCATATCAAGGATATTATGGATAGGTATGAAAAGTGGTCGGCAAATGAGAACGAGGAACGGGCTGTAGTGGTCTTTGACAGCATGTGGCATTCCACGGAAAGCATGGCCAAAGCCGTAGCCGAAGGCTTTGCGCAGAAGGGAATTCCCGTAAGTTTCTACGATATCAAGGAAAATCATCTGTCGGATATCATCACGGATATTTTGACGGCAAAATATCTGGCGGTGGGTTCGCCGACCATCAATAATCAGATGATGCCGACGATTGCCGGATTCCTGTGTTATTTGAAGGGGCTGGCTCCAAAAGGGAAAAAGGCTTTTGCTTTCGGCTCCTATGGTTGGGGCGGTCAGAGCATTGGGCTGGTAGAAGAAGAATTAAAAGCCTGCGGCTGTGAAATTGTCCTCGATAAAATCCGTCTGGCCAATGTGCCCTGTGACGAGGATTTGCAGGAAATAACGGCTAACGTAAAGATGCTGAACGGTTAATTTTCGTACAATAAATTAGGCATTGCAATTACGAGGCTTAACGTCCGATAATTGCAATGCCTGATTTTTTATACAGCAAGTTCATCGAGATAGGTTTCTCTTTCTGACCATGGCACTGGCAAAGCGCCATAGGAATTGAAGGCATTTACTAACTGACTGGGGATGGCGGTGCCTTCGTCATTCAGAAAGGCTATCATATGGCTGTTATCTCCGCGTTTCCGCTGAATATCGCCCCACTTAAACAGCGTCAACTCTACATTTTGGGCAGTAGGCTTGTTTAGAGCATAGATTAATCTTTCTGGCTGTTGGCGTCTTTTGGGGAGAATAAAGCCTACTTGATGAATTATCCCGCTCTGCCCTTCCAGCTTAATGTTAGGCGTGTAGGGAACATCTTTACTGTCCAAAAAAGCCGCTATGTCATCCATGAAAATGTTTGATTTGCTGCCCTGTTTGTAGCGAGGAGCGAACATATCATTAGCAGATACCAAAGCTTGTATAAACAGATGCAGATTTACAGGGTAATCATCTTCATGCGCAGACATCTGCAGTTCTCCGTCTTTGGTAACGGTTACTCCGTAAGGTGACAGAAAAACTTGCAGGGCGTTTATTTTTTGCAAAGAAGGATTTTCGCCAATAGAAATGGTGTTATTAACGAGTGCAAAATCATCCGATAATGTCAGGGCACTGCTGTTTTTATCTTTTTTTACATAGACGGTTATACCATCTCCAAAGCGATCGACAAATGGTGTGGATATTTCGGACAAGCCGTCTGCCAGATTCGTTTCTGTAAGGTTATCAGTGAGCCAGCGCAGATACTTGTTGACCCAATTATTTGTGTTGTCCATATGGCAGTCCTCCTTGTTGAATAATTTGAATTTCAGCCATATCTATGATGTTGATGTATTTTAGAAAATCCTGCAATAACTGTATTGCATCTGCGGGATTGGTAAATCTATCGGGAAGCACGATGGCATCATGGCACTTATTTTCATGGCTGATATGTTCGTCATAGTAGTGAAGGTGGGGCGTGTTTGGTGGTATTATACTTTTATCGGTATTGTAGTGTATGCCTGTTGCACCTGTATCGACACGCATTAAGACAAAGTTTTTCTTGTAAAGCAGGGCAATCTGGTATTTATCCCGGCGACTGTTGCCACGAAACATCTGTATGGTAAATTTTTTCGTATCTGCAAGGCTGACTGCTTTATAAAATTCCTTATGACCCGGTTCAGGGAGCTCCAGCAGATTTTTACGCATGCGTTTGGCAATTTCTATCAGCAAATCTGCTTCTTCATTCGTCATAGCTTATTACATCTCCTGCATAATCGTCTCAATATTGATTTTATTGTTGCCTTGATAATATTTTACAAGTGGTGTTAAGAAAAGTAAATACATAAGTATATGATAGCGACAGGTAATTTTAGGCATAAAAAGGGAGCCGCCCCCAAGGAGAGAGGCGACTCCGGCAATGGTAGTAAATATCTAAAATGTCAGGTCTCGGCAAGGCTAGCAATCTCGCTACTGACACTTAGACCAAAGTTAGTTAGTGGCTTACTGCAGGAGTGACAGAACAGAGGAACTGCTCTGGTTAGCCTGCGCAAGCATGGACTGTGCAGCCTGCAGGAGTACGTTGTTCTTGGTGTACTCCGTCATTTCCTTGGCCATGTCTGCATCGCGAATCGTGGACTCGGAAGCCTGTACGTTTTCGCTGGAAGTGGTCAGGTTGCTGCTCGTATAGGACAGGCGGCTTTCGATAGAACCAATGGTGGTCTGCTGGTCAAGCGCCTTGGAAATAGCGTTATCCAGTACGTTGATGGCGGCGTTAGCCTTGTCACGGGTACTGATATTGAGCTTGGTGCCATCTGCACCTTTGAGGCCGAGGGCTTCGGAGCGCATATCGGTGAGGCCGATGGTAATGGCCTGGTTTGCCTGTGCACCAACCTGCAAGGAGATGGCATTGTCCTCGGACTTGTTCTGGGCACGGACAGTCTCGCTGAAAGCATCCAGAGAAGCTTCGGCAGATTTCTTCAAATTGCCCTGTGCGTCAGCAATACGGATATTGAGGCCGGAAATCTGGCCGCCGATACCTGCTTTGTTGGCGGTAATGGTGATGGCATTTTCCCCGCTGGCCGTGGAAACAATCTGTCCTGCGGCATTGACACCGACATTAGCGCCCGTCATCAGCTGCGGGCCGCTGAACTTGGAAACGACCTCTTCCTGAGCGGATTTGAGGGCATCGGAAACCTTCATAGCGGTACCATCATCTTTTGTAGCGCCAGAAGCTGCATTACCATTCAAACCATCTTTTGCGGTTTTTACAGCAGCTACAGCAGCTTTATAACCAGCAGTGGCAAGAGCTTTCAAGCCTAAATCGGTAGTCCCATTAGCACCACCTTTGTAGGTATCAAGGATTTCCTCAACACTACCAGTACCAGTAGACAGCACCCCGGCAGCTTCGACTTTATCCAAAAGGGAGGACAACTCGTTCTTTACAGCAGTGCGTAAATCATCAGTTGTGTTCGCTGCTGCCTTAGCTGTTTTGTCAGCGTCGTCTACAGTGCCATCTGTTTTTAATTTTGCGACAACGGTATACGCGAGCTTGGTGTTAGCGGTATCATCAATTTTTATCGCTGCCGTTGTTTCAAAAGCACTACGTAATGCATTGGAAGTAGCTTGTGCATCATTGACTGTTTTTTGTTTAGTCAATGCATCCAGCTGATCACTAGCCTTTACATAATTGGCATTTGCAACAGCTTGCTGGTCTTTTGCTTTAGCTAAATCGCTGACATCTTCTCTATAAGCTGCCACAGCTTCTTTCAAGCCATCATTGGTAGGTTCGGCATAAGCTGCTTGCAGTTTTTCTTCCATAGTGGCGGAATCAAGACTGGATGCTTTTCCATCCCAGGAAATGCCTGCTTTTTCCAACGCAGTGCCCAGCGTACCGGCAGTACCTGAATTCGTGGTAGCACCAGCGGTGTATGAGCCGATTGCAGCAGTAGCTTTATCTACAGCTTTTTGTGCGTCGCGAACAGCTTTGTGCAAATCGCCTTCTTCGTAAACATTTCCTTCTGCATCTGCATAGTTATCAGCATCTGCCAGTGTAACAGAACCACCATTGGCAGCTGTAATCGTTGTAACCTCAGTAGGCGTAGCAAGCGTATTGTCGTTAAATTTAACACCACCGGTAGCAAGCTGCTGTTTCAGATAATCAATGGCCTTATTCTCCGCATCCGTGGTCGAAGCATTCGTCACGCCGCTGGCTTTTTGAATGGCTTCGTTGGAGGAGGTGGCAAAAATCTGGCTATCGGTATCGATATTTTCTGCTTCGTTGAAGATATCCTGCAAAGTCTTGTCGCCTACCTGGAAGGTTGCGGAGTAGGTCTTGCCAGCCTGTACATAGGAAACGGTGATACGGTCGGTGGCCAGAAGTTCCAGCGAATCCTCGTTGCGGGCTTTGAGGTCAACCAGTTTCGTGTCGGCAGTGGTGCTCTTGGACAGATTCTGATTGGACAGCGCAGTGTAGGTCGCTTCGCCGACATTGTTCTTCGAGCCGTCCAGCAGGTATTTACCGTTAAAGGTCACATTGGCGTTATCGTCAATCTGGTCAATGGACTGGTCAAGTTCCTTCTGAATCGTCTGGCGGTCACTGTCGGTGTTGGTGTCGTTGGCGGCGTTGATAACCTTCTCTTTGAGGGTTTTGAGAATATCAACCGTTGAGGAAACCGCACCTTCGGCAACTTTCATCATGCTGTTGCCACTCTGCGTGTTGGCGTTGGCCTGATCGAGTGAACGAATCTGCACACGCATACGTTCGGAAATCGCATAGCCGGAAGCATCATCTGCCGCACTGTTGATCTTCATGCCTGAAGAAACTTTTTGCAGGCTCTTGGAAAGGGCGCTGCTGTTCTTGTTCAGTGTGTTCAGCGTCGAGATTGCCGACATATTGTTTTTAACTACCATACTCATGATTAAATTCCTCCCTGATTTCACCGTCGCGCTTAAATCCAGAAAACGAGAACAAGAAAACGGCATGGGGGCGCGTCTGCTAAGGTTTGTGCGCTTTGAATGTTGAATTATGTTTGGTCTGATTTTGTTTTGTTTATACGCGATAAAGTGCAAGGAAGAAAAAGAAAAAGTACTGTTGTCACACGCTTGCCTGATTCGAATAACGCCGCAATATCTTGACAGGACAGAGCATACGTCTTATAATGACGATAGATTTCGTCATTGTTGCAACAACGAGTAAACAATAATTAGCAGTCACTATTATTTATACAGTGCTTTGAAGCTTGGACAGTGAGAACAGATATTATTGACGCTTGTTGTCGTTTTTGCCCATACTTTTGCACGATTAAAAAAATATAAAATTTTTTTCAAAAAAGACTTAAGTTTTTGGCAAGGACAACGATATATAAAGTGTAAGCGGGATAAAAAGCTTGATGCAGGGAGTCTTCATCCATGACGGCGCCGTGATGAGAGGCGAAGCAGATGGCATTTATCGCGTATTTGCCGGGCAGGGATGTGCGGCGAGGATTTAAGCAAATAGTATAAATCAGGGAGGGATTTAAGCCCGCCTTTTTTTGTGCTGAAAATGTTGATTTAGTCAAGCAAAATTCATGTGTGCTTGTTATAGTGGACAAAACTCCTTGATGAATATTCGTTATTAAAATAATATATACCAATAACCAATTTATATGATAAATCGGTAAATTTATGTTGGAGGTAGTATTATTTTATGAAACGTGTCAATGGGGAAGGCTCTATTTATTATGACAAGACGCATGGCCGCTATGTGGTCAGTGTGAGTATGGGCAGGGACGCTGAAACAGGCAAGATTGTCCGCAAACGAAAGACGGCTCATTCGCAGGCGGAGGCATTGGCGATGCTGGAGGCTTTGCGGATTAAGTACGGACACAGAGGGGCGGCAGACAAGCTGGTCAAGGTTGCTTCTTATATACAGTCCTATGCGGAGAATTTCAAGAGACCACAAGTCAGGGAAAATACCTGGCTGAATTATGAATCCCTGCTCAAGCACGTTCAGCGCACTTTTGCGGATATGTGCTTTCAGGATTTGACGGTTGCTGCGTTACAACAGCTTATTTATCAGTTGCCGACTGATAATGTGCGCCATCGTCTGGTTATTTTGGGGCGGGCTGCCTGTAGGCAGGCCATGATGGAAGGGCTTATCCGCGAAAATCCCTTTGCTAAAATACAGGCACCTGTACCGAAACGAAAAAAGGCTATAGCCATATTGAATAAGAAAGAGGCATTGCGTCTCTTACAGGCGGCTGCAGGCAAGCCGCCTCTTTATATGGCTATTTTGCTTCAATATATGACGGGGATGCGGGCGGAGGAGGTTCTGGGCCTCACTTGGGATAGGATTGACCTTGACCATAACTATTTGCGCGTGGAGCAGGTTACGAATCAGGTGCACGGGAAGGTTTTTTTGGAAAAGCCCAAAACAGAGGCTTCCCGTCGTAGTATTTTCTTTTCCGGTAAATTGCGGGAAAAGCTGCGCTGCTATCAATCATGGCAAAGGATGGAGAAGGAGATGAAGTGTTCTGTCTGGCATAAGCCGGCGGAGGTGGCGGCAGATTTTATTTATACTTATGATGGCTTGCCACAGGGGATTCATCAATATGCCAGTGCTTTTCGGCGGGCAGCACTTACGGCGCAGGTGCAGGCAACACCTCATGCCTTGCGTCATACACATGCTACACAATTGTTTCTCTCCGGCTGGAGTGCCAAGGATGTACAGGCACGGCTGGGGCACACGAGTGTTTCGATGACTCTTGATACTTATACGCATTACCTTGCCGGGCGTGGGGAGACGCTGGCAGCTTCCTTGGACGAGCTTTTTCCGGGTGAAAAGGCGGATTTTCAGCATAGCTAATTTTGAGTAACGGCGTTATAACGAGGCAAGAAAATGTCTCCTACCTCATCAGATGGGGGTACGAATATCAAAACAGGCGGCGAGAATATCTCCCGCCTCGTTGCGAAGCGAAGCTAGTCCTTTAGGGAAACGCTAAGAGGAAGTTTTGCCTATGGCAAAACTGGAACAACGGCGTTATAATAGCATATATGTAAAATTTTCAGTTGGATGGGAAAGGAGGGCAGGGCAAAAGCATATGAAAAAAGAAAACGGGCTGGAGCTTTTTTGGCTGCTTATGGGGCAGATGTCCATACTTATGGCAGGGGCACTGATGGTGCCCTTTTTGGCCGCGCTTATCTGGCAGGAAAGAGAAGCGTGGCTTTTTGTTCTGCCGGCAGCGTTTGCCTATGGCTTGGGACGCAAGATGGTGGAATTTGGTTCGCGGGAAGGGCGCGGGCATCAGTTGACCATTAAAGAGGGCGTGTTTTTTATGACGTTTGTGTGGCTGCTGATGGGCGTTATCGGCCTTATGCCCTATGCGATATCCGGCATTTTTCCCAGTTTTGCGGCGGCTTATTTTGAGGCCATGTCCTCGCTGACGACAACGGGATTGTCCTGCCTGCCGTATGACCGGCTGGAACTGCCGCGGGCGCTGCTTTTGTGGCACAGCATCATGAGCTGGCTGGGCGGGTTGACGTTTGTGGTGACGATGGTGACAGTCCTGCCGCAGGTCAGCGGCTGTTTTGGGATAACCTTGTCGGCTCGGCAGTCGATTTTTTTCAGTCCCGTATGGAATAAAATGGCGCAATCCGCCCGACAGGGGACAACGGTATACGGTTGTATAACGATACTGGCGGCGGCGGTCTATTATCTTGCCGGACTCAATCCGTTCGAAGCGCTGCTGCGGGCGATGGTGACCATTTCCTCCAGCGGCGGCACATCGGCCTATGCCTTTATTTACTATAATAATCCGGCGCTGGAACTGGCGGCTTTTGTGGTGATGCTGCTGTCCAGCTTTAGTCTGCTGTTGGTATGGAAGGCATGGAATCGGCAAAAACTGCTCATGCTGCTGCGGGATACGGAGATACAGATTTTTCTGCTGGCCGTGCTGGGGGCAGGGGCGCTGCTCAGCGGCCATCTTTACTGGACAGGGGCGTATGACCTGTCCGCCAGTCTGCGTTATGGCTATTTTCATACCATGTCGTTTATCTCGACCAATGGTTTTGTGGCGGCACCCTTTTGGCTGTGGTCTTCCTTTGACCGCTATCTGCTTTTCCTGTTGGTATTTGTGGGGGGCTGTATCGGCTCGGCAACGGGGGGCTTGAAAATCATGCGCCTGCTGGTGCTGTTCCGCCTGTCGTGGGCCGAGCTGCGCCGTACCCTGCATCCGCGGATGGTGATAGCGGTGAAAATAGATGGCCTGCCTGTACCCGATAAAATCATTGGCAGGATTATCGCCTTTTTCTTCCTCTATATGCTGGTATTTATTGTCTTTGCGCTTATCCTTTCCCTGTCGGGCATCAGCATTATCCAGGCCTTGGGGCTGGCGGCAGGCTGCCTTACGAGTACCGGCGCCTCCAGTGCCCTCTTTGGCTTGTCCAATCTGCATATTTTACCGGATTGGGCCAAGGTGGTTTGCACCTTGCTGATGATTCTGGGCCGGGTGGAGATTTTTTCCTTCCTCGTGCTTCTGGACATGGGGCGGCGCAGTATGCAAAAGAGGTGGTAAGGGAATGGATGTACGCATCATTTATTATGTATTGGGGCGGCTGGTGATGGCAGAAACCATCACCATGTTTATTCCCTTTGCTATCGCGATAGGTAATTGGGAGTCCAGTGTTCCCGGCTTTGCCGTTGCCCTGGGGCTTAGTGCTTCCGTGGGGCTGGTATTGCAGGCTAATGGGCGTAAGCGGGAAAAGGATTTGTCCATGCGGGAAGGGCTGGCTATTACCGGCTTTGGCTGGGCTCTTGCTACGGGACTGGGAATGCTTCCCTATGTGTGCGGCGGTTATTTGAATGCCTTGGATGCCGTGTTTGAAAGCATTTCGGGTTTCACGGGCACCGGGGCTACGGTGTTTAACAGCCTTACGGGGCTGCCCGCAAGTATTCTCTTTTGGCGCATGATGACGCATTGGTTTGGGGGCTTGGGCATTATCGTGATTTTTATTGCCTTGCTGCCGCAGACGGGACAGAGTACCGTTCTGATGTACAATGCGGAAACCACCGGCCCCACAGAAGAACGGGTATTGCCTCGTTTGCGGGACATGACCAAGGTGTTGTTTAAGATATATCTGTTGTTTACTTTTATTGCAACAGCCGTCTATATGCTTTGCGGACTGACATTTTATGAAGCATTGACCCATGCCATGAGCACCATTGGCGCAGGCGGGTTCTCCACTTATGATGAAAGTGCTATGCATTTCGACAGTCCGGCCTTTGAGTGGTGCATGACCTTCTTTATGATTTTGGCGGGCGGCAACTTCGGCCTCTATTACCGCATCTGGCAAAAAGGGCCGGGCGTGATTAAGCGCAATTCGGAGTTTAAGGCGTATCTGTGGATTTTGGGAATAGCGATTTTGTTGATTTTCCTCAACCTTATTGCGACAATGCCTTTGGCGGCAGGCGACGCTTTGCGCTATGCGGCTTTTCAGGTGGGGTCGCTGTCCACGACCGGTTTTGTATCGGCGGATTTTGAGCAGTGGCCGCCTTTCAGCAAGGGGATAATCCTCTTGCTCATGTTGTGCGGCGGGTGTGCCGGCTCCACGGCCAGCGGCCTGAAAGTCGTGCGTGTGCTGCTGCTGCTTAAAAATGCCTGGGCAGTGGTACATCAGAAACTTTCGCCACGGCGGGTGGTCGAAGTGCGCTTGAACGGGGCACCGGTCGGTGAAGAAACCCTTTTGCGAGTTGGTCAGTTCTTCTTCCTGTTCATCTTTTTTATCGCCCTTTGGGCATTCCTGCTGACTTTGGACGGAATCGCAGTTTTTGACGCGCTCGGGCTCAGTGTATCGACGATGGGCAATATTGGCCCGGCTTTTGGCATTGCTGGGGCAACCTGCACCTATGCAGGCTTATCGGTGTTCAGCAAGAGTATCTTGTGCATTTCCATGTTGCTCGGACGCTTGGAGATGTTTACCCTGCTCGTTATGCTGACGCCGGATTTTTGGCAGAAAGGAAATCGGTGGTAAGTTTAGATGGATATGATGAATAATTTTTGGGTGGCTGTGGGGGCGGTTGTGCCGCTGTTTACCCTGCTGGTTATGGGACTGATTATTAAACGGCTCAAGTTGATGACGGATTCGGAACTTGCCCATACCAATCGGATGGTCTTTACCTTGTTCTTTTTCTGCATGATGTTTTATAACATTTACACCACGGATTTGGCGCATACGGTGCGTCCGTATCTGATGCTGTTTGGGGGCTTGGGCGTTTTACTGGTCTGTGTGGTAAGCGCAGGACTGGTGTGCTTTTTTGACAAGGATGACCGCCATCGGGGGGCCATGATTCAGGCGGTTTTCCGCAGCAATTTCGTGCTGTTCGGCATTCCCATTGTCGGCAACATCTTTGGCGATTCGGCGCTGGCCATTCCCTCGATGATGATTGCCGTGATTGTACCGATTTATAATGTGCTGGCCGTATTTGTGCTGGAGACTTTTCGGGGCGGCCGGTTTGCTCTGTGGCCGATTCTCCGGGGTGTGTTGAAAAATCCCATGATTATGGGGGCCATCGCGGCGGTGATTTTGCGCCTGATTGATTTCCCCTTGCCCAAATCCGTGCTGAAGGGGATTGGACAGGTGGCAGCGGCTACGACGCCTGTGGCTCTGATTATTTTGGGGGCTTCCTTTAAGGCGGGGAGTTTCCATCATCATCTGCCGCAGCTGGTGAGCTGTGTAACGGCAAGGCTGGTCATTGTACCGGCGGTGGCATTGAGTTTGGCGGTTTATTTGGGCTTTCGGGATATTGAACTGGTGACCTTGCTGGCGATTTTTGCTTCGCCCTGCGCGGTGGCCAGCTTTGCCATGGCACAGCAGATGGGCAGTGATGCGGACTTGGCGGGGAACTGCGTGGTGTATACGACGGGGCTTTCGTGCTTTACGATATTCTGCTGGGTGTTTGTGTTGAAGACCTTAGGGGTGTTCTAACATCGTGCAATAAAGGCGCCCGGCTGTCGGTGATATTTTTCTTTTGCTTAGACAGGCTTGTCAAACGCTGCAGAAAAACATCACCGACAGCCGGGCTGAGTTATCTCGCTATAGGCTGGACGTATAAAAGGCTGAACATATCGTAAGAGACTGACTATTGGTTGTTGGGGCATGGATAAATACGTCTTAGAGGATTGGCGATTTTTAATTGAAAGTTAATCGAATTTTAAAGACATTCAAAGGTTGATTATGTATACTATGAGCATAGTCAACCTTTGTTTCGTTTAGGGAAGAAGTTTTTAGGATGGGAGCGGATCGAGATGAAAGGTTTGAAGTGGCAGAAGTTCGTGAGCGGAGTGATGGCCGGGGTGATGACCTTCAGCATTTTGGGGACTACGTTGGCTGTGCCGGCTTATGCAGCAAGCTATAATTCATCCCGGAGTGAGCGGGAACATCGTCAGGACGTGCATAAGGAAATGCATCGCCATGAGCGGGATAGATACGAAAGAGAGCGCCGGGAAGGATGGGAACGGGAACATCGCAAACGTTCGTCCCATGACCGTTATCGTGAGGCCAGAGAGCGTGAGAAAGCCGCAGAAGAACGGCGCAAGCATGATGAAAAAGTGCAGCGCAATCAAAAAATCGCGGCTGCGGCTATTGGTGCTATTATCGGCGCGGTAATTGCAAAAAATACCTGATATAGAAGAATAAATCAACTCCTGTGGCCGTTTGTCACAGGAGTTTTTGCAAATGTAGTATGAATACAGAATACTTCCAGTAAAACTATCCACATTATAACTGTAAAGTTGTATACTTGTGGTGGGTTGAATAAGGAGGATTGATTCTGTATGAAAAAGTATTTGGGAATGTTTGTTGGACTTATGGTTTGGGGCGGTTTGCTCTATTTGCAGGGGACACCTGCAATCACAGAGGAGATTGCGGAAGAAGCGGTGGTCGCCGCTCATCCGGACACGCAGTTCTGTGAGGTGGAACACCAGGGCAGTGAGTTCCGGGTTGCCTATGTGACCAATGACCTGCAGCAGGGCAAAGTTACGCTGGCCAGCGATGGACATATCGTCAGCGTGCAGTAAATGTCAGGTGAAATAAGGGGTTGTGAAATAACACCTCCCTAATAACAAAAGGCGGTTGCTTGGTTTTGCCAGCTAACCGCCTTTTGTTATCTCTCCCACAGAGAGCCACGGGATTTTTTCATTCATAGAAAATTTATTTGGCATGAAAAATTCCCCCTATGATGACAGTTTGATTTGTTACTGTCTCTTATAGGGGGAGCATATCAGTTTTTGAGCCTATCTCAAAAGAAATCTCTCCTACTCGATTCTGCATGTTATAATGGAGTAAGATAATATCATTTACAAGCGAGGCGCTTTTTATGGGATCGACCACTCCACTCTGGAAGAAAAATCTTTTTATATGTTGTATAGCATCGTTTATCGTATCGGTAGGCATGAGTCAGATGGCTCCAATCCTGCCGTTATATATTGCTGAGCTTGGCATCGATGATCCTGCGGATGTTGCTCGATGGTCAGGCATTGTATTTGGCTGTAATTTTATCAGCCTGGCGATTTTCTCACCGATATGGGGCAGGCTTTCGGATCGACTCGGACGAAAGCCCATGATTCTGCGTGCTTCTGGTTGGCTTGGTCTTATCATGATTGGCATGGGATTTGCTCAAAGCGTATGGCATCTGGTGATTCTGCGCCTGCTTCAGGGATGCCTGAGTGGTTTTCAGGCTGCTGTCATTCCACTGCTGGCACAGGAAACACCGAAGCGGCGTTCGGGATGGGCTATGGGTATATTTTTTACTGCGCAGGTATCCGGTGGACTCATGGGCCCAATCTTTGGCGGCTGGCTTAGTGAGAGCATTGGTTTCCGTAATGCGTTCCTCCTGATTGGCATATGTTGCTTGCTGGGATTTTTGGCATTGACACAGGTAAGGGAAACAAAAATGCCAGCACGTAAAAAAGTTGCTGCGGTCGAGTTGCCATCCTTCCGCGAACTGCCGCAGCATAATATCATTCTCGGCGTTTTCCTGACGACCATTTTGCTTCATTTCTCCCTGTCCTGTGTTGCTCCAATTCTTACGGTTTATGTGCAGGAGATTGCCGGAAACATCGATCATCTGGCCATCGTATCGGGGGCTATATTTTCTGCCGCAGGTTTTGCCAGTATGCTGTTTGCCTCAAGATTCGGCAGATTGGCCGACCGCATCGGTTCAGAGCGCATTTTATTTTCCTGTTTGCTCCTTTCTGGCCTTGTTACTATCCCGCAAGGTATGGTGACTGCACCATGGCAGTTGGGGATTTTGCGCTTCTTTCATGGCATAGCGATTGCCGGTCTTATGCCATCGACCAATAACCTTATCCGGCAATTAGCGCCATCGGCGCTAATGGGACGGATTTTTGGCATCAATCAGTCCGCTCAATTTATCGGCATGTTCACAGGTGCGTTTTTCGGGGGGCAGTTGGCGGCCAGTATTGGTATCCGCAATCTTTTCCTGCTCGTAGCTGCTTTGTTGCTGGGCAATGCCCTTTGGTGCCGGCTTTGCATCTGTCCAAAATCAAAAAAATAAAGAGGAGCCCCAAAATAGGCACTGTGATGGATGCAAAAGCATTTTCACAGTGCCGAAAATTCGCTAAAAACGAATACAATTATTTTCCTAACCGTTTCATAACCTCTGAATGCGTCAATGACTTACCTGTCTTAATATCCTTATATGTATTGTTTTCTGAAGCTATCCCCAATCCCAACCATCCAATGTCGATATGTGCCTCTATACCGTATTTATCTTTCAATTTCTGTATAATGCTTTGTTTAGTAATTTCACTGAGTCCCGGTATGTGCGTCCCAAGCCCTGAGGGATTCGGTGTTATGGCAGAATGTAGTTCGACCATTTCCCCATGCGTGCCGCCTGCGACATTTTCCAATTCCATATCTTCCATCTTATTCATGAGCTTCTTTTCCATTTTATGTTCCTCCTCACATCTTTTGTGTTGTTTTTGCTTTCTGTTCTTTATATCCCCGATGTAGGGAAAGTGTTTATATTTTTTTTTGAAAAAAAAATACAACACCACGAGAGAACGTGCGCCGCCGGGCGCATGCACAAAAGGTGCTGTGGATAAAATACGTTCAAATTTTATCACAGCACCTTATTGTGATTGTATTTATGAAGTATGTGCCAAATAATATTTTTTTACCTTTTGCAGATTGTAGAGCAGAACCGCAGAGATAACGGCGCCGGCAACGGTAGAAATCAGGAAGGGAACAATATAGGCATAGAAGGCAATATTGCCGGCATTTTGTCCCAAGAACAAAATCGCTAACGGATAGGCACATAAACCACCCAAAATGCCTGTTCCCAGGACTTCGCCGCAAAGGGCAGCAATGATGCTGTGGGAATATTTATAGGCCAGTCCGCAGAGCAGTGCTCCGCACATACTGCCCGGAAAGGCCAAAATACTGCCAAGTCCGAAAATATTGCGCAGCAAAGAAGCGCAAAAGGCTGTGCCTACAGCGTACCACGGCCCGAGCAGGACGCCGCAGAGAATGTTGACCATGTGCTGGATGGGCGCGCATTTACTGCCTAGCACAGGGAAGGAGAAAAGACTGCCGACTACCGCTACAGCACAAAAGACACTGGCCATAACCAATTTTTTTGTATGTGTATCCATATCAGTGTACCTCCGCTTCGATGGGCTTATGTTGGGGGCGCAGGGCGTTGACTGCTACGCACAGGGTCATAGTCATCAGCATGGCGGGCAGGGTACTGCCGATGGGCAGGTCGGCCTGCATGAGCAGGCGGTAGAGCAGGAAGCCAACTAACCACAGAAAGAGATTATGCCGGGAAAAGGAGGTCTGCTCGTAATGTCTGCCTGTGATGAAATAGTCTGCCAGCTGAATGGCAATCATCGGGGCAAAGACCGAGCCGATAAAGTATAGAAACTCGGTAAAATCCAGCAGGGGCAGGGCGATGGCGCCTGCTGTGCCGAGGATGGTGACGAGCAGGGCAACGCTTTTTTCGTTCAAGCGGCTGGCTGCGGATTTGCTGGATACGCCTGCTGAATAGGCATCCAAAAAGGTCGTGGTCACGGTGGACAGCAGGATAATCACAAGTCCGGCTATCCCCAGCCCGGATTTTGCCATTACCTGCGCAATATCACTTTCGCCAAAGGTCAGGGCAGCGCCCAGGCCGATGATGTACATCCAACAGCTGACGAGACCGTAGATGACGGTGCTTACGGCTGTAGCTTTTATGGGCTCGGCGGCTCTGCGGGTGTAGTCGCTGATTAAGGGCAGCCAGGAAAGAGGCATGGCAATGGATAATTCCAACGCCAATGCAAAGCTGAGCGGTTCTCCCGGCAGTGCTGCTGCGGTGTTGCCGCTATATAATCCCGTGCTCAAGAGAACGGTCAATAGCAGCAAAGCACCCATGGCGAAAACATTCAGCCTGCCTAAATTTTTGCGGCCCAAGGCAATCCAGAGCATGATTAAAAGGCCTAAAAGCAGACACCAAAGCGTTTGTCCGGTTCCGAACAGGGTACTGGCGGCAAGACCGCCTTCATAAATCATAATGCCCGTCCAGCCTAAAAGCTGCACGATGTTCAGCAGGGCGAATAATCGCCCTCCCTGCTCGCCAAAGCTCATCTTGACGGTTTCCATAGCGCTTTTGCCGGTTTTGCCGCCGATGATTCCGGCGCCAAAGAGCAGGGCACAGCCAATGACATGGCCCAGCAGGATGGCGCTAAGGCCCTGCTGAAAACCAAGCGGTGCAAAGTACGTGCCGGTCTGCATCTCGGCGATGGAGAGCGCCGCCCCAAACCAAATCAGACCATTTTCCCAGAGTGAGGTTCCTTTTGTCGAAGCTGTCAAATGAATTCCACCTTTCTACAACAAAAAGCAGGAGACGCCGTAAGCATCTCCTGCAACAAACTCTCAGTATGACTTCCTACGGCGGCATTACCCGCATCAGGTTAAAGGGTCGAAGTTCGATTACTTCCTCTCAGCCTGCTGATACAAGCTCCCCTGTTTGATTTTCACCGTTATTATATACAATTTTGGGCGGAAATTCAAGTCAAATCCACATATGGCGCAGACACATGGCGATAAAGCAGACCACGGACACGCCGAAGGTAAAGTATTCCACGCATTTTACCGGATAGGCATAATGCAGGGGAATATCCATTACCCTGGGTACATTGCTGGCCAATAGCGATGCGGCTATGGAAACGTAAAGAAGCACGTTGACAATGGGCAGGGTCAGATGGGCAGAGAATGCCCGGATTAAAAGGTATACCGCAAAGGCGATGAAAAAGTAGGCGATTTTGTCTCCGTGTAATTTCATGTTCATATTTATCACTTCCTTGTTATAGCAGGTAATCAGGGTAATTATAGATACTACTTCGCGATGGGGAGAAGTTTTTCCTGCAATTAGCAGATAATTTGCAAATTTTATTTTGTTGCGAGAATGATATATAATGTAGGAAAGGATACAGTTTTTTCTTGACTTATTTGTAATATGTGCTAAAGTGTTAACATATTGTTTTACTAGGTTTTATAAATTATACACAGAAAGAAGGAATCATTATGGCAGAGAAAAACAAGACCGTGGAAGCGGCGCGGGAAGAAGCCCTGCGCGCGCATAATCCCCAGGCCAGCCGCAAACAGCTTGTACTCTGGTTTGGTGCGCTGCTTATCGGCGGCTTTTTGGGCTTTTTAGGCATTGCGCCGTTAAATGAGCTGTTTAATTTCATTGCGACGGTATTTACCCGTCTGTTCCAGTTTATCGCTGTGCCGACTATCGCCTTGGCGGTGATTACGACCTTGGCGGCTTTGGGCGGCCAGAAGGAAACGGGGCGGATTTTTGCCCGCGCGGTGAGCTATACATTCCTGACTACTTTGGCGGCAGCTTTCGTGGGCCTGGGGTTGTATATCTGGATTGCACCGGGCAATCTGCCCGCAGATATCGTGGGGGCAGGTGTAAGTGCTGTGCCGCTGGATAAGGTCGGCAAGCTGACTTACTATGACCATATTCTGTCGGTTATCCCGAATAACGTCTTGCAGCCGTTTTTGGCGGGGAATGTACTCTCCGTTATGCTGATTGCCGCCTCCGTCGGTCTGGGGCTGGCCTTTATGCCCAAGACGGAAAACCGCGAAGTGCTGTTAAAGGGTCTGCATGGCTTGCAGGAACTCCTGTTCACGCTGATTCGGGCAATCTTATGGGCGCTGCCGTTGGGCATTCTGGCCTTTGCGGGGCAGCTGTCTGCGCAGATTGAAGCCGGTGTGATTGTCGGTGCCCTCAGCCAGTATGTGGCTGTGGTCATGGGCGGTAATCTCTTGCAGATGTTCGTCGTTTTGCCGCTCTTTTTACTGGTGCGCGGCCTCAATCCGCTGGACGTGTTCCGCAAGATGTCTCCGGCCATTGCCGTGGCGCTCTTTACCAAAAGCTCTGCCGGTACGCTGCCGGTCACGTTGGCTACTGCCGAGCAGAATCTGAAGGTCAATCCGCGGGTATCCCGTTTCGTATTGCCGATTTGCACGACGATTAATATGAATGGCTGTGCTGCCTTTATTTTGGTTACATCGCTGTTTGTCATGCAGAATGCCGGTTTTGAATTGACTATGGGCACGATGATTTCCTGGGTATTTATCGCCGTGCTCGCGGCTATCGGCAATGCCGGTGTGCCCATGGGCTGCTATTTCCTCACGCTTTCTTTGATGAGTTCTTTGGGAGCGCCCATTGGTCTGATGGGGGTAATCTTGCCGATTTACACGATTATTGATATGATAGAGACAGCAGAAAATGTCTGGTCAGATGCCAGCGTCTGCGCAATGACCAATCACGATTTGGCCGGGGAACTGAAAACCAGTCCGGCTGTACAGAATTAAGGTGTAATCATGGGAATTAGGCAAAAAATGGCGGCCATTTTGCTGACCCTTATCGTCTGCCTGTGTGCTGGCTGTGGTGAGCAGCAGGTGAAGAAAAGTGATTTAATTTTGGACACAGCGGTAACGCTTACCGCAGAGGGCGCAGATGCGCAGGCCGCCATTGATGAAAGTATGGCCAGGTTGAAAACGATTGACAGCATGGTCAATCCGAACGTACCGGATAGTGATGTAAACAAATTGGCCCAGCTGGCTGGCACAGGCAAATGGGTCAGCCTGCAGCCGGAAGTTTACAAAATGCTGGCAACGGCGCAGGATTTTGCGGTCAAAACCAATGGCGCCTTTGATGTTACGACCAAGCCATTGGTCGACCTTTGGGGCATTGGAACTGACCAGGCCAAAGTGCCGTCGCCTGTAGAGCTGGCGGCGGCGCAGAAACTGGTCGGCTGGCAAAAACTGGAACTCAATGAGGAAAAGCAGGCGGCCCGCCTGCAGGAAAAGGGCATGGGCGTGGATTTAGGCGGTATCGCCAAAGGCTTTGCCGTAGATGAAGTCCGGAAAATCTATGCTAAATACGGCATTGAAAATGGCCTGATTAACCTCGGCGGCAGTTCCTTGTATGCCTTGGGCGTGAACAAGGAACAGACCGCCTGGCGCATTGGCATCCGCCACCCGCGCAAGGAAGATGCGCAGGGAAAAATGGCGGTACTGCCCTTAAAAGATGCGGCGCTTTCCACATCGGGCGATTATGAGCGCTTTTTTGAAGCGGGCGGCATGCGCTATCATCATATTCTTGACCCGCGCACCGGACGTCCCGCGCAGAGTGGTGCCATTAGCGTTACGATTGTGGCGGACAGCAGCGTGCCGGATGGCGGAATGTTGACGGATTTACTGACCACAGCAGTTTTTGTGCTGGGGCCGGAACAGGGAGTCCGCTTTTTGCAGAGTTTGCCTCGTGGGGTGAAAGGCGCTATCGTGGATGGGCGCTATCAGCTTTGGACGACACGGGACATGGGCAAAGAAATGGAAGATGTGTCAAAGGATTTTCAGTTTTGGCAAGGCAGTGGGGAGTTGCAGTGATGGAAAAGGAATTACAGGCAAAAGTAGATAAATTGCAATCCTTGTTGAAAAGCTATGGCTGTGTAGCCATAGCTTTTTCGGCAGGTGTGGATTCGACCTTGCTGCTGAAAGCAGCCGTGGAATTTTTGGGCAGGGAGCAGGTATTGGCACTTACGGTGCAAAGTCCGCTGGCACCTGCAGCCGAAGTGGCGGAAGCCAGAGCCTTTTGTCGTGAGGAGGGAATCCGGCACGAGGTGCTGACCTTGGACCCGTTGCTTTACTATGATGTACGCACCAATCCACCGGAACGCTGCTATTTTTGCAAGCGGCTGATTTTTGGCAAGCTGCGGGAGGCTGCCGGACGAGGGCATATTGTGCATCTGCTGGATGGCACCAATGCCGACGATATGCAGGACTACCGCCCCGGTGCGCGGGTTTTGCAGGAATTGGGCATTCTTAGCCCGCTGAAGGAAGCAGGTATGGGCAAGAGCGACATTCGTGCCTATGCAGCGGCCCTGGGGCTGGCAGCTGCGCAAAAACCGTCTGCGGCCTGTCTGGCTTCCCGTATTCCCTATGGTGAGGAATTGTCGCTGGATAAGCTGCAACGCATAGACCAGGCCGAAGCATTTCTTCATCAGGAAGGTTTTTCTCAGGTGCGGGTGCGCAGTCATGGGGATATGGCTCGTCTGGAACTGCTGCCTGAGGATATAGGACGCTTTATGACCGCCGGCCGCTATGCGCAAACGGCGCAAAAGCTGAAAAAACTGGGCTTTGCCTATGTGACATTGGATTTGGAAGGCTATCGCATGGGCAGCATGAATGAAACGCTGAAGGGAAAATAATATGCCGAAAAGCAATCTGACCACCTTGTGTTATATTGAGCATGAGGGCAAATATCTGATGATGCATCGGGTGAAAAAGGAACACGATATCAACAAGGATAAATGGGTCGGGATTGGCGGCCACTTTGAAGCCGACGAATCCCCGGAGGAATGCCTGCTGCGGGAGGCCAGGGAAGAAACCGGCCTGACCCTTACCGAGTACAAACAGCGGGGCATTATCACCTTTATGTCCGACAGATGGCAGACGGAATATATGTTCCTCTACACCGCCACAGGCTATGAAGGCGAAATCGGTGCGTGCAATGAAGGCGTGCTGGAGTGGATTGCCAAGGAGAAGGTCTATGATTTGCCGCTCTGGGAAGGAGATAAGATTTTCTTCCGGCTGCTGGAGGAGAACAGACCGCATTTTTCGCTGAAGCTTCGGTATGTGGGGGAAGAATTGGTGGAAGCGGTACTGGATGGGGAGAAGATTCGCTGAGCTTGTTCGTTTTACATCGTAGATAAAAGACGCCCGCCGACTGACAATAGTTTTCTTTCGCTTAGACAGGCTTGTCAAACGCTGCAGAAAACTATTGTCAGTCGGCGGGCTTTTGTGCGTGGAAGAATTTCGGCTTGAACTGCAATTTCGCAATTCTTATTTTCGTGTTTTTGCGGGGATTACGCCGACTGCGGAAAAGATGGCGAAGCACAGGAGGGCGATTTCCAGATTTTGCAGGAGGTTTTCCCGCGGGGTAAGGTCTGTCCACTTCAGCGACAGGATTAAATTCATCATGGCTACGCTCAGTACCTGCCCCACTAAGCGGGTAGTGCTCAGCAGGCTGGCTGCAAGGCCGTAGTGTTTTTTCTCCACGGAACTCATGATGGCGTTGTTGTTGGGGGCGGCGAACAGGGCAAAGCCTGTGCCGGTAATCAGCAGCATGGGAATGAGCAGGTACAAGGACAGGTTATGAACCGTCAGAGCAAAGCCGGCAAGGCCGA